>CAIMVG010000029.1 GCA_903844845.1 uncultured Dehalococcoidia bacterium | reverse complement strand
TCGTTTACGACAGAGAAGACGGAGTATTTCTTGTGGGCGTCGCATCCTATATAATATTTCATGGCTGCAATTCCTCCTTCAGTGTTTTTTGGCTAAAGATATTTTAGGGGGTTTTGCAGCCCTTTCATATAATCAATGACAACGCAGGTACGAGAGTGATGACAATCTGGGGCTCTGCGCCCGTGGATTAACATGCGATGGGGCACAATATGCTCTTAGCCTAGGCGGGCTGGCTCTGGAAGGGGCGGAAATTCACTGTAAAAAAACAACTAAAACCACTCCTAAATGTATTGACTCCCACTATCTATTGTGGTAGCCTATCTTTATTAACCCCATATATAGTAGTTATGTTATGAAGTGCCCTTATTGCAGCAGTGAAGACTCGAAAGTCGTCGATTCCCGCGACACAACCGATGGTGTCAGGCGGCGGCGAGAGTGTATCAATTGCCAGGAACGCTTCACGACCTACGAACGCCTTCAACCCGTCAGCCTGTATGTTATCAAGAAGGACGGGCGCCACGAGGAATTCAATAAGGAAAAGCTGCTCACAGGCTTGCGCAAAGCCTGCGAGAAGAGGCCTTTGAATGCCGGTGCGATAGAGGCTGTGGCCGACGAAATCGAGGCTGAGCTTGTGCAGATGGGCAAGCCCGAAATCCCGAGTTCCCACATCGGCGACATGGTGATGAACCATCTCAGGAAACTCGATTACATCGCATATATACGTTTCGCCAGCGTTTACCGCGATTTCACGGATATCACCGATCTCAAGAATGAGGTTGATACTTTATTGAGCTATCAATCTCCTTCAGAAGCCCAGCTAACGTTGCCCATTAATTCCTAGTTCAAGGCGTATAAACCGTTCAGGGGTCATTATGAGTAAACAGGGCGATATTAAAACGGGAGCGGGCGACCAGATCAACAGGACCCAGATAGCGCGGGCGATCTACAACGCAGCAGCCTCGATGGGAATCTCTGATCGGGACCGCATAGATAAAATCACCACCCAGGTTATCGGGCGCATGGAGCGGCCGCCCGTCCTGCCCGGCATGGAAGATTTCGTTCCCAAAAATATCAAACAACCCCTTCAGCCGGCTTCGGAATCAGATATCCTGGCCATGGTGAAGGAATTTCTATCTGTTGAAAAGCCTTCCGACATACAATACGACCAGGCTCCGATCGAGGCGCCCGCAGGGCAAGTCAAAGAGCCTCAAATCGTAGTCGAATCCGGGCGGCCGGAAATCAAAGATATGCCTCAAATCAAACCCATTACAGAATCAAAATCACGTTCCAAAAAGGAGATGACCGCCATGCCGGCCAAGACCAAAACAGGCGACGTCCCCGCCAAACTGAGTGAAAATGCCCTTCGCGTTCTTGAAAAGCGCTATCTGAAAAAGGACAAACAGGGCAAAGTTATAGAGACCCCCGAGGAGATGTTCCGCCGGGTGGCGCATACCATCGCTTCGGCTGAATCAAAGCATGATCCCAAGGCGGATATTAAAGCCTGGGAAGACAGGTTCTATTCCCTTATGACCAGCCTGGAGTTTCTTCCCAACTCTCCGACTTTGATGAACGCCGGACGCGACCTGGGCCAATTGTCGGCGTGTTTCGTGCTTCCTATCGAAGACTCGATGGAGTCCATATTCGAGGCTGTAAAAAATACCGCCCTGATACACAAGAGCGGCGGCGGGACCGGTTTCTCATTTACCCGGCTGCGCCCCGAGACTGACAGGGTAGGGACTACCGGCGGCGTTGCCAGCGGCCCTGTATCATTCATGCGGGCTTTTGATGTGGCTACTGACGTTATCAAGCAGGGCGGCACCCGCCGCGGGGCAAACATGGCCATCCTCAGCGTGACGCATCCGGACATCATGCACTTCATCACTTCCAAGGAAGATATGTGCTCTTTTACCAATTTCAATATATCGGTCGCCGTCACCACGGAATTCATGGACGCCGTCAGGGCCGGGAAAGATTACGACCTGGTCAATCCCCGGACCAAAGAACTCGCCGGCAAACTCAACGCTAAAGCCGTGTTCGACAAGATGGTTGAGCTGGCCTGGAAGACAGGCGACCCCGGCATCATCTTCATAGACCGCATCAACGAGGACAACCCGACCCCGAAGCTGGGACGCATAGAAAGCACCAATCCCTGCGGAGAACAGCCGCTCCTGCCTTACGAATCATGCAACCTTGGTTCTATCAACATGTCCCGCATGCTGAAAGAAGACGGCAAACCGGAGATAGATTATAAGAAACTGCAGGAAACCGTGAAGCTGGCTGTGCGTTTCCTGGACAACGTGATCGACGTCAACCGCTTCCCTTTGCCTGCTATTGATGAAATGACGCGCCGCACGCGCAAAATCGGTCTCGGGCTGATGGGATTTGCGGACATGCTGCTGCGCCTGGGCGTCCCTTATAACTCCGAGGAGGCCCTTAAAACCGCCGAAGACGTCATGCGTGTCATCAACGATACCGCTCATAAAACTTCGGCCGAACTGGGAGCGGAAAGAGGAGTTTTCCCGGCTTTTGAAGGCAGCGTCTATGATCGCCCCGGGGCGCCCCCGATGCGTAATGCGTCCTGCACCACTATCGCCCCGACCGGGACCCTTTCCATCATCGCCAACTGCTCGGGCGGAGTCGAACCCGTTTTCGCACTAAGCTTCGTGCGCAACATCCTGGACGGCGCCAAGTTCATCGAGGTCAATCCGTACTTCGAGGATGCAGCGAAAAGCGGCGGTTTCTATTCCGATGAACTCATGCAGAAACTCGCCGACGGCGGGCACCTTAAGGACATCGAAAGCGTCCCCGAAGCCGTTAGACGTGTTTTTGTGACCGCGCACGATATCGAGGTCAAGTGGCACGTCCGTATGCAGTCGGCCTTCCAGCACCACACGGACAATGCCGTTTCCAAGACGGTCAATTTCTCGAAAGATGCGACTCCTGCCGACGTGGGCAATGTCTACATGATGGCCTACGAACAGCGTTTGAAAGGCATCACGATCTACCGCGACGGCAGCCGTGAAGGGCAGGTGTTCACGACCGGCAAGGACGCCCCCAAAGAGAAGAAAGAAGAAGCCAAGTCTTCGGTCCTGGCCCCGCGCCGCCGGGCCAAGGTCACATCCGGCTTTACAGAGCGTGTAACCACAGGCTGCGGCTATATCTATGTCACGGTGAACTCCGACGAACACGGGATATGCGAAGTCTTTTCCCATCTCGGCAAGTCAGGCGGCTGCGCCGCGGCCCAGCTTGAATCCACTTGCCGCCTCATATCGCTTGGGCTCCGTTCAGGTATCGATGTGGCCTCCCTGGTCAAGCAATTGAAAGGCATACGCTGTCCCTCGATAGCCTGGGAGAACGGCAAGTCCATACTCTCATGCGCCGATGCCATCTCGGGGGTCCTTGAACGCCATGCAGGGCTTGTCCCGGGCAAAGAGGCTGCTGACGGAGGGGCAACCCAGGATTTCGGCCTGGTGAAGAACGTGGCGGGGCAATGCCCTGAGTGCGCAAGCGTCCTGGCATACCAGGAAGGCTGCCTGAAGTGCCCGAGCTGCGGGTATACCAAGTGCTGATCGATCCGGTATAAATCTCAAAGAAAGGAGGTAAAAGGACATCGACAGAAACGAAAGGGTAATGATATTCATCGACGGCTCCAACATGTACCATTCGCTCAAGGCCTATTTCAAACGTACCGACATAGACTTGGCGTGCTTCAACGAAAAGATCCTTGAGAAGCGCCGCCTGGTTCGCATGTATTATTACAACGCCCTCGTGGGCAAACTGGAAGAGCCTGAGCGTTTCAAAGACCAGGACAAGTTCTTCAAAAGCGTGGCGGCCATCCCTTACACCGAACTGCGGCTGGGAAGGCTGGTTTACACCAGCCAGTGGCCGAGCAGCCCGCCTTTCGAAAAAGGCGTGGACGTGCAGCTCGCCACGGACATGATCACGCATGCGTTCAAGAACAACTACGACGTAGCCATCCTCGTGGCCGGAGACAACGATTACGTCGGGGCCATCCAGGCGGTCAAGGACAACGGCAAGCACGTCGAAGTCGCGTTGTTCGGTCAGGAGCGCACCTCGCGGCAGCTCAGGGACGTGGCAGACCGCGTTATCGCTCTCGACGGGCGCATCCTGCGAGGCTGCTGGAAAGGCCCTCCGCCGCCCGGCTCGAATCCGCCTTCGCATGCCCCCCAGATACGCGGAACAGTGCGGATAGAACGCCGGCCCAACTCTCAGGTAGAGCCACGTTCGGAACCTCACAGCATGCCTGTGGAAAATACACGCATCGAGCCTGTCGTCGAACCCCGCGCCAGCTCCTGGAACGACTCAAGATTCGAAGCTTAAGTGTTTTCGGTTCGTTTTGAGCAAAAGGGCCCCTCCGCAAGAGGGGCCCTTTATTGTGCGCGCGCCTGTCATGCTGTAATATCAAAAGCAGATGTGCGCAAAAAAAGTTAAATCCTTCTCTACCCAGAGCCGCGCCGATTATTTCAGCGGGGGGAGGCTCGGGGGCGAAGAGGGCACGATCATCAAGGACTGGGGCGGGCGCTACCCTTTTGCGCTTATATATCCGAACAGCTACTTCGTCGGCATGTCTAACCTGGGCATACAGTACATCTACGGGCTGTTGAACGGACGGAACGACACAGTCTGCGAACGGGTTTTCTGGGAGAATGACGGGTCCCCGTTTTTAAGCCTGGAATCTTCGCGCCCCATGATGGATTATGCCTGCCTCGCACTGTCTTTTTCCTACGAATTGGATTACCTTAACCTGGCGCCCATCCTGAGGGCGTCCGGGGTCCCGCTTTATTCCCGCGAGCGCGATGAAACCCATCCCATCATCATCGCGGGAGGCCCGTGCATCACCGCCAATCCCGCCCCCATTTTGCCGTTCATCGATGTTTTTTGCGTCGGGGAGGCTGAGGTAATCCTGCCGGCACTGATCCCGATACTGGTTTCGGACAATGCCCGTACCGAAAAATTCAAGCTTCTTTCGGATGTGCCCGGCGTCTGGGTCCCCGGCTACACCCTGGGGCGTAAAATCAAACGGCAATGGCAGCCGAAGCTGGCCGGGTCCCCGGTCCACTCCGCCGTACTAACGCACGACACAGAAATGGGCGAGCTATTCATGATCGAGGTCGAGCGCGGATGCAGCGGCCGCTGCAAGTTTTGCCTGGTGAGCTGCGCCTTTTCCCCCTTGCGTTTTCATCCACTGGATTCACTCCTCGAACAGGCCCGGGAAGGGCTGCGCTTCAGGAGGCGTATCGGGCTGGTCGGCCCTGTGGTTACCGACCATCCGCAGATAGAGCAGCTGCTTTCAGGTCTGGCGGACATGGGCGCCGGATTTTCCCTCAGTTCGCTCAGACTGAAAAAACTTGCGCCCCGGGTGCTTGACCTGATGCTGCTGGGTGGCACCCACAGCCTGTCGCTGGCACCAGAGGCAGGCTCGGAACGCCTGCGGGCAGTCATTCGCAAAGACTTCACCGAAGAGGACATAATGCAAGCGGTGGCAAAGGTCGCGGAAAGGCCTTTCAAGCAGCTCAAACTCTATTTCATGATCGGCCTGCCCACAGAAACGGACGAGGACGTTGAAGGGATAGTTGCCCTGGCGCTGAAATCACAGGCACTGCTCGACAAAGGCCAAAAAGGCTGCCGGCTCACACTCAACCTGGCTCCGTTTGTTCCTAAGGCAGGAACATCATTCCAACTCATGGGTATGGCGGGCCTGCCTGCGCTGGAACGGAGGATCAACCTTCTCAAAGATTCCCTTCGCGGGGAGGGGATCGACGTCAAGGCCGAGAGCCCGGAGTGGAGCCAGATCCAGGCTGCCCTGTCGCGGGGGGGTGAAGACATGGCTCCGGTTTTAGCGGACATGGAAAAAGTTTCGCTGGCCGCCTGGCGCAGGGCCGTTAATAAAACCGGCGTGGACTCCCCCCGCTACATCATCGAGGACTGGAGCGAGGATGAGAAGTTGCCGTGGGATTCCATCGAACTCTGATTTGCAAAAAAAGGGAGAGGCTGGAATATCCCCCTTTTTTAACCGAAGGTGGTTTTATGAGCCGAGCAGTTCGGTAACGACGGCATTCACTTCCTGGCCGTCTGCTTTGCCTTTGACCAGGGGCATGAGTTTGGGCATGACTTTGTTTTTGTCCCTGGGCCCCTGCGCGCCGGTTTCGGCGATAATTTTGCGAACAAGGGTGACGATCTCTTCCCTGTTCATTTGTTCCGGGAGATAGGCTTTCAGGATGGCCATCTCGGCATCTTCCTTCGCTGCCAGGTCCGGGCGCTTCGCCTGTGTGTAGGCCTCGACGCTTTCCTTACGTTGTTTTATCTCCCGGGCGATCACGCCGCGGATATCGTCGTCGGTGATCGTGACCTGCTTGGCGATCTCGGCATGGTCGAAGCCCGGGGGCATCGGGGTACCGTGGAGTTCGGCCTGCCTGGCGACTTCGGTGAAATTCATCGAAGCCAGGATTGCCTGCACCTTGGCTCCTTCCTTGTATTTCAAGGCCGACAGCACCATGCGTATGACGGAACAGCGCAGGCTGTCTCCTGCCCTCATCGCCTGCTTCAGGTCGTCATTCAATTTTAGCTTGAGCGGACTGTCCATTCTTATCCTTGCTTCACCGGTTTAGGATCTGCGTGCGGAGACCTGGTTGCTTGCCTGCTGGCGGGTGCCGTTTTCCTGACACTCCGGAGCAGCTCATCTTGTATCCCGGGAAAACGCAGCTATTTTAATCTCAAAAAATTGGGGTGTCAATAGCCCGGATGTTGCTTTATCACGTTTATTGCTGTCATAATTATAGGGAAGATATGGCAATCCCCGAAATATCCGTTTTACAGGCATGGGAGAAAGCCGGAGGCCAGTGTGAATGCCGCCGTGTTTCCCACGGCCATATATATTCCCGCTGCACCAACCGCCTCGTATTCGAAAACCGCGGAGCGGGCACCTCGGGGGGGTGGGCCCCGCGTTATATCACTGTCCCTGCGAAAGGGACAGCCATGTCCTGCGAGATCATGTGCCTGGATTGCTACAACCTGGCGCGCGCGGACGAGTTTCATAAATAAGTTAGGCCTTTATTCCGCCAGGCGGCGCCAACCTCCGTTGCTATTCGATATCACGAAGGCTAAAATAGTTTTATGAGCGTCCGTCAACTGAACCAGCTACAGGATTGTGACCTCGAAATAGAATCCACAGATAAACTATCAGCCCTGGCGACAGCTAAACTCAACGAGAATGAAGAATTACGCCGTGCGAAAGCGCTGCTGGCCAAATCCCAATCAGAACTCGATGCCCTCTTGAAACTGCAAAAAGAAAACGATTGGTCTATCTCGGATATCACCGGGAAGATGACGGTCGCCAACGAGTCCCTTTACAGCGGGCGCGTCCGTAACCCCAAGGAGTTGGGCAGCCTTCAACAGGAGCTGGAATCCCTCAAAAAACAGCGCGACCCCCTGGAAGAAACAGCCATGGGATATATGGAAAAGATCGAAGACACCCAGAAACGTATAAAGAAATTCGAGGATGACCTGAAATCGCTGGAGAGCCGTCTGGGCGCGGAACACAAGAGCCTGCACCTGCAGATAGAAGAACTTACCGTCAAACTGGCTCAGTTAAAAGAAGGCCGCAAGAAGATAATTTTAGCGATACCTCCTGAAGAATTAAACTTTTACGCAGAGATAAAGACCCGCCGCGGTATCGCAGTGGCTAAGATCGATAAGGGCACCTGCGGGCGCTGCCGGATATCGCTCTCGAGCGCGGAACTGCAAAAAGCCCGCAGCGGGAAAATGGCCCAGTGCTCCAGCTGCAGCAGGATACTGTATTTCGAGTAAAAATGGCTCCTAAGAAAGTCGTTATATTCACCGATGGCGCCTCACGCGGAAACCCCGGGCCGGCCGCTATTGGGGTCGTTATCCAGGATGAAATCGGGCAAATCCTCGAAACCATATCTCTTTGCCTTGGGAAAGCGACTAACAACCAGGCCGAATACCGCGCGATGATAGCCGGGCTGGAAAAAGCGCGGGACATCGGGGCAACCGGAGTCGAAATCTGCTCTGACTCGGAACTCGTGGTACGCCAGCTCTCAGGCGAATATAAAGTAAAAAACGCATCATTAACCCCTCTTTATCTAAAAACACAGCAATTGTGCCGCGGGTTCACTTCGTTCAAAGTACATCACATCCCGCGCGAAAAGAATTCGGAAGCCGACAGGCTGGCCAACCAGGCGCTGGATTCCCCCAAACAACGGAGAAAACCACCCGGGGCTCCTGCCATCAAATCCAGGCGCGCTACACAATCTGATTACCCGGACATGCTCAGTATCTTCATTGAACTCGAGAAGCAGCATGTCGAAGGAGTTCCTGATTTCTTCAGGACCATGTCCCATGAGGAAAGGGTAAAGGAGTTTGATTCCGCTATGGCGGATGAACATGCAGTCCTTATGGTCGCAGAAAGGGGAACGGAGGTTCTCGGATATATCCTTTTGAAAATAAAAGAACCCGAGGTTGGCTCAATGCTGCGCCCGCGGCGTTTCGTCAAGATAAGCTACCTCTGCGTGGCGAGAAGGTTTTACCGGAGCGGCGCCGGCACGGCGTTGCTGGCGGCAGCGGAGGACTGGGCTGCGGAACGCCGCATCGAAGCCATCGATCTGAATGTATGGGATTTCAACCGGGGAGCCACTGCTTTTTACGAGAAAATGGGTTACAAGACCGTCAGCAGGCGTATGTGGAAGCATGTTTGATCACGGGCCCTCCGCGGCATATTTGCAAATAGTTATTTCGACAATTGTTGACATAAACCACCCCCTCCGATAGAGTATATACGGCCAAGTAAACCGGACGACCGCCCTGATTTATTTCTGGGAGGAAAGTCCGAGCTCCACCGGGCAGGATGCTGGATAACGTCCAGGAGGGGTGACCCTACGGCATAGTGCCACAGAAACAAACCGCCCGCTTCGGCGGGCAAGGGTGAAATGGCGAGGTAAGAGCTCACCGGCGCGCCGGGTGACCGGCCGGCCGGGCAAACCCCATCCGGAGCAAGACCAAATAGGGGGATCCTGGTGCCCGGCCTTTCCCCGGGTTGGTCGCACGACCCTCCCAGTAATGGGAGGGCTAGATAGATGGTCGTCGTCCGCCTTCGGGCGGATACAGAACTCGGCTTACAGGTTTACTTGGCCACTTCTTTGTGAACCACATCCACTCACCGAGCAGACCCGGGAGGGTATTTTCTAAAATCAGGCAGTCATCGACATGCCGACACATTATGGCTTTTTGACCAAGCCCTATTGCACCCCCTCGCCCAGACAATCCGGTACCGCCGAATGCCCCAGAATATCGATTTTGGGATCAAGTTCCTTGGAATTTCGGTCGATGGCAATATCGGCCCAGGCGAAAGAGTTAATCCCGGGCGGCATGGTCGCCGCGGGGGTGAATTGATAATACTTGTTATTTCGGAGGTCAACCATGCGTACTTTCCCCAACGCGGAGTAGTATATATTATCAGAGATGTATGGTTGCTGATTTTTGCTGATCCCCACTTTTGTTAAATCGCTGCTGGCATTCACCATAGCGATATCATTGTTGTGGCCCTTTTCCGAAAAGACGCAATACTGAGCGTAGTACACTTGAGGAAAATATCCCAAATTCTGGGATTGTACCAATGTGACACTATTTGGGGCACCGGTGCCGAAGTCAAAATAAAGGGGAGCGAATCCGTACAACTCATCAATGGCAGTGTCCTTCAAAGTGCAACGGGTTAAGGAACAATTGGTACTTCCGACAAATGTTACCCCGGAGAGGTCGGTATCATGGATGAAGCAGTTGTCCACGGTATTACCGGTACCACCCAAAGAGATCCCCGTCAGGCAAAAACTAACCACGCTGTTTTTGACCGATCCCAGCGAACCGCCGCTGATTTGAAGGCCGGTTCCGTTAGTGATGTTGTGAATGCTGCAGTCCGTCATGGAAAATGCGTAGCAATTGTTCAGGTTGACCCCAAGGGTGGGGTTGGCGGACGTTGTCCCGCTTTTACCTACTTCGCAGCGGGTTATTGCCGCATTTTGGCAGTTGTTCATCTGTAAACCCACACTTCGTGGGTTGAGTATCCGCAAATCCTCGAGTTTTACTGCCGAGACGCCGTTTATCGATAACCCGCCGTCTAACTCTATCCCTCTAATGGTAAAATCGTTGGCCTTGCTGCCGACGTTGAAGCAATAATCCACACCGGTGCCAGCCTTGATGATTACGCCGGGAGCGATACCCCCGATAGATTGGCCAGGGTTGGTAACGCTCAGGTTGCTAGCCTGATAAGTCCCCGGTTCAAGCAGAATGGCATCGTTGCTTACAGAAACAGAGAAGGCTTTATCGAGGGTTTTATACGGATGATAATAAGACCCGGTCCCTGTATCGCTGCCCGTCGTCGAGACGTATACCATCCCGGGGAAACGGTCGTCAGAACCCGACGCCCATGCGGTTTTTATGCCGCTTAAATCCCGGCGGACATTCAAAACACTGGGAAGTATATTCAGATGTATGAAAACTATCCCTCCCATGCCCAATTCTTTTTCGAAATCACCGGGGTCGGGGATATTCGGCTGGATATCGGTGACCAGCGCCGACAGCTGCTTATGCCCCAATATAAGTTTGTTCCACGTTGTGTCGTCCGTTCCTCCGGAATAATCCTCCGGGAAATGTTTTTCACCTCCGCCGATAACTTTGTAGCAGGCTTCATCCAGGGGAATGGCGAGTGAAACTTTTTGTCCCGCAGGGACAGGGGGGTAAGAAACAGTTTGAGGATAAAAATAACTTTTCGAAGTGGGAGTGACGCTAAAGTCGGTAGACTCGACAAACCGGAGCAGGAAATTACCCGAGGGGATCTGGGTCTTGAGCGGATTGTATAGTTCCAGTGAAATGATGGCAGGTTTCCACACATAACTCGTATCGGGTTTCAAGCATCCATTTAGAACGCTTAAGTCGCCGTTGAGCCCGGCGATGGTGGAGGCAGCTACTTTTTTCGCCTGATCGACCACTTGATTGACGGCCGCTTTAGCTACATCGCTCGGTACGATACCACCCGATTGTTCAACAAGCATATCAGCCAGCTCGCCGGATGCCATGTTGCTCAAATCGTCAAAATTAGGGAGGGTTGGCGGCACGCCGGCTGCCATGAGCGCCGCGTTCAACAACATCCCGCCGATCACAGGGGGAATCCCTACGCTGGCGAGCCCGGCTACGACAGCGGACTGTATTTGGGACCATGCCTGGCTGACCGAGTTGATCAACTTGGCAATCCCGCCGAAAAGCCCGTTGAACCCCTGTATGAGCATGTTCAAGACGCTATTGTCTTTGTTCCGGTTTTGATCCAGAAGCCAGTCCCTCAAGCCGCTGACGGTGCGCTGCTCCCCAACCTTCAGCCAATCGAAAGGAGCGCCCGGAACCTGGGTCACGATAACGTGATCACTGGGGTTGTCTCCGAAATAAGGGGGAGAATATGTGACGAATCTTACCGAAGGGCTCCCGATGTCAACATTGACAAGGTAGGGATTCTGGTAAGCGATGGCTTTGGGGTCGCCATAATTTACGATCGCAGGGGGTGAAAAAACCAGGCGAGCGTACCCCGGGTTAGCCGTGTCCGAATAAACATGTATGGCGCGTACAAAATAGCGTATCTGAACAGGGTTCTTGGCATCCGCGGCCGGAGCAAAATTACGGAAATCTATCTGTGCGATTACACCTTTAGCGCCAAGGTTGTCATTTCCCAGTTCCGAGCTAATAACCGTCGCTGCCAATCCCGGCGGATGTAGCGCGGAGAGCCTATTCGGATCTACGTTCTCCGCGGTCACCTGAAAATATGTGTACCCATAGTCCTTGGTATCCGTAAACGGGGCTATAAACTTCTTGTTGAGGGCAGCCCCGGTGGTCCAGTCCAGATTGAAAATGGCAGAATACTGAAAATCCCCAGTGCCAAAAAGCTGTGCCCTCAGCATTTGGGGCAACACGCTGATATCTTTCTCGAAAATCGGGTCGCCGCATAAGGCTACAATCGTGTTCGAGGGCGTCCCGACAGGGTTGTCGCTGGCATCCAAAGCAACGACCCTTATATAGTAATTATATTGTTTCACCGTGCCGGTAGCTTCGAGAACCGATTTCAAAGCGGATTGATTTGCATCTGAAACTACAACCGGCTTGCTGAAATCGGGCGTTTGGATTGACGATGGATTCCCAAGTGTGCTGTTGTAATTTTTAAGAAGGGAGACCTTGCCGGAGTTCAAATTGCTTACACTGGAGATGCGGCTGGATATCGCTGTGTTTAGAGTCAATACGCCGCGGGAACTCGGTACGTTGAAGGCCGACCATGACGGCATATAAGAATTTTGTTTCACAACAGTGTAAAAAGAAGCGTTGGATAAATTGGCCTTCACAAGGTTAGACCCCGGCAAGAATTTGGCGAAGTTGACGCTGAATTCAGACGAGCGTGATTCCAGAACACCGCTCGCGACCAGACCCGGCGGATTTAAGGCAGTCACTGTGCTGTTATCAAATGGCATCATAGAAACTTGCCAGAGCAATCTAACGGTACCGCTGCTTTTACGGCCCCAGCGGAACCACCGGGTCTGGTCAGCCAGATGCCAATCTATAAACATACGATCGGATACTGTGTACCCGCTTACATTCGCCGGCTTGCCAGACGATGACGAGGCAGTCAAAGACAAATCGAAAAGATTGGGTATCGAAGTCGCAGTTGGAAATGTGAAGGAAGTGGCGGGGCTGGAGGAAACGGGAGTCAACGAAGTCTGAGGGTTGTTTGTTGAAGGTTTGGTTGTTGTAACGGAAGGAAGAGTTGCATTTGAACTGGTGAAAATTTTAGAAATATTCCCACAGGCGGCAGCAAAAGGCAACGAAATGAAAGTTGCACCGCCTAAAACGACCCCCGCTTTTTTTAAAAAATCCCGTCGCGATAGAGTGTCAAGCTTTTTGTTTCTGTCGCCCTTGTGTGACATTCACATCTCCTTGCCTATCCATAACTCTTTTTCAATATTTTTGCTGGGAATTGTAACATGGAAAAATGAGCGTGACAATAGATAATGAGGCGGAATCAGCATGTTTCCATGAGTCATTGTAGAAGTGGATAGAATTTTAACGAAGTGCGACATATCACGATTTGACCATGAGTTAGAAAACTGAAAGCTGTTTCCTGCCGAGCGGAAATTTCCAATGTCTCTGCCACATTTAAGCGGACGGAAGCTGGAGAAGCCTAAATCATTGATGATGGCGGTAATAATTGGGGAGCGATGGAAAGATTGCATGGCTGATCCGGTCGCCGTTTTGTCCATGCACTTTCCCAGGATGGATTTCCCCTGATACAGCTAGATGTCTTCTTCGAGCCGTTTCCCCATGCTGACAGTCTCGTCAATCTTGTAACCGAGGTTTTTATAAAACTCGATGGCATTCAGGTTCCCTGTCCTCACCTGGATGTTGACTTTGGGACAACCCATTCGGGCCAGCGCCTGCTCGACGTTTTGCATCATCTGCCTCCCCAAACCCTTCCGCTGAAAATCCGGGTCAACCGCCAGGTAATTCACCCAACCGCGGTGCCCTTCGTATCCCGCCACGGCGCTGGCGGCAACCTTTCCGTTCACGAAGCCGACCAGAAATAACTCAGGATTAACCTTTAGCTTGCGCGCGATGTCCTTGCGGGGGTCGTTCCAGGGACGCGTCAGGCCACAGCGCTGCCACAGCTCGATTATCGCATTTTCATTGTCGGCGGAATACTGCCGGATAAGCATCTCAGGCATCAGCCACGCTCCGGGTACAAAATGGAGATGTTTCAGTCTACGACCGCCCGGCAGCGGCGTCAAGAAGCGCCGGCTTTGTTTGAAGTCCGGTGTACTGGTACACTGATATAAGTTTCCGCGTTGGAACACGCTCTAGGAGTTTTGTTATGCCTTCAAGCGCCCGAAGAATATGGTTGGGGTTCATTTCCGCGCTTGTTATCCTGATGGCGCTATTCGTAGGCTATACCTACGGGGCAGCCTCGCAGTCTGCCGACAAGAATCTGGCCAGTATCGAGGACGCCTGGAAGATCCTGCACCAGGAATATGTTGACCCCTCGCTGGTGGATTCCGCGGCATTGTCCCAGGCCGCTATCCAGGCGTTCATGGACAAACTGAATGACCCGCACTCTGCATATTTCGATGCCCAGATGTATCAACAGCTGCAGAACAGCCTGTCCGGGCAATATGGCGGTATAGGTTCGTCAGTCAGCATCGTCGACGGCAACATCACGACGGTGTCTGTCAATCCAGGGTCGCCTGCCGAGGCCTCGGGCCTTAAACCGGGCGATGTTATCATCGAAGTAAACGGCGTTTCGACTTCGGGAATGACCGTCGAGGACCTCGTGGCCAAAGTGCAGGGCGCCGCCGGCACCCAGCTGACCATGCTGGTCCAACACGAGGGTGAAACCACCAGCGTCCTGCTCACAATCACGCGCGCCGATATCAAAACCCCGAGCGTTTCTTTGCAGATGATCGGCGACATAGCCGATATCCAGATAACCGAGTTCAGCGACACGACCAACGACGAACTGGCGACCGTGTTTCAGCAGATGGTGTCCGACGGGGCCAAGGGCATAATCCTCGACCTGCGGGACAATCCGGGAGGCCCTGAAGCGACAGTAGTAGACGTCGCAAGCCGTTTTGTCACCAAGGGGACGATCCTGACCGTGCGTTACAATGACGGATCAGAAGAGACCGTGAAAGCCACGAAGCAGGCCCAGACCACGGAACTCCCGGTGGTTGTCCTTGTGAATGAAAACAGCGCCAGCGCGAGCGAAGTGCTGACCGGCTGCCTTCAGGATTACGGCAAGGCTGCGGTAGCCGGTTCGGTGACCTATGGCAAGGGCAGCGTCGACCAATTCTTCGTTCTTCCGGACGGTTCGGCGATCTATCTCACTATCGCCAGGTGGCTGACCCCCAACGGGCACCTCATAGAAGGCACCGGCATCACGCCGGATTTTGCGCTCGAACCTTCAGTAGACCAGGTCCAATGGGCTGTGGACCACCTGCACGGGAAGTAAGTTTGACCACCCAATCTGCATAACCTATAATCCTTATTCAGATCAATATGGACATCAAAACGCAACTTGAAGAGTTAAAAGCGAAGGCCCTGGGCGAACTCGCCGCAGGCGGCGATGGTGCTTCGCTCGAAGCCTGGCGGGTGCGTTATCTCGGCAAGAAAAGCCAGTTGACCGAGATTTTACGCAGCCTAGCGGGACTTTCTATCGAAGAACGCAAAGAAGTCGGCGCTCTCAGCAATACCCTCAAGATTGAACTTGATGCCGCTTTCAAAATAGCCGAAGAAACGCTGCTGGCCCGCGCGGCTTCATCCGCCGATGCAAAAGATACCATAGACATTTCCCTTCCGGGGCGCCCTTTCCCCCGGGGGCACCTGCATCCCGTATGCCAGGCGCTGGGTGAGATCAGTTCCATCTTCACCGCGATGGGTTTCCAGGTCCTGGAAGGGCCCGAAGTGGAATGGGATTATTACAATTTCGATATGCTCAACATGCCCAAGGAGCACCCGGCGCGTGCGGCGACCGATACATTCTGGCTCGATGCCCCGCCAAATGACGCGGGTTGGAAGATGCTCCTCCGGACGCATACCTCTCCGATGCAGGTCAGGACGATGGAAAAGAACAGGCCGCCCATCCGGATCGTAGTCCCGGGCATAGTGCACCGTTATGAAGCTACGGACGCGACGCACCTCTCCATGTTCAGCCAGATCGAAGGACTCGCTGTGGACGAAGGCATCAGTATGGCTGACCTCAAGGGGACTCTGCATGAATTCGCGCGGCGCTTTTTCGGAACGGACCGCAGGGTCCGCTTCCGTTGCGACTTCTTCCCGTATGTCGAACCCGGCGCCGAAATGGCCGTCGAATGCGGCGTTTGCCGCGGCGACGGCTGCCGGTTGTGCGGCGGAAGCGGCTGGATCGAGGTGCTGGGCGCGGGCATGGTGCATCCGAACGTGCTGGAAGGCGTGGGTATCGATTCTAAAAAATATTCCGGGTTTGCTTTCGGCATGGGCATCGAGCGCATACCTCTCCTGCGCGCCGGAGTCGAAGACATCCGCCTGTTTTATGGGAACGACCTGCGCTTCCTGAGGCAATTTTAAATGAAATGCTCGCTTAAATGGCTGCGGCAATACGTTGACATCAGCCTGCCCCCGTCAGACCTGGCCAAACTTATCACTGCGGCGGGCACCGAAGTCGCCCATGTCGAAGTAATCGGCGGGTGGGACAATGTTTTCGTGGGGCAGATCGCGGTGATCGAACCTCATCCCAACGCCGACCGCCTGCGCCTTGCGACGGTGAATCTCGGCGCAGAAAACGTCACCGTGGTTTGCGGCGCCCCCAACCTGGTTATCGGAGACAAGATCGCATTCGCCCGCGCCGGAGCCAACCTCCTAGACGGGCATACCGGCGAGAAGATCAAGCTTAAACCATCCAAGATACGCGGGGTCCTATCCGAAGGGATGGTTTGTTCGGAAATGGAACTCGGGTTGTCCAGGAGCCACGAGGGCATCCTGGTTCTCCCGCCCGATGCGCCGCTTGGCGCCAGGCTGGCGGATTACATGGGCGACGTTATTTTCGACCTCGAGGTTACGCCGAATCGCCCGGATATGCTCTCCGTTCTGGGTATAGCCCATGAAACGGCGGCCCTTACAGGCGCGGCTGTAAGAGAGCCTAACCTGGATTTTATCCCCGCAGGCCGGTCGATCGACGAAAGCATCTCCGTAGAGATCACCGACGCCCAGTTGTGCCCCCGTTACTGTGCGGGGATTGTAACCGGAGTCAAGATCGGCGAATCTCCCCGCTGGCTGAAAGATGCGCTGACCGCGTCCGGCGTCCGCTCCATCAACAACGTGGTGGACATAACTAACTTCGTCATGCTTGAGTTCGGGCAGCCTTTGCATGCTTTCGACTATGACCACATCAGCCGCTCAAAAATCATCGTGCGCCTCGCCAACGACGGAGAGACGATGACGACCCTGGACGGGGTCGAGCGCAAGCTGACTGCCGAAACCCTGATTATCGCCGACCCGGACCGGCCGATCGCCATCGCCGGGGTAATGGGAGGAGCCACCAGCGAAGTGACGCAGGGCACAACGGCAGTATTGATAGAATCCGCTAACTTCAAGCCCTCCAGTGTTCATAACACCCAGGTGCGCCTCAAAATGCCCAGCGAAGCCAGCGCCAGGTTCGAGAGGTCGATCAGGGCGGAGCTGGCGCTGCCGGCATTGCGCCGGGCAGTGCAGTTGATGATAGAAGTATGCGGCGGCAAAGCTGCCGAAGGGCTCATCGACCGCTATCCGGGCCGGAAAGATGCCGCTGCTGTTTTGCTCACGACTTCCGAGGTCAAGCGGATCCTCGGACTGGATGTTCCGCCGGCTCAAATCGAAAAGACGCTCGTTTCCCTGGGCTGCAAGGTGGCCCGGGTTTCAGAGAATTCTTTCGAAGTTATCCCGCCCTACTGGCGGAGCGACCTTCGGCTCAACGCCGATTTCATCGAAGATATAGCCCGTGTCATGGGTTACCAGAGCATCCCCGACACCCTCCTCTCCGGGGCGATCCCGCACCAGGAGCCGAACCCCATGCTGGGTTTGCGCCTGAACATGCGGCAGGTCCTGGCCGGTTTCGGATTCCAGGAGGTCATCACCTACGCGCTCACCGACCGCCCGACCCTCGAAAAGGGCATGAACAGCCCTCTTTCGCCGGAGCCGCTCCATATCGAACATCCCATGAGCAGCGAGCAGGAATGCCTGCGAACCAGCCTGCGGGGTAACGTGCTTGCCGCCCTGGCGGCCAACATCCGGCGCGAGGAAGGAGCGATATTCCTTTTCGAGACCGGGCATGTTTACCTGCCGAAGCCGGGTGACCTGCCTGTCGAGCCGGAAATGCTGTGCGGAGTGCTGACGAGCACCGGAAGTGAAAAAGTGTGGCGGGGACGCAAAGAACCCGTCGATTTCTTCGACACCAAGGGCGCAGTCGAGGGCCTGATGGCCGCTCTCGGGGTGGGCGTCAACTTTGTTGAAAGCCAGGACCCCGGTTTAAGGCTTGGACGGCAGGCGGCGGTAATTGCGGAAAACAAGTTCCAGATGGGGGTACTGGGCCAACTTCACCCCAGGGTGACCCAGGCTTTCGATCTGCCCGATAATACCTGCCTTTTCGAGATAAACGCAGATGTCCTGCTTCCCCTCGCCACGGGAACTATGCATTACGAACCCCTGCCCAAGTTCCCGGCGGTCATGAGGGACCTCGCGGTGATAGTCGGGGAGGGAACCAGCCACAGCCAGATAGTCAGGATTATTAACGGGTTTTCACTCGTAAAGAAAGCCGTGCTCTTCGACGTGTACTCCGGCAAACAGGTGGCAGCCGGGAATAAATCCCTGGCATATTCGTTGACTTTTCAGTCCGCCGACCACACCCTTACGGACACCGAGGTGGACAAAGTTTTGAGTGCCATACTGAAGAAATTGGCTGACGAACTGGGCGCTACACTCAGAAGTTAAATCTCGCATCAGGCCGATCCCCGCGTCGAGGCAACAAATGAGAAAAACTATCCTTTTAGATAAGGGCCGTTTGCAGATCAGGCTGCACGGCATCCTCTGTCCAGATGTAATTATCGAAAAGGCCGATTCACCGGGCGGAGCATGGCAACCGTCTAAAATAATATGGGCGAACAACGGGGGCACATCGGTCGAGCACTCTTCCGAGATGCTTCACATGCTGCGCAGCGCGGTGACTGTTGCCCGGGAATGGGACGAGTCTGCGCCGAAACTCTTCCGCCTGGAAATGGCGAAAGGGGGAGAAAGATCGCCCGACAAATTCGTCAACGCTTATCTCAAGGAACACGCTGTAAAATATTTCGAAGACATCCTGAAGCCCGAGGGATTCGTTTTACTCTCGGTCTTTGAGATTTAATCACGATACGGAATAAAAAAGGCCCTGCGCAGCAGGGCCTTTTTTATTATCAACCGGGTTTTATCCCAGCAGGGTTTTTACCCTGCCGATCGCGTCACCCAGGGCTACAAGCTCGGGTTTCTTTTCACTGCGGAGTTTTACCTCGACGCTGCCTTTTTCCAGCGAGCGGGGGCTGACGGTGATGCGGACCGGGATGCCCAAAAGGTCAGCATCGTTGAATTTCACACCCGGGGATTCGGCGCGGTCATCGTAAAGCACTTCGATGCCCATCCCGGTCAACGTTTCATAAAGACCGTCCGCCTGTTTTACAACCTCGGCATTGTCCATATAGAGAGGGCAGAGATAGACCTGGTAGGGAGCGATAGCCGGGGGCCAGATGATGCCTTTATCGTCATGGTTCAGTTCGATAACGGCTGCCATGAGGCGCCCGATGCCGATCCCGTAACAGCCCATGATGATCGGGTGGGAAGCCCCGTTCTCGTCGACGAAACAGGCGCCTAATTTATCACTGATAGAAGTGCCTAACTTGAAGACGTGGCCTATCTCCATACCGCGTACGGTCCGCAACGCGCTCCCGCAGACCGCGCAGGCATCACCTGCTTTGGCTTTGGAAATATCGGCCACAATTTCTGTTTTGAAGTCGCGGGGATAATTGACGTTTTTAAGGTGGCGCCCCTGCTTGTTGGCCCCGGCCACAAAGTTGGTTCCGGATGTTACCGAAATGTCGGCTATGACCCTGACCCCAAGCATGCCGACGGGTGAAGCAGAACCGGGAACGATGCCTTTGGCTTTGACCTCCTGGTCCGTCGCCAGCCTGAGGTCGACGGCATGCAATACCTTTTTCAATTTGATCTCGTTGACCTCGAGGTCGCCCCGGATAACTGTAAAAATTAGATCTCCGTCCGCTGTGTAAAAGACCGCTTTCAGTGTCTGGGCGGTCTTGACCTTAAGAAAGACAGCCAGGTCGTCTATGCTTTCCTTGCCCGGGGTTTCGATCTCCTCGATATCCATCGGGGGCCCGTTTTCAGCCCCGGCTTTTACACTGACGGCCTTCTCGACGTTGGCGCCCAGCCCGCAGGCATCACATATGATGATCTCGTCTTCACCGATATCGGTGACCGCCATGAATTCCTGCGAGTCCTTGCCGCCGATGGCACCGCTGTCCGCCTCGATTATCATCGCGGGCAGGCCGCACCTGCGGTATATATTCTTGTAAGCCTGCACCATCTTCTTGTAGGTCACGTCCAACCCCGCTTCATCAGCGTCGAAGCTGTATGCATCTTTCATGGTGAATTCGCGCACCCGGATGAGCCCGCCCCTCGGGCGCGGTTCATCACGCATCTTGGTCTGGATCTGGTACAGGGTAAAAGGAAGGTCGCGATAGCTCTGCACGTTACGGCCTGCCAGGTCGGTGACGACTTCTTCATGAGTCGGCCCGAGCACCAGGTTGCGGTCTTTGCGGTCGGCAAGGTGAAAAAGGGTTTGCCCCATCGCCAGGTCGCGGCCCGATTTCTGCCACAGTTCGATCGGTTGGAGGGTGGGCATCAGCACTTCCTGTGCGCCCGTTTTGTTCATCTCGTCCCGGACGATGTTTTCTATTTTGCGCAGGGAACGAAGGGCCAGCGGCATGTAGGAATACACGCCCGCTGCCAGCTGGCTGATCATGCCTGCCCTTAGCAGCAGGCGATGGCTGTCCGTATCGGCTTCCGCCGGGATTTCACGCAATCTTTTTCCGAATAACTGAGAAATACGCATATTATTCAAATTCCTTCCCGGTGTGCCCAATTCCGTTAAGAATTAAACCATAACGCGGGGATTTGCGCCACTGACCGGAGGTATCCTGCCAGGGATTTCCGCACAAAAACGGGCCGGCGCTTTTTATATCAACGGATGAATATTATTGTGCGTTCAGCCTTGTAACATTATCGTCAAAATAGTTACAGACCCACACGCTTCCCGCCAGGTAGACACACCCGCTGGGGCCGCTTCCGCTGACTAGTTTCGCAGGCGAATTGACTGCTGAAATCAATCTTGTCACGTCATCGCCCATCAGGTTGGCGGACCATATACTTCCGTTACCCTGGCAGAGGGCGTCGGGGAAATTACCGACGCCGAAAGTGCCCACAAGGCCTCCATCGGAAGCCCTGCGCTCGTGCACGGTGTCAGCTGAACTGTTGGCGACCCAGATATTCGTCCCGTCAAAACAGATTGCGTCCGGGGCGCTCTCGGCTGCGAAGGTGCCCAAAGACGTGCCGTCTGCGGTATTAAGCTCGGTGATGCTGTCGTCGTCCGAGTTCGCTACCCACAGGTTGGCCCCGTCGAAGCAAATCGCCAGGGGGCCTGTTCCTACCATGAAAGTCCCTATGAGTTTACCATTCGTTTTATCCAGTTCCATCACATCGTTATCGTCGGCGTTGGCTACCCAGATATGCGTTCTGTCTGCACATATCGCGCTCGGGCCGGTTCCGACGACATACGTTCCGAGGACAGCCCCGCTGTTTCCGCGAAGTTCGGTGACCGTATCATCGTCACCGTTGGCTACCCAGATATTTTCACCGTCGAAACAAATCGCAGTGGGGCCATTTCCTACTGGATACGTTCCGATTGTCGCGCCGTCCGCGCCCCGGAGTTCCGAAACTGATCCGCCGTCGGAGTTGGCAACCCATATATTGGTCCCGTCCGAGCAAATGGCAAGGGGCCCCCTGCCAACAGGAAATACCGGGCCGTCCGGTACCAAAGGCGGCGTACGATGGTTCCTGCAGCCTGCCGGAAAAAACACTAGAAATGCTGCCAGAAAAAACAAAAGAGCGGGATTAGGGATAGCATTTTTCAATTGACGGCTCCCCTCTTTTAACATATGACATTACAATTTTCATCTTGCTGAAATGACCATGTAAATCATACGCTTAGATGCTCGTGGCTTTCAATGCGGCTGCCCCAATGATGTTACAGATTCGAGCGTGACGAATCAGCGCTGCGCAGATTCCCGCGGCGGAAGAAATGTTATTTTACATATAATTTACAAAGAGATAATATGGAGGCAATGATCGGCGGGTATAGTGGTAACCAGGAGGACGGAAAAATGAAAAAGAAAATAATCGTTATCGCGGGCGGACTTATCCTGTCGGCCGTTTTACTTTTCGGTATCATACCCGTCGCCGCAGCCGATGGCCCGCCGGCTACCACTACAGTCACGCAACAGGTAGGAAAAGGCCAATTGCTGAAACGGATATTGAGCATCCAGGACCAGGCCAAGCTTGAAGCCCTGATCGCCAAGGGTGAAGCCGCCGGCAAGCTTACGACTGAACAGGCGGCGAAGATTGAAGCGTTTTGGTCGGCACATCACGTCCAGTTTGCAAAGGCCAAGATACTCCAGCGGGTTCTCGGCGTTAAAGACGAAACCAAACTGAAAGCCTTCCTGGACAAGGCCGTCACTGCCAAGAAGATCACTGCGGACCAGGCGGCAAAGATCATCACGATCTGGGAAACAGCACACAGCAAATAACAAACGCCAGTTTTTTCGGGCAACATATACGGCAGGGACCCAAGTCCCTGCCGTATATTATTTTGGCATAGGGCCCGGGCTTTGAGTCAGCTTTTCTGATATGATTGTCCGAGTTTATCGAAAAACCCGGGAGTATCCGTGTAATTTAAATCCGCTACAAGGAATATAAGATGCACCAGGAAGAATGTTTAGTCTGCCACGGGCAGGGCACTATCGAATGCGATTTTTGCCACGGGAAAAAAGAAATCGAATCGCAGTGGAACATGCGTAAATGCAAACAGTGCAGCGGAACGGGCAAGATCAAATGCCCGGCATTCTGCCGCGGCGGAGTCGTCTGGACCAAAGATACCGATTAAATCGAATCAGTCCGCTCCTAACGGGAAATGCTGAAAGTTTTTATCGCCGCATTACCCGGGTCCCTGAATGTAACCGTGCATGTGTCGCCCTTTATCGTAACATCCAGAAAACCATCGGCCCCGTTCAGGTACCAGAGACTGGCGGGTGAAGTATAGGTGCGGGCGACGTCGGGCAGGCCCCCGAAAGCCCCGCAGATGGCATAGGAAACCCCGTTATGCTGCAGCCACTCCATCTGGTGGTTATGGCCCGACAAAACAAGATTCACCCCGTATTTTTCAAACAGGGGGGACAGGGCAGAGATAGTCTCGTGGTTGTCGTACCATTCCCAGCCGTCAACCACGGAACCTGAAGAATAATAGAATCCGTGGCTCACTACGATTTTCCAATCATCCGAGGGGATGTCTTTCAACTGGGCTTCCAGCCAGCTGGCTTGTGCTGAGGTATAGCTTTCGGCGCTCCATTCGATGTCGAGGACCAGGAAATGCACTTTGCCGACATCGATCCTGTCCCACAGCCGGGAACCGGTTTGAACAACTATTTCTGCGGGGTAGGCATATCTTTCATACCGGCTGAGCCCGGAAAATAGCGTGTCGTGGTTGCCAACTGCGAAGCGGGTTGGAATCACGGAAGAAGCCGCTGAGAAAGCCCTGAACGCCTCGCCCCACTGGCCGGCGCTGAACCCGCGGTCAACGAGGTCCCCGGCGCTCAGAAAGAGGTCGAAGCCGTTTGCCTTTTTCGCGATTTCTCCGAGCATCTTTGCCGTGAGGTCCGGGCGGTTGTCACCTGCCCCGAAGTGGGCATCGCTGCCCATCGCGAAATGCAGTTCGTCGCCGGCGGCCGGGGTTGTGAAAGTATAAGGGTTACCGCTGTTGATGCTGTAGCTGTAAGAGGTCGAAGGTTCAAGGTCCCGGAGCATAAAGACATGGCCTGTTTGCGCAGCGTTTTCGGTGTCGGTTATCATTTTATCGGGGGTCCCCCATGTAAGGGTGTCTTTTTCAGGGGAAACACTGTTGAACGTGACGGCCAGGTCCGGGATACCATTTTTACCGCTCCCGTCGGCGATCAAAAGTTGCGGAGGAGTAGCGCCGAGACTTCCGGAAAAAGTTCCGTCGGCATAAAGGAATGCGAGTGGGGGCCCGAGTATGCCGGGCACCGACAAAAGCAGGAGAATGGCCGCAAGCCACTTGATGCTTGACGTTTGCAGCTTCGTTTTAATTGCAAAATATAGAATTGAGCCCAGAAGCAACAGTAAGCCGAAACCCCCTGCGTAGAGGAACAGGGAATGGAACTGGCCGTTCACCCTGAAAAGGCCGAGCGTCCCATGCAGGCTGAAAGCCCACAGGATGAAAAACGCTATTAACAGAAAACCGGCGAGTGCAGAAATCGCCGGAACGAACCTTTTCATATCGGTAACCTCAATTCAGACCGACGCAAACCCTAGCGTTTGAGGACGACGAGCACCAGGGAGAGCAAGCTTATAATAGATCCGACCCCGACCAGCGCCAACCCCATATATATCATCTGTGAGCCTGACTTGACCCGCGCTTCAGGCTGAAGAAGGTTGCGGCCCTGGGTGACGAAGTTGTAACCCAGCAGAGTGATGATTATCCCCTGCCCGAAAATAATAACGTAATCAAGCGACTGAGCGCTCATACTTCCATCCCCTCTATCTCCCGCATCAACGTATCCAGGATGTCGGCTTCATCTATGACGGCCACCTGCACCCCTTTTTTAAAGAGTACGGCTTTGCCTTTGCCGCAGGCGACCCCGATATCGGCATCCCGGGCTTCCCCCGGGCCGTTGACCACGCACCCCATAACGGCCACCCGGATGGGCTTGTCCATCTTTTGCATCCGGGCTTCTACCTCTGAGGCAAGCTTTATCACATCCACCTCGCAACGCCCGCAGGTCGGACAGCTCACAAGCACGGGCCCTCGTTCCCTGAGATTCATGCTTTTCAATATCTCGAACCCGGCAGTCACCTCATCCCTGGATTGCGTCGTGAGCGAGACCCGGATGGTATCGCCGATCCCCATCCAGAGCAGTGCCCCGATGCCCGCCGCGCTTCTTATGATGCCCGTGCGGGGCGTACCCGCTTCAGTGATGCCCAGATGAAGCGGGTACGGGATTTTTACGGCGATCTTCGAATAGGCTTCAATGGTAGTCGGGACGTCGAACGCTTTGAGTGAAACCTTGATAAGGTCAAAATCCAGGTCCTCAAGGAGACGGATATGGTGCATGGCTGCCTCCACCATGCGTTCCGGCAGGCTGAGGAATTTGTTTTCTGAAACAGGGAGGCTGCCGGCATTCACCCCGATGCGGATGGGGACCTGCCGGATTTTGGCCGCTTTAACCACGGCGGCTACTTTATCGGGTTCGGAGATGTTTCCCGGGTTGAGCCGTAAACCGTCTACGCCGCCTTCAAGCGCAAGAAGCGCCAGACGATAATCGAAGTGGATATCGGCGATGAGCGGGATGGAGATACCTTTTTTTATGGTTGAAAGCGCCTCTGCCGCCTGAGCGTCCGGAACGGCCACGCGGATTATTTCACAACCGAATCCTTCGAGTTCCTTTATCTGACGGATGGTCGAATCGGCGTCGCGGGTGTCGGTTTTCGTCATTGACTGGACGCTGACCGGCGCCCCGCCCCCAACTGCGACCCGCCCGATTTTTATGGGTTTAGAGACCCTTCTCGGGAACATCTTAACCTCCCCCAGCAATGCGGAGGATATCCTGGTATGTCACGATCAGGGAGAGGCCTATAAGCAGGAGAAAACCTACGAGGTGGACCGTTCCCTCGGTTTTTGGCGAAATACGCTTGCCGCGCCTTACCCACTCGATCACGACAAAGGCTATGCGCCCGCCGTCCAGCGCGGGAAGCGGCAAGAGGTTCATGATAGCCAGGCTGAGGCTGAGAAACCCGGCGAACTCCAGCAGAGGGCTGACGCCTGCCTGTGCGGCTTCGCCGGTGAGCTGCGCGATGCCGACCGGGCCCGTGAGCTGCAGGGAATTGGTTCCTACGAACAGGCTTAATATAGAATTCTTAAAAAGCACCATCGTCTGGAATGTTTCGGTGACACCCAGCGAGATACTCCTGAAAAACGGTTCGCCCTTTTTAGACGTAACCGGATTTAACAGTTCCATGGAGATACCGATGGCCCCCTGGCCGGCGGGAGGCCTCCAGCGCGGAACGACTGTCAGGGTTTCCCGTGTACCAGAAGGCGTTTCTATTAAAAGGGCCGTTTCCCTGCCCAGGTAGATCTCGATGTAACGCGAAAGGTCCCCCAGGTTTTGCAGCTGGTGCCCGTTGACCGAGAGGATGATGTCTCCCGGCACGATGCCGGCGGTTTCAGCCGGGGACGATGAGGCTACTTCCTGGACGGTCACCTGGCCTGTCACAACCGCATGGGGGACGATATACGCTACCGAGAACAGGATGAAAGGAAGGAGAGCATTCACGATTGCACCGGCGCTCAGCACGAGCACCCGCACTGCACGGCTTTTTGACGCCAGGCTCCGGGGGGCTTCGGGATCTTCTTCACCGGCCATCTTTGTGAACCCGCCGAAGACCAGCCAGTTAAGGGAATAGATTGTTTCACCGCGCTTCACGCCGAAGATACGCGGGGGATACCCCAATCCGAATTCCTCTACCTTGACGCCGGACAGTTTGGCAGTGACGAAATGGCCCAGTTCGTGCGCCAGGATGATGCCCGAAAACACCAGGATGAAAGAGATGACACTGGTAACTAGCAATGGAGCCTCTCCTGTTTCACGGCGTCACCGACGGCCTCCCTGGCCCACCTGTCCGCATGCAGGATGCTTTCGAGGTCAGGATGCGCAGTATTAGAATGCCTGTCGAGGACGTCCTCGACCAGTAAGGCGATGTCGCTGAACTTGATGCGCCCACCCAGGAACAGGTCGACTGCGGCCTCGTCGGCGGCGCACAGGGCGGCGGGGTACGTTCCACCATTTTTCCCGGCTTTCAACGCGAGCTTGAGGCAGGGGAACTTTTCATAATCCGGTTTATCGAAATCCAGGCGGGTCGTGCGGCTGAAATCCACCACGGGAAGGCCCTCGTTGCCCCACCTTTCGGGGTAGCTCAAGGCATACTGGATGGGAAGGCGCATGTCGGTGGCTCCCAACTGCGCTTTCACGGCGCCGTCGGTGAATCTGACCATGGAATGGATGATGCTCTGGGGATGCACAAGCACTTCGATATTTTCGAAAGGCGTGTTGAATAACCAGTGGGCTTCGATGACCTCCAGCCCCTTGTTCATGAGGGTAGCGGAATCGATAGTAATCTTGCGGCCCATCTTCCATGAGGGGTGTCTGAGAGCCTGTTCAGCGGTTACCCCGCCCAATTCCGCCCGCGTATAACCGCGGAATGGCCCCCCCGAGGCTGTGATGATGATACGCGAAATGCCCCCGGTTTCCCCTTTGAGGCACTGCCATATCGCGCTGTGCTCGCTGTCTACCGGCCTCAATTCGGCATGGTGCCTGCGCGCCAGCGGCATCACGATTTCACCGGCAGTCACAAGGGCTTCTTTATTGGCCAGGGCGATTATTTTACCCGCTTTTATGGCCGAAAGAAGCGGCATCAGGCCCGAAGAACCGGAAGATGCCGCTATCACGGTATCGATATCCGTGTGGGCGGCCATCTCCTCGAGCCCCATGAATTCATGGTTGCCGCCGGGCAGACGGGAAACGTCTCCCTGAAAATAGATAAAACGGGGTTTGAATTCCAGTATCTGTTCCGAGAAACGCTTGAAATTATTACCCGCAGCCAGCCCGACCACGCGGAGGCGTTCAGGAAAAGCGCGCACTATTTCGAGGGCCTGGCAACCGATGGAACCAGTGGAACCGAGAACCGCCAGATTTTGTGTCAGGCCAGCCATATAACGTAATAATAGACGACAAGGCCGGCAAAGACAACGCCGTCGATGCGGTCCAGCACGCCGCCGTGCCCCGGGAGTACAGTGCCGGAGTCTTTGGCCCCCATATTGCGCTTGAAGAGGGATTCTACCAGGTCCCCAGTCTGGGCGAAAATGCTGATCGCCGCGGTTAACAGCAAAGTTTGCAGCGTGTCGATGGGCAATTTAAAAATCCCGGCGACGCAAAGCCCGACGATGACGGCCCCTGCCAGCCCACCGGCCGCTCCCTCCCAGGTCTTGGCCGGGCTGATTGCGGGGGCCATTTTATGCCGCCCGAATGCGCGGCCGACGAAATAAGCTGATGTGTCGCAGGCAAACGTAGAGAAGAGCGCCAGTATGACCCAGTCCCGCCCGTGCGGCAGTTGGATCAGGGCGACATAACGGCTGGGTATCCATCCCAGGTACAGGATGCCTGCCAGGGTGAACGACCAACTGGAACAGGCACCTTCACGGTTTTTCCTGAGCATCACCCATAGCAGGGGCAGTATGACGCTTGCCGTGAGAAGGATGCCCCCGTCATTTGCCCAGTTCGTCAGCGGCTGAAAAATGAACATCAGCGCCAGAATGATCCCCAGCCAGATCACCGGTTTGCCTTTTCCGCTGGCGCAGACCATGTTGTAAAACTCATAGAGCCCCAGGACGATGGCCACCGCGCCGCCTATCGCAAACCACGGAACTCTGCCGTTTGCCCAGAGGACGGCTATCAAAAATACCAGCAGCAAACCGGCGGTGACGGCCCGCTTCATCAGCATCCTATAACCCTCCGAAACGCCGATTGCGCCTGCTGTAAGCTTCCAGCGCATGGTCCAGATCCTCCCGGTTGAAATCGGGCCATAACACCGGAGTGAAGTAGAATTCCGCGTAAGCCGATTGCCAGAGAAGGAAATTGGAGATGCGCAACTCGTTGGCGGTGCGTATGAGCAGGTCTACGCCGGGCATGTCGGCGGTGTAAAGGTAACTCTGGAATAATCTCTCGTCTATCAATTCCGGAGCGATCTTATCGGCGACCAACCGTTTCGCGGCATCCACTATTTCCTGCTGCCCGCCGTAATTAAGCGCCAGGCACAGGGTCAGGCCGGTATTCCCGCCGGTTAAACTTACGGCCCGGTTCATCTTGGCCAGCAGGGCTGCCGACAGGTGCTCTTCGCGCCCGAGCCAGCGGATGCGTACGTTATTCTTGTGAAGATCGGCAGTTTCCTTGTCTATGAACTGGTTCAGCAAGCGGAAGATGCCGCTGACTTCCTCTTTGGGGCGGTTCCAGTTTTCTGCAGAAAAAGCATACAGAGTCGCATAATCGATTTTTAGTTCCCCTAGGTATTTAACCACACTGTGTACGGTTTTAAATCCGGCGTGATGGCCTTCCAGGCGGGTTAGCCCCCGCTGGGTCGCCCATCGGCCGTTGCCGTCCATTATTATGGCGATATGGCGGGGTAGAGGCGATGTTTCAGGCATATTGACGTACATTGTATCATGACCGGGCGGGAGTGACTATCAAACTCACAAGAACCTTTTGTCTCAGGGATATTAAAAGGCCTCCCCGGCCGTCGAGCCGTGGAGGCCTTTTAAGAAAAGCTAAAGGAATTTAGACCTGTCTGAGTTCGGCTTCCTTGGTTGCGCCTACTGTATCAATCATTCCCACAAAACTGTCGGTGAGTTTTTGTAACTTGGTTTCCCCGCGTTTGAGATCGTCCTGTGATATTTCCTTGGCTTTTTCCTGTTTCTTCAGTTCTTCAAGGGCGTCCCGGCGCATGTTGCGTACAACGATTTTCTGTTCTTCCAGCATTTTCTTGACCATCTTGGTCAGTTCTTCGCGGCGCTCCTCTGAAAGAGGAGGAACAACCAGCCGGATGAGGTGCCCGTCGCTGGTGGGAGTAAGACCGAGATTGGATTTTAAAATGGCTTTCTCGATGGCATTGACGATATTGGGGTCCCACGGTTGGATGATAAGCAGATTGTTCCCGGAAGCCGAAATGCTGGCGACGTGGGACAAAGGGGTAGGGACGCCGTTAAAATCTACACGCACATGTTCCACAAGGGCAGGGCTGGCCCGTCCGGTGCGCACGCCGGCCACTTCCCGTTTGAGCACGTCTACCGAGGTTTTCATCTTTTCTTCGGCTTTAAGTAAAACAGGGTCTATCATTTTACCTCCTCGCTATCTATCACGGTGCCGATGGGTTCACCGCTGATGGCTCTCTCGACACTGCGGTCGGCTTGAAGATTGAAAACGATAATGGGAAGCTTGTTGTCCATGCAAAGTGAAAGCGCTGTCGTATCCATGACCTGCAGGCGCATATTAAGTGCCTGAAGATACGTGAGGTGTTCGATTTTTTTTGCGTTCGGGTCTTTGCGGGGGTCGGCGCTGTAAACGCCATCGACATAATTCTTGGTCATGAGGAGAACGTCGGCCCCCAGCTCGATGGAGCGCAGGGCAGCCGCGGTGTCGGTTGTCATGTACGGGTTCCCGGTACCGCAGGCGAGGATCACGACCCGGCCTTTTTCCATATGCCGGATGGCCCGGCGCCTGATGAAAGGTTCTGCCACTTGCTGGATGGTGAGGGCAGACTGAACCCGCGTCTCCACGCCGATTCTTTCGAGGGTGTCCTGGAGGGCGAGTGCGTTGATGGCGGTGGCCAGCATTCCGGCATAGTCTGCCGTGACGCGGTCGAAACCGGCTTTTTCAGCGGTGGAGCCGCGCCAGATGTTGCCTGCCCCTACGACGATGGCAACCTGAACATCCATGTCGCGGGCTTGTTTGATACGGCGGGCAACGTCGGAAACAGTCGCGGCATCGATATCGATATCTTCGTGGCCGCCCTTGAAGGCTTCGCCGCTGAGTTTCAGCAGGACCCGTTTGTATTTGGCCTGGGCCATATTAGCTCAGTCCTTTGCGTTTACTCCGGGTAAACGCCTACTTCAAAACGTGCAAACCGGCTGACTCGGATGTTCTCTCCAACGCGGGCGATAACTTCTACGATCAGGTCCTTGATGGTCTTGGAAGGGTCTTTGATAAAAGACTGGTCCAGCAGGCAGATTACTTCACCTTCCGGGACGATGGTACCCGGGGGGATCTGCTCGGCCAGCACATAAGTCGGGTTCATGGCGGCTACCTGCATGGCGATTTCATGGGCCAAACGCTTGAATTCGTCCGTGCGGGCCACGAAATCGGTTTCACAATTAAGTTCAACCATCGCAGCCACCCGGCCGCCGGTGTGAACATAGGTTTCCGCAAGCCCATGGGCAGTTACGCGGTCGGCTTTTTTAGCCGCCTTGGCGCAGCCCCGTTCCTTCAGCAATATGGTCGCTTTTTGCAGGTCTCCGTTGGTTTCGATCAGAGCACTGCGGCAGTCCATGATGCCTGCGCCGCAAGTTTCTCTAAGCTCTTTGATATGGGCTGTCGAAATTTCCACTTGAATCTCCTCGGGTTACCTTGTTAAGGGAATTATTATTTTACGGTTGCCGGGGCAGTCTCGGCGGAGGGATTGGGAACATCGCCCTTCTCCACGGCTACGGTCATGCCGCCTTTGGCTTCGAGAATCGCACTCGCAATCTTGCTGGTTACCAGCTTGATGGCACGGATGGCGTCATCGTTCGAGGGGATGGGCGCATCAATCTCGTCCGGATTGCAGTTGGTATCAACCATAGCTATAACCGGGATTCCGACCCTCTGGGCTTCGGCGATGGCGATGCGCTCCTTGGAGGGGTCAACTATGAAGAGTGCGTCGGGAAGGGTAGTCATTTCCTTGATGCCGCCGAGCTGGAGGTTCATCTCCTCGATCTCTTCGGTAAGTTTCAGGGCTTCTTTTTTGGGCAGGCGAGCCATCTCGCCTTTCGCCTGCTGGTCTTCAAGCCTTACCAGGTAATCGATGCGGCTTTGAATCGCGGCAAAGTTGGTCAGCGTCCCGCCGATCCAACGCTGGTTTACATAAAACATGCCAGCGCGTTTGGCCTCTTCCTGAACGATAGCCTGTGCCTGTTTTTTAGTACCGACGAACAGGATTTTGCCGCCCTCGCCGACGATGTTCTTGATGAACTCGCTGGCCTTACCGAGCATGCTGGCGGTCTGTTCCAGGTCGATGATATGGATGCCGTTGCGCTTGGTGAAAATGTATTTTTTCATGCGCGGATGCCACCTGCTGGTCTGGTGACCGAAGTGAGCACCGGCCTCTAATAGTTCTTTGATTGTTGCAGTATCAGCCAAGAAAACCCTCCCTTATCCCTCTAGAGCTCGTTTTTAACACATCAGTATAACATGCCGGCACGCCGTCATCAAGAGCGGGAAGATTGACGGATGGTCGCAACCATTTCCGAGGCAGTTGTTGCAACGAAACCCGGAAAGGAATAACCCGTTTTCATACGGTTTATTTAGAACCGATTACTATTACTATTATATTCCAGAATACTACCAGAGTATACCAGCCTACAAATGAGACCGTGGTAGCCATGACGATTTTCGGCCTGATGTAATGCAGGCGCCACAGGAGGTAAATCGCAAGCACCGTACCCAGCATTTTAATACCGATAAGGGCGTCGCTGGCCGCTAGGTCAGAAAGCCAGAAGTTGCCTTCGCGGCCCAAACCGTTGGAGATGATAAAGCGGGTCAAAATTCCGTCTGCGACAGACAGGCAGAACAGGGTGCCAAGCAACAATCGCTGGGCCCGGCTGCGGGCAGAAAGCCTTTCTAGGGGGACAGCTTCATTCACCGGCTCAGCGCCCTTTTACCGCCCAGTTCTCCTTTGTGGTGCCACATCCTGACGGCTTCAACAACTTCATCGACTGTATCGCAGACCCGCAACAGATGGAGGTCGTCTTCAGATATGGATCCTTGCGCCAGGACGGTATTCTTCAACCAATCCAGCAATCCTTTCCAGTAAGCGCTGCCGACCAGGATGGCCGGAAAGGGTTTTATCTTGTGGGTCTGCATGAGGACCAGCACTTCCATGAGTTCGTCCATGGTGCCCAGTCCGCCCGGCATGAAGACAAACGCGCTCGCGTATTTGACCAGCATAACTTTGCGTACGAAAAAATACCTGAAATTGAGCGAAACCGTGGTGAAATCATTCGGCTTCTGTTCCAACGGGAGCTTGATATTGAGCCCGATCGAGCGGGCTTCCCCGCGGATAGCGCCCTTGTTTGCAGCTTCCATCGTACCCGGGCCTCCCCCGGTTATGATGGAAAACCCCTGTTTGGCAAGCCTGAAGGCGATTTCCTCGGCCATGATATAAAGGGGGTGTTCGGCTTTCAGTTCCCTCGCCGAACCGTAGATGGTAACAGCCGGTTCTATATCGGCGAGGGCTTCGAAACCCTCAACAAATTCGCCGATGATGCGGAACATGCGCCAGGAATCGTTGTTGGCCAGTGCACTGATCTCGTATTCAAATGATTGTTGTTCCGGCATGGGATTTCCTTGCCTGTCAGTTAAAATGATAGGGGAAGCCTTATCAAGAATTCAAAGGGGAAAGTGGAGCTTGAACTGCCAGGTTAAATTTTTTTTACCCAGTTCACCGCGTTCTGGTAGATGGAAGAACCGAGGCTTTCTTTTGTGGCCTCGCCGCGCGTCCAGCGCGGGTGCTGGCTTTCCCTGATATGGTCCTCGGGATGGGGCATCAAACCAAAGACGCGGCCGGTAGAGTCGGTGATGCCAGCGATGTCCTTCGTCGAGCCATTAGGATTATGAGGATAACCCGGGTTGCGGTTTCCTTCAGCACCGGTGTAATAAAGTGCAACGTCCAGAGAGGCGACCACAGCCGGGTCGGCGACAAGCTTGCCCTCTCCATGCGCGACGGGGACGTAGATTGTCCGGATGCCGGCGGTGAATACGCATTTACTCGATGGGTTGGCAGTGAGGTAGACCCACCTGCATTCGAAACGCCCGGAGTCGTTATTCGTAAGAGTTACCGTTTGACCTTTAGACATGGGGCCCGGCAGTATCCCGGCCTTGACCAGTGTCTGGAAACCGTTGCAGATCCCCAGGACCAGCCCTCCGCGATCTATGAAGGGCTGCATGTCGGCCCTGAGTTTCAAATTCAACTCGCTTGCAAGGACCCTGCCGGCGCCCAGGTCGTCGCCGTACGCAAATCCGCCGGGAAAAACCAGCACCTGGGAGTCTGAAAAGCGGAAAGAAGCCGTCGCGACCTCGTTAATAGTGGCAAGGCGTGTCGAAGCCCCGGCCTGTTGGAACGCTGCTGCCGTTTCCTCGTCGCGATTGGTCCCGGGGGCCCTCAGGATAAGGACATTTACGCTATTCATACCATCACCAGCGCAGGGGCTTCTGCCAGGACTCTTTGAGGGCCCTCAGGGGCAGTGAAATTATGGTTTCGCCATTGAGTCCCTCGACCCTGAGAACATCCGACGTATTTACACTCCCGATGACGGCAAAAATATTTCCGTGCATCGTAATTTCGAATTCTTCGCGATTTCCCGGTTCTATCTCAACCAGGAAACGGCTGTTCGATTCGGAGAACAGCAGTACGTCATCGCGGTCGGCGATTTCGCCCTGGGGAACGGCGCCGAGGGAGACCTCCGCGCCGAGGTTGCCTGCGAAAGCCATCTCTGAAAGAGCGACTCCCAATCCACCTTCGGATAGATCGTGGCAGGAGCGCACGAGCCTGCGTGAAGTCGCGCCGCTCAGGTCTTCCATCAGTTTGCGGGAAGCCGCGAAATTGACCATGGGTGATTTATTCCCGATGTAGCCCATCCTGGCGAGATATTCGGAGCCGCCCATCTCGTCATACGTTGCCCCGAGGATGTAAATGAGATTCCCGGCTTTTTTGAAATCCATCGAAACGGCCTTGCCGGCGTCATCCATGACCGCCATCGCGGAGATCAGCAGTGTATGCGGGATCGATATCCGTTTGCCGTCTTGTTCGAATTCGTTGTTAAGGCTGTCCTTGCCGGAAATGAAAGGTGTTTTGAATGCTATCGACATGTCGTAACAAGCCCGGGAGGCCTTGACCAGGGCCCCGAGGCTCTGCCTGTCTTTCACGTTGCCCCAGCAGAAGTTGTCAAGGAGCGCCGTATGCCGCAGGCTGCCGCCGACTGCGATGACTTGCCGCAGCGCCTCGTCGATGGCTGAAGCGGCCATCCAGTAGGGATCGATGTCGCCGTAACGCGTGTTGATGCCGCAGCCTATTATCAACCCCCGGGCAGAGGTGGCAACGGGTTTGACTATAGCGGCGTCGCCGGGTCCCTCTTCGGTCTCGCCGACCAGGGGCTTGAGCACGCTGGCTCCCTGGACCTCATGGTCATACTGGCGGATGACCCATTCCTTGCTGCATACATTCCAGGCTGAAAGAAGGCCGAGCAGTACTTCGTTAAAATCGCCCTTTTGCGCGATTTCAGGCTCCGGGTGCAGAGGTTTTTTCCACTCGGCTACCATGTTCATCTCGGGGCGGCCGCCGTGGAGGAACCCCATTTCGAGGTCGCATACAGTATGGTCGTTAAAATAGAGGTGCAGACGCCTGTCGTCGGTGAACTCTCCGATGACGGTGGCTTCTGCTCCTTCGTCGGCGAAAATCTGGAGGAGTTCTTCGACATTTGCCGGGGGCACCGCCATTAGCATCCGTTCCTGGGATTCGGATATCCATATCTCCGAGTAGGAAAGCCCGGCGTATTTTAACGGGACCCTGTCGAGATATACCTTGACGCCTGTTTCTTCGGCCATCTCGCCTACCGCTGAAGAGAGCCCGCCGCCGCCGCAGTCCGTGATGCGGGAGAACAATTTTTTATCGCGTGCCTTGAGCAGTCCGTCGATGACTTTTTTCTCGACGATGGCATTCCCTATCTGAACTGAAGTGAACGAAAGCTCGGTGGAATCCCTTGTCAGCTGTTCCGAGGCGAAGGTGACCCCGTGGATCCCGTCGCGTCCGGTGCGCCCTCCAGCCAGAACAACCTTGTCACCCGGCTTCTGCTTGCCCTGCTGGGACATCTGCTTTGGCATTATACCGACCGTGCCGCAGAAAACCAGAGGGTTGGCCGTGTAACGTTCATCGAATAAAATGGCCCCGTTCACGGTAGGAATGCCGAGGCGATTGCCGTAATCGGCCACACCGGCCCTCACACCTTTGAAAACGCGGCGCGGGTGCAGAACGCCGGGCGGCAGCCGGTTGAAATCAAAATCCGGAGGGCCGAAACAGAATACGTCGGTATTGGCTATCGGTTTTGCCCCGAGGCCCGTGCCCATGACGTCCCTGACGACGCCTCCGAGGCCGGTGGCCGCGCCCCCGTAGGGCTCGATGGCGGATGGATGGTTATGTGTTTCCACCTTGAAGCAGACCGCCCAGTCTCCGTCGAAGTCGACGACGCCGGCGTTGTCTTTGAACACGGACAGGCACCACGGCGGAGAAAGTTCCCGTGTAGCCCGCATTATCGTGCTCTTCAGGAGATTGGTGATGTTTTGCCCTTCGAATTCGAAATTTCCCCTGAAAGTTTTGTGGACGCAGTGCTCGCTCCAGGTCTGCCCCAGCGTTTCCATTTCGGCGTCGGTGGGATTCCGTTCGAGGCCGGCGTAGAACGCCTTGACGGCGGATATTTCGGCCCTGTTCAGGCTGTATTCCCGGCCTATGCGCACAAGTTCCTCATCTACGGAACCCAGCAGGTCAACATGCTTAAGTTTGAATGTGTACCGGGGGCTTTCAGCGAAGGCTTTAGGGGTTTCTTTCACGACGCGCTGGATGATGGGGTTGACCAGCAGCCTGGCGCATATGATATCCAGTTCACCCTGGTCCAGCGGGCCTTTTATATGATAGCGCTGGGCTGTCCTGGCAGAATGAACCGTTGACAGGCCCATGTCGGCCAGGGCTTTCATCAGCGTTTCTTCAACCGGGTCGGTCACGCCGGGGTTGTATGTGACTGTGATGTTGTGAGCTTCAGGGGTATCGTTATTCTGAAGGGGGCTGCAATTGAATTCCTGGGTTATGGGATCAACCAGTAATTCGCGGGCGATACTGTCCAGTTCTTTTGGCGTCAGGGTCCCGTCGAGCCAGTAGAAGTCGCTTACGCCGACCGAGATATCTTTTTTATGGATCCCCAGGTCGTGGATGCCGCGTGCAACGCCTGAGCCTCGGGGGTCGGGCTGGCCATCTTTGAGGCAGACCTCGATGCTGTAGATCAATTCTTACTCCGCGCGCCTGCGCCCGTGTCGGGCGGTTTTCCGCATGAAAACATCTTGAGATCTTCGTTCCATTATTCTAGTTACCAGCCCCGCCCCGCCAGGAGTTCCTGCGGCGGGATCTTGGAGATTTCAAGACCGGGCATGGCCTCGCCCAGGTCTTTGGACACCTCGGCGATGATTAGGGCGTCTTTATAGTGCGTGGTGGCTTTAACGATGGCTTTGGCACGGGCGGACGGGTTGCTGGATTTAAATATCCCGGAGCCAACGAAAACTCCTTCGGCCCCCAGGTGCATCATCAGGGCGGCGTCGGCAGGGGTGGCTATCCCGCCCGCGGCGAAATTGACCACCGGCAGCTTGCCGGTATTATGAACTTCGATGACCAGGTCGAGCGGCGCCTGAATCTCTTTGGCGAAGGCGGGGATCTCCTCCTGGGGCAGTGCGGCCAGCCTGCGGATATCGTCCATGACGGTGCGCATGTGGCGGACGGCTTCGACTACGTTGCCGGTCCCCGCTTCGCCCTTGGTGCGTATCATCGCGGCGCCCTCCCCGACGCGGCGCAGCGCTTCTCCGAGGTTGCGGCACCCGCAAACAAAGGGTACCTTGAAATCATGTTTCCATACGTGGTGGGCCTCATCGGCGGGAGTGAGCACTTCGCTCTCGTCGATATAATCAACGCCGAGGGCTTCCAGGACGCGGGCCTCTACGAAATGGCCGATACGGCACTTGGCCATAACGGGGATCGTGACGACCTTCATGATGTTTTCGATGATGGTGAGGTCTGCCATGCGCGCGACGCCCCCGGCGGCGCGGATGTCGGACGGCACGCGCTCCAGCGCCATAACGGAACAGGCTCCGGCATCTTCGGCTATCTTGGCCTGCTCGGCGTTGATGACGTCCATGATGACGCCGCCTTTGAGCATCTGGGCAAGGCCGGTTTTAAGTTTCCAGGTTCCTGTTTCCTGCATAGTTTTTCTCCTGTTTTTGTAGCTGCTGAGACCTATAATCTAGCACAAAAATGAGAGATTGTGAAATTGAAATCCCGGGTGGATCGAGCGCCGTGAAAAAGTTCAGAAACATATTGGACTCTCTGGGGGGTGAAGACAGGGAGCCCGATTGAAGCAGATCTATCTAGAAAGTTATTACCGAAGCGGGTATATTCGCTTCATGCATTACGTCATTGATGTTCTCGACAATCCCAAACGTACTACCATCGAAAAACGCCTAGAGATAATTCAGTTTCACGATGACTATGGCGACGAAGCCACCCGTAGGGCGTATGG
>CAIMVG010000028.1 GCA_903844845.1 uncultured Dehalococcoidia bacterium | reverse complement strand
TGGGATTGTCGAGAACATCATTGACGTAATGCATGAAGCGAATATACCCGCTTCGGTAATAACTTTCTAGGTAGATCTGCTTCAATCGGGCTCCCTGTCTTCACCCCCCAGAGAGTCCAATATGTTTCTGAACTTTTTCAGCGCCATAAGGGGATCGAAGTAACAAGTGTCTGATTACACCGAAGACGCATTGGTTGAACAACCGGCCATCGCCCTGATGGCGGAGTTGGGCTGGGAGACAGTCGACGCCTATCACGAGTTCGACCACGGCGCCAGCACACTTGGCCGCGAGACCCGCGCCGAGGTTATCCTTACCGCTCGCCTGCGCCCGGCCTTGCAGCGGCTTAACCCGGACGCCTCACTTGAAGCCATCAATCAGGCCATCGAGGAACTGACCCGCGACCGCTCGCGCATGAGCATGGTGGCCGCCAACCGCGAGATTTATCAATTGCTCAAGAACGACGTGCGCATCCCCATACAGGATCCCGCCGGGGACGGCGAGACTGTTGAAGTGGTGCGGGTGATCGATTGGGGCGACCCTGGCAACAATGACTTTCTGCTCTGTTCCCAGTTCTGGGTCACCGGGGAGATGTACACCCGGCGGGCCGACCTTGTGGGCTTTGTAAACGGATTGCCTCTGGTATTCATTGAACTGAAGGCCACCCACCGCCGTCTGGAGACCGCCTTCGCCGGCAACTTGCGTGATTACAAGGATACCGTGCCTCAGCTTTTCTGGCCCAACGCCCTCATTATCGTCTCCAACGGCAGCCAAAGCCGTGTGGGCAGCGTCACCGCTGGATGGGAGCACTTCGCCGAATGGAAAAAAGTGGGCAGTGAGGACGAGGCTGGCCGGGTGTCTCTGGAAACCATGTTGCGCGGTGTATGCGACCCTGTGCGTTTGCTGGATCTGGTGGAGAACTTCATTCTGTTTCAGGAAGTCCAAAGCGGACTAGTCAAGCTGACAGCCAAGAACCATCAGTACCTGGGCGTTAATAATGCACTGGAAGCCCTGGCCAATATTCGACAACGGAACGGCAAGCTGGGGGTGTTCTGGCATACGCAGGGCAGCGGCAAGAGTGTGGCGATGATGTTCTTCGCCCAGAAAGTGCTGCGCAAGGTGCCGGGGAACTGGACATTTGTGGTGGTCACCGACCGGCAGGAACTGGACGGGCAGATCTACAAGCATTTCGCCTCGGCAGGCGTTGTAACCGAAGCCCACGCCCAGGCGGAAAGCAGCAAACACCTTCGGCAGTTGCTTACTGAGGATCACCGCTATGTCTTTACGCTGGTTCAAAAGTTTCGCACCGACAAGGGCGAGACCCACCCGGTTCTTTCCGAACGGAGTGATATCATCGTCATTACCGATGAAGCGCACCGCAGCCAGTACGACACTCTGGCGCTGAACATGCGCACGACCCTGCCCAATGCGGCTTTCCTTGCCTTCACCGGCACGCCGCTGATCGTTGGCGAGGAAAAGACGCGGCAGGTCTTCGGGGATTACATCAGCGTCTATGATTTCCAGCAGTCAGTGGCTGACGGCGCTACGGTGCCGCTCTACTACGAAAACCGCATCCCGGAACTGCAACTGGTCAACACCAGCCTCAACGAGGACATGGAGCGCCTGCTGGAAGAGGCGGAACTGGACGAGGCCCAGGAGAAGAAGCTTGAGCGCGAATTTGCCCGCGAATACCACCTGATCACACGCGATGCCCGTCTGGAGGCGGTGGCCAAAGACCTGGTGGAGCATTTCACGGGGCGTGGCTTTCAGGGCAAGGCCATGATGATCAGTATCGACAAGGCCACGGCCATCCGCATGTATGACAAGGTTAAGAAGTACTGGGCGGCGAAAATAGCGGCTTTGGAGGCGGAACAGGCCAGTGCGAATGGCGAAGCACGGCAAGAGATTGCAGATAGCATCGCCCGCATGAAAGAAACCGATATGGCAGTGGTGGTTTCGCAGGGGCAGAACGAGATTGCCGACATGGCTGAGAAGGGGCTGGATATCCGGCCTCACCGCAAGCGCATGGTAGAAGAAGACCTGGAGACGAAGTTCAAGAAACCCGAGGACCCCTTCCGTTTGGTTTTTGTCTGCGCCATGTGGATGACCGGCTTCGACGCACCGAGCTGTTCGACGCTTTACCTGGATAAGCCCATGCGCAACCATACGCTCATGCAGACCATTGCCCGGGCCAACCGGGTCTATCCCGGCAAGGTGAGCGGACTGATCGTGGATTATGCCGGAGTTTTCCGCAACCTGGAGCAGGCGCTGGCCATTTACGGCGCGGGCCACGGCGGCGACAAGCCCGTGGAGGATAAGTCAGCGCTGGTGGCAGCGCTAAGGCATTCATTGGAGGAGACACGCGTCTTCTGCCGGGAACGTGGCGTGAATCTGGCGGCCATTCAGAGCGCCAGTGGATTTGCCCGCGTCGGCTTGCTAGATGACGCCGTTGAGGCTCTGGTGGCCTCTGAAGATATCAAGCGCCGGTATCTCGATCTGGCTAATACTGTACAGCGTCTCTACAAAGCCGTGCTGCCTGATCCATCGGCACAGGAGTTTGGAATAGAGTTGACGCCCATACAGATCATCGCCGACACGATCCGCGCGCTCGTTCCTCCGGCGGATATCTCTCTGGTCATGCAACAGGTGGAGGGGCTGCTTGACCGCTCCATCGCCACCGAGGGTTACATAATCCGCGAGGCAAACGAGCCTTACGACGACGGACGCTGGATTGACCTCAGCCAGATTGACTTCGAGAAACTGGCCGACAAGTTCAAGACGGGCCACCAGCGCACCATGAACGAAAAACTCAAAGCTACGGTGGCGCAGAAGCTCATGGCTATGGTGCGGCTCAACCGCACGCGCATGGATTATCTCGAACGCTTCCAGGCTATGATCGACGACTACAACGCGGGCAGCCTCAACGCTGAGGAGTTCTTCCAGCAACTGATGGTCTTTGCCCGAAGTTTGAACGAGGAAGAGAAGCGGGGTGTGGGGGAACAACTGAACGAGGAGGAACTGGCCCTCTTCGACCTCCTGACCAAACCTCAAATTGAGATGACTGAAGCCGAACGGGACAAGGTCAAAGCTACTGCCCGAGAGCTGCTGAATACCCTTAAAGCCAGCAAACTGGTGCTCGATTGGCGCAAGCGGCAACAGGCCAGGGCTGAGGTAAGAGTCACTATCGAGAAACTGCTGGACCGGGGTTTGCCAAAGGTTTATACACCGGCACTATTCGAGCAAAAGGCCACCGCAGTGTTTCAGCATATCTACGATGCTTACTACGGCGCTGGTCGCAGCGTGTACGCGGCGGCATAACGTGTCTTTGCGGGGCTGCCCGCAGGCTGTCGCTTGTCCTCGAGCGGTTCCTCGAGGGATCCACTCCTCTGTCATTGTCGAGCTCCCTCTTTGTCATGCCGGAGCGCACATCCGGCATCCATTTCCATTGCCTTGTTGAGCGCAGCGAGATAATCAATAAATGGCTTGGTCGTAGTTCCATCGTGCTGACAGCTGCCCGCTGACGGCTGAAAGCCCGTGCATGATCATTGCGAGCGTAGCGCGGCAATTCCGTCCCCCATCCCCCGTCATTCCCGAGCAGCAGACTCGGGAATCCAGAATAAACGTATCCGGAGGGGAGGAGGTGTCCGCCCCCGTGCCAGTCGCCAAACACACGCGTCGACTGGCACTCGTCCCCGCCAAATCCTGAATCAACGAAAAGGTCACTCCGCCCTGTTCAGTCGCGCTCCCTGACACGTCCGCCCGACTGAACACGCCCCCCGATGATGCTGACGGCGAGGGTAACGCTTCTTACGGTTATAGTGGCTTTACCCTGCCGATCCGCTTCGCAGTGGCTAGGGTAAAGCGTTTGTATCAAAAAAGAGGGCACGAGGCTGGTATCCCCCGCCTTGCCAGTCGCCGCTCCGGACGCCGCATCGACTGGCACCCGCCCCGCCATAATCTACGATTTGTTCTTTCGGGTTTTAGGCCTGGTTCGCTCTTTCGCGGCGCACCCCGTCAAGGAGGTAGGTGTTTGCCGGGTTGCAGCCGCTATCCTGTTAATCATCAGAGGGTGTCCTGTCGAAGGGTACGGTTTCATAGCCCCGCCGCCTGCCAGTCGTCCGCACACACGCCGCCGACTGGCCCCCGCACCTGAAAAGTCTTGAGTGTGCCCCCGTAACAGCCCGCTCACGGGCGGACTGTTACCCGCCCCCCAATCACCTTGCGGCCAGCAGGAGGGTGAAACGGTCACTCGCCAGTTCGTGCCTAATAAGTTGGCGTTGGCTATAACTGGCTCGTTCCCTCGTGCTCCGCTCCGTCACCGCTAATTGTTCGCCGGAGCGTCGCACGTTCTGTGTTGCCGCAAACGAGTGTTGTAGGGCACCATTCATACCGCCCCATGCCAGTCGCCGCTCTAACACGCACGCCGCGCCGACTGGCATCCGCACCGCCAAAGCTTCGATTCTGCTCAACAGGGCATATCTATAATCAGTCTCCCCTCGGTCCACTCCGTCTTGCACCGCATAAGCCGGAGTGTTCCTCGGCCTGGTTTTCCATCAAATGTATCGAAGGGCCGCATCTGTACCCCGCCCCTGCGCACAATCAAGTCTTATGTGTAACTTCACTGCGGCTCAGTCTGGCCGGTAACATAAGTTAATTGTGCGCACCGCCTCAACTCGGCAGGCCTCGCCCCCCCAGAGCACGCGGGAGGCTCGCTCGGCGGCGGGTTATGCCTAGGCTTCCGCAGAACGATGGCTATTTACCCTGCGGGGCTAAGGTGCCGCCGCCTCGCTCGCGGAGGATGGGAACGGGCAATTACCTGCCCTGCTCCGCAGGGCTAGCCGTGGCTTCGCCCCGGCTGCCGTTTCGTTCGACAACATGCCTACAGAAATGGCTAACTAGTTGTCTCTCTCTTCGGCGGTAACCACCCGCCCCGCGGATTACGCACAATATTATCAAGACACGTCCTCCGTTGTGCCTAATGTTGTTATCACTGACTAGGCGGCTCACTCCGATTAATATTACGCACAATCTGTTATCAATTACGCGTAATTGAATCTGAATTACACACAATCCCGTCATTGGAGGGAACGAATTTATAATCTGCCCCCACGCACAAACTATACGTGTTTCACTTCACTATGCCGTAAAGCGCTTCGCACTGCTTCACTCCGTTACGCCCCTGCGGGTTACGGCGTTCAGTTCACACCACTTTGTTCTGGTAATGGGGGCAGGTAAAAAAATAAAGGAGGAGTCCGATGAAAGAAACCAGCTGTGGAAAAAAGATATGCCCCGGGTTATGTCCGAGTGCGGGAAAGTGCGCGGCAGGCCAGAAGCGCAGCCAGGCGGCTTTCGCCGCCTACGCCATAAAACTGGCGCAGCGGCGCTTCATCCGGCTTCAAATCCAGCCCCCGCTGGTCGTCACCGAACTCGATGAACCAAAAATGAAGATTTAACGCCGCAGGCGGCAGCGGCCGCCGGGCGAAGGAGAAATAACATGGAAAGAACAGGCTGTTACGCGGCAATCAGGAAGAACGGCGCACGGGAATGGCTCGACGTGCGCACCATCGCCCCGTTCGTGTCTGAAACGGGCAAACTTGTGTCTAATATCGATGCGAAAGTGCCGAAATGGGCGGCTGATAATCCCGTCGTCAGGTATTCCCACGTCTGCATAGCCGAAAAACTGGTCCGCGAACCGGCAGCAGGCGCGAAGGCGGCATGATGGAAATCGAATTTGTCCAACAAGTGCCCCCGGAAGTGAAATCTTCGGAGTTCGGATGCCGTAATTGTCTCTGGTTCTGCCTCGAATGCCTGGGGGGCTCATCGTTTCAGGCCGCGCCGTTATGGGAAGGCCATCCGACCTGCGCCAATTACATGTTTTACGATTGATCGCTCTGGTGCCGGTAATGTCAGCGCCGCGGTTCCCTGTCAGGATCCGCGGCGTTCCCTTTTTTATAGCGTGATGAATAACCTGCCTAGCGTGTAGAATAACCTGCCCGCATCTAAGTAAAACAGAGAAGGCCGGCGTACTTGCAGACTTCCCGACCTTGAACTTTGATTCTATGCGGCTTTTTAAGTTATCTTCTCTTTCTATCCTGTTCGCGGCGCTCTCCTTCTCGTTTCCAGCTTGCGTGGTTTTCGCCGCCTACCGTCGGTAGATTGAATTTTGTTAATAATATCAATTGCCAAGGTTTTTTTTACCTCATCGTCGTAGTCGATAGTCCATTTAAAAGATTTCGCCTTGAAATACCTTTGGGTTGTTCCCTTATCATTACCCCTTAAGCATAAATTAATAGCATCGTTTTCCCTGACTAGAATGACCAGTTTGCTTTTGTTGGCGAAGATAATGCCTAGGGTTCTCTGCTTCTTCGAGCGAATATCATACCGATTTTTCAGATATCCTTTGGCGGTTTGTTCTTCTTTTTTTAAACTATCTAGAACATCCTTAAACGGAGTAGGGAGCCCAAGGACGAGACGTAAATATTTGTTTAATAGACCCCTTTTGCGATATGAATTAAGTTCATTGAAAACGTCAATTTCAACTCTGATTGTTTTGGATTCCATTATTTTATCCCGGTTCGCTATATTGTGTCATATATTAGAGATATATGTTGAAAATATCAAGAGTCTAAATGCCCAATATTCAAGCTAGAAATGCACGATAATACCACTCCTAATTGTGGGTTTTGGTTGGCACCAAATATGCCTAACGGGGTATGTAATCCTTGACAAACTATACGAAATAGGTTATATTTCTATCATAAGAAATTAGAACAAACTTAGTTGATTCCGAACAAACGATGGGGATAGTTTCCCGGACCTAGATTTATTCTAGGTTTTTTCTTGTGCCAGGCCGAAAGGCCTGGTTTTTGTTTGCCCAAAAACTATTGGAAGGAGGTGCGCAAACCAAATAGGTATACCAAGTTACTGAAAAATAGCACCTAACAGTGCCAATCCGGGTAGCCTGCAACAAATGCACATTAAAAATTGAATATATGCAGAAATAGATCGAATGTTTTAATTGGAGGCAAGACTATATTTAGCCGAATACTCTGCCCTAAATGTCTTTGCAATAACCTTTTTAAAGATTGGGACCAGGATCGGAAACACCCAATCGAAATTTACCACTGCTTCTCCTGCAGCATCTCAGGGAGTTTAGAAGAGATCGAGAGCAAGATTAGAATGTTAAAACCTCGCTTGGTATTGCGTTCAAAAATACCAACCCGGCAGCCAGGTTTATAGGGTAACTAACAATCCAAACCCATCGATTTATTACCGCTCAAATGAAAACTTTCCGATCAGCACATCATGATTTGTCGATAACAAATATTTCTAAATGGGAGAAATTAAATGACAGATGAAAAGAATAATGTAGCGACAGATGCCGATGCCGGCTTGACCCGGTATGAGAGATATCAGAAATGCCTGCGTGAAAAAAACGTTGCACCGATTGAAAATTTCCTCGGTAAAGGAAAGCGTTATCAGGATTGCATAATTCTGCCAAATTTCTACTGGTCTCTTTTGGCATGGTCGCTCCAACGCATAATTGAGAGGGAAGAGTGGGAAACGGTCCGAAAGTTAGGATATCGAGCGCCCGAGGCAATATTTGTTAAGGTCGAAGTGGATTACAGGAAGAAAGAGCTGCTTCTTCGCGATGGCCAGCTACTGCTTCAAAAAGGGGCTGTGCGCCTTGTCGTCACTGCGGAAATCGGCCCGGAAAGTAGTAATAGCGTGTCGGTCGAGGGGCTTTCAAAAGACAGGGTTAAAATCAATGCGTTGGTGAAATCAATCAACACAGTCGGAAGGGAGGAGAATATCTACCGCGGGAAGCAGGTCCAATTAGGTACCAGGATTAAATTCCTGGACATTCGCCCGCAATCATGGGATGCAATCATATTAAACGATCGCATTAAGGAAACAATACAAAAGAACAGCGTTGGCTTCCTTCGCAAAACAGCCCTTTGGAAAAAATTGGGGATTCCGACTAAACGCGGACTAATTTTTGCTGGCCCTCCCGGATGTGGAAAAACCTTGGTCTGCAAAGCAGTCATGAGTGATGCCACCTCCGATATCTCGGTCATAACGACGGTACCATTCCGAATGGCCGATGACGGATACTTATCCAACGTTTTTTCTCTTGCTGCGGATTTGGGAAAAGCCATAATAATAATCGACGACATAGAGTGCGTAGCACTCTCACGTGATGAATTTGGCAATTATGGCAATCCAGCATTACTTTCATTACTTGTCGAACTCGATGGGCTCGAGTCCAAGTCTGATTGCGTCGTTATCGCTACGACCAATAATATCACCAGCTTGGATTCAGCCATGTCACAACGCCCAAGCCGTTTTGACGTAATTTGCCATTTCGAAAATCCCAACTTGGAAGAAAGAAGATTATTACTTAATAACCTTTGTAATAAGAAGATCAAAATTGATGAGGCATCTCGAAATTACATCGCAGAAAGGACCGAGGGCTTCTCTCCGGCAAAATTGCAGGAAACGATCTGGGGCTTGGCTATAGAGTTTGGCGAATCCTTGGCAAAGATCTCTCCACAAAAGTCAGACATAGATACAATCCTAACCAGGCTCAACACGCATAAAAATCAGAGGTTAGGCTTCTCGATGCCACAGGAGAGGCAACCTGATCTCCTGACATACGTAAATAAGAACAAAGAGAAGTAGGTTGAACTTTAACTGCGGCTATTAAAGAACTAATTCTAAAATAATAAGGAGAAAACGATGAGCGAAATGCCCAAATACACCCTGTCCGGAACTTACCATGAAACAGGAGCGTTCGATTTTGAGTGGTGGGATGAATACCGGACTATAGAACATTTTGATCATGGTTTCGAAACAATGGCATACGTTAGATGGCCAGGTTATCCTTCAAATTCCTATCTTTTTCGGATAGGATTTACACATCGCGAAACTGCTGGCATGAACAGAAGGCGAATAATAGTTTGGGAAGGCAAGACGGTGCTTGTACAGTTCACGGCTGGGAACAACTATGATAGAGACTTGTTATATGCGAGCTTACTCAAGATCGGAGGCAAACAAATACATCCATATGATTCGGTACCTGAAGAATATAGGGAGTTTCGCGTCCAACCTTTCAATTCACTCGTCAGAGGTCCGGGTGCTTATAATAACATGGCTATTATCGTGGATGAAAATGATCTCGATTCGATAGTAAAACACGCAATTATCCGAGACGTGGACAAAGGCAGGATCTGAAACAAAGATTCGCTAATTTGGAGGGGGCAGTTCGGCCCCCTCCTATCAACCATTTTAGAAGGAGCTGTAACCTGAATATTTATATAGATTCTCTAGCCGCCGTTTTGATTACTATTGCCCTTGTGATGAGCAAAGTGTTCCCATGGTGGGGCGACGCATCATTAGTATTGGTGTGCCTGGCATTTGTCGGAGCCAGGCTTTTTAAACGCTAGCCGTGTCTTGTAAAGGGTATTTAGCTCAAAATATGGTCATCATCAAAGCGGAGCCACCCACTACCCCCACATACCTCACAAGGTTGCGGAAGCATTGCGGACCATTGCCGGCCTGGGCCTTCCTTAGATTGCCAACACGAACACTGAGTCCAGTTCGATCGTCCGCCCGTATACTGGAATTTACCCCCTCCTTTGCATACTCGACATATTCCACCCTGAAACTCTCTCCCTGTGCCTCTACAAAACTCACAACGGGCAACAAAATTAGTCATTAAACCTCCAACGTTCGAGTTATAAAATCTGATCAGGGCCTCTTGAGTTTATGACTCAAATGTTCGCTTGTCAATACGCATATTGTTGTAGTCTGGTACTCAGCAACGTTGAGGCCGCGTTTCAATTCGTCGTTCGTTCTTACAATAGGCATACGTTGGGGTTCATCTAAGCAGGTGTACTCCGGGCGGATCTGTGCAACCGTACTTTGCTGGCCTTGCCTGCCGCATCTATTCGCTTCATCACTTGGCCATAAACCTCAGCGCCGCGTTCCCCCTGGGATCCGCGGCGCCCTTTGCGTTATCCGTCTGTGACTACTCGTAAAAGGCAACATTCGCTATTATGCTTTTGCTCCTCCTCGTACTGTCGGATTGCCTCAACATCCTCTGCACCAGCCGGCTTTCCATCGTCACCCATAAAGGCGACGAATATCTTCTTCTCGCCTGTTTGTTTGACCTTTTCCATTTTCTGTACCCTTCGCTTAAGATCCATTTTAACCTCTCTTTATTTCCGGCTTTTTTCCAAAGCACGGACCCTTTCTTCAAGTTCGCCGGCAGTAAACACAAATACCAGCGAGCGCGACACGCTAGCAATCGCCTGGGCAGTCTTCGCGTCAATCTGACGGTCATAAAGTTCCTTGAGGACTGTCTCCAACAACAGGAACACCGGCACCAGCCGCGGAGGCATCATCTTCTGCAGTCTGGCCGTTTTTGCACTGTGCTGCCCGCCCTTCGACCTCGCGGCCATCCGCTTTTCTCGTAATGCCGGAGAATGGCTGAAGCAAAATCCATCGGCCAGAGCCATGCCGTGGCACGCACTGCCGTCTCTGTTTGTGGCGCTGCACAGCTGCTTGCTTCCTCTCATCTTCACTTAGTTATCCTCTCGGTCTGCGCACGTCATTGAAAGCGTGCGAATACGTGTGTGTCCGCCGTGTACCCGGGTTATATCTCGTTGTCCTTTTTCACTTTTCATTTCACAAACTCCGATGATATTTATAAAGCGTTCGCTATTGTTGCCTGCACTCAGGCATGGTTTAGCCTTAGTGAACACCTGTTCGAACACCCCCATACACCTGTACGAACGAACACCCCTCTCTCTCTTTAGAGAGGGTGTATGTTCGGTGTTCGGTAAAGTAGTTCGTTTCATACAAGAAGACCCCACCCGTCGGTAAAATGCTTGAAGGTTTTTTTGTTGTCATTCAACCTGGCGCGGATGACTGTCTCCGCGACATTCAGTTCTTCGCTCAGCTCCGGCACTTCCCGCTTCCCACTCTTCAAAGCGCCGACGAGCCGATCCCTGACGCTCAACGTTTTTGCGAGTTCCGGGTTATCGGCCACGTTGCAGAGTTTGAAGGTCACATTCTCAAGGTGGGATTCCTTATCATGGTTGAAATCGATCCGCACGCCTATGGGTTTAAGCAGTTTGCCTTCGTTGTGCTTGATATGTTTGAGGGAGAGTTCCAGAAAATCATCACCCGGTTCCTGGGCTTTTTTGATTTCAAAAACAGAGCGGGCCCGGTTGTACTTCACTACGGATCCATAAGGTCCGGTGGATTCAGTCCCGGGGCTCGCCCAATCCGATTTGCTCACGTGGTCAATTGTCAGACTGGTACACCGGAGAGAGCGCAGGGCATTGTAGAAACTGCTGGCCTGTTGAGCTGCATCGGGCCCGTAGCCGCTTGCCGCCTGCTGCGAGTCTACGATCACGAAGCCGATATCATTGTCGACGACAAGTCGCTGCAGGGCGTGGATATCTCCGGCCAAAGGCTGCTCGCAGAAGCGATAGAAAAAGCACTCTTCCGTCTCGATGCCAAGCCCCTGCTTGATTGCCCATACCCGCCTTTCGTGGTCTTCCTTGTTGGATTCCCAATCAAGATAGAGGCAATTGGTAGCCTCAGGGATAAGCCCGAAATGGTCAGAGTCGAGCCCTGTATATCCGAGTTGAATCAGGATGGCGAAATAGTCAGCCAGGTACGACTTCGCGCAGCCGCCGGGTGCGTACAGTGTTGTCGCCTGCCCTTTCTCGAGTACCGGATAGAGCTGATATTCAACCTTCGTGCTGGCCGGTCTCTTGCCGATCTGTAGGATGGGCTCCCCCCGGCGGTGTTCTTGAAAGGTGAGGGTGGATACATAAGTCAGGATGGTAGACCAATCCAGTTTCACATTCTCATCCAGGCGTTTTGCGAGCTGGGAGCAAGACTGCACGGAAAGAAGGTTAGTCCTCCCCCAAAATAAAAGCTTGGACGTGCCGCCGTCCTCGGAATAGACAGACATCTCGCCTGGTCCTTCATCATCAAGCCGGTCGACGCCGATCCGGATGCCGAGGTCCGCCCACCGGTAATTGTATTGCCCTATCTTAAATTCAGCCTCGGGCTTGCCGATAGCGGGTTGGGCCGTTTCGCTTACGGCGCTGTTCATAGTACGGCGCCCCCCTTTACTTCCGGCTTCGAGGTTGGAGCCGTTATCGGCGGTGATGTTTTATACCTGGGATCTAATTGCGAACGGCGACGTCTTTGTAGTTCTGATTCCAGGGCTGCAACACGATTGCGTAACCAATGATTCGGCGAGAGACCCCAAAGCTGAGGTCGTAGTGCGTGATATTCATCGGCTAGTTCGTTCTCAGAAAGCTTGTCCGAGTCCAGGTTGTGGAACCGATAAAAGGATGTATCTGTATCCATAGGATTGGGGACTAAGGCTTCTCTCGAGTCTCGAACCATGCCGGTTTCCGTCATTCTGCCACCCTGGGCTGACTGGCTTTGTCCAAGAGATCTTCCAAGGCCTTTCGCGGGATGAGTAAGCGCTTCCCAAGTTTCAGAACAGGGATCTCGCCCCTCTCGATCGCAAGATAAACGCTGCCGCGGGCGACTCCAAGTAACTTCGAAGTTTCATTTACGTTTAAAGTTAGTTTCTGTCCTTCCATTCAGTTATCTTCCCTCACTTTTCGTTGCCTTTGCCTGCGGTGTTGAAGCTAGGTCTGGAATAATTCGGCCTCAGTGCATTTCAGTGTTTTGGCCAGGCTTTGCCTGACACGGGGCCATGCTACTAATCTTCCCCTTTCGATGCTGCTCAAGTTTGGCGATGCGATACGAGCCCGCCGTGCTAATTCAACCTGAGTGAGACCCGCTTTTTCCCGAAACTCCCTTACTCGGTTTGTTTCCATCTATTCCCCCCTATTGACAGTCCTCAATCTCCATTGTATTATATCTATATATGAGGCTGTTAAATACCACGATTACTGTGTGCATAATATAATTATCTATATCTGGATAATATATGTCACGCATAAGGCTATAACACTTAAAAACAGGCGATTCACGTCTGTGGTTTATACAGATAAAGGAGAAATAGAATGCCAAGAGGCGCAAAACTTACTCCTGAGGTCGATAAGATTATTGCGGAGGCGTGCATCCAGCATCCTGAGTGGATTTCGAAGCCGGCGAAAATACAACAGTGGGTAATCGCGCAATTACCGGAATCACTGAAATTGTGGGGTGGGCCCAATTGGCCGGGGAAAGATGTTATTCAGGACAGACTGAGGAAAACCATTCGGCCAAACCTTGAGGGGCGTGCACCTGAGGTTAAACTGCTTGATAAATTCTGGTCAATGGGCGCCTTTGACGTACCGGGGAGCGGGATTTCACCCGAAGCCGCTAACGATTTAATTGAAGTGTGGAAATACTGCCTGGCAATCGGCCATATTTTCACTATCCGGGAAGCGAAATGGGTGAACCGGTTGAGGATTGCCGTTAAAGCGGAAACAAGGCGGACTGGGTACCTTTTTGCTTTTGCTTATGAATATGCCATTCGGGAAAGAATTTCGGAAATTCTAAAAACCCCGATGGACACTCGTGACCTGGATGGGCGCTTAAGTGACGTCCATTACGATTGGGACTATGCAGTTTTCCGGTCTTTGAACATGATTCCGAGACTAACTTTGGATTTTCGGACGCGTAATGATTTGTTACCTCAATCAGACAGATCCGTCTCGTATTTTGCCTCCCAAGCTGCGTCTATTGTTGCGGAACAACATATGCCACCGGACGCTGACAGAGATATAAGAGTGCTAAATCCAATCACAGGTTACTCATACGGTCTATCGCAGGTGCAGGATCGGGCATGTGCCGCCATGTTGCTTTTTTTGAGTAAGGGGCCTTTATGGAACACAATTTCTCTGGAAGAATACATGAGTATTTTGGGATATCTCAAGGAATTGGTTACTAAGGAAATGGGGGACGTTGAGACTATAGTCCATAAGAACCTTGATTTTTCCAATTACAAAGACAGGCCGAACGGGTTGACGCCGGAAGATGTTTTGTCGGTGGACCTTCTTAAAAGAGTAGGGTATGAAGTAGTTACTCATGAGCAGACAATTGATAATCCATACCCTAATCTAAAAGAATTGCGACACGTTGGCCGTTATAAAGCAGTTTATAAAGCTCCCGGGCAATCCGAAGGAGGTATAGCATGAGAGGCTATATCAAAAGCCGATACACAGGCACTTATACCATAGTCCTCAATCTTGGCAAAGACCCGGCGACCGGCAAGCGCAAGCAACAATGGGTGAGTATCAAGGGCACCAAGAAAGATGCTGAAAAGCGCTTGGCGGAGATGATTCACCAGATCGACACCGGAACTTTCATGCGCCCAAGCAAAACCACCCTCGCGGTATTTTTCGAGAAATGGCTGACGGACTATGCTAAACCGAACCTTGCCCCTAGGACAACAGAGGGCTATGAAAATATTATCCGATGTCATCTTATCCCGGGGTTGGGGAATATTCTTTTAACTCAACTCAAGCCTGAACACATTACCCGGTATGAAGCGCAGAAGATTGCTAGCGGGCGTTGTGATGGCAAAGGAGGGCTGTCTGCCAGGTCGGTGAGGTATCACCACTTCACCTTGCACACCGCCCTCAGAACAGCAGTCAAGTGGGGACTGCTCGCTCGCAACCCGACTGACGCAGTTGACCCTCCTCACTTCGACCGGCCGGAAATGCACACTTTAAATGAGGGCGACATACAGAAGCTTTTGGCAGCGGCAAAAGACACGCAGTATTACACACTCTTTTTCTTGGCATTGTTCACCGGAATGCGGCGCTCTGAGCTGCTTGCTCTCCGATGGCAAGATGTGGACCTGTTACTTTGTCAGGCATTCGTTACCCGGTCGATGCACCAACTCCGGGACGGGACTATCATCTTCCGCGAGCCAAAGACGGCACGCAGCCGCCGGATGATTTCACTGTCTCCTTCAACGGCCATTGAATTGCGTGACCACTATGAAAAGCAAAAACTTGCCTTTGCCATGCAGGGAATAGCGCTCAGAGACGACACATTACTTTTCTGCCAGCTCGACGGGAAACCATTACTGCCTAACAGTGTGACACACGCATGGATTAAGCTCGTGAGGCGTCTGGGGCTGAATGGAATCCGGCTGCATGATGCCCGGCACAGCCACGCCTCCCTAATGCTTAAGCAGGGAATCCACCCCAAGATCGTACAGGAAAGGCTAGGGCATTCCAGCATCACTACGACCTTAGACGTTTATTCCCATGTAGCCCCCGGGTTGCAGGAAGCGGCGGCGAATCGCTTTGATGAATTAATAAATCTCGTTCCAGAGAAAGAGGCGATTAAAAAGGAGCGTTAGCTTTCCGTTAGCTTTTTCAGAAAATGGAAGGGGCCTCCATCGATGGAGGCCCCTATTTTAGCTTTAAAATCTGGTGGAGCTGAGGGGATTCGAACCCCTGACCCCCTGAATGCAAATCAGATGCTCTACCGCTGAGCTACAGCCCCGTGTGCGTAATTATAGCAGGACACGTACTGCCCATCAATTTAATTCTTCGCCAGGTCCTTTTTTATTTTAAGGACGGCATCGATGGTGGCCATTTCCCCCTGGAGGATTGCCATGTCGCCCTTGTTGAAATCAGCGGGCCCGATGTGGGTCATGGACGGCTCTATGAGGACATTCGCGCCGCTTAAACTCGCATCGATGCGGTAAGAGTTGGCGATATCGATGACGCTGAGCATTACGCCCATGATGTTGAGAGGCGTTTCAGCCCCGGATTCATCTGTTCTGTGGTCGCCCTGGCGTGGCTGTAATTTGTAGACATGCCTTGGAACCACGTTTACTGCTATGACGTAATCGGCGCCCATGGCTTTAACGACGTTAACGGGCACCTGGTTTACGAGCCCGCCGTCCACCAAATATCGTCCTTTGTGTTTAATTGCCTGGAAAACAACAGGGATCGATATACTCGCTCGGACGGCATCCGCGACTGAACCCTTGTTCATCACTATTTCTTCACCGGTCATAAGGTCGCAAGCAACGCAAGCGAAAGGTTTTGTTAGATCTTTAAACTCGATATCGCCGCCTATCACTTTCTGTATTTCATGTTTGAGGCGTTCACCCGTGATGAATCCTGTGTGAGGGATGGTAAAATCCACTAGTTGCCCGCGTTTCTTCCAATCGAAGCCGAGAATCAAATGTTTCATATCCGCGGCATTCATGCCCGAAGCGTGCAGCGCTCCGATTACCGCGCCTGCGCTTGTGCCGGCCACAAAGTCGATATCTATACCCTCTTTTTCGATGATTTCGAGGACCCCTATATGGGCAATTCCTCGGGCGGCCCCGCCGCCAAGTGCGATGCCGATTTTTTTTCTTGCCATGCATTACTCCGCTTTTCTAATTCAAAAAATATGCCGTAAAAACTCTTTGGTTCAGGGCTTCTTTGGTGGGTGAATACGGATCTGGTCGCTTCACCTGATTCACGCGACCAGGTGGCTCGATATCTCTAGCCCAGTTCAGCGCGGCTTTTTGGCATTTCCAGCAAATCATCTAAGGATACCATCCACATGATAGCCGGGCTTGTCACCGGTCTTTAGTTCGGCGTTGCAGGAAGCCTCAGTCTTGCTTTTTCTCCGGTAAGCTCGATGTAGTCCGGGCTGCGGTTGCGAAGGGCCGCCTCATCGCCACAACTCATCGATGTTTTTCTCAACCTCCCTCGGACTTGTCTCTGCGGGTGTAAAATCTTTGTACGATTCGCGTGAACCGTATTCCCTCGGGCTGAATGCAACCGGCATAGGTACGGCGTGGCCGAAGACCAGTGCCTGCTGTTTGGAAGCCAGTTTGGCCAGAACGCCTTTCAGCTCATTTTTACCGGAGATGCCTGCCAGCACGCTGTCGATGTCCTTTTCGTTATCCAGGAGGCAGGTTATCTTGGTTCCCAGTTGACTCATGACCTCGGAGTCTATTCCGGACGGCCTCTGGTCGATGACCAGCAGCGTACAGTTGTATTTGCGCATCTCCCGGGCTATGGTCCCGAAGATCGTCTGCGAGGCTACCTCAGGGTTCAGAAATTTGTGTGCTTCTTCGATGGTTATCACGAGGGGAGCAGGCGGTTTCGTATCCTCTGCCAGTGCTTTTTCTGTCTGGTCCCTGTATTGCGAATAGATCCGGCGTGTCAGCAGGTTGGCGACCAGTATGTAAGCTGTGATGTCGGTGTATCGCCCGAACTCCAGTACCACGTTGGTGCCCTGTTGAAGGTACTTCAACACGAAGTCCACCGCTCTCTGTTCCACATGCGGCTGCATGAAAGATAACCGGGTGATGGTGCCCAGCCCGCGTTTGAGGCTCTGGAAGCTGCTCTCGTGTATGGTGAGGCTTTTCAGCAGTTCCTCGCTCTCCTCTCCTGCATCGATTTCGAGAGTGCTTTTTATCCAGTTGCGCCCGAAGTGCTTGCGAAGGGTGAAACATGCCTCGACGGCCAGATCTGTCAGGTTCAGTGTCTGGCGCAACAGAGCCATGTCCTCGGGCTCGATTTCGTCATAACCTATCTTTACGATGAAGTCGGTAGATACCTGCCTTCTGCGGGCATTCTCTTCGTCAAGCGAAAAGATAGAGACTTTTGTGGGAAACAACTGCTTCAGGGCTTTGACCTTACGGCCCTTTTCGCTTGAGCCTTCCCATCCGTACTCGCTGTGCATGTCGAAGACAAGGTTGACACAGGCGCTTTTCTGTAGCATCCCGATGAGCAGGATGCGGGTGAGGAAAGTTTTTCCCGTGCCGCTCTTTCCGAATATCCCGTTGGAACGTTTGACCAGTTCGGGGAGGTTGAGGCAGAGCTTGGTCTCCATGTCCAGCGGATTACCGATCCAGAAGCGCTTGTCGTCCTCTTTCCCAAAGACGAGTTCTATGTCCGAGTCGGACGAAAGCCCGACCGGCGAAAAATGGCTGGGGATGGTCTTGACGGGTTGGGGTCCTTCGACTACCGCCTTCGAGTCGCCTCCAATCACTAGGTAAGGGGTTACTGTCAGCAAGCCGTATGCGCTCGTTCCGGAAAGTATTTCGGCACTAAACGTGTCACCGGGGTCGGGTGGCGCGAAAGTCATGCGTTCATCGCTGGCGTCGAGCTTCACATCGGTTATCATTCCCAGGAACCGGCGGCTCTTGCCCTCGATGGTGACGTAGCGTCCCACTACCACGTCTTCTACGGAGGCCTTGCTGTCGAGCCTTACTGCCACTCCCTCGCTCAGCGACCCGGAAACCACCAACCCCAATCTAACGTCTTCGTTCATGGTTTTATCCTTTCCAGGATGGCTTTCAGTTTTCCATAATCCTCACCCAGCAGGCTCGCCAGTTCCTTGCCAGCACCGATCAGGAAAGGTCTCGGGTCGGCATAAGAGGCCCCCATTATCCTGAGGGTGGCGGCGATCAATTCGTCGGCTGGCGTTTCGATTTTGGCGTTTAATAGGATATTGAGAAATCCGAATGTCCTGCCGAAGTCCTTTGATTCTTCTGCAGTGCATGCGTGTACGAACGAGTGTATGCGTGCCGGTTGAGGGGGAAGGTATTGGAGGATCCGTCCCCCCTTCCTGTGGCCGACGACCAGCGTCGAAAACTCGCTCCTGAGTAATTTTGAGAGTTGAGGGTTGGACTGGAATATTGATTCCTCGTCCGGTTCGTCCTTGCCGCGTGCTATCGGTTTTCTGCCGGGCTCCAACCCTTCGGTGACGGCGTGGCACACGACCGCGAAAAGTCCATTTGTACTGTCGCCCGTCCTGACCAGGCTCCCGAGGGGCGGTAGGTCATAGAGTTCATAGCACTGTGCGGTAAATCCCGTTGTCGATGCCTCTATCACCTCTCCCAGGCGCTGGCTTGTTTCGTTCATATGGTATCCTCACTGATTCAGTTGCGCAGGGGCAAACCCCGCTGTCAACTAGACATAATTATTAATATCGGGCGTTCGGTCTTCAAAGCCACCTCGCGTTTTTGCTCCTTGCCTTGGCGGAAGTGGTTTGCGGCATGTGCTCATCAGCCATGGATATCTCCACCAATTGCAGAAAATTTCGACGGTCGGCTCCGGTTACCACCGCTTCTTCATGCGCTTCAGAGAGAGCGGCGGGGTAGCCTTGTCCGCGCTGGCACTGGTCCAGCAGGAGTGCGTGGGTCAAGCTGAGTTTATCCGCGTCCCTGGCGACCCACTCAGGTATCTCAACCCTGGCTATTTCATCCTCAAGCTTTATATAAAAGAAATTGACCCTGTGGCGTCCGTAACTCTCTCTGACTATTTTGGATTGGCTGGTAAATAGGGCCGATCGCTCCCCGACTCCAAGAAGGCTATCGAAAAGGTCCCGGTCCTGGATACCGGAAACGGCGTCGCAGGCGCGTTTCCCTATATTTATTTCTCCGCAGAATTTATCGCAGTCGGCTGTTTCGTGGGGGCAGATTGCGAGACGGAGCACGTTGACCACGTCAGTCGAACGCGGAAAGCTGATAAAACTGGACAGTGCGAGGGGCCTTTCCTGTGCCAATTTCAGCATGTCGTCCAGGCATTTAATGAACCCTTTATCCAGAAGCTGCTCGACGACAAAATCGGGATATTCTTTGCTTGATAATCCCCAGAGTATGAGAGAGCCATCGATCACGGCGAGTGCGGGCCTGTCTTTGGGCAGTTCGGCAGCCATGTCTGCGAGGTGGCGGCATTCGTCTACGGAGCGCTTGATATTCAGAAGCGCACCTTCGACGACCTGCTCTTTTGTTCCGCTTGATATGACCAGGTCCTTGGAATCGGCGCAGAGTTGAGGCAGGCTTTGAAGCTCTGCGCCTGAATCACTCCCGTAATCCAGGCGTACACGGCCTATGTTGATGAGATAGCAGCGCGCGGATTGATGCCTATCGACGTCTATTTGAGACCCGTCGGTGGCGATTATGCTGAAATCCGAAGGTATTGCTCCTGGAGGTACATGCGAGCCAAGTGGCTCGACCAACCCGGCCACAAGGAAGGTAGTTTTGCTCTGCGAGGCTTTACGTTTCAGTGTTTCGAAGTCGATAGCCCTATCAACCAGCAAAGTGAGTGCGCGGACAAGGTGTTCCTGCCTCTCCTGCCCACCGGCTTTGAGCTGGCCAATCATCTCTCCGATTTGTCCGGCTACACGGCTCAAGTCCAGCATCAGTTTCCACCTCAGGTTGGCTCAAGTATAGTCGAAAACTAAAAGAGGACTCAAGCCTGGTACAAAATTGGCCGAAAAAGGTCACAAGTGCGTATCTATGGTGGCACTTTTCCACAAACAGGATACGGTAATATGAGAACTGATGAAAAACAGGATGTGTCTGTGTTTCGGTATCTTACTGGTGCTTTTCGCTCTCTGCGGTTGTAAAGCCAAGATGATAACTGTGCCGGTCACTATACTTAAGACTTTGGTATCAACTGTGACCGTTACGACTGCTCCTCCGACAACTAAGGTAGTTCCCACCACGACTCCAAAACTGAATAGCGTCCCTATCACCCTATCGGTCATGGCTCCAGGTGATTATGCGGGGTACGTGTTGTCTGTGTACCTCACTAGTAACACCATAATTCACATCAGTTGGAAAGTAGAAGGCGGCCCGTTCCGCATGACGATGACCACTCCCAGCGGAAAAGTCCTTCCCGTTACCTCAAAAGGGGTGGTAACTGCGGGCGTTCCGGAACTTCTTGACGATTCGGGTGGTATAGTATTCTGCATGTCGGACCCGACTTATTCTGGGTTTGATTGGGGCAGCGAGGGGTATTTCAATTTCACGCCTAACCTCGTCAAAGGCGATGCCGCGGTCAAGATTACTTTAAACTACTATTTTGAAGTCAAAACGACGCAGGATTTACCGACAACTTCTTCGGGTTAGATGCTATAATTCTACATTATGTGGGCGTTGATAACCCTGGTCTTGGGCGTGTCTTTATCCGGGGTCGTTGCTCCGGGCCCATTTTTCGCAGTTACTCTGGCCAAAAGCTACAAGTCTCCCTGGGCGGGTACCCTGATGGCCCTAGGCCACGCCGTTATCGAAATCCCCCTCATACTCCTCATCTATTTCGGCTTCTCCCATTTTTTCCAGATTATTGCCGTACAAGCGGTGCTGAGTCTTGCGGGTGGAGCGATGGTAGTATGGATGGGAGTTGGTATGTTTCTCGATCGCGCAAAGGTTGTTCATGAGGGGAAAGACTTGCCCTATACGGCGTTTGTCGCGGGTATCGTGATGAGCACAGTTAACCCATTTTTCCTGCTCTGGTGGGCCACCGCAGGGAGCCTGCTGGTCTTGAAATTTTTAGAGTATGGCATAGGCGGCTTGTTGGTTTTAATAGCGGCCCATTGGATTTGCGATTTAGCATGGCTGAGTTTCGTATCTGTTTTCATCAACCGGACGCATCATTTTTTTGGTAAAAAGTTTCAGGAGTGGCTATTTATAGCTACCAGTCTGTTCCTGCTGGTCTTCGGTTTACGTTTTATAATTACGGGGATTCAGGCTGTCATCAGATAGGAGACGATCCTATGACGGTGGGAGTAGTCTATAGCCCGGTCTTTCTTGAACACGATACCGGGGAACACCCTGAAAGCCCCCTGCGTTTGGAGGCCGTCGTTCAAAAACTCCAGGAAACCGGCCTCTGGGACAACCTGGTCCACGTCGCCCCTCCCCCCGCCAGCGTCGATGATCTTTTGAGGGTGCATACCGGCAGGCATGTCGATTACATTCGCTGTCTTTCGGAGGTAGGGGGAGGTCGCGTAGACGCTGAGACGATCGTCTCTTCGAGGTCTTATGATGTTGCTCTTTTCGCTGCCGGAGGAGTCAAACGCGGCCTTGAAGCCGTTGTGAACGGCGATTTGGTCTCGGCTTTCGCACTCGTGCGACCGCCTGGGCACCACGCCACGCGGGACGGGGCGATGGGTTTTTGCCTTTTTAACAACATTGCAGTTGCAGCGGCTTACGCGTTGGATACTCTTAAGATAGGCCGTGTCCTTATCCTGGATTTTGACGTACACCACGGTAACGGCACCCAGGATATTTTCGCCCGCGAACCGAGAGTGTCCTATATCTCGGTTCACCAGTCGCCTCTCTACCCTGGGAGTGGCGCTATTCACGAACGAGGTGCTGGTAATATATTTAATATCCCGCTTCCCCCATTTTCAGGGGATGATGAATATGCCAGGGTTTATGACGAAATCGTAGTGCCGGTAGCTTCCAGGCTCAAACCAGAGATTATCCTTGTATCGGCGGGTTTCGATGGGCACTGGCGCGAAAGTTTGGCTTCGATGTCGCTCACGATAAAAGGATACGCAGATATTATGCGCCGGATAAACGCCCTCGCGAAGGCATCTTGCGGTGGACGGATTGTGATCGCTCTTGAGGGTGGATACGACCTGGCGGCGTTATCCGGCGGGATAAGGGCTGTTTTCGATGTGCTTCTAGGGAACGCTGACGCCCCGGATCCGCTGGGGCCAAGCCGCGAAAATGATAACGCGCCTGATATCGATCCGCTCCTTATGCGGCTCAAAGAGTCTTTCGATTTAACTTGAACCTGGTTCGAGTGTTTTGATATCAAGGGACAATTTTTTCACGAAATCCAGCGCTTCGCTTGGGGTTGTGATCTCCCCCGCCGCCTGGGCCTCTCTAAGTTCTTCGAGGATCTCTCCGATGCGCGGCCCGGGTTTCATCCCGAGTTCGTGTATGAGTTCGTTGCCGTCAAGCAGTTTTAATGGTTGGGTGATCTGGGGGGCCGTTTCTTGCGCTTTGATTACCTCGGCGACGACACCCACATGCCAATCCCAATTTTCGTTTTCCAGATCCGGGCCCCGTGTGGCAAGGTGATCGGCCAGACTAAAATATAGATTGGCATAGGCAGCTTCTCCCATATCCCGGTAGTACCGGTAAATCGCCCGTTTTGTGGGGGGGGCTCCGTCCTCCGTCATTTGTACAGGCCTAAGGTGGTACCGGACGATATTTTCTACAAACTTGATTTCGTTGTTACTGAAACGCAGTCTTTCCAGTATTCTCGCGGATATGGGTGCTCCCTCCTGAGGATGCCCGTAAAAGCGCACTTTGCCAAATTCATTGACGATCCGTGTTTGGGGTTTGGCAATATCGTGCAGCAGGGCTGCTATTTTTGTTAGAACCCTTACCGATGAATGGGGGCTTATCTCCGAGGCGAAATAGGAGGATATATTATCGTTCCAGGGTATTCCATCCAAAACTTCAAGGCCGGCAAATTCCCAGCCGCCGCGCCTGAGGATGAAATCCAGCGCCGATATGGACCGGGCGGAGTGGTGGAATACATTCCAGGTATGTTCCTGGGGCTGGTCAACATTCATGGTCGCTTCTAATTCTGGTATGAGAGCAGTGAGAAGCCCCGTCTCGTCGAGATAAACGATTGTGTCGTAACTGTCTCCGGGTTCCAATAGCCTCAGTAGCTCTTCCCGTACGCGTTCTCCGGCCACTTCCTTGATCAGGTAGTGGTATTGCTTGATCAGAAGCCCGGTGCCGGGTTCTATCTTGAATCCAAGTTCAACTGACAGCCGGATTCCTCGAAGTAACCTAATGGCGTCATTCTCGAAAATCTGCGGGGTTACAGCCCGGACAAGCTTGCTTTGAATATCTCCGGCGCCGTTGAATGGATCTATTACATCGATGGGGGTACCCCCGTAAGGTCCGAAATTGATTTTAGCTAGGTCAATTGCCATCGCGTCGATGGTGAAATCCCGCCGGGCAAGGTCGCTTTTTAAGTCGCCCTGCAAAGTCGCTATATCAAGTTGCCACCTGTGAAGTGAAGTTTTGTCCGGGTTAACAGGCAGCAACCGGACAACACGGTTATCGCTGTCGAGTATGATGGAACGAGCGCCGAGGTGGGCTGCGATTTCCGGTCCGATAGAGAGAGCGTTTGTTGCGATGGATATATCGATATCTATCGTATCCCTTTTCATTATTAAGTCACGTACTAATCCGCCGACGAGATACGTTTCGATACGGCGGGACATTACGAAATTCTGTATGCGCGACAACACAGACGCAATATCTGGGCTGAATTCGACATGAAAGTGATTGTTTTCCACGCTTTCAGAATAAACGAAAGGCATGGTATTGGCAAGAATCAACCGATACCCGGTATGGAGTTATGAAAAACGCAAAGGTTGGGCCTGCTGGTTGCCGGAACCTAGTTCAAGCCGACCGGATCGATATCTATCGCCCATCCCGATGGGATGCTGTAATCCTTGAGTAATCTGGAGATATTCTTTCCTCGGAGGATCATCTGCCATCGGTAGCGCCCGCGGAGCCTGGCGATGAATGCCGGGGCCGGGCCGATAATCTTTATATCCATGATGCCCCGTTTTGCTATTTCGAGTTCAAACTCGCTTTTAAGCCGTTCTGCTTCCTCTTTACATATGGAATTATTCGTATGGGTGAAAGTAAGACTCACCAGCCTGGTGAACGGAGGCTCCCCAAGGTCTTGCCGGAAAGCAATTTCTTGCTTATAAAATGCCAGGTAATTTCCTTTTAACACAGCCTGGATTGCGTAGTGTTCGGGTGAATAAGTCTGTATGATCACATGCCCAGGGCGGTCGCCTCTGCCTGCTCTGCCTGCGACCTGCGACAGCAATTGGAAGGTGCGTTCTCCTGCTCTGAAATCCGGCAGGTTGAGCGCTGTATCGGCGCTGACGACTCCCACAAGCGTAACCTGCGGCAGGTCGAGGCCTTTGGCTACCATTTGAGTGCCAATTAAAATATCGGCCTGGTGGGTTTTAAGTTTAGTCATGATTTCATCATGGGAATGTTTCGCACGCGTCACGTCGCTGTCCCATCGCAGCAAGCGTGCTTTGGGAAATCCCAGGGCCGTTTCCTCCTCCAATTTTTGAGTTCCGATCCCCAGAAACTTGATGCGGCTGCTGAAACAGCGCGGGCAGGAAGTCGGCACCGGCTGGCGAGAGTTGCACTGGTGGCACACGAGTGCTTCTTCAGCTGAATGGTAACTCATGGGCACCTGGCATTTTTTGCATTTGATCACGAATCCGCAGCTTCGGCACTGCACGAAAGTTGAACTGCCCCGGCGATTAAAAAATAAAATGACCTGTTCATTTTGACTCACCGCCTGACCGATGGCTTGCCTGAGGATCTCGCTGAACATGCTGCGGTTGCCCTTTTTGAGTTCCTGCCGCAGGTCGACCAGTTCGATGTCGGGCATGGGGGAGCAGGGTCGAGGTGTGAGGCGCTCAGGCAATTCCAGGAGTGTGTAATCCCCTGTCTTTGCATGGTAATAGGTCTCTACATCCGGCGTGGCGCTTCCGAAGACAACCGTAGCCCCGGTCAATTCCGCCAGTTTGAGAGCTACCGTGCGCGCATGGTACCTTGGAGACTGTTCCGTCTGTTTATAGGTCCACTCATGTTCCTCGTCAAGGATTATCAGGCCGAGATCCGGCTGAGGCGCGAAAAGCGCCCCCCTCGGGCCGATCACGACGTCGTATGCGCCTGTTTGAATATCGCGCCACTGGTCGAATTGTTCGCCGAGCGACAGGCGGCTGTGCAGTACGGCTACCCTGTGCGGAAAGCGGCTTGCGAAACGTTCGATGGTTTGCGGGGTAAGGGCGATTTCGGGCACGAGTGCTATGCCTCGCTTCCCCATTTTGAAATTTTCTGCCAGGGCTTGTAAATATACCTCTGTTTTGCCGCTTCCGGTAACCCCGTGCAGGACGAAAACCCCGGGTTTCCCCGATTTAAGATTTTGCGTGATGGAAGAAAGCGCCACGCTTTGCGCTGGCGTCAATTTTAGAGCGGTAGACGTGTTAATCCGGGAATAATCAATCGGTTCGCGCCGGATTTCGACCGGATAAACCTCGATTATTCTTTGGACCTTCAGTGAGTTGACCAGCGTTCTGGGAAATCCCGCTTGGACGACTTGGACAAGAGGTACATCTTTCTTCTGGGATCCGAGGAACGTAACGAGGGCGGCCTTCCTGCCTGCTCTCTTTGCTTTTAAACCCTCAATAACGTTTTCGATTGGTCCTGAGATCGTTAATTTGACGATGTCTTCGAACTTTGCCTTGACCCTTTCGGGTTCAAACTCGAACGTTCGGATTAGCATCCCCGTGTTGACCAATTGCGATGCCAATTTTCCGGCGGCTTTTTTCCCGAACTTTTTTTCAAGGTGTTTCAGGCGTATCGGGCCTTGCGAACGTATGAATTCCAAGAAACGCGACTGGTCTTCGTCAAGGCCGGGAGGCCTTGAATCTGTTTTATCGGCAGGGCTCAATAACATCTGGGGCTGGCGTTCGAATCCGGGAGGTAAAAATAAGGCGATGGCCGCAAACAAGGGGGAGAAGTAGTATCGGCTTATCCACAGGGCGAGTTCAAGCTGTGTTTTTGAGAGCAGGGGCTCTTTCTGAATGAGGCTTTCGATCGGCCGGACCGATTCAACGGAAGGAAATTCTGAAATTTCTACCACTATGCCCTGGAGGATTCGGTTTCCGAAAGAAACCCAGACTCCGGAGCCTGGTACGGCCCGGAGCCCTTGCGGGATAGAGTAGCTAAAAAGCTGACGCTCGCCCACGGGAGAGTTGACACTGACTTCGGCGAACGACAAAGCCGGACTCCTCATCCTGCTCGCAGGCGAGCGTTTCACTGAAAGGCTGTTATTCAGCCTTGGTTTCGGTTTCGGGTGTGGCGGGGGCTTCAGCGACCGGGGCCTCCATTACTGGAGTCTCCTCGATTTCAGAAGCGCCGGCTGTTTCGATAAGAGCGAGCTTGTCCTTGCTCAACCTTTTTTCTTTGATACGGGCAGCTTTACCGCTCAGGTTACGCAGGTAAAAAAGACGGGCGCGGCGGACTTTGCCGTGGCGTACAAGTTCAACACGTGCCACCAGCGGAGATGCGAAGGGGAACGTCCTCTCGACACCGACGCCGTAAGCAACACGGCGAACAGTGAAGTTGCCCCCGTCTGCAGAGTTGTGGACCTTGATGACCACACCCTGAAACATCTGGATGCGCTCTTTTTCGCCTTCCACGATGCGCATGCTTACTTTAACGTTATCACCAGCCGCGAGCTGGGGGATCGGTTCTTTCTTGATGACGATCTTTTTTTCTTTGACTTCCTTGTTGTCTTTCTTCTTCGTTTCGGCGGCCATACGTTTACCTCAACTATTTTTTAGTATCCATATAAACTAACATAACAGGCTGAAATATTCAAGTCTGGAGGCGAACGCAAGCCCCGTATTCATGGAATGGAATCGATGATTTTAAGGCCGATGATTATTTCATACATGCAACTGGGAGTGTCACGGTGAAGCGAGCGCCTTTCCCCGGACTGCTTTGCACTTCAATCGTTCCACCGTGGGCTGATACGATTTCTTTGGCAATAGTCAGCCCGAGGCCCACTCCGGTCCGCACTCCGGGAACCTGGTAGAAACGCTCGAAAACATGCGGTAAATTCTCGGAACTGATGCCGTTACCCGAATCCGACACACTTATAAGGGCAATGTCACGGGATAGCATGCCAGTTATCTTGACCGCACAGCCGTACGGACTGTTTTTTATAGCGTTATCCAACAGGTTGTTGAAAACTTGCTCGAGGCGGTCGGCATCGCCGGAGACTACCAGTCCTGGTTCGATACGAAGGTTCAATTCAACCCCTTTGTCCCTTGCTTGAACCGAGTAAATTTCAACGCTTCGGGTGAGGACATCATTGAGGTCAAGTGGAGTCAAGGCCATTTGTGATTGCCCCGATTGCATTCGTGACAATTCCAATAATTCATCTACCTGGCGCTTCAGCCTTCTGGCTTCACTAGCGATGATGCCGGCTGCTTTGATGCGCGTTTCTTCGTCATCAGCGGTCCCGTCGAGGAGGGCCTGGGCGAATCCCTGTATCGAGGTTAACGGGCTTTTAAGCTCGTGCGATACGTCAGCCACAAAATGCCTTAACCGGTTCTGAGACTGTTCGACTTCGCTTGCCATCTGATTGAACCCGATGGCCAGTTCTTTGATTTCATTGGGGCCTTCTTCAGGGACTCGTTGCGAATAATCGCCTACAGCGATTTTGTGAGCAGCTTCTTTTACTCCTGCCAGGGGCCTGTATATGATTCCTCCCAGCCACAGAGAAATCAACAGAGAGACGATCAGAGAGATCCCTGCGGCTAGGAGGAAGGGCCATGCGAGGGTCCCTAATACAGCCAGTATCCTCGGTTTCGGCACCGCCAGGACTATCGTGGTAACCCTGGCTGATTGTGCATATTGACCTACGAGGGGAGAGGCGATATAGATGTAGGGTTTACCTGCGGAACGAAATGTCCCGGTTTCAGTTCTGGAGGGAGTGCCCGGCAAAGTTCCGGGGTTAAGAACGATGTTTCCCGATTGCTGGGGGTAAATTTCCTTGACCAGGTCACCTGAGGAATCCGCGAATAGCAGGTATACCTGGTTATTGTCAGCCTGTTCCTGGAGTGCGTCGAAGAGTTCTTGCTGGGTTGCATTATTGCGGACGAGGAGCGTTACCTGAACCTGGATCGGGCGGGCCGTGAGTTCAAGGCGCTCCCGGGAAATACGGTCTGCGTAAGCGCGGAGGAAAATCGTGAGTCCGATCGCCACGACGAAAAGTGAAACCAGTACGACGATCCCGTATGTCAGGAACAAGCGCAGCCGCAAGCTCATCTAACCGGCTCCCGTTAAGACGAGCTTGTAACCTGTCCCTCTGAGGGTTTCGATGTCCACTCCCGAACCGGCCAGTTTGTCGCGGAGGTGATTTACATGGACGTCCACCGTTCGCGTTTCTCCGTAAAAATCATATCCCCAGACCTGGGTCAGCAGGCGTTCTCGGGAAAGCACGATGCCCGGATTCTGGGCGAATACGGAGAGCAGCGCAAATTCTTTAGCACGCAGGCTGACTTCTTTATCTGCTATTTTAACCTCGTGTTTGGCTATGTCTATGCTCATGTTATTCAGCTTGATAGACTGGGCTTCTGCCGGCCCTGGCCGCGAGCGGCGCAATATGGCTTTCACCCGCGATACCATTTCATGGGGGTTGAACGGCTTGGTCATGTAGTCGTCGGCGCCGAGTTCCAGTCCGACGATCCGGTCGATGTCTTCCCGCCTTGCGCTCAGCATGAGTATCGGAACGTTGCTGTTTGTCCGGATTTGTTTGCACACTTCAAGGCCGTCGCGGTCAGGAAGCATGATGTCCAATATGATCAGGTCGGGGCTGAATGAAGTTGACAGTGCCAGCCCGTCGGCGGCGTTCCCCGCGCTCTCGACCTGGTAGCCCTCCCGCCGGAGGTAGAGCTTTTCCAGTTCAACAATATTGGTTTCGTCATCCACGACTAAAATCTTGGTCATTGTTTTATTCTATTACCTTGTTATTATCCCGATATTACGCCACGGTAAAATGCTTGTAAAATGCAAGATCAGGGACCGATTAGTTGTCCAACCAAAAGGATGACCGGATAGAGGGCCGCCAGCATGACGAAAACACCGGCTGTTTTCCTGAAAGGTTTGTTTTCTTCTTTGTCTTTGAGGTTTTTTGAGCGTAGCAGTACGAACAGCGCCATGAAAACCGGCACCATGATGAATGTCCACATAGTCTGGGTGGCGAGTATCCCCATATAAATCAGAAAGAACTGGAACAGGTACATGAAAACGAACCAGATGCCCATGAATGATTCGAGCGAGATGCTGGCATTCCAAATATAGTAGGCGATGCTTTTAACGCCTTTTTTAAGGTTCGCTTCGGCATCGGGCCATTCGTCCAGTGCGAGTCCAGCGAAACACAGGAGGATCGCAACCGGCACTCCAGCGAGCAATCCTGCGGCTATATTCGGGTGCGCGACTGTCCCGAACATGCCCAGGAGTGCTGAAATAGGCCCCACTCCCACGCCGAGAGACAATTCATGCGTCCAGTTGAACTTCCCCCAGGAATACCAGAACGTGACCGCCATTGCCAGGGCCGCTACAATCAACACGCTGAAACTGACGTTGAGGCTTAAATATATGACCGGCCCCAGCGCTAGCAGATACCAGAAGAGTGCATTTGCAAGGACTTCTTTTAAACTCACTGCCCCGTTGGCAAGGAGGTTTTGACCACCGGTGTATGCCTTCTCTGCGCTTCGGTCCTCCACTTCCCCTTTGTCGATGCCCGTCCACGCGTAGTCCAGGTAGCTGTTGAAGCTGTGCCCGCCGGCCATTATCAAAAGCCCGGCGACCAGTGCCAGCCACGAGTTAGCTGAAATTCCTCCGGCGAGGGACGCGCCGAGAAGAAGCGTACTTCCGAAAAAGGGCGCCGCGAACCACCGTGGCAGGGTCCAGAGGTGTGCTTTGAGTTTGCGTTTCATCTATCCTCCTAATATCGTCCGGTGGCAGCTAGAAGTGCAAACAAAGTTACAAATGACGCGACAGGTATCGCCAGGTTGTCATCCAGCCTAGTGATCAGGCCGACGTCGCCGCAGGCGTATTCGGTAACCGTCGCCACGATTGAAACTGACAGACCGATCCAGAAAGGGTGGATAAAGATGAAAGAGATGATCAAACAGATTATGAACATCGCCATGGAGCCCCACAGCCCTTTTGCGGGTTTATGGTATAGCCGGCTGCGTACCAGCCCGGTGACGCCATCCCCCCAGGCCATAAATAATATGCAAACGACCGTCTCGACCGGCTTTCCCAACCACATCCAGCCGATGGCTATCAGCGGTATGGCGGAAAGCGGGAACCACACCTCGGCCATCGAGTTTGTGGTTCGTCCGGAGCCCCCGACACCTCTGAAGGTGCCCGGTTTGAACAACCTTGCAGCCCAGAGTAAAAGTACGAATCCTGCAGAGAGGAACATAGGCCACCAGCCGGAGCTGAACAGGTACACAGCCAGCAGGTAGGCAAGGCCGCCGGCGGCGTGGCCGATCTTCCGGGAGATATACTGGGGGACCTGGCGGTCGTAAACGATGTTTGAAATATAAAGCCCTGCGAAGACCAATCCAGAAATAATCAGGGCGAAAGGCGTTTCACGGAGAATCTGCATTGAAGTAGTTTATTCGTCCGGGTAATTATGTTCCGGCTCTTCGAGCCTGGCAGCAAGCGTTTTCCTCTCCTTGGCAGTCAGGGAAGCCTTCGAAAGCAGGTCGGGCCGCCTTTCAGCGGTCTTCAGTAATGATTGTTCCCGCCGCCAGGCGGTGATTTTTGCATGGTTTCCGGAGAGAAGTATCTCGGGAACGGCCCAGCCGCGGAATTCAGCAGGGCGTGTAAACTGGGGATATTCCAGCAACCCCTCTGAATGGGAATCCCCGGCCGCTGATTCGTCTGAACCGAGTACGCCCGGGAGCAGCCGCGTGACAGCATCGGCGATAACCAGAGCCGCCAATTCCCCGCCGGATAGAACATAATCCCCGATGCTTATCTCGTGGGTGACGATATGCTCCCGTACCCGGTCGTCAACGCCCTCGTAGTGCCCGCAGAGTATAACCAGGCGTTTGTGTTCAGCCAGCTGGTATGCCAGGGGCTGGGAAAATGGCCTTCCCTGGGGTGTCGTCAGTATGACGGGCACCGGTTCTTCACAGAGATGCCTGTCTTTAAGCACATCTTCGATGGCCTCGAATATAGGTTCGGGCTTGAGAAGCATACCTGCCCCCCCGCCGAACGGGTAGTCATCGACGACGTTGTGTTTGTCGTGTGTGTAGTCCCTGATGTTGTAGGTGTTGAAGGATGCCAATCCCTTGTCCCTGGCCCTTTGGAAGATGGCGCTGGAGAGAGGGGTTTCAAAGAATTGGGGGAAAAGGGTAAGTATGTCGAAACGCATGATAAGGCCATTCTACCATATCCGATCACCGTATTTGCCGGATCCGGCGAAAACTCTGGAATGGGATGTTCAGGCGACATCCGCCGATATCATTCCGACACTATAAAAAGGAGAAAAATCCGAGAAAGGGGGATTTCTCTCAAGGTTACATAATACAGCATTCCCCCGCATATCCGTGGAGAACAACAGTACTATCGTCTTTTATGTTGTCTTATATATAAATTTTACCCTGAAAACTATTGACAATGATGGGTGCGCATAGTGTAGAATGGTAGAAAGTGGGAAGAAGTGGGGAGATAACTATAATATGTTCCTCGGCGAATTTGAGTACAGGTTAGACGATAAAGGGCGCGTACCGTTTCCGCCCCGTTTCCGTCCGTATTTCAAGGAGGGCGTCGTCGTGGCGCCCAGTCCGGAAAAATGCCTGTCAGTTTACACCATCGCCGAGTGGAAGAAAATGGCCGACGGCCTCGCGTCCGGCGGTCTGTCCCCTTCCAAACTGCGCAAGATCAACCGCGCTCTTTTCGCAACCGCTTTTCACACCGGCATCGATGGCCAGGGACGATTGAGCCTGCCGCCGAAACTGCGCGAATATGCAGGGCTGGGTGAAGACATAATCATCGCCGGAACCAACAACACCCTTGAACTTTGGGATAAGGCCGCCTGGGAAACCGAAAAGAACGCAGACATGGCTGATGCCTGGCAGATAATCGAAAGCCTGGAAACGCATTAGGGGAGTGGGGATGCCGACCGCAGTACACATACCGGTCCTTCTGAAGGAAACCGTAGAGGCCTTGTCTATCCAGCCGGGCGGGCGTTATATCGACTGCACCGCCGGCGGCGGCGGTCATTCCGAAGCGATCCTGGAGCACAGCGCCCCCGGAGGGCAGTTGCTGGGCATCGATGCTGATCCTGAAGCCGCAGGGATCGCTCGTGAACGCCTCGCACGCTTCGGCAGGTCAGCCCTGATAGTCAATGACAATTTCGCCAACCTGGAGGCGATCTGTCTGAAAAATGAATTCGAGCCGGTTAACGGCATCTTGTTCGACCTGGGCCTTTCCTCTCTCCAGCTCGGGGAGACGGGCCGCGGTTTCAGTTTCAAACACGGAGCGCCGCTCGATATGCGTTTTGCTCCCGGCCAGACCATTTCGGCCGCGGATATCGTTAACAAGTATTCAGAGGCGGAACTCGCCCGGATCATTTTCGAATTCGGGGAAGAAACCCATAGCCGCCAGATCGCGCATCTTATAGTGCGGGCGCGCCCCATCCGCAGCACCGACGAACTTGCTGATCTCATCGGGAAGGCGGTTCCCGGACGCGGCCGGATCCACCCGGCCACCAAGACTTTTCAGGCCCTGCGCATCGCGGTCAACCAGGAGCTCGAACATCTTGAGTCTGCCCTCGGGCAGGCGGTCAAACTGCTGGGCAACGAAGGCCGCCTGGTTGTAATTAGCTATCACTCGCTGGAAGACCGCATCGTCAAGAATTTTATGCGCCGTGAGGCGACAGGCTGCACCTGCCCCCCCGGCCTGCCTCAATGTGTTTGTCACCATCAACCCCGATTGAAACTCGCACATAAAGGGGTCATCGTCCCCAGCCTGGCCGAGGAAAAGGCCAACCCGCGTTCGCGCAGCGCCAAGATGCGGGTCGCCGAGAGGGTCATCAACAACGAGGAGTTCCGGGAGGACTCTGAACGGCTTGTCGCTCTTACCGCCGGAAAGACCAGCGGATGGAAGCGCCCCGAAAAGCTGAGCATGATCTACGGCGCGGCACAAAATTTTAACTAGGCTACGGGCCTTGCCCGTAAGGTGAGGGGGAAAGATGTGATTGTCAGAACTGACTCGCAGGAGTTATTAACATAGCAGGCAGTCTGTAAAAGGAGGAGCAGGATGAGCAGGAAGTCAACCATTACAGCGATCGATGTCGGCACTACTAAGATAGCCACCATCATCGCCGAGCAGGACAACGGCGGTGGTGTACGTGTAGTAGGTGTGGGCATCACCCCCTCATACGGCATGCATAAAGGGCTGGTGGTCAATATCAATGACGCCAGGGAGGCTATCCGGGAATCTATCCGGAAGGCTGAGCAGGCATGCGGAACCAAGGTGGAATCGGCCTACGTCGGCGTGACGGGCAGGCATGTGAATTCCACCAACAACAAGGGCGTGGTAGCTATCACCCGCAACGACAGGCTGGTCAGGCCGGACGATCTCAGACGCGTCATGACCACCGCCCAGAGCGTCAAAGTGCCCCAGGACAGGAAACTGCTGCACGTTATCCCGCGAAATTACGCGGTAGACGGCCAGCCGGGCGTTAAAAACCCGATCGGCATGCACGGTTTTCGTCTTGACGTCGAGACGCATATTATCACGGCCGCCGCGAACTCGATACAGAACCTGGTCAAATGCGTTCGCAGCATCGGGATCGACATCGACGACATGGTCCTCGAGCCGCTGGCCTCTTCGGAAGCCGTCCTCACCGACGACGAGAGGCAGGCAGGCGTGGCTATCGCCGACATCGGCGGAGGAACCACGGACATCTGCGTATTCAAGGACGGCAGCATCTATCATACCGCCATCCTTCCCGTGGCAGGCTACCAGCTCACCCGCGACGTAGCGATTGGGTTGGGGCTGCCTTTCGAAGTGGCAGAAGAAATGAAGAAGCGCTACGGCAGCGTCATGTCGGTCTACGAGAACAAGATGGCCAGCGGAACACCCATCTCCGAGGACGGCCACGGCATCTCCTACCAGGACCTGTGTGATATCCTGCATGCCCGCGTGGAAGAGATTCTGCGACTGGTATTGCTCGAGCTTCCGGGGTCCGATTACGAATCAGTCATCCCTGCCGGCCTGGTGCTTACAGGCGGCAGTTCCAACCTTTCAGGTATCGAAACACTAGGCTGCGACGTTCTCAAATTGCCAGTGAGGGTCGGCTGCCCTCTGCACATCACCGGCATCACCGATTCTTTGCGCGACCCGGCCTATGCGACCGGTGTCGGCCTACTGCTCTGGGGGGCAAAACACCCCGCGGGCCGCTCCCAGGAATGGAACGGCGGTGGTTTTACAAGCAGGATGCGTGGTTTAGCAGGTCGATTGGCATCCCTTTTCTCTGGCAAATAAAAAATTTAGTTTGATATAAGGAGAAGAAAATGGCTAAGACGAGTTTTGTCCCCAACGGTGCAAGGATCAAGGTTTTCGGGTGCGGCGGCGGCGGAAGCAATGCAATCACCCGCATGGTGCGTGAAGAAATTCAGGGCGTAGAATTCATCGCCGTCAACACCGATGCTCAGGCCCTGGCTATCACAGAAGCCCCTGTCAGGCTGCAGCTCGGCGAAAAGCTGACCCGCGGACTGGGAGCAGGCGGCGACCATAACACCGGTATGAAAGCAGCTGAAGAAAGCCGCGATGAGATCAAAGAACTGGTGCAGGGGGCCGATATGGTCTTCGTCACCGCCGGAATGGGCGGCGGCACCGGTACCGGTTCCGCTCCTGTCGTAGCTGCTATCGCCAAGGAATCCGGCGCACTGACCATCGCCGTAGTCACCAAGCCTTTCTCATTTGAAGGCACTCACCGCATGCAGGTTGCCCAGGAAGGCATCAGTCGCCTTCTCGGCAAGGTAGATACCCTCATCATCATCCCGAACGACAGGCTGCTCGACCTGTGCGACCCCAAGACCGGCGTCGATGCCGCTTTCAAGATGGCCGACGACGTTCTGCGCCACGGCGTACAGGCGATCGCAGAAGTTATCACCGTCCCCGGCATGATCAACCTGGACTTCGCCGATGTTAAGGCCGTCATGAAAGATGCCGGGCCCGCCTGGATGTCGATCGGCCGCGGCGCCGGCAAGAACCGCGCCCAGGATGCCGCCCGCGCCGCACTGGCCAGCCCCCTGCTGGACGTTACCATCGAAGGTTCAAAAGGAGTCCTGTTCAATATCGTCGGCGGAAACGACCTCAGCCTCTTCGAAGTCAATGAAGCCGCCGAGGTCATCAAGCAGGCCGTCGACCCCGACGCTAACATCATCTTCGGCGTTGCCTCCGACTCTGCCATGGGCAGCGAAGTCCGCATCACCCTCATCGCCACCGGTTTCGTAAACAAGACCGAAGGCGATACCAGGGAAGACGATGAATTCAACAAGAAACTCAAGAATATCAAGACCGAGGACGAACTGGACGTGCCCTCGTTCCTGCGCCGCTGGAACAAGCCGAGCGTCAATAATCGCCAGGCCGTTCCCCAGGACAAAGTAGCGCGCCCCCAGATGCGCTCATATAACAATCAATAGCTGATTCCCCCATAGTTCCCCACAAAGGAAAGGGACCGGTCGATTCGACCGGTCCCTTTCCTTTGTTACGATACCAACAATATCAATTAATTGTTTTCCGACGACAACAGGTCTGGAGTTCGAGGATGTTTGAGAGTGTGTGATTGGGCTGTGAAGGGGTTATTTATTCCAGGTTATTTTTGGGCTTCTACGTAATAAGTGTCGAATCCTTCCTTCTCGACAGTCTCATGCATCACTGTTAAAAATCCGACCTTCAACAACGCCGCCCTTACTTCGGTTATGGAATATTTATTAAAAACCATGTCGGCGGTAAACGGCCTCGCTCTCAATCTCTCCGGGCTTGACATGAAAATAACAAAATGCCCGCCCGGTTTCAAAAGTTTGAAAATCTTGGAAAATATCGGAGATAAATCGTCCCAAAAATAAATCACATTGATAGCGAATATTTTTGAGTAGACCGTATCGAATAAACCGAACGCGCCGAATTCTCCGTCGAAGATACGGACCCGACCCGAGTCAATATATCGGCTAACGTTTTTCCTTGCCCTTTTCAGCATCAGGGCTGAAAAATCAATGGCATCCACCCGACAAAGGCTATTACTCCCAGCTATTGATTTGACAGCGTAGCCCGCTCCGCAACCGATTTCTAATAAAATGTCGTCATCTTGTATGTCTAAGATGTCGCATACGCGGGCGATGTAGCCTCGATTATTATTTCTCATGAAATTCGCAGCGTCGAGGCCTAGAAGACCCGAGGGTTTTCGGAATTGCTGAGCTTTCAGTCTATTAAATGTTTCTTTAAACATAACGGGTTTTATGATAATACCACGCCGCAATCGCTCCTGCGTCCAGGATAGTGGAGCGAGTGGCGCTCAGGCAGGGTATTGACAATCAACAATATATATGTTAATAATAACATAGTATTAACATAACCTATGGAGCGAACGTGGACATAAAGTATGCCATCCTGGGGTTTTTAAGCTGGCAGGATTGTACCGGCTACGATTTGAAAAAGCTTATCAACGGGTCAGCCGCCTATTATTGGTCCGGGAACAACAACCAGGTGTACACCGCATTGGTAAAATTGCGCGCCGAGGGACTTGTCACAAGTGAGGTTCATGAACAGGTGCGCTATCCCGCGCGCCGAGTTTATACCATAACTGAGGCCGGGATAAAGGAATTGCGGGCCTGGGTGCTGTCCAAACCGGAACCTCCGCAGTTGCGTAACGGTTTCCTTGTGCAACTCGCATGGGCCGACCGCCTCACTCCAGCCGAATTAGACGGGTTGATGGAGCAATATGAATCCGCCGTCGATCTTCAGCTGCGCATGCTCAAAGAACAGCAAAAACGCGGCGCGGGCATCAACCCCGGCCGTACGGGTCGTGAAACTTACATCTGGCACATGATCGACGAAAACCGCATCGGCATGTACGAGAAAGAACTGGAATGGGCACATGCCCTGCGGCGCGGGCTTCCTAGGAACAATTAATAACAGGGGTGAAATCATGGAGATATCGTGGCTTTATAAATCCGAGGCCGGTCAAAGAGAGGTCATGGCATTTTACGACACAGTACTGTCGGCATGGCCGGAGCCATATCAGAAACTGAATGTTGCCACGCGCTACGGAAACACCTTTGTCATCGCCAGCGGCGAGAAATCTCTGCCCCCGCTGGTATTGCTGCACGGGGCTTCTTCCAACGCCGTTTCCTGGATAGGTGAAGCGGCTGCCTACAGCCGGCATTTCCGGGTTTACGCGGTAGATATCATCGGCGAGCCGGGGAGAAGCGCCCCCGCCCGCCCGTCCTGGATCGGCGGTGCTTATACAGAGTGGATGGAAGATGTGTTTGATGGCCTGGGCCTTGAGAGCGCTTCGCTGCTTGGCATATCACAGGGGGCCTGGGTTGCCCTCAAGTTCGCGGTAAGTCATCCCGAGCGTGTGGCCAGGCTGGTTCTGCTGACACCGGCCGGGATCACGCCGGCCAGGCTTTCGTTCATACTGCGGGTTATCCCTCTGACCATGCTGGGAAAACGCGGCGCAGAGATGAGCAACCGCATCGTTTTCGGGCGGCAACCCATACATCCCGATGTGCTGAAATATATGAATGCCATCATGACATATTTCAAGCCGCGCATCGGCAGCGTGCCTCTTTTCACGGACTCCGAACTGCAGCGCTTAAAAATGCCGGTATTCCTGATGGTCGGAGAGCGCGACGCGCTTTACCCGTCGCGTAGAATAGTTTCGCGCCTTAGGACACTGGTACCGCACATGGAAGCGATTATCGACCCCGAGATGGGCCACGTGTTATTCGGCATATCCGGGAGGGTGTTGCCTTTCCTGACATCCTGAGGCAACACAGTATATATTTGATAATGGCCAGGCGGACCTTTTAGGTTTAAACGGGGTGTAGCCCAACGCGCCGCGTTAAACGGGAATGGAGCACAGAAAGGAAATTCTGTACTCCATTCGTTGAATATCACGCGCTTTTCTTTTAATTAAGCCAATAATCTCCGGTTACGTTATCAACCACTTTGGGCTTCTGCCCGGTCATATTCTGGAAAGCATAGTCGAAGGCTTCTTCGAAAGGTATTTTGCCGTCGGGCAAGGCATAGGTGTTGGCACCGACCTTATCGGCAAGTCCATTCACCATTCCCTGTCCCAATAACCAGTAGGTAAAGACGCCATGCCCGAACAAAGCAGTTTCGCCAGACAAGCCAGCGGACGACATCATAGCCAACACCCCGGGAAGGTTAAGATCGCCTGCGAAGCCGTTGCCGTAGCAGCAGTCCAGCATCACCGCAATCCTTTTTGCGTGAATATTGCTGATAGCAGCTCCGAGTTCACTGCTCCAAATAACGCCGGAGCCACCGCTAACTCCATCGTAAGCCACGATACCGCTTTGCCCTTTGAATCCGTTGGTGCCGTGGCCGCTATAGTAGATGATGACGTCATCGCTCGACCGGACGTCGTTCTGTAAAGCGGTTAAGGCGCCCATTATGTTCTTTTTGATTGCGTTTCCATTTTCCAGTTTTACAACCCTGGCAGATGGTTCCTTATCAAGTACCATCGCTGCGAAGGCATCTGCATCCGCGACGCAATAGTTAAGAGCATGACCGGGGTAAGTATTGATCCCTATTACAAGTGCGTAAACTTTCCCGGCAGTAGGAATCGGATTGCCCGTGGCAACACCCTGCCTTGCCGTTACGGGTACCACGGGAAGGGCAATAAAAACTGCCAGAAGGAGTGTACAAGCCAGCGCCAGTTTTCTCTTCATCTAATCCCTCCGTATCGGTCAGTCAAATTATCAAATACCAAACCCTATTATACCCACCGCGGGACGGAAATCAAGAGGAATGTTATCCTAACGCAATCACAATGGAGGGATCGTAGCCGGATTTATCACCCCAGATAACAACCCCAAAATGATTCAGCACGGTCACGTTGTCGTTGTCAGTGTCATGCCACCTGGCCAGGAATTCTGAAGTAATGATGTAGGTATAATTGCCAAGCTGGAGCGGATCCATAAAGTAAATCCGGTTATTGTCATATCCCACCACCACAGCGTAATGCCCGTCGTTCCAATCATCCGAGTAGGTGTCGGGGTTTTCGGACCAGGCTTGCAGGGCAACGATTACCGGTTTGCCGGCGCGTACATCCGCTTCGAGGTCATTGATTGTCATGTCTGTGCGGCTTTCCGCCTGGAGTCCTTGCGCCTCGGCAAAATCCATAATGTTGCGATAATTTGTCCCGAGGTCCGGGTCGCTTTTCAAGTCAGCAGCTAACGTCCCCTCGTCATACTCATTGCCGTAATAATAGAGGATCGATTGCAGCGCTGCTGCACCACAGGTGTAATCGGTAGCCTGCCTGCATAAAGGCAACTTTATGAAATGCTCAATCGAATTCGTCATCACCGGCTGGTCTGTTTGATTAACCTGTTGGTCAGCATTTCTGCACCCGACAGCGGCCAATGAAATTACAAGCGCAAAAATCAGGAACAATCTCGCGGCAGGTTTCATGTTCAGGGGTTTATTTTTTAAATTCGAGTTTGGCAACGTGGACCTCCATCGCAACGAAAATACGCCCAGGATGTTTAAGTATACGCCCCGCGTCAAGCACACTTATAGGCTTCAAGTGTTGAAAACCGAAGAGGCCTCTTTAGTTTTATGCCGGCGGCTGTGGCTTACGGCGGAAAATAAGCCTGAGGATAGTGGACGAGTCTATATACTGGTTGGTAAAAGTTACTATTTTGGGCTCCATCAGCTTGTGCCCGGGGATGAGCCGCCAGATGGCCAGACTTAAGCCGATAAGCAGCAGCACGATGCCGGGCGGGAACAAAAATATACCCACTATAAAGGGCAAAAGCATAAATCCCAGCAGCAGCAAAATGAGCCCGAGAACGCTGAAACGATTGAAAAAGAACATGCAAGTATTATAATACCGATAGTCAACAATATGGGAGGTAACAAAATGCATGATATTTCGATTACCGCCAGATTGTTCATGATATCCGGTAAACTCCAGGGTTTGAACCAGGGGCTGACTTTTTACGATACCCCTTCGGGCGAGAAAGTTAACTCGAGGCTCCTGGCAACTTATCTTGTGATAGCCACCATCGAATATTTGAAAAATAAAGGGGCATTGAAATACCGGCTTGATGATGTGCCGGCAATCGGTGGCAGGCTTCCGGTTGTAGTATTGAAGCGTTTGAATACGGATGGGGTGGGATTTGAAAAAATCATCCTTGAGAAGCTGGATATCGAGAAGAACTTGATAGAGCTGGTCAAAGACATCATCGGTGCCAGGTACCAGATGCCGGAATACCAGGTCCTCTGGCTCATCCGCAGCGAGTTTCCGCCGGCCGAGTTTATGCGCAAGGAACAGGTAAAAACGTTGTTTCTCAGCCGTTGGGAAACAAGGTGGATCCCCGAGAAGGTGCAGCCGTTGATTGATAGCTGGTTGGGACAACTCGCACCGGTGTGGGATATCATACTCAAGCTACCCTGGATTCAAACCGGCGTGAGGGACTGCAACTTCGCTTATTCCGGGATGATGGCGGCTGAAAAAAGACACGATTGACCCTGCGACGCCGGGTTCCTGCGAAGCAAAATCCATCTCCGTATTTTCCTTTTTGGGACATGCGGGAATATGATGGAGTCCTTCAAGCCCTGCAGAAACTTTCGTTTCGAGGGCTTGAACTCGGTGCTTTTTATCGATATACTCAATGAGCCTTTTCGCCAGACTAACCGTTGTTCGATAATATTCGCGTGATATCGGGTCACGAATGAGAAAACTGATCATCCGGTTTCGGCCTGATTGAAAATCGCAATCCTTATCCTTCGACTACACATCAAAATGTTTCTTTAAAGGAGTAAGCAATGCCCAGAGATGATTCGAATCAAGATTTAATTATCAATGGTAAAAGCTTCAAGCGGGTGAAGCTTGGTTTGGATGAGAGGGAAGTTGTGCCGTATATCCAGGCACTTACCGAGGAACGCGACGAATTATCAAAACATCAAGATACTTCCCCGACACTCACACGTTTTATTGAGAAAATAGCTAAAGAAGCAGACGAGTACGCTGAACAAACAAAAAAAGAAGCAAGGGACCAGGCCGCCATAGAGGCCTCGTCCATTTTGTCGAAAGCCCAGGAACAAGCTTCACAATATTATGAGTTAAAGAAAACAGAGGCAAACGAAAGAGCGTCTGCCGATGCACAGGCGATCATGGCGGCTGCGCAGGAACAAGCGAATATTTTTCTCGATGAAAAGACCAGAGAAACCTTTGCCAATTCCCAGAAACAGGCAGAACTTCTGCAGCGCCAGACACAACTTCAAATCGAAGCATGGGTCCAGGAAATCAAAGACAATATTACTTTGCAGCTAAGAAACGCCAGCGGGTTTTTACATAACGAGATGCGCGCACAAGCAGAGGAGTTGAAACATCGGGCAGCTGCATTTGAAACGGATTTTGAAAAACAGTTGTCGGATATTAAGAAACGCGAAATTACGCTTTCTTTCGATAAAGCGCTCAAGTCCACGCCGAATTCAATGCCTGCGCCAGTAGATGCTGTCGTAAAAAAGACGGTTTCAGAGCCTGCGCAAAATAAAATCGAGCCTCAAAAATCCCATTCTACTGTAGCGGAGAAGCCCTCCCTGGAGAGAAAATGGGTTGAAATCCAAATAGCTTCGGGGGACCCCGCGGAGATAAAGGCTTTCAGATCCAGGCTGGAAAGACAATCTGAAATAGGCGCGGCTCAAGAAGTTTATCGCGAAGGCAAGCAGGTTATGGCAGTCATGCTTCGAGCCCCGATCGACCTGATCCAAAAATTGATGTCTTTCCCCGAAGTTAAACAGGCAAGGGAAGTTGTGGAAAACCAACAGATCATATACCTGGTTGCTCTCGCAAAATCCCCTGCCAGGGAAAACACCGCAGATGTAACCAGAGAGAAACTCGGTAACTTAAAAATCGAAGGCTCGGATTAAACTGCCGTTCCGCCAAGTATAAGGTTTCAGCTTTTGCTGATATTGAGTGGAATCTAATCAAAGTAGCTGGAAGAGAAGCGGCCCGCACGAAGTTACGGGCCGCTTCTCTTCGTTACGGATGGTCTCCGGCAAATTTGCGCGAAACTTATCCGTAAAAACCCTCTGTCAATTCATGCTTCGCTGTATCTGCCCGTCTTTTACAATAGGCGCCACTTCGCATATCGGGCAATACGGGATCTTATCGACTGTGATTTTTTCGGGGCCATCCAAAATCGGGGGAGTGAGTACGACCGCCTCCAAGGTTTCCCCGCATTGATGCTCCCACCCTTTGTTCTCGATATATACCGACTCGGTAATAACCAGCCACTGCCCGTCTTGCCCTAATTTACCGCCTTCTCTCAATCCGTCATCCCTCCGTCCGTACTCCACGGTTCAGGTTGGCACAGCTTTCAACTGCCGCCGGGCACCATTATACATCGTGACACCTGCATAGAAGTTTGCAACAATTCCCTTCGTCACAAGTGACAATCGTTGTTGACAAACTATTAATAGATTATTATAATGGGCATATGCTCATAACGAGAGTCCGATGATATGGTACGAACTAAAAAATGCAGGGTGGTTTCGTCACTTCCAAATGTCACATATTTCAAACCCGCAGGCATTCCCCTCAGATTTTTGAGCGAAATTCGTCTTTCGGTGGAAGAAGCTGAAGCGCTCAGGCTAAAGGATGTCGAAGCGCTCCAACAAACAGAAGCCGCAAGCAAGATGGGTGTCTCCCGCCCAACTTTCCAGCGGGTTCTTTCTGCGGCGAGGCAAAAAGTCGCGGATGCACTGCTAAACGGCAAGGCTATCCGGATAGAGGGAGGCAGCTTTCAAGTAGTTAACACAAGCCCGGATTGCCTGACAAACCAGCGCCAAGAGACAGATGGTTCGGGCGAACGACGCGCTAAATGTCCCTATTGCAGCAAGGCGAAATCTAAAGACGTCACAACAGGTGATACGCCAGGGGTACGCCGTAACCGGGACACAGCCTGAATCGGCATTTGAATATACACATCAAATTTAAACATAGGTATTAATCAGCCGGAAAAACTTCGACTGTTAGTGACAATATCTTGAAGGAGAACGAACATGAAATACGCAATTCCCACAAGCGGCGGCAAATTATCGCAGCATTTCGGGCAGTCGACTGAATTCATGATAATCGACGTGGATCCAAACGGGAAAATATCAAGTAAAAAAAAGATTTCCACTATCGCCCATAACTGCGGCAGCCTGCCACAGTTGCTTTCAGACCTCGGAGCGAAAACTGTCCTGGCCGGGGGCATGGGTATGGGGCCGAGGATGGCTTTCGAAAGCAGGGGGATAGAAGTAGTGCTCGGGGTGGCTGAAATGGACCCCGAAAAAGCCGTCCTAGCCAATATTAACCACACACTGGTTATCGGACAAAATACCTGCGGACACCCCCAGGAAGTCTGCGACCATTCGGAAAAGCAGGGCGAACACGGCGGAAGCTGTCACTAAACCCGCAATAAATAGGCCGATCTCAATGTGGCATTCTTCCGCTAAATCTGTTTTGGAATCACAAACTTAATCACGAATCGTAAAATTATACAACAACAAAATGGGGCTGGATGTGCTGTCCAGCCCCATTTTCACGTATTGATGTTAAAGAGAGCAGTTCGCCGGTGTTATTATGGTACCGGAGGCGATTTCCAGGATAGCGTCTTGGGCGGGCTGCAATAAATCAGTGTGTCCCAGTTCATTACGCAATTTATCCAGAGTAAGATAACCCGAAACAAACGAGTTCAAACGGGCGGCCGCGGTGGACTCCAGCAGGTCCGATGTCTTGGGATACGCGTTCTTCAGTTCCTGCATAAGGCGGTTGTTTTGCTGCAGATAGTATTTCTGATGATAGTCCTCCGCTGGATAGAAACGCTTGAACGGAAGGATTTCCACCGTTGTCTTGCGTTTCAGTCTTTCCTCGAGCCGCTGTTTCGATTCTTCGGCCTGGCGCTGTTGTTCCGCGTTATGGAAAAAGAGGATCTGGGCATACTGGCGGCGCGAGATACGGGCGGTCGGCTCCACCCCGCTCCAGAAGATCTCCAGCAAGCGCTCGTAAGATATCACCGTCTGGACATAACGGACCTGGGTCGTCTCGGTGTGCCCGTCGAGGTCATGATAAGTCGGATTGACTGAAGTCCCTCCAGCATATCCTGCGACGGTCTGAACCACTCCGCTTTCACTCCCGAACCGGGAGTCAGGACCCCAGAATCAACCCATCGAGAAGGTGGCTGTTTCGAACTCAGGGATCAGGGCGGCATCTACCAGAACTTTTTCGGTTTCATTGTTGCGTGACAGTAATGACATATATCCATTGTAACCGGAGGACATAAATAAAGCATTACATCCGGTAGTGAAATACTTAAATATATATAACAATGACGGAAATGCCCACCTTTGCAAAGTAGAACAAATGTGCTATTATGGAGCTATACCACTCGGCACATTCTTCCCGACCGAATTAAAAGCTGAATATCTCGAAGAAGAACAAAACAGCGGTCAGTGCAGATAAGGACAACGGGTATTCGTTTCGTTAGAACGAAAAACGAATGCCGTGCCTGGAATGCCTTCGGACCGCGCCTGATAAACCGATTCGTTTCCTTAAAAAGATGCTTTGATTGCGCTTACATAACGTGACTGCAATTCGACTATCGTTTTGACCCAAACGATGAAGTGAGGCGGCTGCGGATGGAGCGTTACCCCTCTGTCACTACTCTGAGAATCCTGGATTCCCGGGTCTCTTCGAGCCTCGAGGACAAGAACACCCAAGCCTCGGGTGCGAGAACCTCGGGGAACATCCCGAGGTCGACGCCCGGAATGACACGGAGGGTTGGGAACGAGATTGCCACACTCGCTGACGCTCGTTTGCATATATGAAAGGGCTGCCCCTGTCAAAAGTATTTTTAGTAAAATCTTTCTTTGAATAAGCTCCTTTCTCCATTTGCCGAGAGATGACCACCTGAAAAATCTGACCGTTTTATCGGATGCATATATACGCCGTACTATCG
>CAIMVG010000027.1 GCA_903844845.1 uncultured Dehalococcoidia bacterium | reverse complement strand
CGATAGTACGGCGTATATATGCATCCGATAAAACGGTCAGATTTTTCAGGTGGTCATCTCTCGGCAAATGGAGAAAGGAGCTTATTCAAAGAAAGATTTTACTAAAAATACTTTTGACAGGGGCAGCCCTTTCATATATGCGAGCGCAGCGCGGCAATCTCGTTCCCCAGCCAGAACCCTTCCTGTCATCAAATAGATAGATTCCGGAATATAACAAATCGCGATCACGCATTGCTTGGTGAAGGTTGCACGTGACAGGCACATCCATTTCCCACCGCCGGGCCTTTCGGGCTAAAATAGGTTAACGTCATCCGGCGCGTTCAAGGGGGCCAAAATGAACTGTAAACCCATCGGTTTCGTGAAATCGCCTTTTAAAGAGGGCGTGGATGAAGGCTGGGGAGGCGTCGTCTCCGAGGTCCATCTCGACACGCAGTACGCGGACGGACTGCTCGGCATCGGGGCATTCTCCCACATCATCGTCGTTTACGAGATGCACAAGGCGACGTGGGATATCGCCGCCGACCTGGTCCGCCGTCCCCAGGGCCGCGCGGAGTTTCCGCTCCTGGGCATCTTCGCACAGAGGGCCAAGCACCGCCCCAACCCTGTCGGCATCACCGCGGTAAAGCTGCTGGGCGTCGAGGGGAATGTGCTGAAAGTCCAGGGGCTGGATGCCATCGACGGCACGCCGGTGATCGACATAAAACCTTATTATCCGGCGTTCGACCGGGTTGAAGCGCCCCGCACCCCGGATTGGGTAGACAAGGTCATGGCCGTGTATTTTTCGGGTGAGTAATTGAAATCTTCGTTGTTGTCATTGCAGGCCTCACTGTGCGTAAATGCGCCCCTCGTGCGCGGCGCGTCATCCCGGGCCGCGACCCGGGCCTCGGGGTGTTCCCGGGGTTCTTGTCATCGAGCGTGTTCTCGAGGGATCCAGAGCATGGTCTTTTGTTTTAGTAGATCCCGTTAACGCTTTTTGCCGAAAGTACCTGCTGTACAACTTAGCCGTAAGTGCTACAATGAATCAGATGCCCAATCTTGATAGCGACTGGCGGCGGCAGTGTCTATAAAACACCGGGTAAAAATTTTCGTTACGAACTGGTTCGGCGTCATCGTCGCCGCGATCATCATGCTCGTGACGGGCAGTTTGGGATTCACATATCTCATGATTTCGAGCCGCCTCGACAACACCCTGGCCTTCGCAACGCAGCTCATCGAACTTCAAACCCCCAACGGGATCGTCAAAACTGGCACGATAGAATCTCCCCCGGGTTACGTTTTTCACGTGGTCACCCAGGTGGGCAACGAAACGGCGATCGCGGCGGAGGTGACGGTGTCCAACATGAGCATCGTCATTGAAGGCGTGCCCACCACCATCACCGAGAGCGGCCCCTGGACTAAAACGATCACCCAGGCCAGCGGGGGCGGGACGGGGTTCGAAAATTTCGAAGGTGATTTCACCATAGACGCCCAGACTTACGCGGGCCTGGTTGGAAAAGGCACCGTGGACATTGATATCAGACTGCATATTTACGCCAGCGCCCGTTATAGTTTCATGAGCAAGCACGCTTCCGAAGACTTCGATATCCATCTGCCCCAGGTCCAATTCAAGTACCTTTCCGTCCCGTAGGCGGCTGCATCCGCACCCCGCTTTTCGCCCCCGTTTTATATTGACTTTTTATTATTTCGAGACTATCCTCAAGAAAAATTACAACGAGTGGTTGAAGCTCTGGCGAGCTAGGGCCTTTTGGACGGGGCATTGGTGGAGGTGCCTGTGTTTCGGAAAGTTATCTCCATTGGTTTTGTTGCGGTCTTGATTGCCGCCGGATTATGCGGGTGTTCCCGGGCCTCCGCCGCTCCCAAAGTGCCTTATGTGCCGCCTGAATATTTCGATTGCACCGAGGTCACCCCGAAAATCTTGAGCGACGCTTATTTTTCACGTTATGCCAACGCAAGTTTGGCTGCCACTCAGTTCGATGGGCTTTATTTTGTTTTCAAGAACCTTGTTGTTAACGACCTGATGCTAAAAACCGTCGCTCAGGGTTACATCCTTGCCGATAGTTTGATAGAGTGCGATTGCACCAATATAAGCCTTGTCAAGCAATTCAAAAGCGGGGGCAAGATCGACATCGTGGGCAAAAACAAAGGACTTACGATGGGGGTGCCGGGGGGCCTCACACTCGTCGATTGCATCATCCTTCCCGCAGGAACGGTCGAATTGCCTGCGCCGGGGGGCGGTGTCCAGGTTCCTACGTATTAGAATCACGAGAGCCTTTTGGTTGACTTTTTGCCTTGCGGGTTTTATGCTTCTATTAAAATTGTAGATGCGCTTAATGGATTTTTATAGCGGTTTTAATCCCTTTCATTCGGTGGTATAATATATTATAATATGGCGTTGAGAAATCTAAATATTTCAAGGCTCAAGGAGGAAGGCGCGATGAAGAATAAGAACATGTCCCTGGGGGCTTCTGTCGTTTCCCTGGGCCTGGTCCTGGCGGTTGCGGGCATGGCCTGCGGGGCCAAAGTTCCCGCCTACGTTACCCCAATCCTCGGCGATACTGCAACTTTGACTGCAACTACCGATGCCCCCGCCATCGTTCCCTATCTTCCCCCCGCCTATTACCAGTGCATACAGGTACTCCCCATGGATATCGAAGCGGCCTACTATTCACAGTACGGCAATCACGCAGAAGCCGAGACCATGTACACGGGCCGGACCTTCCTTTTCAAAGACCAGCTGGTCGACCTTTACATGATCCGTGAAGTAGATAAAGGCTGCCTCTGGGCCGACCTGACCAAATGCCCCGTCACCAACCTTGACCTGGCTAAACAGCTTAAACCCGGGCAAAGGGTGGATATCGTAGGCATCTGCACCGGGCGCGACCTTCTCCAGTCGCCGGGGCTAGTTTTCCGTGACTGCTACGTCCTTATAACGGGCAGCCTCCAGCTGCCGGCTCCGGGCGGACAGGTCTTCACACCTACCTATTAGCAGAAACTGGAAACGGGTCGTTCAGGGCTTTTGTGACACCGTTGACGGCCTTCGGTCTGAACAAAGCGATTCGGATTGAAGGGGTGCAGGCGTTTCCGGAAAATGTTTGAGCCGGCGTGCGTGACTATCTCCATTGCGGGCAAAGGAAGGACGCCGGCACATTCTGGGGCCTGGACCTGCCGCCCTTGGGCTGGGATCAAGGCTTTTGTTTAGATAGCAGGTTGGGTGAAAATGAAAAAAATTACTTTTATCTTTTCGGCCGTACTTTTGACTTTCACAGTCGTCAGCGGTTGTTCAAAAGCGGCCGCCATAGCGAAGATGCCCGACATCCCGCCTAACTATTACGCCTGTATCCCCGTCAACCAGGACGACCTGGAAAAGAATTACTTCTCGCATTACGGCAACCTCGACGCATCCGAGCAGGCCTTCAACGGGGCGATATTCGTCTTCAAGGACGTCAAAGTCAACCAGTTCATGATAGTGGATAAAAGCACCCTCAACGTGAGCACCATCCAGTGCGAAGCCCTGGTTCCTGGTGCCGTGGCGGACTTGAAACTAGACCAGTATTACGACGTGGTCGGGGTTTGTGCTGGCCCCCTGCCGAATTCCTCCGAGTACGGCACAGCTGGGGTGTACGGGTGGCTGCTTTTCACGGGCTGCATCTTCGTGCCGTCGGGTACGGTGGACCTGCCGGCTCCGGGCAGTTCGGGGGTCATCCTGCCGTACTGACGGCTGGTTATTTGGAGGATATATATGCTGTTTATTTTCGGCATGGTAGTCGGGGCCGCGCTCGTGTGGCTGGTTTTCCGGCTGGCGCTGAAAAAGATAGCTGTCCGCTGGTATGAATGGCTCCTCGGGGCTCTCGGCTTCATGATGGCCGTATGGGCCGTGCATGACTTCTTCGCCTCGATGGCGGAGTATAACGAGACCGCGGGGCGGATGCTTTTATGGATACTCGGCGTACCGGCCCTCGTCCTGCTGGCCCTCGGCGTTTTCCTCCCGTGGTGGCGCCTCCGCCGGGCGCGGCTCGCTTCCGCCGAAAAGCCGGCGTCGGAGAAGGTGTAGCTCTTTGTCATTGCGAGGAGCGAAGTCCGCCTGGGCGGACGGCAATCCCGTTCCCTGTTCGTTTGTCATCCCGGGCCGCGACCCGGGATCCAGAGTAAGGTTATAACAGGGTTTTTCCCTATAGGTGGGTAGAATAATGAGGGATTTATATCCGGCGCTGATATTAAAGGCTTGATTTGGACACTTTAAACGTCGTCGGCAACCCCGCCATCCACGACCAGCATTCCAACCTGATACTCCTCGGGAAGATGGACTATGCCTGCGACCGCCTGCCCGGCCGCAAGCTTTACAGCGCCTTCAAAAGCTCCAGCATCGCCCACGGGGCCGTCAAGAGCATCGATCCGGCCGCCGCACTGGCCCTTCCCGGCGTCAAGGCCGTCATCACCTATAAAGACTGCCCTGTCTGGTCGCCCAACATCTTTCAGTGGGGCCAGGAAGTCGCAGGCGTCGTCGCCATTGACGCGGGCACCGCCGCCCGTGCCGCCCTGCTGATCAAAGTAACTTATGATGTCTCGAAACCCGTCATAGACCCGGACGAATCCATGAAACCGGGCGCCTCTTCAGTCGGCGTCATCCAGGGCAAGAATACCCTCATCGCCAACTACCTCACGCGCGGCGGCGGCGGGGAAGCGGGGATGGCAAAGGCCGACGTTACCCTGGAAACCGTCCAGCCCTGGAGCACCACCTATCAGCACAATACCCTCGAAACCCACTCGGCGGTGGCCGAATGGGCCGGCGATCAGGTCAAGGTCTGGTGCAGTTCCCAGAGCGCCTTCAACGGCAAGTGGGAGGTGGCCGCGGCACTCAACCTCCCCATAAACCATGTCCATTTCTTCACCCACGGCACGGGCTGCGCGCACGGTGACAAGAACAGCAGCCCCTTCGCGGTGGTCGCGGCGGTCATGTCGAAAGCCGTCGGCGGACAGGCGGTGCAGGTGGCCCTCACCCGCCGCGACAACATGCTTTTCAACACCCGCCAGTTCTCGGTCAGATCGGCCATCAAGCTGGGCGCTAAAAAAGACGGCACCTTCACAGGCATAGACGCCGAGTTCTGGGGCGACGTGGGCCGCAATCCGATGGCCCCCGTGGACAACGCGCACTTCGGGCTGCGTACCACCTATACGTGCCCCGATGCCGATTTCAAGGTCACAAGAGTGGTAACCAACACGCCCCAGCGCGGCTTCTGGCGCTGTGTCAACGACCCGCCGGGCGCTTTCAATTACGACATCGCCATCGACAAGCTGGCGGACAAGCTCGGCATGGACCCCTTCGCCCTCCGTATGAAGAACCTGCGCGCCCCCGACGCCCCCGACCAGGACCCCCCGAACCGCGTATGGGGCGGCAATGGCGTGGGCCTCTGCTTCGACAAGGTTTACACCTCCAGCGGCTACCAGTCAAAGTGGCACAAACCCGGCACCCGCGTTCTCGCAGACGGCAGGCTTCACGGCATCGCTATAACGGGCCACCTCGACAGCCACGGCTATATCGTGGGCTCCACCCGCGGGGCCCTTGTAACCATCACCGCCGACGGCAAGTGCCTTGTCAACGTGGGCGGCGGCCGCGGCTCCGAAGGCGGCCTGACCTCCTGCTGCATCATCACCGCCGAGGCGCTCGGTATGCCCCCCGAAGACGTGGTCTGCGGCGACTGGGGCAACACGGACGTTGCGCTCGACGGGGGCATGCAGGCGGGTTCGACCTTCACCGCCAGCGCGGGCGGGGCTTTCTACAACGCGGCCCTGGACGCGCGGGCCAAGCTGTTCGCGGCGGCCGTCAACCACTCCCCGTTCTTTTCGCTGAAAGTAACCCCGGACCAGCTGGAGGCCAAAAACGGCTTCGTATATCTCAAGAGCGACCCTTCGCAGCGCCTCTCTTATAAACAGGTCATGGCCGGCACGCCCCCCATCGCCGGCTACGGCACGGGATGGAACGCCACCCTCAGGTCGCGTTCGGTGGGAGGGGTCGCTCAAGGCTCTGTCTGCAACGCCAACGGCAGCGCCGCGGCCTGCGCGGAGCTGGCGGTGGACACCGAGACCGGCCAGGTGGAGATACTCGGCTACTGGAACGCCGTGGATACCGGCAGGACCATCTTCAAACAGGGGGCCATCAAGGAGATGCTTTCCGGCTGCGAGCTGATGATACACCAGGCGTTGTTCGCGGGCGACGTTTACGACATTCCGAGCGGGGCCTGCATCAGCACGCAGTTCAACGAATCCATGGTCCCGACGGCGATGGATATGAAAGGTGAGCGTTTCAATGTGTACGACCTCGAATCCGACGACGCCGCCGGCCCTTACGGCGCGCACGGGATGGGCGAACCCTGCGTGACCAATTATTCGGCCATCATCTGCGCCATCTTCAACGCCACCGGCAAGTGGGTAGACCCCGAAAAAGGCGCCTGCACGCCCAACAAGGTCCTCAAGGCCCTTGGCAAAGCCTGATCCCTACGCAGGCACTCTTTCACCGTTGTGGGTTTGTTCATTTCTACGTGCGCGTCGTTATGGATTTTCCGTGGGGGCCCGTGATTTCCCGGGCAGACGATTACATCGATGCGATGATTTATTCAGCAGGATGAAGGGCGTTTATTATCGCTGTAAAGCGCGTATTAAGAAGCGTTATCAATTTCAACGGTTCCGTTTTTCGGGAAAGGGTGGTGTAGTTTCGGACGGCGGCGAACATGGTTGTAACGGCTTGTTCCTGGCTCCCGGGTCTGAGATGTCCTTCTTCCGTCGAGCCGAGTAATTTTTCTGCCACAACGGGCGAGACATAACGGTCGAATGTTTTTACCAGGCTGCCTTGCTGTTTGTGTTCGACAGCCGCGTGATAGGTGTTCACAGCAGGCTCCAGGATTGAAACAGCCGGTCGTTTGTTCTGAGTGACAGGCTGCTGAAAATATTGAGATAAAATGATATCCCTATTACCGCACTGAGTCCCAGGGCTATCACCAGCCCTGTCGCGAAGCGCTTTCGTTTGGGTGTCATTTCGGTTTTCATATAACTTTTGTAATGTACAGTTAACTTTAGTTATCCTCTTGGGCTTGTTATGGCTATTTAGCTTGCTTGACCCTCCGATTCTAGGTCGGTGCGTCAAGGTTTGCAATGGTTCTAACGTACCGAAACACAAGCAATAGGTAATAGCCCGATTGTACTGGTTGTTGGAAAAAGTACCGATAAAATAGGCCCAAAAGGGTCTTTACTTCTTATCCTGTGTTGTCATCCCGGGCCGCGACCCGGGATCCATTTCAACTGTCTTGTCGAGCGCAGCGAGACACTGCCGAATGTTCGTTCCTTACCGATTTTGTCCTTGCGAAGGGGCGCAGTGAGTGTGGCAATCTCGTGCCCCGGGCCTTAATTAGACCGGAGGAATCCGGAATATTGAGGAGAACGGGCTTTTCTCTCCCTCCTGGGAGAGAATCGAAAGAGAGGGGGCTTCCTTCCAACTCGGTGTAGATGTCATTCCGGAGTACAATTCGGGCGGTTCCCCGGAATTCCTGTTCTCGAGCGTGCCATCGAAGTATCGCGGGCCTGATTTTTTGAAAAACTTTCCTCGATTTACGTTTGGACCCCTGTTGACGAAACTCAGGGATTACAAGTATACTTCCGTAATTTGTCATCTAAATCCGACTGCTTGCTCTTAACAAAGCGCATTGAAGGAGTACCTGCGGATCATGCAAAGATTTATCAGCCGATTTAAGTCCGAAGCAAAAGGCTTTACTCTCATCGAGCTTCTGGTAGCTCTCGCCATTCTCGGTATCATGTCTGCGGTAACCATCCCCAAAGTTTCTATGTTTCTAAATTCCGCCAGCGACAAAGCTGCGACCACCGAACTTTCACTGGTCCAGGTAGCTGTTGCGGGATATGCATGCGACCATGCCGGTGCCATCCCCGTAACGGCCGACCTTGTAGCCGACGTTGCTCCCTATATCTCCAGCGCTCTAAAAGGCAGTTATACTATTTCTGCCAGCGGCGTGGTAACTCAAACCGGGTATCCCGGGACTTAATAGACAATAATCTACTGAAACGGGCTGAAGCTGGTTTAGTCTATAGGTCTTGAAAAAGGCCTATAGACTTTTTATTTGAAAAGGTCTTGCCGAAAGCCGGGCGCCGACACCCTGTAGCAGGGGCTTGCCGTATCCCCTCCCTGCTACTATAATGACTTTAAGAGGCATAGGAAAAGTTTATGGAAAAAATGGCACGCGCCGCCCAGGCACTCTCAGACGCAACGCGTCTGCGTATCATCAACGTTCTGGCCGTCAAAGAAAGCTGCGTTTGTGAGGTCATGCAGGCACTTGACATCTCCCAGACCCGCGCTTCCCGCAATCTCAAGATTCTGAACGACGCAGGCTTCCTCAGGATGAGGACCGACGGCCTTTTCACGCTTTACGCGCTGGCCGACGGCAAGGCGTCTTTCCAGTCGGAACTGGTCGCTGTCGTGCACAAAGAACTGGCGAGCGATAAGGTCGCCAGGCAGGACATAGCGCGCCTGGCAAAGGCCGAACGAGTCGGCGCGGGATGCGGGCCGCGAAAATCCAAAAGCGAGCCCTGCTGCCCCCCGGGCAAGTAAGCCGTCTGAACTGACTCCGGCTGCTGCATATAGTAAGACCTCATCTCTGATATCAACCGTGATTTTACTGGCGCAAACTGACGGAGGTAACACTGTGGCCCCTGAAGAAACCAGTCTTCCCCGCGTAAAGATGATACGCACCGTTTTGGTGACGGGCGGCCTGGCGGTCGCCTATTCGTCGCTCCTCGTGCCGTCTGATTTCTGGGCCCTAGCGATGTTCATCTGCGGGCTGGGCCTCGTGCTCTGGGGCTGCTACCTGTGGGCGAAACTCAAAGGGCGCAGCGGCGCCTGGATGCTGCTGGGGTTCCTCGCGCCCGCTGGCCTCATCGGTCTGCTTATCCTGCCGGTCAAGGCACTGCCGGACCCGGCTTCCCGCCCCCCGTCCACCCCGCCGCGGGGTCTGGATTAGTTACCTGGGTTACATACAGCAGGTTATTAAAAGCGTATATTTTTAAAAAAGGCAAAGGAGTTAGATTATGATGTTTGGTAGATTTCCCGGTCCCGGCGGGTTCGAGGGCGGCTGCTTCGGCGGCGGGATGCATATATTCGGCCTGATTATCATGGTGCTCTTCTTCATCTTCGTCGTATGCTGCATTCTTATGGGCGCCCGCATGATGCGCAGGCGCGGCATGATGATGCACGGCATGCATGGTATGCACGGAATGCACGGCGGGTATGGCTGCTGCGGCAACGATCCCGTCGAGATTGCCAAAACGCGCTATGCCAAGGGCGAGATCTCCGCAGAGGAACTCGAAGCCATCAAGAAAAACCTGGAATAACCCGGTTTTATCCGGAACGATAAAGGAGGGCTGACGCAACCGTCAGCCCTCCTTTTGTTATGCTTTTTTTTAGTTCTCATTGCCGGGCGTCAAGACTCCGGCATCCGCAATCTCGTTTTGTAGGGGCATGGCGTGCCATGCCCGCAATATATCCAGGCGTCCATTACCTTGATCCGCCTAAGGCGGATCGGGTCGACAAACGATAAATGTTATCCGGCGCGGTGACAATTTATCCGGAATCTCGTTTTGTAGGGGCACGGCGTGCCGTGCCCTCATCATATCCGGGGATCCATTTCCATAGTCCGCCTAAGGCGGATCGGGCCGACAAACGATAAATGTTATCCGGCGCGATAACAATTTATCCGGAATCTCGTTTTGTAGGGGCACGGCGTGCCGTGCCCTCACCATATCCGGCAATCCATTTCCATAGTCCGCCTGTGAGGAGCATCCACAACCCCCGGTTGTCATTGTCGGGTGACCCGACAATCCGTTTCCATTAATTTGGCGCGTCGCCAAACAAAAAATGTCATGCCGGAGGGGCATCCGGCATCCAGGATCAACGTCCCCCGTTTCCTGCTGACTGCTCCCCCCTTGCTTATTCCTTCTTGGCTTTGGCCTTGGCTTCTTTCTTGGGCTTTTCAGCCTTGGCTTCCGCTTTTATGGCCTTCTCCGCCTTCTTCTTTGCCGCGGGCTTGGCTTCGGCCATTATCGAACCGGCTACGCTTTTCGAGGCCTCGGATGCCTCGGGGTCCCTCAGCACCTTGCTGGCCATGCGGGCCCTTGAAGATGATTTGCGCGAAGTGTGGATGTTTCTGACCATTGTGAATTACCTCCCGGACGACATGATTAATCCAAGTATACAGGTTTACGAAAACCTGGTCTCATTCGCATTCAGCCGTTGGGTATTGTACCGCGCCGGCGGCTGGCTTAAAATACATCCGGCATATCCAAGGTGCAGAAGGAGATCGACATGAAAAAGATGGCAGAGGAGTTCCGTGCGTTCATACTGCGCGGCAATGTCATGGACCTGGCGGTGGGCATCATCATCGGGGTGGCTTTCGGGGCGATAGTGAATTCCCTGGTCAACGACGTCATCATGCCCCCCATAGGGCGTCTCTTCGGGAAGATGGATTTTTCCGGCCTCTTCATCAACCTTTCCGGCACTCATTACAACTCGCTGGCGGACGCGAGGCAGGCGGGTGCGGCCGTTATCGCCTACGGGGCTTTTATCAACACCATCATCAATTTTGTGATCATCGCTTTCGTGCTCTTCCTGGTCATCAAGGTGGTCAACCGCATGATGGCCCTGGCCAAACCGAAATGCGAACCGGCCGTTGTGCCGGTGACCAAAGACTGCCCGTTCTGCTTTTCAAAGATACCCGTCAAAGCCACCCGCTGCCCGCAATGTACTTCACAGTTTTCGTGACGAACGGGAAGAATAGGTTTATCATGGATGCAGTAGGAGGCGACTAAAATGGCTGAAAAAGAACTTAAAATCGCAAAACGCTCACAGATAATGGACAAGCCCCTCCCCGTCATCCTGGACGAGATATCCTCCAGCATCGAGGTGGCCGAAAAAGCCGCCGCCGACGCCCGTGCCGCCGCCGAAGAGGCCCGCAAGGCCGGCGAAGTCGCCGCCGAACAGGTGATGAAAAAGATCCGCAAACTCTTCCTCAAGATGTCGCAGGACATAACGGAGGAACTCAAGACCGACAAGTAGCAGACTTCGGGTATCATCCCGGCCCGCGAACCGTTTCTTGTGCAGTCGTCTGTAGTCACTGAGCCATTGTGATGTTATGATCTTATGGTTACTGCGAATGATTGATATCAAATATTCTCTGATAGTTGAAGCTACTGAAGATCCTGCGTTCTTTTCTTTCTATTCGCCGGATCTCGAAGGATTTACAGGGGTCGGCAGCTCTGTTGAAGATTGCCTGTATAAAGCTAAATGGGGCATGGAAGAACATATTGCACTACTTAAATCACGCAAAATGCCGGTACCGGCGAGGAGTCCAAATCCAACTGTGATGATAAAAAATACAACCCTCTCAGCAGTCTAGGCTGTTTGCGCCCCGGCTCAGGTGCTGGTAGTTGGGCATTTAGCGCTGATAATTTCTTTCCGGCATTGCCTCTTTTATCTCTCTCGGTCTCTTCCATTGTCGGATACGCATCTTTCACCGAGTACTCGTTTTGTTCGACGCGTCTCAATCCATAATCCCCGGTTTATCATTGTCGGGTATGCTTGTGCCAGGGTGTCCTCAGGTTGACCCGAAAACCAATGAAGTGCATGCAACTATATTTTCAGAGGCAAAGGGTAAAAGCTTGTATTGCCCAAAATCAGTGCTACACTCAAGGAAACTGAGTGTGGTACTCGATGCTAAAAGGAGCAAAATGGCATGTTTATCCTAAGGTTAATTGCCTTTATACTCATAATAACGTTAGTTGCCGGTGTAATATACTTCCCAACTCAAGACGCCAAAAAAAGAGGCTTCAGCGACGGCAAAGTGTTTTTACTGCGAATAGTGTTATTGTTCACATTCCCGATTGGGTTGATTCTATATTTTATGCTTAGACCAGCGTTAAACACCGCTGCCTAAACTTAGAACTTATCCATTTCATCCTACCACAGTAAAATGTCTCATCCCGGCTCACGATTGGGATCCAGAATCTCCGTTTGTCATTGTCGGGCTTGCCTCTGGTTGTCCCCCGGGGTTCTTGTCCTCGAGGGCATCCGGCAACCAAAATCTCGTTTTGTAGGGGCACGGCGTGCCGTGCCCTCACCATATCCGGGGACCCATTACCTTGGTCCGCCTGGGCGGATCGCGCCGACAAACAATAGATGTCATTCCCTATCGCCGTTTGTCATTCCGCGTCCGCCAAGGCGGACCGGAATCCAGAGACGATTTAGCGCCGTTCATTTCTCTTTTAAATAGAAAAAGCCCCGCTGGATGAAGAAGCGGGGCTTTTGAGTCCTTTGAATTTTTAGCTATTCAGTTCGGATATTTGTTTCGTGACTGCTACGATAATGTTATCTGAGACAGGGTATCCGGATTAAAAATCGCAGTCTCTGGAACCCACTCATGTTCCAACAGCAGGTATGCCAATACTTCCCATTGTTTTTGGGTTCCGCTCATGGGCATCCCGGAAATTTTTGCCAGCAGTTTCTGCGCGTTCTGGTATTTGGCCAGAGTAACAGCACTGGAAGCTCCCGTGGACAAAGATTCGCCGTGGCAATTGATGCAGATGCTGCCATAAGATTGTTTCCCGTTCACAGCCAGTTGACCGAATGTAGACGTCGCGGATACGGAGGTAGCAGTGGTTGCCGTTGTCGTTATTGTCATGGCGGCCATTATCTGGTTATAGTCCTCCTGGGAAAGGTACTGCGGTTTGTATACTATCGCCTGTTCCTTTAATTTGGCCGTAAATATCTCCAGATGATTTTGGGAACCGGCCATCAACCGGCTATAGGCTGTCAGAACGTCCTCCCTGCTGGTATTGGCGGCGTTTTTCCTGAGCTCTACTATGTCGAATTCCTCGATCATCGCAGCCGTAGCAAGCGCGTCGGTTTCAGAAACCGAGCCGCGTGCCGTCAGGTCCTTGTAGAGTTGTTGCAGTTCGTTGTTGCTGAACTCCCCGCGGCCTTTTCCTGCGGCAGGGTCGCCCAGATTATATTTATCTATAAGTTCTTTGAAGATGTCCATATGGTTCTGTTCACTGTTGCTGACAACAGATTGAACGGGGGTGTTCCATTTATCATAGAAGTAGGAGTAAGTGTCCCTGGCTACTTTCTCCACCTCATAGATATATTTGATTCCGTCCTTTTCACTGCTGTTTAGCTTCGGTGAACATGCCGGCAGCGCAATCATGGAGATCAATGCGATAACCGGTAAAAGGTAGCTGATTCTTTTAGGCATAGCAGAATCCCCCTCGGCATTTTATTTGTCATCTGTTGTGAAGATTCCGGTTGCATTTTATCTGCAAGCTCTCGCCGAGTCAATAAATGGACCGCCGTAGGCGGGGAGCCGTCAAATTATCCTGGATGCCGGCGGTGTCCCCGATGGTTGTGCCGCGCCCTTCGGCTTCGTCGGCTGCCTCGCTTCCGTCTCTACCTCATCGAGCGCAACCACCTGCATCGGCTTCCTGGGGTCGTAGACGGTTATCGCCTTGAGGTTCCAGAACCAGTTCTTCCTCACGTCCTCCACTTCCTCCTTGCGGAGGGGGCGCATACTGCTCTGCCTCAGGGGTGTGTTCAGGTGTACCTGGTCGGGGATGCCGCAGCGCACGTTGAACTGCAGGCCGTTCCCGTAACCCCGGTTGAGGTTTGTCAGCATGACGTCTATCATCAGCTTCCCCGTGAACTCCAGCCTCAGCAGCTGCAGTCCCTGGAGGATGTCAGAAAGCTGGATGCCTGGCGCAGGCCGGTTTATCCTCTCGAAAAGCCCGGCGTCGGGCGCGTCCATCTTGACGATGATGATATCTGCCAGGCAGAGGTCCCGCCGCACGTCCTCGCGCTTCAGCATGGCCCCGTTGGTGAACACGGCCACAGGCAGCCCGAGCGCGGATTTCACCAGGTTGATGGCAGGACCGAGGTTGGAAGCGAGCGTGGGCTCCCCCATCCCCGCGAAAGTGACCAGGTCAGCCTCGGCGCCCTTGGCGGCCTGGACGTCGTTTGATAGTTTCGTCAGCTGGACGAATTCCTGCCTTTCCGTTACCGGCTTCGCATTGGGGCCTAGCTGGCAGTAGACACAATCGAAATTGCACGTCTTCTGCTCGGTGCACAATAGATCTATACCGAGCGACCTCCCGAGGCGCCAGGAAGCGACCGGGCCGTAAACTGTAGACTTGGGCATATTCATCATCCTTTGCAAATAATATTTGAAGTTTTCTCTATGCGCAGGCTGGCATCTGTTTTTGCGCAAAATGTATATTATAAAATGCGTTGTTTTGTTGTCAAGAGTGTTTCACCCGGGAGGTTCCTTGAGGCATCCTGAATCCTCCGGTTTGTCATTTGTCGGACTGGCCTCGGGATGCCCCCCGAGGTTCTCGCACTCGAGGCTCGAGGGCATACGGCATCCCGTAGGGGCACGGCGTGCCGTGCCCTCATCATATCTCGAGGCTCGAGGGCACCCGGCATCCGGAATCTCGTTTTGTAGGGGCACGGCGTGCCGTGCCCTCAACCCATCCGACCGCTGACTGCTGAAAGCTGAATGCTGACCGCTCGTTCGCGACTGCTGACAGCTGTATTCCACCCGTGTTATAATTCAGACAGTAGGAGATTTCTTATGTTAGTAAAAATAGAGACCTATTTTGATGGTGAATCGTGGTGCGCGCGGGGTATCGGCCAGGATATATTCACAGATGGGGATACTCTTGATGAGCTCTATGCTAACATCAAAGAAGCTGTGGCTCTGCATTTCGAAGAACTGCACGAACCTATAACCATTTTGACAATCTCAGAAATGAAATTGAACGATGCCGAAATTACCGCCGATAAGTAGCCAATCTCTGCTAAGGCTTCTCCTGTCCATGGGGTATAGGGTGGAAAGGCAAAGAGGCAGCCACATTCAACTTCGGAAAGCCACCGCCAATGGGCCTCACAATGTTACCGTTCCTGACCACAAGGAAATTGCCAAAGGCACACTCAACGATATTTTGAATTCCGTCGGCTTGTACAACGGTATCCCCAAAGCCGAACTGGTAAATAAGTTACAAGAAAAATAGACTGGTTTGCTATGCCTCTCAAGCAGGTTCCCTCACTGTAAGCCCACTTCCATCGCGTTTGGCATCCCGGAGTCCGCCCGGGCGGACCGAAACCCGGAGCCGATTGAATCGTCCTTTTATCTTCCCTCCTTGACCGGCGTGCTAAAATTAATCATATTCCAGGAGCGCACACCGGCTGATACCTTTGGGAGGCGCACGATGAAATTCCCGATGCTCTGTCTGGCCCTCTTTTTGGTGCTCTTGCCCCTTGGCGGCTGTAACCAGGTGCAAAGCCGGTTCAGCAGCCTGGCGCACAACATCTTCACGGATACCGCCGCTCAAACCGCAACCACCGGGCTCTCCGTTCCCACTCTCGCCGCGCCCTCTTCGACGGGCTATTATTCCATCCCCACAGGTTTAACGCTTGTACCCACCACAGCGGAACCGGCCGTCTATTTTGACTGGGCGCGGGAGTTCGGTTCCGGCAACACCGATTACGGCTACGATATCACTCTGGATGCGAACGGCAACGCCTACGTCACCGGGTATACCATCGGCGCTTTGCCCGGGCAGACCGATCACGGTTTTTACGACGCCTATGTGCGCAAATACGATTCTACGGGGAAAGTCCTCTGGACCCAGCAATTCGGCACCCAATACATGGATGTAGCCCGCAGCATCGCCTCGGACGGCAGGAGCAGCCTTTATGTTACGGGTTACACCAACTCATCCTTCACGGGGCAGGAATCCGCCGGTGCTAAAGATGCCTTCGTGTGCAAATACGACGAAGCCGGGAAACTCCTGTGGGCCCGGCAGTTCGGGACTTCCGGAGACGAGGATGCCTATGGGGTGGCCGTGGAGAGCGCATCCCGCATCTACGTGGCGGGCAACACGGCCGGGACTTTTTCCGGGCAGTCCTCAGCTGGCAAGCAGGATTGCTTCATAACCCGTTTCGATACCTCCGGCAACCGGCTATGGACCCGCCAGTTCGGCTCGGCAGCCGATGATTTCGTAACCAACGTCTGTGCGGACAATCAGGGAGGCATCCTGGTGGTTGGCCGCACAGAAGGGGTGCTCCCGGGACAATCCGCCTCCGGTTACAACGATAGCTTCCTTGCCAAATACGACGATAACGGCAACCTGGTCTGGATGCGGCAATTCGGCTCGAAAAGCACCACCAATGCTTATGCAGACGCGTGTGACCCTTCCGGCAATATCTATGTCTGCGGCTGGGTCTTCGATGCCCTTTCGGGCGATTTCAAGACATATGCCAAGGAGGCGTTTGTCAGGAAATACGACCCGTCCGGGGCTGTGGTGTGGACGCGCCAGTTTTCGGCCGGGGGCGACGCGCTGGCTTATGATGTCCACTGCGATAAAGACGGCGCGGCTTACATAACGGGCAGCGTCGGCGGTGACCTTCCCGGCCATTTCTCCTATTCCCTGACCACCGATCTCTACATCAGGAAATATACTCCGGGCGGCGCCATCGCCTGGACCAGCCAGGTAGACAGCATGGGGTTCGATGACGGCTATTCTATCGATGTGGAAGATTCCGGGGATATCTTCGTCGCGGGTGACACCAACGGCAAATTCCTGGACCAGACCAATCCGAATATCAGCGGCTGCGCCCTGGTGGCCAAATTCAGCCTGCATGAGCCGGCAACTGCCAAATAGATTCCGGGCACTTCCGTTCCCCGCGGCAATCTCGTACCCCACACCTGCTCCATCCTGTCATCCCGGAACCGCAGTATCCCCACCTCGGGATGTTTCCCGAGGTGCTCGCACTCGAGGCTCGAGGGCATCCGGCAACCAAAATCTCGTTTTGTAGGGGCACGGCGTGCCGTGCCCTCACCATATCCGGGGTCCATTACCATAGTCCGCCTGGGCGGATCGACCAAAGCGGGACAATACCAAAGTCCCGGTGTTTGGTTCCCTCCGGCTAAAGTAATTGTTGCCTGCATCAAAAACAGGGGAGGGGCCGGTGTTCACGGCCCCTCCGCTCTTTATATTCAGTTATTGAATCGTTCGTCTGGTTACGGCAGCGCGATACTGCTGAGGTTGCCCGCTCCGAACTGCTGGGACGCTGTTAAAGTCCCGTTCTGGGTCAGTATGAAGGCCTCTATCTGTATCAGGTCGTCGTCGGTCAGGAAGGATGCGGTGTCGGGGTGGTGCATGAAGCTCTTCAGGAATACGAACATGTCTGCGGCCGTCCCGAAATAGGTCAGGGCGCTCTTGCTGAAGTTGACTGCGAAGGGAGCGCCGCTGGCGGGACTGTTACTGGCGCTGCTGTCGCCGACATTGGCGTGGCAGTAGGTGAAGGTGCAGTTGGCGTCATACTTGCTGGCGCCCAGGTTCGCCAGATCGCCTGCCGGCTGGAGACCGGTTGTGGTGGTCGCGGGTGGCGTGGCCACTACTATGGTGGTTACAATCACGGTGCTGACGGGCGGGAGCTGCGTGATAGTGCTGGTGACCGTTTTGGTCTGGTTGACCGTCGATGTGACCGTCTTGGTTGTCGAGCACGCGGCGAATGTCAGCGCGAGCAGGGGGACGACCATGAGGATGGATAATTTTTTAAACATCTGTTCCTCCTTGTAAAACATATCGCAGTGTACCAGCCATAAGGTTAAATAGTTATCAAATTTGAAATTGATTCATTAAATATGTATTACAAACGGGGGAGTGCTTCGTAGTCACATCGGGCCGGCACCCGGCATCCAGAATCTCGTTGTGTAGGGGCACGGCGTGCCGTGCCCTCACCACATCAGGGGCCCATTTCCTTAATCCGCCTGGGGGGATCGCGCCGACAAACCATCAAAGTCAGCCCGAAAGGGTATTGGGGGTTTTTTCTCCACTCCGTGGGAGAAAGAGAGGGCGTCTTCCATGCGACCCGATATGAATGACAAACCGGGCTGGTACCCGGCATCCAGAATCTTGTTTTGTAGGGGCACGGCGTGCCATGCCCTCAACATATCCGGGGTCCATTTCCTTAGTCGGCCTGGGGGATCGCGCCGACAAACGGTAGATGTCATCCCGGCGCGATAGCCGGGTACCCGGAGCAACGTGGGAGTGGCGGGGGCCTGATTCAATTCTTCCCGTACTTCAGCTTCGCGTATAGCAGGAGCGCCGCGAAAACGAACGATATCGCGTTCCAGGCGATGATAGGCGCCAGCCCCAGCCGCACCCCGTAGAGCAGCCACAACCCGATACCCACCGTGTACATCACAGCGAACGGCAGGCTTATCTCATGGGCCTCTTTCAGCTTGAAAACATTTATCACCTGGGGCACGAGCCCGAAAGTGGTCAACGCACCCGCAAGTATCCCCAGTATTCCGATGAAACTCATGTTAAAAAATCCTCTAACTTTCGTAAACTACCTGTATTCTATCAGTTAAAGGCGGAGGAGTTTTCGGGCGCTGGGGCGGCAGCCTATACCAGTATCTTGTACGCGAGCGGTTTGTAGACTGCGCGTTTCGGGGAGTCTTTGATGCAGAACCTTGCCGTCGGGATGGCTTCCAGCCGTGCGGCGGCTATCTCTCGCCCGCATTTCTCGCACAAGCCGTAGGTTCCGTTGGCGAATTTGCCGATGGCGGCCTCGATGTCGGAAATCTCATCCATCAGGCGGTCTTCCTGCGCCAGCAGGTTCTCGAGGTTCGCGGATTCAGCCGCCTCTTCTTCTATCTTGCCGAGGTGGTTGCCTTCCCGTCTGTCTTCCGAAACCCTGTCGGCGCGCATGGTTTCCAGCCTGGAGTTAAGCTCTTTAAGGTCCTTCTCAAGGCGCGCGCGGAACTGGTTGTAGTCGGTTTCGGACATTGGTTTCTCCTCAGCTTCAAATTATATTTTTAAGATATTGTTTCGGAAAATGCTTCGCGTATTCGACATAACGTATGTGCGGCGCATGTCTCAATCCGCAGGCAGCGCCGCCCCGGGCGGTTTCGTACCTGATTTGGCGTTCACTGACCTTACGTAGGAAAACACGTCCACCAGCGTCGCCACGATGGGAACCAGGAGCACGACCCCCCAGACTCCCCAGAACACGCCCCCTATGACCAGCAGGAAGATGATGACTGAAGCGTGGAGGCGCAGGCAGTCCGAGGCTACTTTCGGCACGATAAAGATGTTTTTCAGTATCTGTATAACGACCATCAGGATGAGCACGGGTACGATAGCTTTCGGAACCAGGGCCAGCACGATGACGCCTACCAGCCCGCCCCCGATGAATGGCCCGATGGTGGGTATCATATCGAAGAAGCCGTTGGCGAAAGAAAGGGGCAGGGCATAGGCGAAAGGCACCTTGAAGACCAGGAAACCGGCGAATGAAACGATCCCTACTATGGAGCCGATCACTATCTGGGCTCGGATGTAGCGTCCCATCACGCATTCGATGATACCAACCACGGCTTTGGCGTGTTTGGAGGCCTGGGGAGGCAGTTCCCTGTAGATGTTTTCCTGTATCTTCTCGGAGTCCTTCAATATGTAGAAAAGGAACAGCGGGACCGCGGCGAACCCGGCGATGGTGCCGAATGACCCGGTTATCGTTTTAGCGAAGGAATTGCCCGCGGAGGTTCCGCCCGTCAGGCTGCCTGTCAGGCTGTCCCCGAGGCTCTTGAAAAGACCGTCTACCTGGCTTTTTATATTAGCTGGGGCCCTGTCGTAGATGGCAGAGGTCAACTGGTGGCCTTTGTCCATAACGGTCGTTACGAACGTCGAGGCGTTGGCCATGATCTGGTTGGCCTGGTGGGCGATGGTAGTTATCGTGACGAAGCCGGCGAAGGCGATAACGCCCATGAAGGTTACGAAGATGAACCCTATGGCAAACGCTCTTTTAGTTTCGGCTGCCGTGCTTTTACCGGGTATCCTCTTTTCGATTACTTTGACCATGGGCATAAGCAGGTATGCCAGTAAAAGGCCTACCATGAACGGCAGGAGCGTAGTCTTGAATTTATAAAGGACAGCCAACACGATAAACGCAAGGGCGAAAGTCAGGATAAAAGGTGCGTAATTTTCCAGCGTTTTCCGGATACTCATAACCCTACTGCCACATATGTCCGATGCGTTGCGATCGATGTTATCAATATACTAGTCGGAAAATATATCGGATTTATTAAATAACCGGCGAAAACATAAAATAGTTATTAATTCTCGGAATGTTGGATTGGCGTGCCGATACACGGTATGTGTTTTGACAGGCGATTGCTACTGGATAGATGCTTGTGCCTGCAATTATGATTGCAGGACTGCGAGGGCCCTGAAAAGGCGTTCAACCTGCTCTACTGTCACGCCGGTTTCACTCAGCCGTTCTATTTCTGCGACACAATTTTCAGCCAGTCGCCGTTCCATTATGGTTGGTTTACACGTTTTACATGAGGGCGGGTTCAACGGCGTACCTTGCTTTTCGATTATTCCGTTCATTTTCCACCTCCGTAGATAATCAGCCTCCTTGATTTCAGGTGTTATTTAACAAAATAGCACATGTGTTCTAATAATTCAATAGGATAGTTGAAATGGTTACATATATCGGCAAGGTAAATATTTACGGGCTGAACCCCAAAACCATTGATACCGGTTGAGAGGTATGCAATAATGTGGCTAATTTGGGTCCTGTGAGGTGAAATATGTCTCAACGTTTTTGCACCGGTTGTGGACACAGCCTGGCAGACAATGCTCGTTTTTGCGAATCCTGCGGCAGCGCAGTAACAGGCCCGGCAGTCTCGCAGCAAGCCCCTCCCCCACCTCCTGTTTATCAAGCGCCGGTTGCACCGCCGCCTCCGCAATATCAGCCTCCGGTTGCACCGCCATCTCGTCAACATCCACCCCGCCTCCTCAATACCAACCGCCGCCGGTTTACCAGCAGGCGCCTCCGGCTTACCAACCGCCTCCTCAGCAGGCATATCAACCTCCCCCGCAATATCAGCCGCCGCCTCCGCAGTTTCAGCCGCCGCCGGTTTATCAGCAGCCGCCTCAGGCTTACGCTCCTTCCGCCGGGTACGCCCCTCAATATGGGTATCAGCCTCCAGCCCAGGGGATGCCTGGAGAAGCCTTTATCGGCGTAATCCCGAATGCCCAGCGCAAAAAGAACATGTTTTCCACAGAGACTTTTAATATAGTGGTAACTAACCAGCGTATGGTTTTCGCGCTTGCAACTTCCGAAATGATAAAAGCCGAGGCGATGTCTCATAAAGGAGAAGGAATCAAAGGGGCCTTTAAGGCCATGACCGCGGGTTATACCCTCTGGCGGAGATACACCGGTATGTCGCCTGATCAGGCGATGGCTGAAACGCCCGGAAATTTCTGTGTATACCTGAACCAGGTCCGCAAGGTGAAATACAGCGGTGGGAAAGTTTTGTTCAGCAAGGGCGGGGTTTCCGTCGGCATGAATGTGAATATTGGCCTCGGTGGAGGCGACGATGATGACAACGCCAAGTTGGAAATTGAAACTATTGGCGGGAAGTACCAGTTTGAAATCATCGCGAGTTCACAGCAGCAGACCCACCAGGTCCTCAAAGCAGCCGGATTGATAAGGTAGCCGGAGTGCCGGGATAAGTTAACAAAGGCCCGCCCTTATCGGCGGGCCTTTCTCTTTGGGCTCAACTTCTGGAGATTTGCAGGGCAACACCGGGGTTATGAGTGCCTTGCGGTTTCATCCTTGCCGTAGTGATATTCGCCGGTTTGACCGCCTATTGATACCCAGAAAATTAAGCGAATGTCGGAAAACGGTGCGTTGGGGAACATGGGGATTTATGGGGCGTTGGCGCTTGACCTGGACTATTAAACATATTCCTCAACCTTCTGAGGATATTCGGGAAACAGAGAGACTGAGTCGGGCGACACAGCATAAAATTGGGGAAAAAGGTCCTGCATTGAAATCAGGGGGAAAGGAAATGGGGTGAGTGGAGGGATTTGAACCCTCGATCTTCAGGGCCACAACCTGACGCCTTAGGCCTCTGGGCTACACCCACCACGAACAGGAGTAACGCCTATTATATCTAATACGGCCCCGGTCTGCAATTAGATGTAAGGGTCCAGTACATATGGGATTTCCGGGGGTTGGTGATGAAATTATCCACATAGTAGCGCAAAGGGGAAGATTTTCCAATGCCCCGGTGAGGCTTTTCAGTGTTGTACCAGATTAGATATTTCATAAGCAGACGGT
>CAIMVG010000026.1 GCA_903844845.1 uncultured Dehalococcoidia bacterium | reverse complement strand
CGTTAGTTTCGTTGTCGTAATCCTTGGAGTCGGATGGGAGCGGGAATATTGGTGTTTTGTATGGCTGAAGCGTCTAAAGTGTTTCGACGATTCCATACTTATTCCTTGAAAATCCACTTTCGCCATCCCCTCATTCGTTTTTCGATCATTTTTAGATTCCTGTGCTGCTGTTTTGGCATAGGGATAACAATCTTGTTATCCGTGACCTGCCCCCGATAGCGATACCACTTCTTAAGTAGTTATTGCAACCATCATGGCCTCTGGCGCCGGTGGTCGGTAGCCGAGTGAGCTGTGGGGCCGGATCTGATTGTAGTCCCTCCTCCACTGCTCAATCAATACCTTCGCCTCGGTTAATGTACTGAATATTTCCCGGTCCAGGAGTTCATCACTGAGCTTGCCATTGAAGGACTCGATGTAACCGTTTTCCCATGGGCTCCCTGGCTCAATGAATAGCGTTTTAACTCCGATCCTGGCCAGCCATTTGCGTATCTGCCTGGCGGTGAATTCGGTTCCATTGTCGGAGCGGATGTACTCAGGTATTCCCCGGAGCACAAAGAGTTGGAAAAGCTGGTCTATGACATCGTGCGAAGGGATACTGCGGGCCACCAGCAGCGCCGGGCACTCCCTGGTGAACTCATCGATAATGGTCAGTATCCTGAAAGCCTTGCCGTTCTCTGTCCTGCGTTTAACAAAGTCGTAGCTCCAGACGTGGTCCTTGTGTTCCGGCCTCAAACGGATGCCCGAGTTGTCGTTAAGCCATAGTCTTTTACGCCTTGGTTGCTTCTGGGGCACCTTTAAACCTTCTTGCCGCCATATTCTTTCCACCCTCTTGTGATTTACCCTCCAGCCTTCCGACTTGAGCAAGGCCGTAATACGCCGGTAGCCATACCGGCCAAACTTGGTGGCCAGGGAAATGATATCGTCCGTCAGACTCTCCTCTTCGGCACTTGAGTTGTGACTCCGCCGTTGAGTAGATCTCGTCTGACCTAATACCGTACATGCCCGCCTCTGGGAGATATGAAGTGCATCCGATATTCGGACAATCACCTTCCTTCTCCTGGACGGGCTTAGGAGTTTCCCCGGGCGGCTTCGGCCAAGATGGCCTTATCGAGAGATAGATCAGCCACCAGGCGCTTCAGGCGTGCGTTCTCTTGTTCGAGCTCCTTAAGTCGTTTTGCCTGCTCGATGCGCATGCCACCGAACTCCTGGCGCCAGCGATAATAGGTGCAGTCGCTGACCCCGATCTTCTTGAGCATTACGGCGAGGGTAGTACCCTGGCTGATAAGGACCTCAGCCTCTCGGAGCTTGTTGATGATCTGCTCGGGTGTAAAGGCTTTCCTGGGCATTTGCTTCCCCCTTTCTTATTTTCCAGTCTAACATGAAACTGGACTCGTTTAAGGGGGTCAGGTCAAGTAGATGGAGTATAATAGCCCAAATTTAGAATTAAGCGAGGCAGTTTATGCGATTAGGGCCGACAGAGGGAATTCTGTTTTTACTTTTGATTGCTTTGTATTTCGTGCCAACTATCGTGGCATTCGCTCGCAAGCACAAAAATGCGGTTGCGATCCTCATCCTTAATATATTTTTGGGTTGGACGGGCATCG
>CAIMVG010000025.1 GCA_903844845.1 uncultured Dehalococcoidia bacterium | reverse complement strand
TAATCTGGTACAACACTGAAAAGCCTCACCGGGGCATTGGAAAATCTTCCCCTTTGCGCTACTATGTGGATAATTTCATCACCAACCCCCGGAAATCCCATATGTACTGGACCCTTACACGCCGTTTACAACGGAAGCTGATTCCAATATAATTGAGGTTACGCAGCTGGATGGCAGTGCCTCCAGCGATAAATAGTTTTGCGCCAGCGTAGCTCAGTTGGTAGAGCAGCTGTTTCGTAAACAGCAGGTCTCGAGTTCGAGTCTCGACGCTGGCTCCAATCCCCTCTCAGCTTCAACCTAAAAAGGAGAATTAGATGAGCCGCTTTTCCGACAAACTCAAGAATGCGCTTCAAGTTGCCCCTCCGGCCATGGGTTTTTTCAACAGCGCCCGTATCTCCAGCAAGCCTAAAATGCTGCTCGTGGCCTGGGCAAACCTGGAGGATTTTGAAAAAGAACCTGATCTGTGCGCAGGCGCGGATGCAGCTGTAATCGTTTCAGCTAAAATACCCCCGGTGAAGGCTCTCAGAGCCACTGCCAAGGCATTGGGGGAAATCCCTTTCGGCGTCTGGTTTGAAGGCGATGCCATGAACCTTAAGGCACTCGACAGCGCAGGGACCGATTTCGTGGTTTTCTCTCCAGAGAAAATGCCGCTGGCTCTGTTGGAAATCGAGAAACCGGGCAGGGTTGCCGGGATACCCTTCGACCTTGAAGACGGCCTGTTGCGCGCGTTCAGCGAACTCCCCGTAGACGCAGTCATCATCAACTCCCCGGGAACCGCGCCGCTCACCTTCCAGGACCTGATGCGCTTCCGGCGTATCGGGGACTGGATTACCAAGCCGCTCATGGCGGTAGTTCCTGCACCCATCACCGGAAGTGAGATCAAGTCACTCTGGGACGCGGGCATCGACGCGCTGGTCGTGTCCCTTTCCGGCGAAAACCGGGAAGGTTTTAAAGAACTTCGTGATACGCTTGACGGGCTGACTCTGAAGACGAAAAGAAAGTGGATGCGGGCCAATGCTATAGTCCCTGCATTCAAGTCAGAGGAATCAACCCACGCCGCGGACCCCGACGAGGGCGGCGGCGAAGAAGACGAATAAATAGTATTGCCCGGGGATGTCATGGGCGAACAGATAGACATGGATGTTCCCAACTGCTCCGAATGCGGGGCGCTGAGTCACGACGGGTTGACCTGCCGGGAGCGGTTTCATGCATTACTGGCGATGGAAGGCCAGGACCCTGAGCTTGCCTCACGGCACTTTCTCACGGTCGCCTGCTACAATCTTCAGCATCCGTCTCAATTTGCGCCAGAAGCCATCGACGGGCTGCGGATTTCACTGAAAGGGTTTTTAGACGGGACCATGGCCATAGAGGAAATCAGGCGGCGGACGTCGGCCGAGTATGACGGCCAGAAAAAAGTGCTGAGGCCGGCATGGCGACAGCAGGTCATCCTGAACATCTGGAAGATGACGACGGCCGATGTTTATCGGCCATTTCAACCCCGTGGGACCGCCGACAGGGTGAAACAATGGGCCGAGTCGATACTCCTTGAAATCCCGTAGTTATACTCTGAGACAAGTAAAAAGCCCCGCTCGTCGAGCGGGGCTTTTTTGTCGGGTTAAAGTGTTTTCTTAGCAGGTGGGGCGGGTCATCTGGTAATACTTGCCTTCGGTTACGATCGAAGGAGCTATCACCATCTCGGCCTTGTGAAACTCGGATATATCAGCAGCTCCGCATACACCCATGCAATTCTTTAGGGCGCCCACCAGGTTCTGGCTGCCGTGAGTGAGGGAAGTAGGGCCGAACAATATCTGCTCCAGCGTTCCGGTAATGCCGACTTTGATGCGAGTGCCCCGGGGAAGGGAGGCGTGTGGATTGGCCATCCCCCAGTGGAAACCCAGCCCGGGAGCACCCTCGGCCTGGGCGAACATCGAGCCTATCATAACGGCGTCTGCGCCTGCCGCCATGGCCTTGCAGACGTCACCGCCTTTTCTGAATCCCCCGTCGGTGATGACGGGGACATAACGTTTCGATTGTTTGAAGTAATCGTCGCGCGCCTGGGCACAATCCATGGTGGCGGTTATCTGGGGCACACCGATGCCGAGCACTTCACGGCTTGTGCATGCTGCGCCTGGGCCGACCCCGACGAGGATCCCCGCGACGCCGGTGCGCATGAGCCCGATGCAGGCGCTGTAGCTGACGCAGTTGCCGACTACCACAGGGATGGATACTTGCTTGACCAGTTCTTCAAATACGAGCCCGTGCTCGCTCTTGGAGATGTGCCTGACGCTGGTTACCGTGGATGCCACTACCAGTATGTCGGCGCCGGCATCAACGATTGTTTTTACGAATTTCTTGGTGTTGGCGGGCGCGACAGATACCGCGCAGACCGCGCCACCGGCCTTGATGGCCTTGATGCGGGCTGTGATCAATTCTTCGCGTATGGGCTGGGCGTAGGTTTTCTGCATCAGCGCAGTGACTTCGGTCTCGGGTGCGCTGGCTATTTTTGCCAGGATTTCGTTTGGATTGTCGTAGCGTGTCTGGACCCCCTCCAGGTTGAGTACCGCCAGGCCGCCGAGTTTGCTCATGCGGACGGCGAAAGCCGGGTCAGTCACCCCGTCCATGGCGGAGGCGATGATAGGTATCTCGAACTTGTGTTTGCCGATGGTATAGCTCACATCGGTCTGTTCGGGGTTGATGGTCACGTCTCCGGGGACGATGGCAACTTCATCAAAGCCATAAGCGTGGCGCAATTCACGGAAATTGGGTTTTACCATTGAGGATGCCCTCCCTTAAAGAAAAAGCATATCAAAAGGGCAGGCTCTAGTCAAGGAAAATGCCTCGCATTCGAGCATTGGCGCGATACGTTGGGCGAAGACTTTGTCTCCTGGTTATCATAATAATATCAAGGGTGAAGGCCGATGACACTTTGCCCGCGTTGCGCTATAATGTACACGAGTTATTGACATAATGCCTATTCTTTATATTGTAGCCACACCCATCGGCAACCTCGAAGACATGACTTTCCGCTCTGTTCGTATACTTAAGGAGGTTGGGCTCATTGCCTCCGAGGATACAAGGACAACCAGTCACCTCCTCTCACGTTACGAAATCAAAACATCTTTGACCAGCTACTTCGAGCACAACAAAAAAGCCAAGCTCGAATTCCTGCTCTCCAGGTTGAAGGACGTTGACGTGGCTCTGGTTTCAGAGGCGGGGATGCCGGGTATTTCTGATCCCGGTTACGAACTTGTGGTGGCAGCGCATGAACGGGGAATCAGGGTCGTACCGGTTCCGGGCGCCTCGGCATTCATCTCAGCGCTGGCCGTTTCTGGATTGCCGACAGACGCCTGTCATTATCTGGGCTTCCTGCCTCGCAAAGCGGGCGAGAGGAAGAAGATTCTGGAATCGGTGTCGGGGGAAACCTCCACTCTGGCTGCCTACGAAGCTCCTCATCGCCTGATAGAGTCGTTACATGATATACTATCAGTACTGGGCAATCGCCGGATCGCAGTCTGCCGTGAACTGACCAAACTCCACGAAGAGATTTTCCGCGGCACCGTCGAAGAAGCGATTGTATATTTTACAGAACCCAGGGGGGAAATTACATTTATAATCGAGGGGCGCCCGGCAGGAGCCTCCGAGCCGGAGACCGGTGAGGTCCTGGCCAGGCTGGGAAAAATGAAATTGTCGGGAGCGTCGGCCAAAGAATCCGTTGCGCAAGTGGCTTCCGAAACAGGTATTTCGCGCCGCGAGCTTTACCGCGAGTGGCTCAGATTGAAATAGTAAATTCAAGGAGACATAGGACATGAGAAGAGGTTGTTTATCGGTCGGCACTGTCAGCTGCGAAGTTTGCAAGCATAAGATTCCATATCCCGATCGATACGTCATGGTTGATGAAGACGCCAAGGGTGTCGAGGTTGAAAAAGGCGGAAAGAGCGTGCGCTATTGCATCGACTGCGCTCAGAAAAAAGGTTACGCCCACTACAAGGAAATCAAGGGAGAAATGATGCTCACTTTCCTTCGTGAGAGCGAGGCCAGCCTGCCTACGGAACCCCCGGCTCCCGTCAAAGAATCTAAAGTTTAATAACGGCATCGCTTTTTCAGTCTTCAAGAGAGGGGCGGATGCCCCTCTCCGTGTATCTACTCCCTAGCCAATCAGTGGGATTTGTGCTAAATTGGATTTTATTTTGGGTAGATGAATGAACGAAAACATACTGGTGGCTGTAGCGTGGCCGTATGCCAACAGCCGTTTGCATCTCGGGCATGTCGCAGGCGCGTATCTGCCAGCAGATATATTTGCCCGTTACCACAGGGCCAAGGGCGACAATGTCCTCATGGTTTCCGGGTCCGACCAGCACGGGACCCCGGTCACCATCCGCGCGGAAGCCGAAGGTAAAAGCCCTGCTGAAGTTGCTGAATTTTATCACCGCACTTTCGTAGAAGATTTCGACAAACTCGGTATATCGTGGGACCTGTTTACGACAACTCGCACCCCCAACCATCAAAAAATTGCGCAGGACATGTTCCTGCGCCTTCATGAGAAGGGGTATATCTACAAGCAGAGCGTCTCGCAGCCGTGGTGCGACAAATGCCGCAGGTTCCTTCCAGACCGTTACGTTGAGGGAACATGCCCGCTGTGCAAATCACCCAACGCGCGCGGCGACCAGTGCGAGCAATGCGGCAAGCCCATGAACCCCGCTGAACTGGTGGGAGCCAGGTGCCGTACGTGCGGGACTGCCCCCGACTACAAGGAGTCCGAGCATTTCTTTCTCAAGCTTTCGGCTTTCGAACAGCCGCTTTTGGAGTGGTTGAAGACAAAAACGTACTGGCGCACCAACGTGCTGAATTTTTCCACGAGGTATCTTGAAGAAGGACTGCATGACCGCGCCATCACCCGGGACATCGAATGGGGCATCCCTGTCCCGTTGCCCGGTTATCCGGGCAAGCGCCTGTACGTATGGTTCGAGGCCGTCATCGGTTACCTGTCGGCCAGCATCGAATGGGCGGAGAAATCGGGAAAACCCGATGCCTGGCGGCCTTTCTGGGAGGACGAAGGGCACGGGTATTACTTTATCGGCAAAGACAACATCCCGTTCCACACTATCGTGTGGCCAGCAATGGAGATGGGCAACGGCGCCAAAGACAACCCGGCAAGTATCGGGTGCCTCAAGCTGCCGTACGATGTCCCTGCCAACGAATTTCTCACCATCGAATCCCAGAAATTTTCAAAGAGCCGCAACCTCGCGGTCTGGGTGGGGGATTATTTTGAACGCTACGACGCCGATCCCCTTCGCTACCTGCTTTCGGCCAATATGCCGGAAACCAGCGACACGGATTTCTCCTGGCGTGAATTCGTGAGACGTAATAACGATGAACTGGTGGCGACTTACGGCAATCTGGTACAGCGAGTGCTTACTTTCACGTATACGCGTTTTGACGGTGCCGTGCCGGCCCACGGCGTTATCGACGAAGCGGGCCGGGCATTGCTGGATAAAGCGCGCGACGCCATCGACGTTTGTGATAAATTCCTCTACCGCTGCCATTTCCGTGACGCCATCCGGGCTGCGATGGCTCTGGCCCAGGAGGCGAACCGCTACCTTGATGAAAAAGCCCCGTGGAAGGCCATCAAGACGGACAAGGAAGCGGCCGCTACATCATTATTTGTGGCGATAGGCGTGATTTCCGCGCTCAAGACCCTTATGTACCCGTTCATCCCTTTCAGCTCGCAGAAGCTTCATGGCTTTCTCGGGCTGCCCGGGCGGGCCGAAGACGGCGGATGGACCATGGTCATGCCGGAGCCCGGCACGAAGCTCAACCAGCCGCAGGTCCTGTTCACCAAGCTGGACGACACTATCATTGAAGAAGAGACGCGCCGCATGGGCCTGGGCGGTACCTGATGGGGATAAATCCGTTGGATATGAAAGAAGCATATTCGCTGGTCGGCACCGGGCTTGATGGGGTCAAAAAAGATTTCAAAGACCTCATCGACAGCCAGTCCGGGTTCAGCGACATGGAAAAGATGCTCCGGCAGGTACTGGTCGGGGGCAAGATCGTGCGGCCGACCCTCACCCTTCTTTCCGGAAGTTTTTACGACTACGACCTGGCAGTTTTACAGCCGATGGCCACATCAACCGAGCTGATGCACATTGCCACTCTGGTACATGACGATGCCATAGATTCAGCCGATGTCAGGCGCGGGCATGCCACGATCAACTCCATTTGGGGGGTGGACATGGCGATTCTGGTGGGCGACTTTCTGTTCGCCCGCGCCGGGGAACTGGCCACGAAGACCGGGAACCTCAGGGCTGTGGCTCTTTTTTCTCGGACACTGGGAATCATCGCCCGCGGGGAAATCAAGCAGGCATTGGCCGCCTTCAAGCTCGACCAGACTTTCGCGCAATACATCGAGCGCGTCGCCGCTAAGACGGCCGCGCTTTTCACCCTTTCCACCGAGAGCGGGTCGGTACTCAGCGGGGCCCCCGAGGGATCCGTCGGGATCCTTCGCGATTACGGATACAACCTGGGGATCGCTTTTCAGATAGTGGACGATATCCTGGATTTTGTAGGCAGCGAGAAAGAAGTGGGGAAACCGGTGGGCGCCGATCTCGCACAGGGTACATTCACACTGCCGGCCTATAAATTGCTCGAGATGCATCCGGACAACAATCCACTGCACAAGATCGCCGCTAAAGAAAACATGGAAGAAAATATCCGTAAAGTCCTGGAGATGGTGCGCTCGTCTGGAATTATCGACGATTGCTACCGCCTGGCGGAAGATTACCGAGACCTGGCGTGCAGGGACCTGGCCAGTCTTCCGGACATTCCGGCGCGCCAAGCCCTGGTTTCACTTGCGGACTATGTGGTAAAACGTAAAAAATAGAACCGGACTCTGTGGCTGATTTCGGGGGAGCGATTTTAAGGGGCATCGAATATAAAAAGAGAGGGGCTTAATGCCCCTCTCTTTTGTTGAATAGCGGTTTTCTTTTCAGGCGGCAGGTGATTGTTCAGGGTGCTGGAGCATGCCGGGATCGGGGTCGGTATTTTTGCCGCTGCCGGCCGTCCCTGTATCGTTAGAGGCCCCGGGCATCGAGGCTTCGGCGGCTGGCGTTGCAACGGGCGTCGGGCTGTCGGACGGCGGGTTATCGAAAACGGCATCCAGTTCGGGGCCTTCGAGGGTTTCCTTCTCAAGCAGCGCTTTTGCCAGTTGTATCAGTTTCGGCATATTGTCGGTGAGCGTTTTTAGGGCCAATTCATGGGCTTCCCTGATAATACGGTTTACCTCGGAATCGATCTGGTTTGCTACTTGGTCGCCGTAGTCACGTTGTTCGGTGATTTCGCGGCCCAGGAAAACCATCTCCTCTTTCTGCCCGAAAGTGCGGGGGCCGAGTAAATCGCTCATGCCGTAGTTGGTGACCATGCGCCGTGCCAGGTCGGTAGCCTCTTTGATGTCCTGTGATGCGCCGGTAGACATTTCCTTGAAGACAAGTTCTTCGGCGGCGCGGCCGCCGAGGTCCATGGCGAGGACTTCCTGGATATATGTGCGCATATGATACAACTTATCTTCAACGAGTGGTTTTGTGAAACCTCCCGCCATTCCGCGGGGGATAATCGTCACCTTACGTATCGGTTCCAGGCTTTTCAGCGTATGCCCTACCAGCGCATGCCCGGCCTCATGATAGGCCGTGAGCTCCTTGTCCTTTGTAGTCATGCGCCGGCTCTTGCGTTCAGGACCCATCAGCACGCGGTCGATACTTTCTTCGAGTTCAGACATCTCGATGACTTTCTTGTTGCGGCGTGCTGCCAAAATAGCAGCCTCGTTTACCAGGTTGGAAAGGTCTGCGCCCGAGAATCCGGCGGTCAGCTTGGCAATAACCTCCAGGTCGACCTCAGGTGCCATAGGTTTGCCCTTGGTATGGACCTTTAGGATGGCCGTGCGTCCTATGATATCGGGCCTGTCAAGGACGACCCGGCGGTCGAAACGGCCGGGTCGCAGCAGGGCCGGGTCAAGGATATCCGGACGGTTTGTGGCAGCCATCACGATGACGCTGACGTTGGTGTCAAATCCGTCCATCTCAACCAGTATCTGGTTGAGGGTCTGTTCGCGCTCGTCATGGCCCCCGCCGAGCCCGGCTCCGCGTTGGCGCCCGACGGCGTCGATTTCGTCGATAAATATGATACATGGGGCGGCGCGCTTGGCCTGCTCGAAGAGGTCTCGGACCCTGGAGGCGCCGACACCCACAAACATCTCCACGAACTCTGAGCCGCTTATCGAGAAAAAGGGCACTCCGGCTTCTCCGGCAACAGCTCTTGCGAGGAGGGTTTTACCGGTCCCGGGGGGGCCGATTAAAAGAACGCCCTTGGGTATACGTGCACCTAATGCCTGGAATTTCTCCCGCGTTTTGAGAAATTCAACGACCTCCCGCAGGTCCTGTTTGGCTTCTTCAACACCCGCCACATCTTCAAACGTTACCGTCGGTTTATCAGAGTTAAAAAGTTTTGCACGTGAACGGCCGAAACTCATGGCCTGGTTATTGGCGCCTCTCGCCTGGTTGAAAATAAACAGAAAGAATATACCGAGGAAAACAACCGGCAGGACGGTTGTCAGCAGGATACTGCCCCAGTCGATCCCAGAGGACTGTTTTACATTGACGCTGACACCCGTCAGGTCAAATCCGGTGACCTCGTAGATAGTAGCGCCGCTTTCCTTGGTGGTTACGTATGTTTTTCCGTCTGTGCCGGTGATGTTAATCGTATCGCCGTTGATCTCGATGGACTTGATCTCGTGGGATTGAGACATGGTGATAGCTGTTGATATGGGGATGGATTCCGGCTTGGCGCTTGAGCCTGGCAGGATCACGGTGAAAAATGTTATTGCCGCGAGGGCAATTATGAGATATATGATTATGCTTCGTTTCCAGTTAATTTTCATGGGAAAGCTCCTATCGGTTAGTCCTATAAGTATAACACATAGCGTGCTTCAGAACGGGCAAACTGCGAGAACGGCGCCGTGTTTCATATGTACTCTTGAGATGATTGTTTGCCGGGTTTGTTATCTTAATATACACTAATGTCAAAATACGATATGTGACACGGGTAACAAAAACGCTATGGGTAATCCTCAATTTTTAACCGGTACCGCCCTGGCTTTCATCCTGGTGGCAGTGGGCTTCCTGGCCGGGAGCTACGGAACTCTCGTTGGAATCGGCGGGGCTGTGATCCTTACCCCGGTTTTGCTGATCCTCTATCCCGAGGCGAGGCCGGAGGCGCTCACCAGCATCACCATGGGGATTGTCTTCTTGAATGCTCTGTCAGGCACAACGGCTTACGCGCGGCAGGGCCGGATAGACTATCGGAACGGCATCTATTTCGCGCTTGCCACCGTCCCGGGGACTATTTTCGGTGTATGGACCCTTCACTATATCCCGCAAAAAGTCTTTTCACTGATATTTGGAACGGTGTTGCTGATTTTTTCGGCATTGATCTGGCTGAGACCGAAAATCGGCACGGGTGCGGTAACCGTTCCCAGCGGGGGGAATACCTGCCTGACTGACAGGACGGGTGAAAAGTTTGTATACACGTGCAACAGGCCGCTCGGGATCATGCTCAGCTTCATTGTCGGCTTTGTTGCCGGCCTCCTGGGTATCGGGGGCGGTATCATTCATGTCCCGATGCTGATATATGTCCTTTGCTTTCCCGCTCACATAGCGACTGCCACCTCGCATTTCATCCTGGTTTTTACTGGCCTCACAGGCACTCTCACCCATGCGGCCTCGGGGACGTACTCGAAGGTGTGGCCGATACTTCTGTGGATAGCGGTGGGGGTGATACCCGGGGCCCAGGTAGGCGCATGGCTTTCCCCTAAAATAAAAAGCCTGATTTTAATGAGGCTTCTGGTGCTCGCACTCGTTTTGGCCGGGGTGAGGCTGATCGTTGTAAGCCTTCTGAAATAGTTCCTACATTTTTTGGTAAGTCTCTTTGAGGAGCAAGGCGTCCTCTTCCCGGTTAGGGCTTTCGCAGATGAGGGTACCGCCGGCTCCATGTTCTTTAAGCGCTCTCAGCAACTGCTCGTATTCCAGGTCGGAAGACCTCAGGGGGAGGTGTTTTTTCTCGCCGTTCTTTCCGTACTCTATACCGGAGAGATGGATGTGCATCTCCTTCAGAGCGGCCTCTCCGAGGTCTTTTTTCAATCCCGCGAGCAAACCGCTGCATTCTTCGTATGAATTGTTGCCCCCGCCTCGGGCGTGCCAGTGGGCTAAGTCGATGCAGGGTGCTATGTTTGGGAGATCTAAAGAAAGCCGGGTGATTTCGTCGATCGTCCCGAATTGTGTAGGTTTCCCCGAGCTTTCCGGCCGCAGAGTGATGGGATTGTCATCGGATTTGAGCTTATCCAGTACCCCTTCCAGGGAGGTCTTGATAGTTTCGTACACCTGCCCGGGCGGGTTACCGAGGTAGAAACCGGGATGGAACACTACGCTTTCGGCACCGCAAAGCCGCGCTATCCTGGCGGCTTTATGCAGGGTTCCCTGGCTTGAATGCAGTTTAGGGAGTTCCCTGGCGTTAAAGTTTAAAAAATAAGGCGCGTGGACCGAAAGTTTGACCTTGTTGTTACGGGCGATTCCCGCCATGGCTTTCGCGTTAGCCTCGTCAAGATAGACCCCGTGTACGAATTCTATCTCCATGCAGTCTAACCCGAGGGCAGCTACCCGGCGGATGCCTTCACCGGTTTCTTGCGGCCATGTGCTTTGAGGTATACCGGCTGTGCCGAAAAGGAGGGTCGCCATCAGGCAGAGTATAGCATTTGACCTTGGATCGAGCTAATCGTGCCGGTTTGTTTGTCCCGGCCGGGTGTCAAAATAAATGGCTTGCTAAATAAGTTACTGGCCCTGCCGTGACAATGCTGTCTTCATTAGGTAGATTCCGGCCAGGAAGAGTATAAAAAACACAGCCACCAACACAGTGGCCTGCCAGAGGGAATGCAAAGGGAGGGAGCCGAGCTTGTCCCATTGCGTGATGATGGGCGAGGACGTGGCGGAAGCGACGAAACCAATCACCCCCACGGCGAAAAGGATCCCGCCAAGTATGAAAACCAGCAAGCCAGCCATGATGTTACCACGCATAGAAATCTCCTTCGCCCGCAAGTATAAGAGAGCGGTTTTAGCATGTCAAACCACATCTGCCGCAACTTCAAATCCGGTCCGGGGTGCCTGTACCTCGAGATGCGCTGTGATATAATTGTTCAAACAGGCAGGAGATAATCACTCTGGGATCCCTCGAAATAGCCAGGCGCATCGTTGAAATATCAAGCGACAAGCTCGCCTCGGATATCGCTCTTCTTGATACTCGCGGGGTTTGCAGCCTGGCCGACTATTTCGTTATAGCCAGTGGTGAATCCTCCCGCCAGCTGGCCGCGCTTTCAGACGAGATAGAGCGGTCCCTTAAGAAAGAAGGGATAAGCCCTTTCCGGCGTGAAGGAACCGCTTTATCGGGGTGGATGCTGCTCGATTACGGAGACGTGATCGTCCACGTTTTTTCATCACCGGAAAGGGAATATTACAAGTTCGACAATTTGTGGAGCTTGGCGAAACCCGTTGTCCGCATCGCTTAAGCCTATTTCTTCCGCGTATAATTGAATATCTCGGTGCTTTTAAAGAAGAGCATAACTTCCTGTTCTGCGGTTTTTACAGAGTCAGAACCATGCACTGCATTTCTCTCTATGTCCAGTCCGAAATCCTTGCGGATACTGCCTGCTTCAGCTTTGGAGGGGTCGGTGGACCCCATGACGGTCCGGGCGGTCTTAACCGCATCTTCTCCCTCGAAGACCGCGGCTACTATGGGCCCGGAAGTGATGAAACTTATCAAACCCTTGAAAAAGCCCTTTTCCTTGTGCGGTGCATAGTGGCGTTCCGCGAGGGCCTTGTCCATCTGGAGCATTTTCAAGCCGACCAATGTCAGGCCCGCTTTTTCCAGGCGGCCGAGGATCGCACCGCTGAAACCGCGCTCTACCGCGTCCGGTTTAATCAGTACCAGAGTTCGTTCCATTTTTTACTTTCTACCTCCGATTATTTACTCTTCGATAATTTGCCATGGACAAGATTTATCACATCATTTGCCGAGAGTTCAGCTAGAGAGTCTACCACAATATCTGCCAGTTCAAGATTTTTCTTCGTATGATTGGCAGCTACACCGATTGAACGCATTCCGGCGCCGGCGGCCGCGGAGATGCCGCCGACTGCATCCTCGATCACCGCACAGCACGCGGGTTCGATATTCAACTTCCTTGCCGCCAGCATGAAGATGTCAGGAGCGGGCTTGCCGCGAGTGACTTCCTCGCCGCTGGCGACGGCTGAGATGAACGGTCCGATAGAGAGCATTTTGATGAATGTTTCGATATTACAGACCGGGGCAGAGGAGGCAACCGCCATTGGGACACCTATCGCATGAAGGGCTGTTAATAATTCGATTGCCCCTGGCATGGGGTTTACGCCTTCCCTGCGGACTGCTTCCCGAAATAGCTCTGTTTTTTCTGTGCTGATCGATGAGATTTCTTCGGGGCGGGCTCCCGGTCCGAGGATTTCCCGTATGATATCGTCGTTGCGCAATCCGAAACTCTTTGTAAAATCAGCCCGGCTGAATGCGACACCGCGGCGGCTGAAAACCGTTTTCCATGCGTCATAATGTTTTGACGCAGTATCGACGATGGTCCCGTCCATATCCCAGATCACCCCGGTTGCCCGGCACACCTCAGGTTGTACGTTCGCCCCGGAGCCTTTCGACTTGGGCGGGCTGATATGCGGGGGCCTCAGGTAGAACGGCTGCAACGTGGCCGGGTCGTCATATTCCGCATCTGCGAGCCATTTCCCGCCAAGTTCAGCTAAAAAGCCCGGGCGTCTTAACAATCCCGCCATGGATGGGATGACTGCTTCTGTTCCAAGTGTGTTCCGGATTTGTTCGAGCATCGGTATGGTCGGTTCGCCGCAGAACACGGTTTTACCCCGAGTGGAGGCACAGATTTGTTCGATAGTTGTCAATCGGCAAGGGACCAGGCATTGCCAGCCCTGGTCAGTCTGTTGGTAAGAGGCGGACGCCGCATCACACTTCCCGGCTTTGAAGATAGCGCAAACCGGCAAACCGCACTCTGCATGCTGATAGGCGGCAGCTTCGAGAGTGTTGACTCCCACGATCGGTATCCCCAGGCTGAAGGCGAGCCCTTTAGCGGTTCCCAACCCGACCCTGAGCCCATTAAAGCTGCCGGGCCCGATGGCGATAATTATACCTTTTAATTCCTGTATGGCTATCGAAGACTGTTTGAGCAGAATATCCAGATGAGGCAGAAGTTCCACCGTATGATTGCTTCCGCAGCGCCAGGAAAGTTCAGCCATGATCAGCCCGTTTTCTGTAAGCGACAGGCCGGCGAAATCACTTGAAGTATCGATGGCGAGGTACATCAGTTATCGCCCTTCGGCATTGAGCCCATGACTTGTGATATCCGTCGAGATATGAATTCGTAACGGCTCCCATCCGGGATAAATTCAAGCCCCCGTTCCAGTTCCCCCAGATACGATAGGTTAACTGAAAGACGTTCTTTCGGCATCAGGGAACCTGCTTTTTCAGCCCATTCGATGACGCATACCCCTTTGCCGGAGAGGTAATCCTCGATCCCCAGTTCAGCTATCTCTTCAAATCCCAAACGATAGAGGTCCATGTGGTACAGGGGCATCCGGCCTTTAAACTCACGCACGAGAACATACGAAGGGCTGGGAGGGGACTCTTCGATGCCTAACCCTTTAGCTATCCCCTGGGTCAGGCATGTCTTTCCGGCACCGAGCGGTCCGCTCAGCAGGATTAGATCTCCCGGAGCGGCCATTTCGCCGATAGCGCGCCCCAGGCGGAATGTTTCCTCCGGGCTGGAACTATTGAAATGGAAGTTATTTGCCAAAGTGGTCCCATCCGGCTTTCTCGATCCGATATGCGCTGCCATTTTCATCGATTAGATTGACAACGCCTGCCGGTCCGGCCGTGATTTCTCCGATGACGGTGATCCGGCTTGAAGCTGTTCTTTTGACTTTTTCGATGGCCCCGGAATTCGCTGTAAATAAAAGCTCGTAATCTTCCCCGCCTCCGAGGGCCATTTGCAGGGCCTCGGCAGGAAATATTTTATTTGCCGAAGGGTGTACCGGTACCATACTTGTGTGTATCGTGGCGCCGGTTCCGCTGGAATTGCAGATACGCCCAAGGTCGGCAACCAGCCCGTCGCTGATGTCGATGGCCGTACGGCAGCCGGAAGCGCATATCGCGGTTCCCTCCTCCAGGCGCGGGGTTGGGCGCAGGAATGCCTGCCTGAGAGGGGAGTCAATCTCATTTTCCTTCGCCCCATTTTCGATCAACTTGAACCCTGCGGCAGCCATACCGGGACTGCCGGTAACAGCGATCAAGTCCCCTGGTAGTGCAGACGAGCGTCTCAGCGGGCGTTTCCCTGAACTTCCTGTCACAGTGAGGCTGACGAAGAATTTTTCCGACAAAGTGGTGTCGCCGCCTGCAATCACGACCCCCCACATCTTCGCCAGGTCAATCATGCCCTCGTAAAGTTCTATTATCGATTCCGTTTCGGTGTAGTGCGGAAGGCCGAGGGTCACCAGGGCGTATTCTGCTTTTCCGCCCATGGCTGCGATATCGCTCAGGTTTACTGCGAGGGCTTTCCATCCAAGGTCCCGCCAGCTCGATTGCCCCCGTTTGAAGTGAACATTTTCCACCAGGCAATCGGTTGTTGCCAGGGCGAGCCTTTTGCCGTTCCTCCATACCGCGGTATCGTCGCCGATACCCGCCAGCAGGTTTTTCCATTGTGGATTTTTAGGATTCCGGCCGTCTTCTACAATTTTCGAGAGGACATTTATCAGGCCGAATTCACCTATTTCCGATAGCTTCATCGTCTGGATTATAACATGCGCGAGCGGTTGACCTCCAACCTTTGATGGCCTTTCTGCCCCGGATTTTGATACAGGCACCTCTAAAAAATATCGCCGAAAGGGCGGGTTTCCTATATTAAATACTTGACTCTAATGGTAGAATGATATAAGGGGAATTTCATCCAGGGTTGGCCGCGCCTTGAAAATTGGCAGCATCATTCTGGCCGGAGGCAAAGGCGAACGTCTTGGCGTGCAGAAGAGCTGGGCAGAATTAGGTAAAGTTACACTGCTGCAGCGGGCGATATCCAACCTGGAATTTCTTGACAGTGAAATTATAATTGTCAAAGCCCCGGGGGCGGAATTACCCCCTGTAGTAACAGGGACCGCCATGACAGTCGTCAGTGATTCGGTCGGAGGCAAGGGCCCTTTGGGGGGTATTTTGACAGGATTGTCGAATTCCGGTTATTCGTACAATCTGGTCACGGCATGTGATATGCCGTTATTGAATAAGGATCTTATAAAATATATGGTTTCTGTTGCCGAAGGGTTCGACGTTGTGGTTCCGCGCATCGGGCCGCATCTCGAACCTTTACAGGCGATCTATTCAAGGCGTTGTATAGGGGAGATTGAAAATCTGCTGGCGCAGGATAAACTCAAAGTAGATGCTTTATTTGACTGGGTTCGGGCCCGGTTTATTGAGCCTGTTGAGATTGACCGTTTCGATAAAGCACATTTGTGTTTTACGAACATAAATACACAGGCTGACCTGGTAAAAGCCGAAAGGCTTCTGGGGAGGAGTTAGGGTTGGTATTCGATTCTGAGGATTTTGTTTTTGAAGCGCCTCCGGCAATTGCCCGAGCGAGGCGAGTTCTAATCAAGCCGGTAGCAGGTTACCCGGTTGGGTACCCGGTTACCACCAGTCGCGAGATGATGGTATCCATCATCTTGGGCATCAGGCAAATAAGCGACGCGGATATTCTTGTCCTCGAAGGCACCGCCAGCGGGGCGCCGGTTGGTCCGGTTTATCAGTCTCTGCGCTACGATTTCCCGCGTGTCTTAACCTTGGACGTACGTGATACTACGCTGGTAGAGGTCGAGAACCCTTTGCTTAAACCGCTGGTGATGCCAACCTTTATGCTGCCCAACGTCATACTTTCGAGCGACTATCTTATCAGTGTTGCCCCGCTCAAAGTTATCGGGGGCCTGGGGCGTCTGGCCATTGCCAACCTGCTTGGCTTGATTCCCTCTACGAAGTACGGAACTGGAACGAAAGGCGGATGGGAAGAACTCTACGCCCTGGGCATCGATAAAGTCCTGGCGGACCTGTTTTATACCATGCCGTTTGATCTTGGCATTATCGAAGCGAGCCAGAGATTTATAAGCAAAGGCGACCCGGCGAAGGGCGACAAAGAGCCCCTTGGCAAGATTTTTATAGGGGAGCCCTATAAAGTAGACCTCGAAGCTTCTCAGTCGTTGGGGATCAAGATGGATTATCTCAAGCTGATTGACGAAGCCCGGGTGGACCTGGAGGTCTAGTCTCGAATTGGGCCTTGTCATGCGTTGAGGCGGCGAGGTACTTTAAACCAGGTTAAAAATCCGGGAGGCTGAAATAGCCTCCCGGATTTTTTCATTCAGTACACTATCTTGAAATCGTGATATCTTGCCGGGTATTTGTTCCAGGTTACGGCGGCTTTTTCAACCGAAGCCCCGGGCGGCCCTTTTTTTTACTAACTCGAGAAAGGCCTCCAGCCGGGTTCGGTCCCCTTCTGCGTTTATCTCGACTCCCTGCCCTCCAGGTAGATTGCGGGCCCAACCCGCGAGGCCGAGGCCGGAAGCATTGCGCCGTGTAAAATCACGGAACCCGACGCCCTGAACAAGGCCCGTAACGATGATACTTAGGGTTGCGTTTTCCCCCATGTTTGCGGATGTCTAAATCTCAGTTTCCTTGCGCTTTTTCCGCACTACCTGCACTTCAACAGCGGGAGGCGCGACGATCTCGTTGATAGATTGTTTCTTCGCGTCTTTTTTAGGTTTCTTGTTTTCCTTGCGGTACATTTCATGACTGCCCATTATAACCTCCTAAATTCCTTCATTCAGTTTAGCAAAGGGGGATTAAGTCTGTAAAGATTCAGATAAGCTTTATAAGGGCCATCCTCGCAGCGTCAGCTTCGGCCAGTTTTTTGCTCCGGCCGCAGCCTTGGGCTATGATCTCGTCATTCACGAATACCTCGGCTGTAAAGCGCCTGTCATGGTCGGGCCCGACAGCATCGATGATCCGGTAACCCGGGGTTGCCTTAAATCGCGACTGGGCTTCCAGCTGGAATTGCGATTTATAATCAGTATCCAGTTCCCTGCGCTGTTTCTCTATCTCAGGTTCCAGTACACGGAGGACGAAATCATGCGCAGGGTCCCAACCCTGGTCGAGGAAAGCAGCTGCCACAAGGGCTTCCATGGCGCCTGCGAGGTTAGTAGCTTTGGAGCGCCCCCCGCTTTTTTCCTCCCCCTTGCCCAGGAACAAGGCGTCTCCCAACCCGATTGAGCGGGCAACCGAGGCCAGTGTACTGCCCCGCACAAGCAGCGAGCGCCGACGGGTAAGTTCCCCTTCGTCTAGATCCGGGTACTCAAGATACAATTTGTTTGCCAGTACAAGGCCCAGCAGCGCATCACCCAGAAACTCCATACGCTCATTGGAGGCGATATGCGCGTTCTCGTTGACATAAGAACTGTGGGTCAGGGCTTCTTCGAGGATGGAGATGTTTTTCCAGCGGAAGCCGATATTCGATTGAAAAGTTTCCAGGTCGATCAAGATAAACACCTCTCGATAGATAAAATAGACTCTTGAAGAACCCGTGTCAAACAATATTAGATCACGCGACTTTCGCGTGTGAATACATCCCTTAGAACGATTCTGAACACGTTTATTCGGACTCGGTCCCCCTTCCAATGCTGATTGCTCACTTACAGACTAGATGCTATAATTCTCTTTGCGCTGGGGAATCGTCTAGTGGTAGGACAGCGGACTCTGGCTCCGCCGGCGAGGGTTCGAATCCTTCTTCCCCAGCCAACCCCATTATCTATATTGACACTCGTCCGGGTTGGCATTATCATACGAAATGTCTTGCAGATAGAGTATGAAACGTTTTAGTATCCTTGTAGCCGATGACGACGAGCGTATTATCAATTTTTTAAACGTACGTCTTAAGTCTGCCGGGTATGATGTCTGCACTGCGGCGAACGGGATCTAGGCACTCGACCAGGTCCGTTCTAAGAACCCCGATCTCGTAATTCTTGATCTCGTGATGCCTCAGATGGACGGCCTTGAAGCCATGCGCGAGTTGCGCACCTTTGCAACTACCCCTGTTATCATGCTGACGGCCCGTGGCGAAGACGACGAAAAGATCCGCGGTCTCAAGTTGGGTGCGGACGATTATCTTTCCAAACCTTTCAATCCTGATGAACTGGTTGCCCGGATTGAAGCCGTGCGGCGCCGCATCGAACCGCAGGACAAACGCAAGACCCTTGAACTGTTTGTTCACGGCGATGTAAACATCGATTTCAAACAACATATCGTCACTGTCGCGGGTGAGGAAAAATATCTTACCCGCATAGAGTGGCTGTTGCTGACCGAACTTGTGCAGAGCTCAGGGCGATTTATGACTTATGAAGAGTTGCTGAGCCGGGTCTGGGGTTCTGAATATCAGGGTGATGTCCAACTGCTGAGGACCTGGATAAGCCGATTGCGCGGCAAGCTCGAAAAAAATCCCGAGAGTCCTATACTGATTCGCACCATACCCAAATCGGGGTATATCATCCAGCACGATTCGGGCGCCGTTCAGGAATAGGTTTCTCTCCACTGTTTTCGCTTTAGGGTTTGCCTTTTTCCTGTTGGTTCTTGACTTCAACTCCCGTTTCAAGAGATAATTAAGTCGTTTCTGGCGCATTCGTCTAGAGGCCTAGGACGCGTCCCTCTCAAGGACGAGACCACGGGTTCGAATCCCGTATGCGCTACTCTACCCCATTTTTAGCCACAAAAACCTTTACATAACCTAAAAACGATAACGGAACGATAACGCGTGGGTTGATTTTAGGCACGAATTGCCCGCGGCCGTTACTATTTTGACATAGTTTGCAGGCACGGATAAGATAAATTCGGGGCTCAAAAAAAATGGATAACCCACCACGTTTATTTATCCCTTTGCAAAGTAAACAGCGCCAGGAAGAGCTTTACACAAGCCTCCGGGATTACGTCCAGTCTACCACCGGCTTTGCCATTACCGACCGCAGAATATACAAACTTGAAACGGAGCATCACGGCGCCGTCAACGTTGGTAAAAGTGAAATCGCAGTTGGCAAGCGGCTGGGTGAAGGTGGCGAGATAGTTGTAGCAATCTTTGAAAAGAAGGATTGGTATCTTGTTTGTACTCAGAGCCGTGGTGCCTTCGTGGACAGCCCGTTTTACATCGATGGAGCCGATGTCACTCTGGCTTCTGAATTTGGCTGATTAAAGTAGCAACAAACATTGGGGTACCATTCCATCCTTACGTTTTAATGCGTTCCTGTCTCCTATTGATGATATGTTGGGTAATCGTATTGCTCGTTGAAGCCTAATATTCATACAGAGAACTGGCTATCTGAATCAGCATCTCGTCGGTCCACCCGGTTCCAGTAACTAGGAAGTTAACACCCCAACCATCTATGTTGAGCCATAGTTGGGCCATCCAGGTATCATTCCAAACAGCATTCTTAGTATCAGGCACCGGAGGCAAGGTAGCGCCAGATTGAACGACGCTTAACCATCCGCCGTGCACAAGATAACCGCTGTACCCATTTACCGTTACAGCTTCCATTTTGTCCTCAGGATAAGAAGGCTTCCCGCCGATAGGTGGCCGGGGTGTTTCGGATATATTTAAAAAGGATGAATTCTTGAATTGATATTGTATGAAGGCATCATACCCTACAGTAGCGCTGGCGGATTTAAAGACGTATCCCGGCGGAATGTATCCCGGGATCCACAGGCGCCCCATCTTTTGTTTCAACTGGTCAAGGGTGAGGCCGCTTTCAGTGGGCGGGAACGAAAATACATATACCGGCGTCGTCGCGTTTCTGTTTTGTTCAATCTGTTTCGCATATACCGGGACGCCAATCGACGTGCCAAGAACGCAGGTGATGAGGCCACCCAGCAACACCATCTGCCATGCTGGCTTGGGCACGATGAAATAATTACGGAAACCCGAAGACATAGATTCCAATTTGAGGCTAAGCCTGCCAGGTTGCTTAAACTCCGGTGCCTGGGCGTGATTAAGCAACGCCTGGTGCAAATTCCGGCGAAAGGCTAGGGATTCAACCTCCGGTAGTTCTATACTGGATAGCTTTTCGGTTAACTTATCTTCTTCCATATTTCAGCCTCCCTGTATTGATAGAACCGCCAATCCTCTAAAAGGTTGCACCTTTATCTTGCATTTTAACGCGGAGCTTTTCGAGCCCACGATGCAACAGAGATTTAACTGTGCCGTCTTTTTTGCCGAGTATCCTGGCAATCTCATTCAACTGCTTCTTTTCGAAAAAGCGCAGGGTTATTACTTCGCGGTATTTGGGGGGAAGTTCATTAATACAATTCTTGATGATTATAAATTCTGCCTCTTTTTCAAGGTTGGCTTGAGCTTCCTCAGCCTCATCTTCAACCGTTTGATCAAAAAGCGCGGATGCAATTTTAATTTCTTCCGTCAGGATACGGTCATGCCCATTATGGGAATAAACATTGGCTATTTCATGAATGGTTATGCGATATAGCCAGTCTGAAAAAGGAATACCCCGCCAGTGGAAAGATTTGATGTTTCTCAACGCTTTAAAGAAGACTTCGGCAGTAACGTCCTGCGAAATGGACAAGTCAGCTGTCCGGCGTAAAACATAACCGAATATCTGGTTGAAGTATTCTTCGTAGAGAATGCCGAAAGCCAGAGGGTCGGATTTTGCCCGCTCTACAAGTTGCCGTTCCTGTTCTAATTCCATCAAAGCTATTATATAACCGGCGAAGGGCAAAAAGGTTGCACTCACAGAACAATATTAAAGGTAATGAGTTGGACGGAGAGGGGAAAGGGTTAATGGGCTATTGGGGACAAATAGGTATGGCTGCCATTCTATGAAGCGGTAGGCTATCCGAGGTGTCTGAGAAGCACTGGTACCGAAAGTAAAATAAAACTAGCCAGCATCGGAACAGCTAGTATTAGAGCAAATATGGCTGGCCCTCTATTTCCACCAGTTCGAGTAAACCCAACCACGCTAAGCGTCGAACCTACACCAAGTAATATCACCGACACAGCAGGCCAAGGGCTTTTGTCCATAAGAAGGAGAAAACAGTAAAGTGCACCAATCAGCGAAGCTATCGCTAGGTATCCTATTATCTGTGTTATCACTCGATGAATATTGTTCGTATTTATCATAAAACTATGATACTCCCATGCGGACACAAGTTAAATAAGTTATCTTAAAAATGGTTATCGCGGTTGCAACGTCCCGTAGAAGGGAAGTACATCGGCGAGTTTGGATGAGCTGGGCTCGATAACCATCAGACCACCACCACCGGATTTAACGCCGTCTCAAAGGCTTCCGCAGCTTTTTGCTGCAGGCCCGGGGCCACATGGCTGTAGGTATCTAGAGTCATCTGGATGCTGGAATGGCCCAGCCTTTCTTGGACTATCTTGGGATGTATTCCCCTTTTCAGCATGATCGAGGCGTGGGTATGCCGGGCGTCATGCAGCCGGATATCTTTCACCCCGGCGTGTTTGGCAGCGTCATGCCAGGCCCGGGTGATGGTGTTGGGCCGGAAGGGCTTCCCGTCAATGCTGGTGAATACCCCACTGTCTTCAGAGAAGGGCAAACCATAGTCGATCAAGTCCAGCTTCCGCCTTTCCTTGGCTCGCTTCAGGAGATTGATGACGGAGGGTGAAAGGGCTATGGCGCGCCGGCTGTGTTCACTCTTGGGCTCGGTAAAGACGTAGCTATTATCCCAGGCGTGGAATTGAGAGTGCACATTTAACGCAGGCGAGCTATTTGACGCCTGTTAGGGGCGGTTATCGTGCCTAGTCATGCGTCCCGTATGCGCTACCAATCACTAATCTCAAAGCCAAAAAGCCCCCTATTTGGGGGCTTTTTTCGTTTCTCTTAAATTGGCTTATATACTTTGGTATAGGGAAGGAATCTGTTACACGCCTCCGGTAATTGCATCAACGACTTTCTTGTAGTTGCCGCAAATACACATATGTCCGGAAATGGCAAGGCGAACCTCGTCGGCGCTGGGCTTTGGATTGACCTTTAACAGGCTCAACCCTGCCATGATGAATCCCCCCGTGCAATACCCGCACTGGAAGGCGTCATTGTCGTAGAACTTTTGCTGGATGGGGCTTAGGATCGTTCCATCGGAAAGTCCTTCGATAGTGGTGATCTTTTTGCCGCCGCATTCGATGGCCAGATTAAGGCATGAAAAGGTAGCAATATCGTCCATTAGAACGGTACAGGTACCGCACTGGCCCATGTCACAGGCGACCTTGGTTCCGAAAAGGCCCAGTTTATCGCGGAGAACGTTAGCCAGGGTGTCCGTAGCTTCCACCTGCAAGGTGTAATCTACGCCGTTGATATCCAAGGTGACCAGGTTGATGTCTCCGGCGTAAGGATGCGTTTCGGCGAAATGTGCCTGCAGATCACCCAGAGTCGGCCATTCTGTGCCGTCGATTGGATCGATGAACCTATTTGCCGGAGTCGTCACTGTCGATAGAGTGACAGTTTTATCGGGGTTGACCGCAGTTTTGCAGGACGACAGAAAAGCTGCGGAGCCGATCGTCGCCCCGCCGACTACTAGCCCTGCATCTTTAAGGAATTCCCTTCTGGAAATCCCCTGCTTTCGGGTTTTTTCATCATCTGTCATTTTCTTTTAAACGGCTTTCCTTTTTCGAGGACGAGACGAACCTCATTATCTTGTTGGCATAAATCTGGTACTTAGGAGTCTCCACTTCTATATCGTTATAATACAATTTACAGGGTATTAAAGCTGTGACCTGTGTCTCTCTGGAGATCTCGCGCGCTTTTAGTTATAGCATTTATTTAGTTGGCAGTAAAATTACCGGTATGGGTTTTGCTCCTAAACGAGAAAACCCCCGGGGATTTCCCGAGGGTCCGATTGGCATATACTGCAACCGATAGTGCCGTCGTTGAGAAGTTCTGGGATGTCAACACTGCGAGCCGCCTGTGCCGGGGTAGTGTATGTTGCTACACCCTGGTTTTTCGAGCCGATCCCTTTTTAGCGTCTCCGGTCTGTTCCCAGAGGTCCACCAGTTGGCAAATGAATCCATCGTAGCATTGTCCGGGAGCGCGGTTCTGGTCCAATTTATCTTTCGTGCTCTGCTTGACCCCGACGGTGGTCCTGGTTTCATTCGATTTTTTTACATTGTTGCCCATGTTTACTCCTGCAAACGACAAAATGGATTTACTCTGGTTCCGGGAAACTTATCCAGAAAAGTTGCTGCATCTCATGCCTGAATGTGATTCCCACAAGGGCGCGACGCCTTGCGCCTTTAACGTTCGCAATATTCTATATCAGGCATACTTAGCTGTCAATTCTTATGAAGCTTTAGATTTATGTTTGCAGGATTATATTCTACATGCTGCTTTTTCTTTACTAACGTATCTGGAATAGATACAATTGATTGATTTTTATGAATGCCGTTGGAATGAAAGACCGAGCATGGTAAAAGCTGTATTTTTTGATTTGTATCACACTTTGATCGGTTACGATCCCCCGAGAGAAGAGAGTGTCGCGGGTACCCTGGCACGCATGGGGATCGAAATACCAGCTAAAAAACTCCGTCGCCCGCTGGTCACTGCTGATGAGTTTTTCTACCGCGAAACGGGGAAAAAAGCGTTAAAAGATCGCAGCAAGGAAGAAACTGCGGAACTCTGGTATGAGTATCAGGCAGTTGTGTTGAAAGAAGCCGGCATTTTACCTGACCCTGAGATCATCAAAACCATTTTGAGCGATATGAAAAATGCAAAATATGACCTGGTTCTTTTCGGCGATGTTATACCTGCATTAAATTCCCTTACGGCCCGAAAATTGCCCCTCGGGATCATTTCCAATGCTGACAGGGATATTTCGCCTCTCCTTGAAAAACTGGGTATTTTGAACTCGATCAAGGTAAGACTGACCTCTCATGAAGCAGGCACTTCCAAACCCCAAAAAGAGATTTTCCGGAAAGGTGCCGAGTTGATGGGGGTGTCTCCGGGAGAAGTCCTCTATGTGGGCGATCAATGGGTGGTCGATGTTCAGGGAGCCCGAGGGGCAGGGATGCAGGCGCTGTTGTTGGACCGGGGCGGCTACTTCGACGAGATACCGGCCGCCGAAAAAATCAATAGTTTGACGGAAATCACAGATCGGATATGAGGTAACCGAATCGGATCAAAACCGATGTTGCGAATATTCTAAGGGGGAGCTTATGCTCCCCCTTAACTGTTTAATCGTTTTCCGATTTTGGCGGTTCGTCTGGATGCTCGTGGTCGCTGTCGTTCGCATGTTCGTGCTCTTGTTCTTGACCGGCGCGTCGGCGCCTCTCTTCCTGTTTCTCTCTCAGAGCCCGCTGGATCGCATCTAGCGAGGGCGGAGCTACGTAGAATACCTGGATATCTGAAGGAAATTGGAGTCTGTGGTCTTCACGCATGAATAAAACCGAGGATTCATCCGTCCCGAGCGTTTCATCGATCTTTTTGGCGAGCAGTTCGAGGCGCTTACAGTCCGCTTCTTCATAAGCCTTGTAGACTTTTTCAAAGACTGCCGGGCTGCGTAATCCGATTGAGATACACCGCCCCCAGTCCAGGAACTCACCCAGTACCTCGGGGTCCTCGATATAGGTTAACACGCCCCCTCTGTTCTTTAAGATTCCAACAAGTTTCTCGCTTCCCGAGCTCAGTTCACTCAGGTGTCGGGAATCGTCCTCGCCCACAAGCATCTCATGATATATTCTTTTTACCGCTGAAAGCTTGGATTCCAGCCCGTCTATCTGGTTTTCAACCTCGCTCCAATAACGTGATGCCAATTCTGAGAGCGACGCATCTTTTTCGATGGATCTAAAGATGAGCGGCACGAAGAAAAGCTTGCGGCCGAACTTGAATTGGCTGGCCTCGGGTTTTTCTATCTTTCCCAGTGTTTCTGACATATTTCTCCTCCTCAGGTGTAATTTGCAGTATTAGAATATTATTTTATGAGAAAATCGGCGAGATAAAATATTCCTGTACTATTCCCCCCGGTTTCAGGTTTGTACACTACGATTATATTAAACCTTCACGTGCCCAGTCAAAGCCATTTTGATTGACGGGAAATCCTTATGCTTGCTATCATAGGAAGAGATGAATAGCAGAATAAAACTTTTCCCGGTTGCTTCCGAGATCAATAAAGCAGGCCACCTTGTGATAGGTGGTTGCGATACCCTCGATTTGGCCGTTAAATACGGAACTCCCCTCTATGTTCTCGATGAACTCACGATTAGAAAGCAGTGCCGCGAATTCAAAAATGAGTTCGGCAAACGTTATCCCGATACCACGGTGGTCTATGCCGGCAAAGCGTTCTTGAATGGGGCGATGGCGGCACTGTTAAAAGAAGAAGCCATTGGGCTTGATGTGGTGTCCGGAGGCGAGCTTTTTATCGCAGAATCCGCAGGGTTCCCCATGGACATGGTTTATTTTCACGGCAACAACAAATCCGCGGAAGAGATCAAAACTGCCTTGAGCCGACATGTCGGCAGGTTCGTTGTAGACGGGATGGACGACCTGGCTCGGTTGACTTCGATGGCCGAAGAGAGCGGGCACATTCCTGATATTCTGCTTCGTATTACACCCGGGATCGAAGCCCATACGCACAGCCATATAGCCACCGGAGGGGCTGGCAGCAAATTCGGTTTCCCGCTTTACATGGCTGAAGAAGCTGTTTCTCGGGCGATGGCGGCTCCGTCAGTTAACCTTGTCGGCCTACATTTTCATGTAGGCTCGCTCATTGCGGAGGTTAACCCCTACCTGGAATCGATTGACCTGATTCTGGAGATGGCAGCCGAGATGAAATACAAATATGGATTTGAGCTTGAAGAATTCAATATCGGCGGCGGTTACGGGGTGGCCTACACCCTCGAGGACAGGGTACCCGAAATTTCGTATTTTGCCGAAAAGATCACTTCCGGTATAGTGGCAAAATGCGGACAGCTTAAGTTGGCTCTCCCCGGGCTGGTTATCGAACCGGGACGTGCTATCGTAGCACGGTCAGGAGTCGCGTTGTATAAAGCTGGCAATATCAAAGATGTTGCCGGGCCGCTGCGGTATGTTTCCGTTGACGGAGGGATGGCAGACAACATCAGGCCGGCACTTTATGACTCGAAATACGAAGCCGTTTTAGCCGGCAAGATGAATGATAAAGATACTGACGCCGTCACCATCGCCGGCCGTTTCTGCGAGTCGGGTGATATATTGGTCAAAAATATTAAATTGCCGCCCGTCAAGGGCGCAGATGTGATTGCTATCCCTGTATGCGGAGCATACTGTATCCCGATGTCCAGCAATTATAATGCCTCCCTAAAGGCTCCTATCGTGATGTTGGCGGATGGCCACGATCGGCTGGTACGCCGCCGCGAGACCTATCAGGACCTCACACGCTGCGATTCGCTGTAGGATTGGAGGCTAATTCATGTGGCCGATTGTAGGACATGAATCGGCGTTGGCCCGGCTCAAGCGCAGTTTGGAAACAGGGAACCTGGGACACGCCTACCTCATCAGCGGCCCGACTCATGTCGGTAAAATGACTGTAGCCCTGACCCTGGCGCAGGCCTTGAACTGCCGATCTTCGGATTCTCCCTGCGGAACCTGCTCTCAATGCCTTCGTATCATGGCTCTTTCGCATCCCGACGTTCAGGTCGTTACGCTGGGTTCGGCCGTTTCCGAAGAAGACCGTTCACACTCGGAAATCGGGATCGACCAAATCCGCAACGATATCCAGCATTGGGCGAGCCTGCCCCCGTTTGAAGGGGGGTACCGTGTCTTCATTATCGGGGAAGCAGAACTTCTGTCTGCAGAAGCTGCCAACTGTATGTTGAAAACTCTCGAGGAGCCACAGGAAAAGGTAGTATTTATTTTGCTGGCGTCTGAGCCGAAGCGCCTGCCTGAAACCGTTATATCCCGGTGCCAGCGTCTTGATCTCAAACCGGTTGCAGTCGAAAAAATCGCGGCCTCGCTTGTTCAACGGGGCATGCCACCCGAAAAAGCCGCCCTTATCAGCCGCATGAGCTGTGGGAGGCCGGGTTGGGCTTTTTCGGCAGCTGATGATCAAACGGTCCTCGATTTTCGGGCTGACCGTATTGAACAGCTCATCGATGTGATCGAAAGCGATCTGGATTCACGATTTGAATATACAGGGGAATTATCCGCGCGTTTTACACAGAAGAAGGCCGAGGTAAGGGAAACCCTGGAAGCCTGGCTTGGTGTTTGGAGGGACCTGCTTTTGCTAAAAGCGGGGCTCCCGGGGGATCTGACCAACATGGATTATTCGAGCAGGTTGCAATCGATCAGCGGAGGATTTAACATAACACAGATACGGGACGCGATAGGGGCGATTACGCAGGTGCAGAAACAGTTGCGCCAGAATGCGAACCCCCGCCTCGCCCTCGAGGTGCTGATGCTGGATTTGCCCCCGTATCAGAAATAATATGTCCGTTTCACAGGAGATAATATGGCTGAAATTGTAGGTGTCCGCTTCCGCAAGAGCGGAAAAATATATCATTTCGATCCCGCAGGCATAGCGCTAAAACTGGGGGACAATGTCGTTGTGGAAACAACCAACGGTTTGGGGTTGGGCCGGGCGGTAGTATTCACGACAACCGAGACCGCCGGTGAATTAGCCGGCCCGCTCAAACCTGTAGTCCGTCTCGCTGCCCCGGAGGACGTGGAAAGAGCCGCGCGGCTTTGCGGTAAAGAGAGTGAGGCACTCAAAGAAGCGGGGCGGCTGGTGAGTACGCTTGCTTTGCCCATGAAACTCATTTCTGCGGAATATAATCTTGATGCGTCACATCTTACCATATTTTTCAGCGCCGAAGGCCGTATAGATTTTCGTGAACTCGTGCGCGATTTGAGCCATAACCTCAAAGTCAGGGTGGAACTGCGCCAGGTGGGTCCGAGGGATGAGACGAAGCTGTTGGGCGGTTTCGGCAGGTGCGGGAGGGAGCATTGCTGTGCGGCTTTCCTGGATGAATTTTCGCCCGTTTCCATAAAAATGGCTAAAGTTCAGGACCTTCCCCTGAATCCCATGAAGATATCCGGAGTTTGCGGCCGCTTGTTATGCTGCCTGGGTTACGAGTGTGAACAATATCGGGCGATCAAAGAGAAGATGCCGCGTGAAGGTCAACATGTTATGACCGAGGCCGGCCCGGCATTGGTCGTCGGGCATAATACTCTGGAAGAAAAAGTCCTGGTAGAATACGAGACCGGCGTGCGCCTTGAGGCACTGGCTTCCAAAGTTAAGGTAATGGAGAACAGGCCGGTTGAACCAAGGCCTCAGCCGATGCAGAGGCCCGTACAGCCCTTGACGCCGGAGGTTTTTTCAACAGGCGCCGCGGCAGCAGAACCTGACGAAAAATCCGCAGAAGTTATTCAACCCGGGGTCGATGACACTGCGCCGTCTGAAACCCTCCCGGTTGAAGATGACGGTATCTGAAAAGTAACGTTTTCCCCGGAAAATACCTAGCCTGCTCCGAACTTGGTGAGGTACTTCTCCCAGCGTGAAACGTTGCCGGTGTAACGCTGCGGCAAGAAAAAAGTGCCTTGGTTGCGCGGTTTCACAGGGATTTTTTTAAGTTTCATGTTAGCCTGTTCAGGCGTTCTCCCTGCCTTGTGCCGGTTGCATGAGACGCACGCGGCCACGACATTTTCCCACGTGTGTTTTCCACCCTGGAACCGAGGGATAACGTGGTCGATGGTAAGTGTCGTTTCCCGCCCGCAATACTGGCAAACAAAACCGTCTCTGTAAAATACCCCGAGACGTGTCAGTTTGCTGTCAGGCCGGGGCCTTCGCACGGTATATTCAAGTTTTATTACCGAAGGTATCGAATAAGAAGCCCGGGAAGTATGTAAAAATCCAAGGCCATCCTCAAGCATCTCCGCTTTGCCCTCCAGGATTAGGGCGAGCGCCCTTCGTGCCTGGCAGATGTTCAGTGGTTCGTAACTCTGATTTAGGACCAGCACCGGAGAGTTTATTATCACCCATCCCTCGCTGTTATATAATTTTATATTTTAGGCCAATAACGGCCCGGCAGGCAAATATCCTTCCGACTGAACTATGATTCCTGACAAGCTCAAAGGTTCTGGTGCGATTTATTATTCCCGATGCTGTTATCCCGGTCGGGTTCCGGTTTGGCAGGGGCATCGGTTATTTTCTTCATGGACAGGTTGATATCTTCTAGAGACTTGATTACCCTGATTTTTTCTTCCTGGCTTGGTTTCGGGTCGGGCTTCATGTGAATGGGCTTTTTGCATGAATGGCAATGGACCGTTTCTTCCCGGGCTATCTGGCTCAGCATCACGTTCATCCCCGAGTCGCAATGGGGGCAATGGATCTCAATTTCAAGATCTTTCAATTCTTTCCCTTTCTCGATATTAGAATTAAAATATCGGGTTTAATCACATTAACGAGGCGGAGTTTAACGGCCCCCGTGGTTGTTTTAGGCAATAACACCAGTCTGTACAGGAGTTGCCCGAAATCATTCGTGTCCCGCACCACACTGTCGTCGGCGGTCGTTCTTTCCATTGGATGGGCTTCCGCATAAACGATGCTTTGATGAACTTATATGCTAAAGAGTCTGCCGCAACTAGTCAAATCAAAATGAGAAAGCCTTCGAGGTTGACACTTGAACGTCAATCTATTAGAGTTTCAATATATGGCAGCAGTCGCAAAATGGTCTATCGGTTTATCATCGCATAACGGCGATTTCGTGGTTGTTATCCCCAAAGCCAGTCCGCTTCCGGCGCGCCGCAGCGTGACCGTCACGACTGCCATCGATTCTCAGCAGGACATGAAGTTGTCGATCTGGATGGGTGAATCCGAAAAGGCTGAAGATAATTATCCGTTAAGCAATATCCGCCTCGAAGGGTTTCAAAAAGACAATGCCGCGGGAGTTTCACGGGTAAAATTGACGTTCTACGCTTATGAACACAGCGTGATAAAAATTGGTTGTTGCTACAAAGAAGGCGACCCTGAACAGGAAATCAGCATCATTCCCGCTGCCGATCTTTCCGAGGCAGACATGAACCGGTTGCGGGAATTAGTCAATGAAATGACCTTAAAAGTTACACCCCAAGAAATTTCCGGGCCTGACCTTGGTACGGTTTCTCTGGCTCCGGTCTGAGCCCTTTCCAGAATCCCGTTCTCCGAATAATGTGCCCCTTGCCTGTTATTATCCCCGCGAAGCGCTCTTTTTGATATAAGGCCTTTTAGCCTGTGTGGTCGAGCGTATATCCGTGCGGTAATCGGGTGCCATCAACGCAAACGGGGTGCTCATCTTGTGGTCAGCCAGGCGTGAACTGATTCGGCCTTCCAGCTCTTCAAGGGACTTGCTGGTGGTGATGACCGTCGGCAATTGGGCGTTGTAACGGTAGTTGATGACCTGATAGAGCTTCTCCTGGGCCCAGGGAGTCGTGCTCTGTTCGCCAAAGTCATCCAGTACCAGCACCGGGCTGGTTTTTACCCTTTCGAACATCTGGTCGTAGGTTACCTTGGAATCGGGGCTGAAAGTCGATCGAAGATGGTCCAGAAACTCCGGGACGACAACGAACAAACCGGGTTTTCTTGCCTGGTATTGGAAATTGATTATCGCCGCCGCCAGGTGTGTTTTACCGCAACCCGTAGCTCCCTGGAAAACTATCCATCCTTCAGGTGACTTTGCGAACTCCAGGGCCAGGCGATAGGCGCGTTCCAGGTTGTCCTGTTGTTCCTGCGGCAAGTTAACACGCCTGTAATCGAAGGTCGCAAAAGTCATGCTTTTTTGGAGCTCGAGCCCTGTGGCCCAGGCACAGTCATCAGCCCCTTTATTTTCCTCAAGCAAAAAGCTCTGGCAAATCCTTGTGTCGCCGAGTCGGCTGCGCAGCCTTTCATCCAGTTGTTCGACCCGGCGTTCGGTTGTGAGGACCGTCGGCAATTCGTAACTGAAACGGTGATTCAATAACTGGTCCAACTTTTCCTGGGCCCAGGGGGTGCTCGCCTGGTTTCCCAGGTCGTCTAGAATAAGCAGCGGTGTGTTACGCACCTGTTCGAAGAGGCGATCGTAGCTGATTTCACTTTCAGGGTTGAACGCAGCCCTCAGGTGGTCCAGTAAGTCGGGGGCTGTGATAAAAAACACGGAGCCGCCTCTTTCGATGCGTTCACTCGCAACGGCAGCCGCCAGGTGGGTTTTACCGCTACCGGTCGGGCCGATGAAAACAAGCCAACCCGTGGGTTCGGCAGCGAATTTTCTGGCGGAATCATAAGCCGCGCCGAAGAGGCGCTGGCTTTCGCTGGCCCCGTTTCTTCCCTGTCTCATTAGTTTGTCAAAGGTGAGGTTTTTGAGGGCCCCGAGATTTGAAAGTCCTTCTAAACGGAGATGGCGCTTCCCGGCTTCAACTTCAAGCGCGCAGACGCACGGAACAGTATTGCGGTAATCTGTTTTTCCGTCAGGAAGCAGGGGATGCACAAAACCGGCCCCTTTGCATTTGGAGCAAAGATCACCCTGGCTCGCCTTGGCCCCGGTCTTAACGCTTGATAAGGTGCCCGTAGGCGCCTTGGGTGTATTTGTCAGTGTTGTCTTTTTGATCGTCTCGTTGATGCGTTCCATCTTTTTTACCTTCGGTGGTCCAGCGCTCAAGTATGCGCTCGATATAGCGCCAGTTACGCTTATTGGCATTCACGGATTCACGGATGGCATCTCTCAGCCAGTCTTCTGGATATTGGGTCAGTGCATCCTTGATTTCTTCTGACGTCATCGGGGTCAACATGCCGATGTTTTGTTCATAGAGCGTGAAGATGTTTTCCTGCTCGACCGGTTTGACGGCGGCCTTAACAATCTCAATTTTAGGTAGTTTCAACTTGCCAGATTTGATCTGTTCCACTGCCTCCCGTTCACTGGAAGTGTTCAGAAAAAACAGGCTTTCCTGTTTGCCTTCCTGTGTCACATCTATGGAAATGATGGCCCCGCGCGCCATAGCCGAGGAGAGTGCGTCCTTGATCTGCAGTTCGGCGCTTTTCCCATCCGGGTGGAGGCCTGCCGTCAGGGAGGGATTGGAAAGAAGTTCGCTGAGAGTGGCGAACCGGGGCGCGCCTTTTTTACCGTAAATCGTCTGGAAGATATATAACATGCATTTCAATTCCGGGCTATCCATACCGGGCATGAGCATGTTCATAAATAGGTTCGGTACGGGAGTAAATTGCATATTCGCAGGGAAGCCGCTGAAAGGTTTCATCTCAGTTGGGGCTCCGCGTTTGAAAGATTTTCAAATTTCGTAAGGGCGTTTTTAAAACGTACTTTGACCTGGCCGATAGGCCCGTTACGGTGCTTGGCGATGATGATGTCCGCAAGTTCGCGAGGGTATTCCTGGTCCGGATGTTCCCTCAGCCATTCATCCTCGGTGCGGTAATAAACTTCATCGCGGTATATGAAGACCACGAGGTCGGCGTCCTGCTCGATGGACCCGGATTCTCTCAAGTCCGAAAGTTGCGGAACGTGGGAAACCCGGCCCTCTACAGCGCGTGAAAGCTGCGATACGGCAATCAACGGCACATTCAGTTCTCTTGCGAGTGCTTTCAGGGCTCTCGTAATATTTGATAATTCCTGGACGCGGTTTTCTACTCGGCCTTCGCTCTGAAGCAGCTGGAGATAGTCGAGTATGATAAGGTCCAGCGGGCGTTCGTAATGCAGCCGCCGGGCTTTGCTCCGCATTTCCACGACACGCAGCATCGGCGAATCGTCGATATAGATAGCCGCGTTAGACAGTTTGCCCTGGGCCTCCATGATGGCCTTTTCCTCTTCTTCCGTGTTCTGGCCCAGCCGCATGTGCTTAGAATTGATTTCGGCTTCACTCGACAGGAGGCGCTGAACGAGTGATTCCCTGGACATCTCCAGGCTGAACAATGCAACACAGGCCCCCTGTTCCAGGGCCGCGTTACGGGCAATATTTAACGCGAGTGAGGTCTTTCCCATGCTCGGCCTTCCGGCCAGGATGATAAGGTCGGAGCGCTGCAACCCCCCGGTCAATTCGTCCAGCCCGTGAAAACCGGAATAAACGTGGGGCAGGCGCTGTAAAACACCTGCTTCCGGTGGAGGGGGTGTCTCGAAATATCTGTCAAGGACGTTTTTGATCGGCACGAAATCAAGGTGCCCGCGTTCCGTCCTGAGCCTGAAAAGCACGTCCTCGGCTTTGTTTAATGTCGATGCGATGTCCGGGTCCGCGTCGTAACCCATCCCTGAAATCCTGTCGGCGGCTGAGATAAGCTGGCGCATGATAGATAGCCGGTAAACTATCTGGGCATAGTGTTCGATATCCAGAGAGGTCGGAACGATGGATATCAGATGGTTCAGGTACGCCACCCCTCCGATTTTGTCGAGTTGCCCTATCCTCTCCAGTTCCTGGGCCACCGTAATCTGATCTATAGCCTCGTCACGGTGGTACAGGGAAAGCTCCGCTTGAAATATCCAACGGTTTGCTTCCGAGAGAAAATCTTCGGGGCGTAACAGCACCGCAACCTGGTAAACGCTCTTTCCGTCTATCAGCAGCGAACCGTTGACTGCTTCCTCAGAATCTATGTCGTGAGGAGGCAGCTTGTCGATAGGCACTCTAGGGTTCCTCGCGCGTGATTTTAACTTTTATCCCGGGCGCCAACTCTCCGTTGAGCCTGACGAGCGCGTCGAAAGTGCCGGTATGGCGGATCGGTTCGGCTAATTCGACTTTGCGCTTGTCTATTTCGCTGCCTATCAGTTTGGAAAGGGCTTCAGCAACGTCGGTGTTCGTTATTGAGCCATAAAGCTGGTCCTTGGCCCCGACTTTGCTTTTAATGGTCACTGTCTTGCCCTCGATTTTTTTAGCCAGGGCTTCAATCTCAGCCGCGGCTTGGGCCTGGCGGCGGGCGATGGCGCGTTGCTCGGCTTCAAAATGCTGCTGGACGTCTCCCTGCGCGAGCGCAGCTAGCTTTTTGGGGATCAGGAAGTTGCGCGCGTAGCCGTCGTTCACTTCTTTCGCCTCACCGGCTTTAGCTACGTTCGGAACATCTTTAAGAAAAATAACTTTCATGGCGTTCTCACCTCAGGGGATTTTTTGATAACCCATTATACTAAATGCGGAGCGGGAGTTAAATAACGAAATGACCGATTTTAGCCCGTCCGGGGAAGGTTCGGATATTTAGACTTTAGTATCTGTTTTTGAAATAAACGAACCGCCATTACCTTGATATTTAAAAATTGTTTGTGATAGTTGTTCAAGAGGTAGAAATTATGCCTCGTCTACCCATCTCTTAGCATTGACCGCGGCTACTGCGCCGTCGCCGGCCGCAGCCACGGTCTGGCGTATCGAATTGTGTCTGATATCCCCCGCGGCGTATATCCCCGGGACGCTGGTTTCCATCTTGTCGTTTACCGTTATCATGCCGTTTTCGTCCAGAGCAACCAACCCTTTAAGGTATTCTGTATTGGGTTTTAGCCCAATTGAAATGAATACTCCATCGAGGGGCAAATCAGATTTTTGCCCTGTGGCAACGTTGTTGAGTTTTAATTTTTCTACAAAATCCCCGCCTTCGACGGCTTCAATTATCGTACTCATGATGAATTCGATTTTAGGTTCGGCCTTTGCCCTCTCCTGCACGACCGGAGTAGCCCTCAGTTGGTCACGCCGGTGGATGATGTATACTTTTCTGGCGAATTTAGCGAGGTGCATGGCTTCATACAGTGCCGAGTTGCCTCCTCCCGCTACCGCTACGACTTTATCGTTATAAAAAGGTGCATCACAGGTTGCGCAGTATGAAACGCCGCGACCGATGTATTGTTTTTCGCCCGGGGCGTCCAGCTTCTGCTTGTCCGACCCTCCAGCGATGATGACGCTTCTGGATGTGAATTCGCCATCGCTTGTGGTGACTGCGAAATCACTCTTACCCTTGACCATGATGGTGCTAACTTCAGAGCTGATGTCTTTCAACCCGTATTTTTTCGCTTGCTCGAACATCTTGGCGGTCAGGTCCATCCCTGAAATCCCTTCAGGAAACCCTGGAAAATTATCTACTTTTTCCGCCTCGTTTATCATACCGCCGGTCAGGTTTTTTTCGATGAGCAACGTATCGAGCCTGTCTCGGGAGGTATATATGGCGGCAGAAAGACCGGCGGGACCGCCTCCTATAATGATGACGTCATAAGTCTGTTTTATCGTTTCCTGGTTCATATCTCACCTCTCCAAGCGCCCTCGCTATGTCGCGTTCCGCAGTCCGGTTGGCAATGCCGATAGCATTTTTTATCGCTTTGGCTTTGCTCCTTCCATGTGAAATTATAACATTTCCTTTCACACCCAGTAGACATGCGCCGCCGAATTCGCTGTAGTCCATGTTCCTGATGAAGGAACTTAATCCTACCGCGGCGGACAGGGCTTTGCCGGTCAACCGTGGATTGCCGCTGGTATGCGCTTTCTCGCCGCCGCGTATATTGACGATAGACTCCCCGAGACCCTCCAGGGCTTTAAGCAGTATGTTTCCCGTGAAACCGTCAGTCACTATAACGTCCGCAACGTCGTTCACCAGGTCATTGCCTTCGATATTGCCGATAAAGTTGAGGCCGGCCGATTTGAGGAGCTGGTGGGTTTCGACGGTCAGGCGATTCCCTTTTGTTTCCTCGGTTCCGTTGGAGAGAAGCCCTATCCTCGGGGATTCCATGCCGAAAATGCGATTGGCATAGAGGTTGCCTAGTTGTGCGAACTGTACCAGGTGCTCGGGACGGCAGTCCGAATTAGCGCCTGCGTCAAGGAGCAGCGCCGGCAGGCGGGAATGGCTCACGTTGATGATGCTGGCTATAGCCGGGCGGGAGACTCCCTCGATCTTTCCGAGCATCATCAAGGAAGCGGCGAAAACTGCGCCTGTTGAGCCGGCTGAGATAAAAACGTCGGCTTTACCTGACTTGAGAAGTCCAATGCCTACTGGAATAGAGGCGTCAGGCTTTTGACGCAAAGCCTCCATCGGATGTTCATGGAATTCGATGTTCTGCTCGGCGTGAACCACGCTGATCCCCAGTTTTTTGAATTGCCGTCCTGCCAATACGTGGAGCAGAGGCTGCTTGCCGACGAGGATGATTTCGACACCCTTGTATTCGTGTATGGCCTTGATAGCCCCTTTAACGATTTCAACGGGGGCGAAATCACCCCCCATGGCATCGATAGCGATTCTCATTTTTTCCTTTACCTCTTGTCAGACACACTTGGGGCATTGAACCCCTTGAATTTAGTAGGGGTGATCCCACGGTGCCGGGCAGCCAATAGCGCCGCCCCGATGGCTCCCATGAGCTCGGGATGTTCGGGTATCACCAATTTCACATTCATCTCGTCTTCAAATGCACGTACCATCCCGCGGTTATAAGCCAGCCCTCCCTGGAAAACGACCGGCACCATGATTTCTTTTCCGGCAGCTACGCTGTTGAGATAATTGTGGGCCAGGGTTTGACATAACCCGAACACAACATCCTCCAGCCTGCTGCCGCTTTGCTGCATATGGATCATCTCTGATTCCGCGAAAACTGTGCAGCGGCCTGAAAGCCTGGCCGGGGCAGAACTCCTGCAGGCTGTCTCGCCTAATTTTTCAGGGCTCAGCCCGAGACGCTGGGCCTGGTGGTCCAGAAAACTGCCTGTTCCAGCGGCGCATACGGTGTTCATGCCGAAATCTGCCACCAATCCATCCCGGAGCAGGATGATCTTGCTGTCCTGGCCGCCTATCTCGATGACTGTTTGGGCTCCCGGGAAATATTTCGATGCCGCGGCTGCCTGGCAGGTGACCTCGTTTTTTACGAGGTCGGCTCCCACGAGTGCTGCGACGAACGCGCGGCCGCTGCCAGTAATCACCGTGCGGAATATTTCCGGCTCGGATTCGAATTTTCCCCGGATCAGTTCCAGCCCGTTGTTGACGGCTTTCCCGGGTTCGCCATGAGTGGGCAAGCAGACATTCGCCGCCAGATTCAAGCCGTCATCCAGGACAACCAATTTGGTGGATACCGAGCCGATGTCGATACCGAGGTAATATTTCATTTCAACGACTGATGAAGGGAAAAGCAATCAGCCCAAATATTATACCCCTAAGGTTTTGGGGTGGCAAAAACTCCGGATTACCGCATTTGCAGATTCACGAGGCGGACGAAATGCGGCGGATAGCCTATGATTTATCAAATTCTAATCGGACCGCGGCCATCGTGTCGGGCGACGCCAGGACATCGATAGCGGTCATGGCAAGTCCGGTGGCTGCCCTCAGGCTCTGGGTCAGACCGTTTTCTTTCGCCGCGTAGCGGGCGAATTCGACGGTGTGCTCGCTTTCTCCCTGGGGGGCTATGGCAACGGATGTATGGATAGATGGGACGATCTGGCTCACATTCCCCATATCGGTGCTTCCGAAAGATTGTGCCGCATTGAAAAGCGGGACGGCACTGCCTATGCGTTCCATATTTTCAGTATAAAGCCGTGCCAGCGTCGAGTTGTTTCGCATCGGGGCATAGATTTCCTTGTCGTCCCAATGGTATTCGAGGCGGGCTCCCGTCGCCATGGCAGCGGCTTTGAAACAATCCAGCACCCTTTCTTTGAGCGAATTGAGATAGCCCATGTTGCCGGCGCGCACCAGGAAACGCCCTGCCGTATGTGCGGGCACGATGTTGGCTGCCTGTCCTCCGTCGGTGATGACCCCGTGGATCCGGGAATCGGTTGATATATGCTGCCTGAGGGAGTTGATGGCGTTAAACGATTGAATCATGGCTTCCAGGGCGTTGATTCCCTGTTCCGGGTGTGCAGCCGCATGCGCTTCCTTGCCGAAAAATTCGATGTCGAGTGCAACGCAAGCCAGCGCCGAGATCATAGCGCTGTCGAAAGTTCCTGGATGCGTCATCATCGCGGCGTCGATGCCCGCGAAGGCCCCTCTTTCCGCCATGATAATTTTGCCGCCGTCCAGCTCCTCGGCAGGCGTACCGATGACCTGGACACTACCGCCGAAAATGTCCACCGCTTCTTTAGTCCCCAGTCCGGCGGCGACCGCAGCGGTCGCTATGAGGTTATGCCCACAGGCATGCCCCAGGCCGGGCAGGGCGTCATATTCTGCGATGAATGCCACCACGGGTTTCCCCGTTCCGTATGTTGCCCGAAATGCAGTCGGGAGGCTGCATATCCCCCGCTCGACGGAGAATCCTCGGGTTTCCAGCGCCTCTGTGAGCCATCCGGCCGCATTGTACTCGTTCATGGCAGTTTCTGGATTGCTGTGTATCTGATGCGCGAGGATCCGCAACTCTGCCTGGTGGCGTTTAATAACATTTCTGACCTGGGCTTTTACATCGGTTAATTGTTGAGTGTCCATCGCACTATTATAGCCGACCGGCATATCACTTCAAAGTATTGAAATGCGCCGTGCCCCCGGGACGTTTCATTGAAACCGCCGTTCTCCCGGTAGGAAGTGTGACGCTGGTCGCTTGTTCCGCCTTACCTGCGATGTTACAATAACAAGGTAAGTTTTATGCCTCAAAATTTCATCTTCATCAAGGGTGCGCGAGAGCACAACCTTAAAAACATTGACATAACTATCCCCCGTGACAAGCTGGTGGTGATCACCGGCGTTTCCGGGTCCGGTAAAAGTTCGCTGGCATTCGATACTATCTATGCTGAGGGGCAACGGCGTTACATGGAATCCCTTTCCGCCTATGCCCGGCAGTTCCTCGGGCGGATGGAAAAGCCTGATGTGGACTATATCGAAGGGCTAAGCCCCGCGATATCGATCGACCAGAAAGGTGTCAGCCACAATCCGCGTTCGACAGTCGGAACAGTCACTGAGATATACGACTATCTCAGGCTTCTTTTTGCCAGGGCCGGGCATCCGCATTGCCCTCAGTGCGGTCGCGAGATATCCATGCAGACGGTTCAGCAGATCGTCGACGCAGTCCAGGCTTTGCCGGGTGGTTCGCGCATCCTGGTGCTGGCTCCCCTCGTGAAAGACCGAAAAGGCGAGTACAAAGAAGTATTTGATGATTTGCGCAAGAGCGGTTATGCCCGCGTGAGGGTGGACAATATCATCAAGGAGCTTGATGGCGAGATAGACCTGGATAAAAAAAAGAAGCATACCATCGAAGCCGTCATCGACCGGCTTGTCATCGGACAGGAGGGCAACCAGAGCCGCATCGCCGATTCGGTTGAGACGGCCCTGAAACTCGGCAAGGGCGTGGTATTGATTTCCATCGTTGAAGGTGAAGAGCTCCTCTTTTCAGAGCAGTTTGCCTGCCCGGACTGCGGGATAAGCCTCGGTGAGGTGGAACCCCGCACATTTAGCTTTAACAGCCCGCACGGGGCTTGCCCGGCGTGCACTGGCCTCGGGATCAAAATGGAGTTTGACCCAGACCTGGTTATACCCGATAAAGAGTTGTCTCTCGCCAAAGGAGCCATTCACCCTTACCAATGGCAAACGTGGTATTACTCTCAACTCGAAGATGTCGCCAGGCGGCACCATTTTTCCCTGAACGCCCCTGTAAAAGACCTGAGCAAAGAATCGCTGGATATCGTTCTCTACGGCGAAGGCGGCGAATCCCACAGGTACCGCAGCCGGTTCGGCAGGGAAAAAGTATATACCGAAGGTTTCGAGGGAGTTATCCCCCGCCTGGAACGGTTGCATCACGATACCGAGTCGGAGATGTCACGCGCTGCTATGGAGCAATACATGGTAGCTTCACCTTGCCAGGTCTGCGAAGGGCGCCGTCTCAAACCCGAAGCTCTGGCCGTCACCATTGGTGGAATCAATATCGTCCAGACCACTGGCATGTCTGTCAACAAGTCCCTTGAATGGATGGATACGCTCGCCGGCACCGGTTCGGTCCTCAGTGAAAAAGAAAAGGCCATAGCAAAAGAGATTTTAAAAGAGATAACCTCGCGTCTGCGTTTCCTGGAAAATGTAGGATTGGATTACCTGACACTTGAACGTTCGTCCGGCACGCTCTCCGGCGGTGAGGGCCAGCGCATCCGCCTTGCCACGCAGATAGGAAGCGGGCTTATGGGCGTGCTTTATATATGCGACGAGCCGACCATCGGCCTTCATCCGGCCGACGACTACCGGCTGGTCGAGACCCTGAAACGTCTCCGGGATCTGGGCAACAGCGTCATAGTGGTGGAGCATGACGAGGCTGTTATGCGGGCGGCTGATTATATCATCGACATGGGGCCGGGGGCCGGAGAACACGGGGGCAGGGTGATTGCCGCAGGGACGCTTGACGAGATCCTGGGATCCGAGGATTCTCTTACCGGCCAGTATCTCTCGGGGCGCAAGCAGATATCCATGCCGGACAAACGGCGTAAAGGCTCGGGTGAGGAAATCGTGATCAAGGGCGCCCGCCAGAATAACCTCAAAAATATTGACGTGCGCATCCCCCTGGGTAAACTCGTTGTCATAACTGGCGTTTCCGGAAGCGGAAAGAGCACGCTGATAAATGAAGTGCTTTACCGCAAATTGGCGCAGGTGCTTTACCGGTCGCGTGAAAAGCCCGGGGAGGCTGAGTCTTTCAGCGGGATTGAGAATATCGACAAGGTCATCGATATCGACCAGTCGCCCATCGGGCGTACCCCGCGTTCCAATCCCGCGACTTACACGGGAATGTTCACTCACATACGAGAATTGTTCGCCACAACTCCCGAAGCCAGGCTCAGGGGTTATGAAGCCGGCCGGTTCTCTTTCAACGTGAAAGGGGGCCGCTGCGAGGCCTGCCACGGCGAGGGGTTTATCCAGATTGAGATGCAGTTCTTGCCGGACGTAACAGTGCCCTGTGAAGTTTGCCACGGCGCGCGTTACAACCGGGAGGTGCTGGAGATAAAATTCAAAGGGAAAAACATAGCCGAAGTCCTCGATATGACCGTCGAAGAGGCCCTTCGCGTATTCGAGCATTTTCCAAAGATAAAAAACAAGCTCGAGACACTGCATTCGGTGGGACTGAATTACATCCGGCTCGGTCAGCCCGCACCATACCTTTCGGGCGGTGAGGCACAGCGCGTCAAACTTGCTTCAGAGCTTTCACGACGCGCAACCGGCCGGACCTTGTATATCCTTGACGAACCGACGACTGGCCTTTCTTTCGAGGACGTGGCGGCTCTCATGCGCGTGTTGCAGCGATTGGTGGATAGCGGAAACTCTGTGATTATCATCGAACACCACCTGGATGTGATCAAAAACGCAGACTGGATTATAGACCTCGGGCCGGGGGCGGGTGACGCAGGAGGGCGGCTGGTTGCGACAGGCACGCCTGAACAGCTTGCCAGGCACGAAACATCGGCTACCGCTTTCTATCTTAAAAAAGTGTTGGAAACGCAAAAATAGCCTGAAAAAACTAAAAACGTTATTAAATTACAATCGAAATAATAGAGGTGAGCAGTTGCTCACCTCTTTTGGTTACAGCGAAACCAGGCACGATGGTTATTTCTCGAGCAGGTACGGTACCATGACCAGGGTTACGTTAGGATGCCGCTCGAAAACACCTCGCAAGCGGGCCGCGGTCCGGTTGTGCAGGAACCGTTCCCAGTAATGCGCGGTGATGAATTCCGGCAGGATCATGGTGATGAACGCTGTCGGTGATTGGGCTTGAACGGCATCCACATAGGCCAGCAAGGGCTGGTTAAAACTTCGAGTCGGAGACTCGATGATGACCAGCTTGAGGTCCGGCGCGTATTTCTGCATCTTGTCCTTTAGTTTCTGTGTTTTCTCGGGGTTCGTGGAGACGTGCAGAACCACTCTCTCAGCATCGATCGTCCGCGCGAATGAAAAAGCCCTCAGCGAACCGTAGTTTACGTCGTCTATCAGGATTAACACCAGTTGGTTGATCTTAGCGGGCGGCAACTGGTCTGGCACTACGCTTAACTCTTTTCCGACTTGCTTGTAGTGGCGGTTGATGCGTGTTAAAAGGAGGATGATGGGAGGAACCAGGATGACAACCAGCCAGCCCCCCGCTGTGAACTTGGTGAGTATGGCGATGATTAGTACCAGGCCTGTAAAGACAGCCCCCGTACCGTTAATGGCAAGGCTTCTTTTCCAGCCGGGGCCGCGCAACCTCCACCAGTGCACCACCATGCCTGAATTGGACATGGAGAAGGCCAGAAAAACCCCGATGGCATACAGGTTGATAAGCCGGTCGACGTTTCCCTCGAAAACCACAACCAGGATTGCGGCGACCGACCCGAGGAAGAGGATCCCTGTCGTGAACGCCAACCGGTCTCCTCTGAACTGGAACTGGTGCGGCATGAAATTGTCTCGTGCGAGTACTGAAGAAAGCCTCGGGAAGTCGGCAAACGCCGTATTGGCTGCTACGACCAGGATGCCCACGGTAGCGAACTGAAATATATAATAAAAAACGTTGCGGCCGAAAACTGAAAGGGCGACCATGGAAATAATAGTCTCCTTCCCGGGGTCAGGCACCAGGTGCAACCGGGTGGCCAGGAAGGTGATGCCGACGAAGAAGACTGCCAGCAGCCCTGCCATGATTGTTATCGTAGTTGCCGCATTTTTGGATGAGGGCTGTTTGAAAACCGGAACGCCGTTTGAGATGGCTTCAGTCCCGCTCATGGCTACGGCCCCGGCAGAAAAAGCACGTAATACCAGCCATAGGGTGAGTGGGGTCGTGGCTATCAGGATCGGCTGGGGTGTTGCGGGGTGAAGATTTCCAGTTGACCATTTTAATAATCCCACGATAATCATGATGCTGACCCCGACGATGAATAGATAAGTGGGGATGGAAAAGACCGTACCTGCTTCACGGACGCCGCGCAGGTTCCCGAGCACCATCAGGCCTATGAAAAAGATACTCAAGATAACCGTGAGATTGAAAAATGACGGAAGCGAATGCTGTATGTTGTTCATCTGGTTGGAGTAACCGGCCGCGATAAGGGCCGAAATCACACCCTGTGCCCCAGCAACTATAGAAACGGCCACCGTTAACACATAATCGATAAGAAGGGCCGCTGCCGCTAGAAGCCCGAATCGCTGACCCAGGTTTTCTCGGCTCACATTGTAGGAGCCCCCTCCCTGAGGGTAGGCGTGGACTGTTTGGCGATAAGAAAACGCAACAATTGACAGAAGGATCGCTACCGCCAGCGCGGTGTATAGGGAAACTCCCAATGCGGCGCCCCCGGCAACCACTAGTATCGTGAGAGATGCCTCGGTAGCATAAGCGCTGGATGAGATAGCATCCGAACCGAACACGGCGAGGGCCCTTACCTTGTTTAGTCTTTGAGTCCCTTCCTCTGCTGTAAAAAGCGGCCGCCCGATGAAGATTCTTTTCAACCCCCGATAGCTGCGTTCTGCCCTGCTTTTCGGGATTTCTTGTTCAGGTTTGGCCACGAAATACCCGGGTCCTGCTTTGATGAACTGGCTTACACGTTTAACCCGTGCATACGATTCCCCTGGACGTGTGCCGCGATGGGTTTCGATGCTTATCAACTCGGGGTTGATTTTTTTAGTTTCTTCCCGTTTTCCGTTTGGGGAGGAAGCTCCGTTATTTGTATCAAGGTTCATTTGTCTTCAGTCGATCCTATTGCCGTACATTTTACAATATTTCCGTAAAAATCGTGTATTGAAACACTGTTATTATGAAATATACCATACAATCTGTTCGATCCGTTCACGGTTGACGACATGTTTATACCGCACTGGAGACTGCAGGTTTAATCGTTTGATTCTGGTAACTTTGGTTTCCAGGACCGGAAGCTTCCAGTAGCACTGCCGCAAGAAGTACGATATCAGTGTAATAAAAATAATTCCAGTTGCTGCGCCATGCGAAAAATAAGGGCAAGGTTGCGAGAATAAGCGCCGTTTGGGGATACAGGAGACAATTGCGATAATACCATATCAGGCAGAGCATGATTGCGAGTCCTTCCAGAAAACTGAACATCGTTTGCGAGGTCATGTGCACCAGCCCGCTGGTCACGATCGTAACAAGGCCCACTCCTTCAGGGAATAGGCTGTCTCGCAAGGGCGCACCGACTGATGTGTACCATGAACCGGGATTCATGAAAATAAATGGAAGGTTAAACGATGCGAAAACACTAGCCGCAATCGCACTTGTCCAAACAGCCAGTTTGAATCCTCGATTTCGGAATATCAATATCGCGAAAAAAGGCAGAAAATACCAGGCAACTTGCTTGGTGGCGATCGCGATGCCCATACAAAGTGCCGATATCCAGATTTTACGCGGCAAGAGAACCCAGGCAAGCAACAAAAACGGAAAGTAGAGCAGACTGGTATCTCCTCCCGCAACGGCATTCCAGATTTCCAGGCTTAGCGCGGCTCCTAGAATAAAATACACCTTCAATCCGGGTTTAATGAGCCGTGCGACATACGCGATGGCTGGAAGGGCCAGCAAGATATATACGATCCTGATGTCATTGATGCCAAGAGCGAGAAACGGTGCGGGTAGCAGGAAAGAACCTGCCGGATAACTCTGATGAGTTTCAATCTCAACCGGAACGGTTTCGGGGGTCTTGATGGATTCTTCCCAAAGGTTGCGTAACTGGTCGGTATTCGGATATGGAAAATCCGCAGAGAAATTCCCTTTGAATAGGGGGGTTATCTTGTCGAAGGCTGTGCTTGAAGAGTTGAGAGCAGTGATTATATTTGAGGAAGTATAAGGGTTTTTCCCGTCAAGCAGGTTGTAAGCAGCCTGCTGTGTGAGTGCCATTGCATCTGCCGGTTCAAAAGAGTGCTTTATTGATTTCCCGAGCGAAGACCCCATCGGACTCTTGGGCGCAAGGAAAACGAGAATGACTCCGATTATTTCAAGTGTAGTGACAATCCCCAAAAATGCGATAATGGTTTTGCCGAAAGGCCTCAACCAATTCGATGTATTTTCCAGTTTTTTATCGGTTGCCGGAATAGCTATGGCGAATATCGTAACGAACCATAACAGGCAAGATAAACTCGCTATCACCGCGAGCCAGGGGGAGTTCAAATAGTGGGCCAAACCGGAAAGAGCTGAGCCTATGAGGTTGACTAAAATAGCAATAAAAAACAGCCATATTCGGTGGGGCGGGGTTATTTCCCGGGTTGATTGATGCGCCATATGAGCGAGTATACCATACGCCTGAGTTACCGACTGAAATGCCTTTGATTTTTTTACTGCGACTCGGTTAATATAGTTGTCGATCATTTGAAGAAGGGACGAATCGAATTATGAATAGGTCTGACGCTTTGAAGGCCGTAACGGATAATGTGAAAAATCAGAATATGGTCAAACATATGCTTGCGACAGAATCGATCATGCGCGCCCTGGCGATAAAATTCCACGAAAACGCAGAGGAATGGGGTCTCGCAGGTCTATTGCATGATGTAGATATCGAGATACTCGCCGGCGATATGACTGAACATGGCAAATTAAGCGCTCAGATGGCACAGAAAATGGGTGTTAATCCGGATATTGCGCATGCCATTCTCTGTCACAACTCCGCCCTTGGGGTTGCTTGTGATACCTTGATGGATAAAGCTCTGTTATGTGCTGACCCGCTCACAGGTCTAATTACTGCGGGTGCTTTAATCAGGCCCGAAAAGAAGCTTGGTGCGGTGCAGGCGGCCTCGATAAGCAAGCGCTTCAAAGAGAAAAGTTTCGCAGCCGGAGCCAACCGCGAGCAGATAGCCTCCTGCGCCATGTTGGGACTGACTCTTGATGAATTTATTGCTTTGGGGCTGGCGGCCATGCAATCGATAAGCAGTGACCTGGGGCTTTAGGAACCCAACTCTGTTTTCAAGAGATTATTCGGTCACTGACTGATCTCTACCGTAGAGCCCTCGTTTTTTTTAACAACGTCTATTCGTGCGGGGAACGCATCTTTAAGTTCATCGATATGAGTGATTACCAGGATTTTTTGAAAATCGTCCTGCACTGAATTGATCGCTTCTTTTAGTTTTTCTATACCGTCTGCGTCCTGCGTGCCGAAACCCTCATCTATGATAAGCGTCGGAAGCGGAGCGCCAGCTCGTTTCGCCAACAACCGTGCTAGTGCTATTCGGATAGAGAAATCGATCCTGAATGCTTCTCCTCCAGAGAACATTTCATAATTTCTGGTTCCCAGTTCGTCGGCGATTTTGATGTCCAGCGTTTCGGAAATATCCCCTTTTTTGGTTGTCTTCTGGGGTTCGAACGTCAGGTTCATGCGGCCATCCGTCATCCTCGCCAGCAGGCGGTTTGCCTCTGTTTCGATTTCCGGGAGTGCCGTTTCGATAAGCATCGCCTGCAGGCCTTTTTTGCCGAATATATCAGTTAACTGGCGATATAGGTTTTCTTTCACCGATGCTTCCGCCAGTTCCCGGCGTTTTTCCAAATTGCGTTTTTCGAGCTCTGAGAGTTGCTTGATACGCTCTTTGAGGACGGCTGTTTTCTCCCTCGAAACCCTCTGTTCTTCCAGTTTCTTTGCCAACTCGTTTTCTGCGGCGGACAGTCGCCGTGATATTTCCGGCAGTTCTTTTAATTTAACGGAAAATTCTTGTTGAAGAATGGTGTCTGAGTCTAGCCTGGTTTTGACTTGATCGATGATTTGTTTAGACCTTGAAGCGTTATCGTTTTCCTGATTTAACAGGCTTAGAGCCTCGTCAAGGTTTTTCTTTTGTTCTTCCCATCCGGCAAGGTTTTCTTTGCGCGATTGCAGGGCATCATGTTCTTTTTCGTCGTATGACAACGATGCTATTTCCGCCAATATTTCGACGATGGCTTTCCGCTCGGTTGGGGCGTAGTCCTGGGAAGCTAGTTTCGCTTCGATTTCAGCGATCTCCTGTTTTTCATCGGCAAGTCTGGCTGAGGCTTCAACCCCTTCTTTGATGGCTTGTGCTACGCGAGATTCCTGAGCGACCAGGTTACGGCTTTCCTGTTTCAGTGTGGCTTCGAGGGCTGAGGCATCCGCTTCGTTTTTTTTGATCTCTGAAGACAGCCTGGTGGAATTGCATTCCAGTTGTTTGATGGAATCCAGCTTGTTCGCTTTTTCCGCGGCGTATTTTGACCGGACCAGATCTAATTCACGAGTGCCGAGTTCGGTTTCGCAAAGGGGACAACGTGCTTCATTTTTAGTTTCAAGCAGGATTCCTAGTTTTTCATCAATGGTCCTGATCTCCGATCTGAGCAGGAGGGTGCTTTCCGATGCGTTAAATAAAGCGGTTTTTTGTGCTCCGACGCTGTCCCTTCTCGCCTTTATTTCGTTTTCGAGAGGGGCGAGTTCGGCGAGGGCGGTCGCTATTTTTCTCTGTTCCAGCTTGAGTTCTGGAAGCTTTTCACATTTACGTTCCAGTTGGAGCGCATCATTTTCGGCGAGCTTGTGCAGGGTGTTCAAGTCATTCTGTGCCCTGTCGCAAATTTTTTCCAGCTGGTTATATTTTTCGGTCAACCTGGAAAACTGCCTGGATCGCTGGCTCAGCAGATCGTACTTTTCACGCGCTGCTTTAAGTTCCTGAAAACCAGACTCGATAGCCGACCGGTTGTCCAAGAGATTCTTATATTCCGCCAGGCGAGAGGTACTATTTCTAAATACTTCTTTCTCGCGTTCGATGTCGCCAAGGTGGCGGGTGATCGCCGAGTCTATTTGTGAAAGCTGTGCTTTGATGTTTTCCAGCGCCTGGGCTTCTGCCCTGAGCTGTTTCACCTCACAGCCCGTTTTTTCTGTCGCCAGATCTATATCAGCGAGAATTTTTTCGGATTCGTTCAGGTCGGTTTCGAGTGATGGTTTAAGTGCCAGTTCATCGTCGAGTTCGGCGATTCCGGAATAAAGACGCATTTTTGCCTGTTCCGCTTCCCTGGCTTTTTCTTTGGATTGTTCTTCGTAAATGTCGTAGACCGACAGGCCGAGGATGTTGGCGAGAACTTCCTTGCGTTTACCCGGAGGCTGGTGGGTAAATTCGTCCGCGTGCCCCTGGCGCAGGTAGGCACTATTGGTAAATGTTTCATAGTCCATGTGAAGTATGGCTTCTACCTTTTCCTGGGTTTGTGTGAAGCGTTCGGCGGAGATCGACAGATATTCGCCATCGTTGCAAATGAAAAGATCTAGGCTGCTTTGACCCGAGCCTTTCTTGCTTTTAGAACGGGAGTGCTTGCGTATGATGCGATATAGTTGATCCCCGGCATTGAAATCGAATTCCACCATCGTGTCATTTTCGCCCTGGTACACCAATTCGTCGTCGCTTTTAGAACGTGCTTTCCCCCAGAGTGACCAGGTGATTGCATCGATAATGGAAGACTTGCCGGCTCCGTTGTCGCCTGAAATGCAGGCAGTGTGGATTGACCTAAAAGATAACAGAGGGGCGTCGCCTTTGTAAGGCATGAAATTGTGCATCTTAAGGTTTACTGGAATCATTTTATTTGCCTCACTGCGTTATTTTAGCACAGCAAGCCTCAACTCTATTCAGAAGACAAAAATCCGGAGGGGACTTGGGAATCTCTCATCGGATTCTCGATGCACTCGTGTCAAATTACTACGGTTGATATTTTTTAACCGCGGTTCAAAGTTTGAACTCAACAGCTTTCAAGTAATCGATCTCCCTAAGTTGTCGGTACGGGAGTCGAGCCTAATGTGACTAATATCGTCAGTTTGTTGGTCCCCCGTAAAATTGAGATTTTGACCTGGGTACCTGGAGTTTTGGATTGAATCAATTGGACAAGTTGCCCGTTATTCGTAATTGCGGTTCCGTCGACGTCAGTTATAACGTCTTTTGCTTTGAGGCCTGCCTTATCTGCGGGGCTTCCCGCAACCACTCCTCCGATAAAAACGCCTGTGTCAGTTCCGAGATTATTCTGGGAAGCAACGATGCTGTCGACTGTTGTAAGGCCGTTCACACCCATGTAAGCTCTTGAGACGTATCCGCTATTGATGAGTTGTGTAATAACAGGCATCGCGGAATCGATACTGATTGCATAGCCCACTCCCTCTACGCCAGTGTCGATCAGTTTTATGCTCGTGATTCCGACGACCTTACCTGAAGTATCAACCAGGGGCCCCCCGCTGTTACCAGGGTTGATTGCGGTGTCTGTTCCGATCAGGTCTGTGTGAGTAACTCCGTTCTCGTCAGTCACGGTGGCATTCAAGCGGCTGACCCAACCGCCGGTCATGCTTATGCCGAGGTCCAGGGCATTCCCGATGGCAGCGACTGGCTGGCCGACTTTGAGTGCAGCGGACTTCCCGATGCTGGCGGCGGTTAGCCCGGTGGCGTTGATTCTGATGATTGCGAGGTCCGAAGAAACATCGGTTTTTATTGATGTTGCGACGTACGTTTGATTGTCAGAGGTTACTACTGTTATTTGCGAAGCGGAAACAGTTCCCCCTGTGCCATTTTCCAGCACGTGCGCATTGGTGACGATGATGCCGTTAGAATCAACGACCCAACCTGACCCGGCTGCTACATCTGTCTCCACTTGTACCACCGATGGCCTTACTTCTTCCACAACGTTGGAAAAGTCTAGGAACCCGGAGGAATTGGTATTGGTATTCAACGCAACGGTTGTTATAGCAGCCGTGATCGTTTTGGTTTGTGTGAGTGTAGGACTCGGAATAAGACCGCATCCTGCATTGGAGATGACCATGGCGGACAATATCGAAACCATAATTATTTTAAGTTTATTCATTGTCAGCATCCCCTTTTGTTGCGCGAAAAAACTGCAACAGTATAAGGGAATATGATACAACAAAAGAGTAAAGGAGAAGTAAAGCCGTGTTTTCATTGCCTGCTGAAAAAGTTCAGAAACATATTGGACTCTCTGGGGGGTGAAGACAGGGAGCCCGATTGAAGCAGATCTATCTAGAAAGTTATTACCGAAGCGGGTATATTCGCTTCATGCATTACGTCAATGATG
>CAIMVG010000024.1 GCA_903844845.1 uncultured Dehalococcoidia bacterium | reverse complement strand
ACCGTCTGCTTATGAAATATCTAATCTGGTACAACACTGAAAAGCCTCACCGGGGCATTGGAAAATCTTCCCCTTTGCGCTACTATGTGGATAATTTCATCACCAACCCCCGGAAATCCCATATGTACTGGACCCTTACATAAACTTGCCCGTGCGCGCCCAACGGTTTATAATCCTTAGTCTACCGCCGTTAAAAGGAGATTACCGCCGTGACCGCTTACGCTTTTTTCCAGAAAAAGTTCGTGCCCATGCCTGAAGCTAAAATCGGAGTCATGACACAGGCCCTGCACTACGGCACCGCCCTGTTTGAAGGCATCCGAGGCAACTGGAATGCTGAAAAGGGAGAGATGTACCTTTTCAGGCTCAAAGAGCATTACCAGCGTATGCACAACGGCGCCAAACTTCTAAAAATTTCACTCGATTATTCGGTGGAAGAAATGACCAGGCTTACGGTGGAACTTATAAGGAAAAACGAACTTAAGGAAGACTCCTACGTACGCCCCCTGGCTTATAAAAGCACTGAACAAATGGGGGTCCGCCTGCACAATCTGGACGACGACTTCCTGATGTTCGCCATTCCGTGGGGAAGGTACCTCGATACCGACTCGTGCAAATGCGGTGTTTCTTCATGGCGAAGACCGGACGATAATACGATACCCACCTCAGTCAAAGCGACAGGCATGTACATCAATAACGCGCTTGCCAAGACCGAGGCGATCGAAAATGGCTATGACGAAGCAATCATGCTCTCGCCCGACGGGCATGTTTCGGAGGGAAGCGGCGAAAACATCTTCCTGGTGATCGACGGTAAACTGCACACGCCTGCTACCTACAACAACATCCTCGTCGGCATTACCCGTGATACCGTCATGCAACTCGCGAAGCACGAACTTGGTATTGAGACGATTGAGAGGCCGATCGATCGCGCGGAACTTTATTCCTCACAAGAGTGTTTCCTGACCGGAACCGCCGCGCACCTTACACCGGTTTCCGAAATCGACCGCCGCCCTCTGGGCGACGGCCAGGTCGGCCCCGTGACCACGAAACTCAAGAAACTCTATTTCGATGCTATCCAGGGGAAACTGCCAAAATACATGGACTGGTGCACCCCTGTTTACAAGAAGTAAAGAAGCAATTTAGTTGATATAAAAAAGGGGGCCCTTGAAAAGAGCCCCCTTTGATTTTATTCAGTAAAATGGAATCAGGCCCGTGCTTTGGCGGGATCCTCCCCTACCCGGGCCACTCCCGTCACGCCGGTGACGGTCTCGATACGGCTCATAATACGGCTCAACTGGGGTAAGCCCGTGGTTTCGACATCGAAATAGAGAGACGTGGTGTGGTCCTTGTGTTCATTGACATTCATGTTGGAAATATTGACCTTCTCTTCAGCAAGAAGGGTTGAGATATCGCGGACAAGCCCCACCCTGTCCCATGCCTCCACCTGCATCTTTACCGGATAATGCACGTCGACCTGTCCCCATTCGACGCGGACCAGGCGTTCTTTTTCATCTTCATGTGTTATGTTGTAACAATCCTGTCTGTGTATGGTGATTCCCCGCATACGGGTGATATAACCGATTATCAGGTCTCCGGGCACAGGATTACAGCACCTTGCAAGGTTGGTCAGCAGGTCACCGGCTCCGCTTCCCAGGACCTGGATACCCGAAGTTGAAGGCCTGACGGTAAGCTCAGCTACAGGCTTGGGCTGTTCCTGCGCTGCCAGTTTGAGGGCTATTGTCTGGGTACTTACATCACCGCAGCCGATGGCGGCGAAAAAGTCGTCCATATTATCGTATTTGAACAATTTGGCTATCTTATCGCGGTCCGCTACCACCAACCCGAGATGCTTGATTTCTTTGTCCAACATTTCCCGCCCGAGCTCGAGGTTCTCCTCCCGCTCCTGCTTTTTAAACCACTGGCGGATCTTCTCGCGGGCATGAGAACTCTTAACATAACCAAGGTTAGGGCTCATCCAGTCGCGGCTTGGCCCCTTGTCTTTCTTGGAAGCGATAATCTCAACCACGTTGCCATTGGACAACTGATAATCAAGAGGTACCATGCGGCCATTTACCTTGGCTCCCGCGCATCGGTTGCCCAGATTAGTGTGAACTCTATACGCAAAGTCGATGGGGGTGGCACCCTTGGGGAGGTCTTTTATCTCACCCTTGGGGGTGAAGACGAATACCTGGTCGTTAAAAATGTCGGTTTTCACCGATTCGAGGAATTCTTCGGCCCCTGCCAGTTCACGGTGCCAGTCGATCAGCTGGCGCAACCATCCGATACGTTCCTCTACCTCGATATCTTTTTTGTCACCCTCTTTGTAACGCCAGTGAGCCGCCACTCCGAACTCGGCTACGCGGTGCATTTCGCGCGTCCGTATCTGTATCTCGAGAGGAGTAGTGCCTTTGAAAAGCACCGCGGTATGGAGGGACTGGTACCCGTTAGGTTTTGGATTGGCGATGTAATCGTCGAATGAACCGGGGATGGGGTGCCACAGGTTGTGCACGGTTCCCATGGCGAAGTAACATTCCGGGATTGTTTCAACCAGAACGCGAACCGCGAGAAGGTCATATATTTCGTCGAATTGCCTTCCCTGGGCCGCGTATCGCTCTATCTTCTGCGAGACGCTGAAAAGGTGTTTGGGCCTCCCTGAAACATCACATTTGATGCCGAGCTGCATGAACTCCTTCCTAAGGATATCCATGACACTATTCACGATTTCTTCGCGCTCGGTGCGCCGGTTGGCGACCAGCTTGGCAATCTGGCTGTACTTTCGGGGTTCGAGGTAATGGAACGCCAGATCTTCGAGCTGCCACTTGAGTTCCCAGATGCCAAGGCGATGCGCAAGTGGGGCATAGATCTCCAGGGTTTCGCGGGCGATGGCCTTCTGGCGGTCGGGAGGAAGGGCGGCAAGGGTGCGCATGTTGTGCATGCGGTCTGCCAGTTTGATAAAAACCACCCTCAGATCCTCGGCCATCGCGACAAGCATCTTGCGCAGGTTTTCTGCCTGCTGTTCCCGGACGGAAGGACGCTGCTGCAATTCACCTGGGAGGGGAAGAGCGAGTTTTCCCAGCTTGCTCACGCCGTCTACGAGCCGCGCCACGTCGGCTCCGAATTTTTCTTCTATCTGCTTGTGAGTGATACCACAGTCTTCGGTCACATCATGCAGGAGGGCGGCCTCCAGGGTAGTAACGTCAAGTTGCTGCTCAGCCAGGGTCAGGGCTACCTGGAACGGGTGTTCCATATACGGGTCGCCCGACATGCGGAGCTGTCCTTCGTGGGCTTTTGCGGCATAATCGTAGGCCGCCGATACCAGTGAAAGTTTTTCGGCGGGAAGATATTTGCCTGCCCGTTCCAGAAGGGCTTCGACGGTCATCTGCACCTCGGAAAGGAATACGGAAATATGACATAAGTATAAATCAATGTAAAGGGCTTGGCAAAAATGCCATGACTGGAAACAGGGGCTTGGTTGTGCGCTCTAGGTGCGGGAATTTATATCACCGGGGCCGTTTCCCCGGAAACAGGTACCTGGTTCTCGGCGATTGCCCCGTATTCCTGCATTACTACGGCCAGCATGATGACATCCACGTAAAAGAAATAGGGCCATAGACTGCGCCACGCGAAAAACAACGGGAGTACAGGCAATATCACGCCGAGGTAAGGATAAACTTTCGCATATCTCCAGTACGCTGCGGCAGCTGCAACAAAGACAGCCGCTTCGATGAACGTGAACATTACCGGCGATTCTGTATGCACCCACCCCTGGAGAACCAGAGTGATAAAACCCCATCCTGACGGGAACAAAGCATCTCTCATCATCGAAGTAACGGAATCAAGCCAGAGGGAAGGTCCCGCGATGATAAAAGGCAAGTTGAAGGCGGCGAAAACGGTGCCTGCAACCCCTGTTACCAGTACTGCTTTTTTCCACGGCATGTTCCTGAAGAAAAGAATGACGTAAAAGGGCAGGAAAAACCATGCCACTTGCTTGGTGGCAATGGCGACGCCCATGCATATCGCTGACAGCCAGATATGTTTCTTCCACAGCACCCAGGCCAGCAGCAGAAAAGGAAAGTAGAGGCTGCCGGTCATTCCGCTAGCGATGCCGTTCCAGATTACCAGGCTCCCCAAGAATGCGCCCGCAAGCCACAGCCTCATGCGCGGCGGCGTTACCGCGATGGTGATCCCCATGCCCGCGAGCACCAGTATCAGGAGCACCCAGTGGATATTAGTTATGCCGAAATATGAAAACAGGGCGGGAATAAGAAAGAACCCAGCGGGATAACCGAGTTTGGATTCGACTTCAGCAGGGATAACATCCGGCGTCTTCACGGCCTGTGCCCACAGGTTATTGATCGCCGTAGTAGGCGGGTATGGGAAATAATTTGAGAAAGTTCCGGTATGCAGCGGAGTGGTTTTGTCGAAGGGGCTTTGTATGGCCACGACCGCGGTAACCACGTTGGCATCAGCATAGGGATTGTTTCCGTCACGTACATTGGACACTGCCTGGTCAAGCAGTGCTACTGCATCGCTCGAAGAAAGGTCGTGAGAGATGAACGCGAGGAATTTGGGCGTGCTGTCACCCAATATGCCGCCTCCGGTGGTCCCGAGGCCGGTGGCCACCAGCGCCAGCAATTCAACCACACCGGCGAACAGAAGGACAAACATGAGCGATGCCGCAAGCGGTTTAAACCACTTCTCAGAGCTTTTGAACCACCTATCGGTCTGGGGCAGCGCTACCAGTACCAGCAACCCCATCCATACCAGCCCGAGCACGATTCCGACCACAGCAAGCACGTCATTGCTGTAACTCAATGCCAAGGCCCCGGCAAACATAGCCAGCAACATTATTAAAATGGCCGGGAATATGAGCAATACCCTGGGCGGGGGCCTGGGGTGAAACCAAGTTTTAATTTTCATTTACGAAGTGAAAATTAAAGCACTAATATCGGCCAATTTCAAGTTTAGCCACTCTTTCCCGGGTCTCAGGGGTAAACAATGGGAAACAGTGAACATTTTATCTAGGTTTCTCAGGGCACACTGGCAATGGAGTGGCTAATCAGGGACTAATAGGTCAGAGAAAAAGCTTGCGTCTTGTCGGAATTATTTCCCGGACAGATTTTTCTGTATCTCTTCCACCTTGCGCCTCAGGATATGTGAATTGGAGATGTCCTCGGCAACTTTTTCGCAGGCGTGGCTTACGGTCGAGGGATTCCTGCCCCCGAGCGCGGAACCTATATCGGAAAGAGAGCACCCTCCCCGCTGCCTGATGACATACATCGCCACCTGTCTGGCCTGAGCCGTTTCCTTGTCGCGCTTCCGGCCAATAAGGTCATCAACGCTGAGGGCAAATTTCGTAGCAACCAGGCCTATGACGGTTTCAAGCGTATCGGTCGGCGCCGGCAGGGCCTTTATACCCGCCACGTCTTTAAGTGCTTTATGCGCCAGTTCGGGGGTGATCTGCGCCCTCAGCAAGCGAGCATAGGCTATGATGCGGTTAAGGCTGCCCTCGAGCTCGCGGATATTTTGTTTTAATTCATGGGCCATCATATCCAGTACATCTGGCGCCACAGCAGTCTGAGCCTGTTCGGCTTTGGATTGCAATATGGCAAGGCGGGTTTCGAAATCGGGGGGTTGAATATCTACCGTTAGGCCCCATTCAAAACGGCTGCGCAGCCGCTCTTGAAGCATCGGCATGGATTTGGGAGCCCGGTCGCTGGTGATAACGATCTGGCGGCCCGCATTGTGAAGATCATTAAACGTGTGGAAAAAACTCTCTTCCGTTGCTTCTTTCCCACTGATGAAATGTATATCATCAACCATAAGCATATCGGCAGAGCGGTATTTGGCACGGAATTCATCAGTACGCCTTTCACGAAGAGCGGAGACGAATTCGTTGGTGAACTGTTCGCCCGAGACATAAAGGGGTTTCAGGTTGTTATCCAGTGCCTTTTGCCCGATGGCCTGCAGAAGATGAGTTTTCCCGAGTCCGGGGGCGGCATATATGAACAACGGGTTGTAACTCTGTTCGGACGGGTGTTCGGCGGCGCTCACAGCGGCCGCATGGGCCATGCGATTTCCGGCCCCTACCACAAAGGTATCAAAAGTATATTTGGAGTTGAAACCGTAGATAGATGAAACGTTGCGCCGGGCTTCAACGTTGTTACCGCATTTTGCATCCTGGGCCCAGCTCACCTGGAACCGGGCACTCACGCCGCGGTGGATAAGGCCGATGAGCGTTTTTTCTATAAGGGAACGCTGGTTCTTCTCAAGGTACTCTGCTACAAAAGCATTAGGCACGCCTACGAGGAATTGATCGCCGTCATAGGCCAGTCCCTGTGTCCCTTTAAACCATGTCTGGTAATTGGGTTTGTTTACCTGCAATTGGAGCTCGCCGAGCGCGGCTTCCCAAATTTCGTTGGCGGAATTCATAAGCTTTTGGATGCTCCTACTGCGGGGCAATAGAGTGCCCAAGACATTGATATTTATTGGTATGTTCTGAGCTTGGCTACGCCCGGCAGAGTATCCGGCCAAAGTGCTATTTTCAAAACCTTGATAATGGTATCAGCGCTTCGCCCGATGTAGCAAAGGTTTTGGCGATGGTCTGGCGACAGTTTACAGCCCTAGGCTTTCTATCAAGGTCGCTCGGACTGCTCTTTTTGTCTCTTTTCTGCCATCTACCTTCTTTTTAGACGCAAACCCGCGGCAAGTACTAGGTAATTTTACAAGGCCCCCCGGTTATGTTCACCCCGGCGTTGTGGAGGCTATTTTTTCATGTTAGAATGGCCTGTCGGAGGATATTTATGCGCGTTGTTTTTATGGGTACCCCTGAATTCGCTGTCGCACCTCTCCGAAATCTGGTACTAAATAATTACGACGTGGCGGCGGTCTATACTAAAAAAGATAAACTTGCCGGGCGGGGACAGGACCTCTCAATCTCACCCGTTAAAAGGGAGGCTCTCGGTCTTGGACTGAAAGTGCTTCAACCCGGCAGCTTAAAAAAAGCGGAGGCAGTCTCCGAATTAGCGGCATTCACGCCTGATGTAATCGTTGTCGCAGCTTTCGGACAGATACTTCCGCCGGATGTTCTGGGACTTCCCCGTTTTGGCTGTATCAATATACACCCTTCCCTTCTGCCCCGCCACCGCGGGGCAGCACCCGTAGTCTCTACTATTTTGGAGGGTGACCACTGGGGAGGAGTGAGCCTGATGCAGATGGATGAAGGCCTGGATACTGGGCCGGTTATAACCCGGGCCCAGGTGTTGGTTCGTGCCGATGACACTAATGTGACATTATCATGGAAACTTTCACTGATGTCCGCACAATTATTAGCAGATATTTTGCCCAGATGGGCTCGCGGGGATTCAAACGTTGTCAAACAGGATGATGAAGCAGCAACCTATTTCAAGCCTTTGACCAAGGACGCCGGCATAATTGACTGGGCATCGCCCGCAGCCCATATCTGGAAACAGGTAAGGGCCTTTCAGCCCTGGCCAGGCAGTTATACCCGGTTCGGTGGGAGAACACTCAAAATCATCGAAGGCAGGCCGTCGTTGTTTACCTCTGATGAGCCTATTGGAACGGTTGTGCCCATCGGTAAATACATCGGAGTGGTCACTGGCAAAGGGGTTTTCGAACTTGGGCGCATTCAACTTGAAGGCAAGCAATCGATGCCGGCGTCAGATTTCGCCAGAGGGCGCCGTGACTTCGCGGGTACGGTCCTGCCGAACTGAATAACTTTCTTCGAAAAACAAAGAGAAACTAAAATAACCTGGCTTTGCCTGCCTCGTAACCAGCGTCGGCAGGCAATCCCGTTTGTTTTGCCGCCTCGTTTGCCAATCTGTCGCATAGTTCATTTTCAGGATGGCTGTTATGCCCTCTCACCCACCTGAATTCGACTTCATGTTTTTCGCACAGCAAGAGCAGGCGCTTCCAGAGGTCTGGATTGAGAGCTTTGTCCTTGGTGTTGCGCATCCACGCATGGGCTTTCCATTTCAAAGCCCACCCGTCGGTCATTGCTTTGACCAGGTATTGAGAGTCGCTGAACAGGGTCACACGGCAGGGTTGCGTCAGGGACTCGAGCCCTGCGATTGCGGCGGTTATCTCCATCCGGTTGTTGGTGGTCAGCCGGAAACCGCCGGATTTTTCTTTTCGTGCCCCGGAAACCTCGAGCAGGACGCCGTAACCTCCCGGACCGGGGTTACCCAGGCAGGCCCCGTCTGTGTATATATTGACCGTGTTGTTTTCGGGCATGTACCCTGCCTTTCTTGAAATATCTGTCCTGACGCAGTCTAACATTTTTGAAAGGCGGTATTCAAAAATGCCCGGCCTCGGTCCTTGGGGTTGCTCCTGTCCTGATGATATACTTTTTGACACTGTGACTATATTGACTTTGTTTCTGATATCGATCGGCCTGGCGATGGACTGCTTTGCCATAGCTCTGGGGATCAGCTGTTCAGGGAAACGGGTTTCTGTTGCCCAGGCCCTCAGGGTAGCAAGCTCATTCGGGTCAGCCCAGGCCGCTATGCCGGTCATTGGCTGGCTGGCAGGGCGGAGTTTCGTTGGCCTAATTTCATCCTACGACCACTGGGTCATCTTCGGATTGCTCCTCCTGATTGGATTTCACATGGTATGGGAATCTTTTCACGAAGAGGAGGAGGGTGAGAAGCTCGACCTTACCCGCGGCTGGGCCCTGCTGTCGTTAGCGATAGTGACGAGTATCGACGCGCTGGCGACCGGGATAGCCCTTGCTTTCGAGAAAACGAATATCCTATTAGCCGCGGTCTCCATTGGAATCGTGACTTTTTTGGTTGTAATTTTGGGTTTCTTCCTGGGCGGCAAGACGGGAGAACGTTTGGGGCGTTGGGCCGGGGTGCTCGGGGGAGTTATCTTGATTGGACTCGGGGTTCGGGTTCTGCTTGAGCACATTCTGGGTTAATCACATTTGGCTCGCATCAACAAGCGGCTTTGCGCCGCCTTGTTTAATTTTCCTCGGGAACTGTTCAATTTATAGGGTTTCGATCCCAGTAATTTTTACTCTGTCGACGAGTTTGCTGAAATCGACGGGTTCCTGTTGAGCCGTGCGAAGGTCGCGCAGTGTGATAAAGCCCTGCTCCAGTTCTTCCGCACCTATGATGGCTGCGAAATGACACCCTGTTCCATCTGCCTGCCTCAGCTGAGCCTTCATACTCCTGGCGGTAAAGGCAGTCACGGCGCTGACGCCTGCAGCCCGGAGATCTCCAACCATTCTTGCAGCCGCCTTGCCTGCTTCTTCACCCATCCACACTACAAAAACACTTGGTTTTGGAAGCCCCGGCACATTAACATTCTGTTTTTTGAGGTTTAGTATGATGCGCTCGATGCCGGTTGCAAAACCAACCCCTGGCGTATGTTTGCCCCCGAGTTGCTCAATAAGGCCGTCATAGCGGCCACCCCCGGCAATGGTACTCTGGCCGCGCTCTTCTTCCGGCTGTATTTCAAAGACAGTCTTTGTGTAGTAGTCCAGTCCGCGCACCATGCCGGGATTTATCTCGAAAGGCAACCTGAGTATCCTCAGGTTAGACTTCAGCTTTGAGAAATGATCCGAACACTCTACGCAGAGGAAATCAATACTGCGGGGGGCCAGTTCCGACAACGGCTGGCAGGAAGTTTTTTTGCAATCAAGAAGCCTGAGCGCGTTTTTATCAAGCCGTATTTTGCAATCCTCGCAAAGCTCTTCACGGTGTTCGTCATAATGTTCTTTCAATTTAGCAAGGTAGGCAGGACGGCAAACCGGACAGCCGATGCTGTTTATCTGAAGAGTCAGTTTGTTAAGCCCTAGCTCCTGGAAGAATCTCCAGGCCATATCGATGAGTTCGGCGTCAAGAGCGGCGTCTCCTTCACCAATGGCTTCGAACCCGAATTGATGATGCTGCCGAAAACGCCCTGCCTGCGGGCGCTCATATCTGAATATGGGGGCCTGGTAAAAAAGTTTGACAGGCTGAACCAGGCTCGCCATCCCGCGTTCGATGTAGGCCCGGCACACTGGGGCGGTCCCCTCCGGCCGCAGGGTTAACTGGCCGCCCCCCAGGTCTTTAAAGGTGTACATTTCCTTCTCTACGATGTCGGTCCCAACGCCAACCGTGCGCACGAAAAGTCCGGCTTCTTCGAACACCGGGGTATCGATGCGTTCATATCCGTAAAGTCGCGCAGTGGCCTCGGCTGCGTTTTGGATAAAGAGCCAGTAAGGTTGTTCCTGGGGTAGAATATCCTGGGTTCCGCGAGGCGCCTGAAACACTATTTTCTCCTGTCCCTGTTAGGCAAGGATAGCGCAAACACGAGCGATTTGTAAAGATTTCCGTCGTATATTCCATTATTGCGGAGGCACGAATCCCGGCAATACCTGACCATACGAGTTTGACGGACCTACTTCCTTTTCTTATAATTCACTTGCCCGAAGACAATGCCCACGAGGTGTTTAATGCCTGCTGTCGAAGTCGTTGGTGTGGTTAAAACTTATGGCGACAGGAATGTCGTGGACATGGTCTCTTTCATTGTCGAACAAAATCAGATATTGGGCCTGATAGGCCCGAACGGTGCTGGCAAAACCACCACAATCAGAATGATGATGGATATTATCAAGCCGGACCAGGGCGAAGTCCGGATCCTGGGCAAAACCTTCGACCCTGAATCGAAAAATCTGGTCGGCTACCTTCCTGAAGAACGCGGTCTTTACAAGAGGATGACCGTTTTAGATACGCTGGTCTATTTCGGACAGCTCAAAGGGATGCAACCGGCCGCTGCCTCTGCGGGTGCAAAAAAATGGCTGTCAAGGGTGAAACTGGAGTCCCAGCAGGGAATCAAACTAGAAGAATTGTCGCACGGGATGGCACAGCTCATACAGGTTGTATCAACTGTTTTACATAATCCTGACATCGTTATACTGGACGAGCCTTTCAACGGCCTTGATCCGGTTAATATGCAAGTAGTAAAAGAGATAATCGCCGAACTCAGGAATGCAGGCAAAGCCATCATCCTGAGCACCCATCGTATGAACGAGGTAGAGGAACTTTGCGATTCGGTTTTCATGATAAATAACGGTAAGGGCGTGCTGCAGGGGAGCCTGTCCGATATCAAAAAGCGCTTTCGCGGCAATACCTTGACTATCGAACATGAGGGTGCAATGGGGAGTCTTAAAGGCGTAGATTCCATGATAACCGATGGTACTAAAACGCGGGTCGTGATGTCTGCTGGGACTTCACCTCAACAGATATTAGAACAGCTGGTAGGGCAAAAACTGGAAATAACACGTTTCGAAATCGCCACGCCCTCTCTCAACGATATTTTCATAAACATCGCAGGGCAAAATGTATAAATCAAAATGCCAGGGGCAAATCCCCTGGCATTTAACCGGTGGTCCGGATCTTTCTTAATAACTTTTGGACTGAAACATATATCCGTTCGACGGATTTTGTATGGAATCCACCTGTTTTTCGATAACTCTTCATTTTCATCGATAACTCATTCCCGGTCAACGCCTGACAGACCGGATTTATGACCCAATAGGACCATTCCGTTACGCCTGTACGGCCGTGGTCGATTTCGATGTGGTATTATTATGATTAGTATTACCTTCTTACATATACTTACTTTGAATATTGAAATAGATATATAACAACTATTGGATGTGATAAGTATGCTGGATAAAGTAGATATAAAAGTTAAAGCAGGGGATGGAGGAGACGGCTCGGTAAGTATGAGGCGTGAGAAATTCGTGCCTTTCGGGGGTCCTGACGGGGGGGACGGCGGGCAGGGAGGGGATGTTATCGTCAGGGCCGACTCATGTGTCTCTACCATGACTTTTTTTCATAACAAGCGGTTATATAAAGCTGAGAATGCTGGAGCGGGTCAGCGACAGAAGATGCACGGAAAAAACGGGGATGACCTGATCCTGACGGTGCCTCTGGGTACCGTTGTTCAAGTACGGGATGAAAATGAAGATCTGGTGGCCTTGGCCGACCTCGCAGAGCCTGGACAGCAGGTTGTGGCAGCTAGAGGGGGGAAAGGCGGCCGTGGTAACTTCCATTTCGCCACTTCAACTAACCAGACTCCGCGGCTGGCTGAAAAAGGCGTGCCGGGTGAGGAAAAGGATATCGTCCTGGAACTCAAACTCATCGCGGATGTGGGCATTATAGGTTACCCCAATGTTGGCAAGTCTTCTCTCCTTGGAGCTGCGACGGCAGCAAATCCAAAAATCGCAGATTATGCTTTTACAACCCTTGAACCGATGCTCGGAATGGTAGAAACCGCTAAAGAGCGTTTCGTTCTGTGCGAGATACCCGGACTCATCGAAGGGGCCCATATGGGGAAGGGCCTCGGGCACGACTTTCTGCGGCATGCCGTGCGTACTCGTGTTTTGATACACCTCCTGGACGGCGCCTCGCCCTCCCCGGCTGACGACATGATTGCCGTCAACAATGAACTTTCGCTTTTCGATGCCTCGCTGTCTCGCAAAGCCCAGATAGTGGTCATAAATAAGATAGACCGGCCGGAAGTCAAAAAGCGTAAAGCAGAATTAAAAAAATTGTTTAAGGGCGCAGGTATCAACGTGCGTTTCGTTTCGGCCGCCACGGGTGAAGGCGTCAAGGAGTTGATGGATGAAGTTCTGGCCCTCCTTGGGAAATACCCGAAAGCCCAAAAATTACAAGAGGCCCCTGTACCTGTTCTTTATCCCAAGGGGAGGGAAATCAATTTCAGTGTCGAAGAACAGGATGGCGCATGGGTGGTCCATTCTCCCGAGTTGGAACGGCTTGTTGCAGGCAGCGAGATACGAGACCCGGAGGTGCGCCGCCAGTTGGGCAATCGCATTAGCCGGCCGAGTATCCGGCATATCCTTGAGAGATCCGGGGTGAAGCCCGGCGACAAGCTGCGCGTAGGTGATTTTGAATGGATCTGGTAATTCCTTGAATGTAGCACTGCTTGGCGGTACATTCGATCCTTTTCATGTCGGGCACCTGGCGGTTGCGGAAATTGTAAGCCAAAGGTTCAAGCCCGCTGAAGTTGTTTTTGTCCCTGCCGCCATGCCATGGCTTAAATCCGACCGGATCATTTCCCCGTCTGCTGACCGCCTTGAGATGGTTCGCCTGGGGATACTGGGAAACCCTCACTACAGGCTCTCAACGCTCGAAATAGAGCGGCCCGGGCCTTCCTTCACCGTTGATACGCTTCGCGAGGTACGTGCCCGCATTTTGCCACATGACGATTTGTATTTCATTATCGGCTGGGATAATCTACTGGATTTTGGCAGATGGAGGGAACCATCCAGGATTATCGAGTTGGCGAAGATAGTCGCCGTTCCGCGGATAGGGTACCGTGTTCCCGACGATGCCGTTCTCGAAAAAATCCTGCCGGGTCTCTCGCAAAGAGTGATATTGCTAGATAAACCGGAGATCGATATTTCGGCTTCGATCATCAGGGAGCGCGTTTCTCGCAATTTACCCATCGACCACATGGTTCCTGCGCTGGTGGCAGGATATATCAGGCAAAGAGGACTTTACCGGACAACTCCGGTTTCCGGTTGCCAACAAGGGCAATGATGGGCAATCCGCATCGACCGGCCCGGGAGGGCGTTTCTGGGAATTCCGGTTATGCGGAAGCCGAACTTGACCTTCATGCGCGCACAGTGGAGGAAGCCATACCGCTTGTTGAACGTTTCCTGGACGCTGCATATCAAAGGGGTTTGCACAGCGTCAGAATCATTCATGGCAAAGGGACGGGGACACTCAAATTGGAAGTAGACAGGTTTTTAGCGCGCAATTCTCTGGTGGCGCGGCGACGGCCGGCCGACCGTTTTCACGGCGGGAGCGGCGCCACCGAGGTCGAACTCAGCAGAAGGTAGATTTCAGCAAACGGGTTTAAAAGAAAAGGGAGGGCTTTTATGCCCTCCCTCGGTTTTTCTGGGGATCACTGTCTAGATGTCGAGGTTTTTAACACTGGTGGCATGGGCCTGGATAAAGTTTTTGCGCGGCAGAACCTCGTCGCCCATCAGCATACTGAAAACCCCGTCTGCTTTGGCGGCGTCTTCCACGTTAACCTGAAGGAGTGTGCGTGTAGTGGGATTCATGGTGGTCTCCCATAGCTGTTCGGCGCTCATTTCGCCCAGACCTTTGTAACGCTGTACTTCAGTTTTCTTACCACCGCCTTTCAAGGTCCCCAGCAGTGTGTCCTTTTCCTGATCGGAATAGACCCAGTGCTCTTCTTTACCCGCATGAATGCGGTAGAGAGGAGGCTGGGCAATGTACAGGTGGCCCTTGTTGATTAGGTCGGCCATGTGCCGAAAAAAGAACGTGAGCAGCAAAGTACGTATATGGGCTCCGTCCACGTCAGCGTCCGTCATGAGAACAATACGATGATACCTCAGTCTGCCCAGGTCGAAGTCGGTATCGATGCTGGTTCCCAGTGCCGTTATCAGGGCCCTGATTTCTTCATGGGCCAGCATGCGGTCCGGGGAGGACTTTTCCACGTTTAGGATCTTGCCCCGCAGTGGCAGTATTGCCTGGAAGCGCCGGTTGCGCCCTTGTTTGGCTGAACCGCCGGCCGAGTCGCCTTCCACCAGGTACAATTCACAGAGAGTGGGGTCTTTTTCGGAGCAATCAGCCAATTTACCCGGCAGTGTTCCCGTATCGAGTGCGCCCTTGCGGATGACCAGATCTCGGGCCTTTCTGGCTGCCTCGCGGGCCTTGGACGCAGTGATGCATTTATCGAGGATCTTCTTGCCGTCATCGGGGTGCTCTTCCAGATATAGGGCCAGTTCGTCGCCGACGATGCTCTCGACCATGCTTTTCACTTCGATGTTTCCGAGTTTGCCCTTTGTCTGTCCCTCGAATTGAGGGTCAGGCAGCTTGACGCTGATTACGGCAGTCAGGCCTTCGCGCACATCATCCCCCACCAGGTTGGGGTCGTCATCTTTTAGTATCTTGTTCTTGTGGGCATAGTCATTCAGAACCCGGGTCAAGGCCGAGCGAAAGCCGGTGAGATGAGTGCCGCCGTCCATGGTGTTCACACAGTTTGCGAAACTGAGCGTGTTGTCGGTATAACCGTCGTTATACTGCAACGCTGCTTCTACGATAGTATGATCGGCCTGCTTGGTCATGTAGATTGGATGGGGATGCACTACGGCTTTGTTGCGGTTCAGGCGTCGCACGAAACCGGTGATGCCTCCCTCGAAATAGTATGTCTGTTCCTTCCCGACCCGCCTGTCATCGAAAGATATCTCCAGGCTTCGGTTGAGGTACGCCATTTCCCGGATTCGGTCGGCCAGGGTGTCGAAATCGTATTCGAGTTCCGTGAATACCTGTTTGTCGGCGAAGAATGAACTGATGGTTCCCGTACCCTCGGATTTACCCACTTCTTTTACAGGGCCGGTGGGAACACCGCGCTTGTATTCCTGGCGGTACAGTTTGCCGTTGCGTTTTACTGAAACAGTCATCCATTCGGAAAGTGCGTTTACTACGGAAGCGCCGACGCCGTGTAAACCTCCCGAAACCTGGTATGCTTTGCCCCCGAACTTTCCTCCGGCATGGAGCACGGTCATAACGGTCTGCAATGCCGAAACTTTTGTGGTGGGATGGATTTCCACCGGGATGCCGCGCCCGTTGTCTTCCACGGTGACAAAATTGTCGGCGGAGATTTCGATCGCTATGTGATCGCAGATGCCGGACATGGCTTCGTCGACCGAGTTGTAGGCGATTTCATAAACCAGGTGATGCAGGCCGCGCTGGTCCGTAGACCCGATATACATACCGGGGCGTTTGCGGACAGCCTCAAGCCCTTCCAGTACCTGAATGTCTGAAGCTGAATAATCGGAGGCTTTATTGTTTGTTTCTTCTGGAGTCATAGTCGCCTTCACCTTATCTAACGGAGATTTTTCGGGTAGTGCTAAGGGGTATCATAAAAACGCCCCGCCGAAGGCCGGCAGGGGCTCGGTTTTCAGGCTGATTCATTTATATTATTATATCACATTTCAGGCACGATAAAAAAGCCTATTGGTACTGGAGAGACAACGTAGGCTTCAGCTCTCGGATTCAAGTCAGTTAAGACAAATGCGTTCCGGCGGTTGTACCATTGTGGCTGTAAAACAAAGCAGTGCGATGCAGGGTAGCTTCTTGCCGGGTATACGCCCTGTGGTCCGATTCACACTTCTGAGGGTTGGCGAATAAAAAAAGTTGTTCCGAAAGATATTTGACAGGACCGCCCGCCAAAAGCAGGCTGTCCTGTTATAATTAAGTGCAAATGGACAGATATCAGACCGCCCTTGATTTTCTTTACAGTTTCGTTGATTACGAAACGTCTCATCAGCCGCGTTCTCCGGTTCATTACGACTTGCGGCGCATGGGAGATTTGCTCGAAAGGCTAGGTAACCCTCATTTGAGGGCGCATACGGTCCATATCGCCGGGACCAAGGGCAAGGGCAGCACCGCCGCCATGATTGCGTCGATCCTCACCGCTTCAGGGTACCGCACCGGGCTCTACACGTCTCCCCACCTGATAGATATCCGGGAGCGTATGCGCGTAAACGGCCGTCTGATTACCAAGACCGAGCTCGTCAGACTTGTCGACACATTAAAGCCTGAAGTTGAGGTTGTGAATTCGACGACCAGGTTCGGACGCCTCACCACCTTCGAAGTACTCACTGCATTGGGGTTCATGTTCTTTGCGGGAAAAGGGGCCGAATTACAGGTGGTGGAGGTTGGGCTGGGAGGGAGGCTGGATGCTACCAACGTGGTCAACCCTGAGGTTTGCGTTATCACAACCCTTGGGCTGGACCATACAGAAGTGCTTGGTAATACGCTTGCCAAAATCGCCGCCGAGAAGGCTGGCATTATCAAGCCCCGGGTACCTGTTGTCAGCGCAAGACTCGAGGCTGACGCTGCCCATGTTTTAGAAGCTTTTTGCAGGCGTAACGACTCTCCCCTGATTAAAGTCGGACGGGATATCATCTTCACTAGCCGAGGCGAAAAGGACGGGCTTCAGTTTGGGGAGATAAGAGGGATGCTTGATACATATACTATTGAGCTCCCTTTGAGGGGGCGTTTCCAGCTGGAAAACGCCGGTGCGGCTGTGGGAGCGGTCGAATTGCTGGTTGAACGTGGGCATAACGTCAAAGCCGAAAACATCGTTACAGGCCTGCGAACGGTGAGATGGCCCGGTCGTTTTCAGCTGATCCGGAAACGTCCGGCTGTGGTGGTTGACGGTGCACACAATCCGCAGGCAGCCGTCGAACTCAGGCGGGCGATAGAGGATTTTGTTGGGGACAGGAAAACCGGGCGCAGGGTACTGGTTATCGGTATGTCCTCCGATAAAGACTATTCAGCGGTCGCAGATATTCTGGCACCGCTTTTTGAGTACGTTATCGTTACCAGTTCCCGACACCCCCGTGCGCTTGCCGCTGGCATTCTGGCTGAAGCGTTCGCTAGCCATGGCTGTAAAACCGTGACCGCGGATTCCGTGGGCGAAGCCGTGAATCTGGCAGTCGAAACAGCCCAAAGTGCCGGTTTTGTATGCGTAACGGGCTCGTTGTTCCTGGTCGGGGAAACACTCGAGTGGGCCGGGAAGCCCGGATTTTAGTGTTCGGGTGTCATACATGAAGCGCAGGCTGCGATGAAGTTAGTCCTGGCTTCGACGGGCAACATGGGTTCAAGTACCTTTTCCATTGCCATGGTGTGGGCGCACATGCCCCAATTCGTGAAAAAATCACATGTACAAGACCACTTGTCATTTTTATAGCAGGTGGTGTGGTCTTCATTGGTGCCGCGGAATTTAACGGTGAAATCGTTGAAGGTGATGCGGTCGGGTTCCTGGGCGTAGCGCTGGGCCTTTTCAATCTTTCCGATAAGACTGGATTGCATGGCACACCTCCTGTTAAATTAAAAAAGCACCGGCTTACGCAAAGCCCGGTGCTTCAATTTCTTCTGTGACAATAAACACTTTCATGGCGGTGTTCTCCTGAGGTCCAGTATCATTTTATTCTCTCGGAAATCACATGTCTATAGACAAGCAGGCATGGCGTCGAAATTTTAGAAAAATTTAATATAGAAGGTTGTTGACTGGTTCAAATCAGCTGGCCAAGACGTTGACAGCCTGTGGGTTACAGGGTAGATTTAAGCTATGCTTGGTATGGGCTGAGGAGGGCAATATGATGATTGAACGGGTTCACGAACACATTATCGAAGAACTTCAGCAAAACGCCCGCACCGATACGATTTTCATCCTCACGGCCATCTTCCTGAATCTGGTTTCGCTCGGTATTAACTCGGGTGAAGCTTCACGCACCAAAGACACAACCACCTGGATAGTATTCCTCACGTTTACAGCACTGGTAATAGTGGTGAATTTCGTGGTTGTTAACGGGCTGCTTAAAGGCAAGCAGATGCGTGAAAAGCTGATTACTGGTTTGCTCAAGATGTACAAAGATAACAACGTAGATGGTTATTATAACCCTACCCTTCTCACCAACTATGACACCAGGTACAATTTATTCCTCGTCGCGGTGGGTTTTACCGGATTAGTAGCGTTGCTGGTGCCCGTTGTCCTTCTCGGGGGGCATTAGGACTTTGAGGGCTCTGCTTCAGAGGGTATCCCAGGCTTCAGTTGCGATTGAAGGAAACGAAGTTGGTCGGATCGGGTCCGGGCTTTGCGTATTCATCGGGGTTGCTGCCGGAGATTCAGAAAGCGATATAGATTATCTTGTTTCCAAGCTGGTGGAGCTGCGGATTTTTGCGGATTCGGCCGGAAAATTCGACTTGTCCCTGAAAGAGATAAATGGGGAGCTTTTACTCATCAGTCAGTTTACTTTAATGGCCGACACCAGCCATGGACGGCGCCCCGGTTTTTTAGGTGCCGCTCTGCCTGCTGTTGCTGAGCAACTGTTCGACAGCTTTGTTGAAAAAATAAAAATTACCGGTTTGGAAGTTGCTTGCGGGCGTTTTGGTGCTCATATGTGCGTCGAAATTATTAATGACGGTCCCGTAACTATCATGCTGGACAGCCGCGATAAAATGCCCCATTGACGGCCTCTTGAGATATCTTGTTTTTGTTGCAAACGTTTGTAATTGCGACGAGTTGCAATAAGCCCAAGAAGGTGTTAAAATAGCCGTCGTTATGACCAAAGCCACTGGTATTGCCTCACGGCTTTCTAAGGCGGGCTATCGCCTGACTCCGCAGCGAATCATGATTCTCGACGCTATTGAAGGGGCAAGCGGGCATATAAGCGCGGAAGAAATATATCAGAAAATTAAAGCCCTCTACCCGGGGCTGAATATATCAACGGTTTACCGTACGATGGAACTTTTAAAAGAAACCGGTATGGTGACCGAGACTGATATGGGAGACGGGCGTGTGCGTTTCCACAGCGTCGGCCATGAGCATCATCACCACCTTGTTTGTTCGAGGTGCGGTGCGGTAATTGATCTCGATGAGGCCGTGCTGGCTCCACTGACGACTCTTCTTACAGAGAAATTTGGATTTTCGGCTGACCTTAAACATCTGGCTATCTTCGGACACTGCAAAGATTGCGACAGATAACTGGAATGTACCTCTCCTGATCTCGTGGATTGAGATACACCATGTATTGGAAAGGCTAAAAAAAGTACGATGCATATTCCCGACGGATACCTGAGCCCGGTGACGGACGGAGTGATGCTGGCCGCAGCTGCGCCTTTCTGGGTTATTGCTTTCAACAGGGTCAGGCGCACGCTTAGTCGGCGCACGGTGCCGGTATTGGGGCTGTTTGCTGCGTTTTCATTTGTGACCATGATGTTCAACGTGCCGCTGCCGGGCGGTACCACTGCGCATGCTGTGGGAGGAATACTTCTGGCGATTGTTCTGGGGCCGTGGGAGGCGGTTATAGGCATCTCCGTTGTGCTTGGCATTCAGGCATTGTTTTTCGGTGACGGAGGTGTTCTGGCATATGGGGCCAATTGTTTTAATATGGCGATTGTCTTGCCGCTGGCAGGGTATTTCGTATACAAACTGGTATCGGCCGGTTCAGGCCCTATGTCTCCGCGCCGCGTTGCAGGCGCATTTGCAGGCGGGTACCTGGGCATAAACGCCGCTGCCATGTTTACTTCTTTCGAACTGGGGCTTCAGCCTTTGCTTTTCCACACCAGTCAAGGGGTGCCGTTATATGCGCCATATGGCATGGCTACGGCGTTACCTGCAATAATGGTTGGGCACCTGCTGGTGGCGGGGCCTCTAGAAGGGCTAGTGACGGGAACAGTTGTATTCTATCTTCAGCGTTCGGGTTCCACTCTGGTTCGTTCCGGCGAAATAGCAAAGGGGGAAGGAAGACGGTGGATCTTGTGGGGAGGCCTGGCTGCACTGGCGCTGGCGGCACCTCTCGGGCTGTTGGCTTCAGGAACAGCCTGGGGTGAATGGGGAAACCAGCAACTCAAGGCACTGGGCCTTGGTTTCGTCCCGGCAGGGTTACAAAAATTACAGGGATGGTGGCATGCTCCTCTGCCCGGTTACGGTTTGCCGCGCATTGGCGCAGCAACGGGTTACGTTCTATCCGCATTTATCGGGGCAGGGGCTGTTGCAGTTGCTGTGTGGCTGGTAGGAAAAGCGATGGTGGGAAAAGATAAAACCAGCCATCCGCCGTCCCAAAAGGTTGAATATTCCTCACGAAGCAAAGAAGGATTCCTGTCTAAAAATATCGAATTGCTTTCACGGGCACTTGAGTCAGGTATGATGGCTGACGACCGGAGCCATGACGGAGGGTTCTTGCAGAGCCTGGACCCGCGTGTTAAAGTGGCTGGTTTCATTTTGTTCATTATAGCCGCCGGATTGATGCGCAACCTGGCTTTACTCGGAGTCCTCTTTACTGTCGCTCTGTGGTTGGCCTATGTATCAAGGATTTCGATTTTGTTTTTCCTGAGGCGCGTTCTGTTCTTTATTCCGCTCTTCACGGCGGTCATCGCCATTCCTTCGCTCTTTACCACTCCCGGAATTCCGATCTGGCACATCGGCCAGCATCTGTCCGTGACAAGTGCTGGTGTGCAAAGTGCTGTTTTTCTCTTTGCACGGGTAACAGATTCGCTTTCGCTGGGGGTGCTGCTTATCATGGCAACCCCATGGACCGACCTGCTGGTTTCCCTGCGATGGTACAGGTTGCCGTCACTTGTGGTAAGTGTCGTGGGCATGACGTACCGTTATATTTTCCTGTTCCTGCATACGGCTAATAACATGTTTTTGGCAAGACGCAGCCGTACCATCGAGCGCTTTTCAGGGGAGGCTAATCGTCGCTGGATGGGACAGGCGATGGCAGCTGCACTTACAAAATCCCAGGTCATGAGTGAAGAGATCTATCTGGCAATGCTCTCCCGTGGTTACTCCGGCGAGATTGTCGCGGTTGATGAACTACGGGCCGGAAGGCGCGATATATTATGCCTTGCCGGGGCGGCGGCTTTGACAGCGATAATATTGTGGGTGAATTATAGATGAAAACTCCGATTTTCGAAGTAAAAAACCTCAGCTATTCATACGCAGGTGGTATCCCTGCACTCAATAATATCAATTTGAGAGTGATGCGTGGTGAATCTGTAGCACTTGTGGGCGCTAACGGTTCAGGGAAGAGTACCCTTCTGCGCCTGCTCGATGGATTGGTATTTCCCTCGGAGGGTGAGATCGATTCGGCAGGGATGCCTTTAACCGAAAAAGCCTTGCAGAACGCAGCTTACTCCCGAGAATTCCGAAGCAGGGTTGGGCTGGTTTTTCAGGATGCAGATGTGCAGCTCTTCTCCCCGACGGTCTGGGAAGAGGTTCTTTTTGGTCCGCTTCAACTCGGGGTTCCGCGGTCAGAAGCCGCATACCGGGCTACTGAAGCCCTGGAGCTCCTCGGTATATCTCATCTCAAAGACCGACCGCCCTTTCGTCTTTCAGGCGGAGAGAAAAAAAAGGTCTCAATCGCCTCTGTTATCTCCTTTTCCCCTCGTGTGCTGCTCCTCGACGAACCGACCAATGGGCTTGATCCCCATAGCCAGGGAGTCCTTATCGATTTTCTCATTTCATGGGTGGCTGACGGAAACACATTGATTTTCAGTACACAGGAACTCGACCTTGTTGAAGAACTCTCCAGCCGGATCATCGTGCTGGGGATGGAACATACTATTGTGGCAGATGGCCGACCCGAAGATTTCCTGTCAAATGCTGATTTTCTTCTGAAGACGAATCTTATTCATGAACACGCACACCGCCATAAGTCCCTGGTGCATCGCCATCAGCATGCACATGAACATCAGCATGCGGCTGATGAACAGGGGCACGGAATATAAGGAGAATGCGATGGCACTGATGGATATTATCAAACACAGGCATAGTATACGCAGTTATCTGGATAAACCTGTTGAGCGTGATAAAATCATGAAATGCCTTGAGGCGGCGCGCCTTGCGCCCTCCGCCAGTAACAGGCAGACTGCCCGTTTTATTATCGTGGACGAACCGGGCTTGAAAAACCAGCTTTGCGACGAGGCGTTCAGCGGGGTGTTTGCCGTCATGAAATTTCCGCGTAAGGCGCCGGTTATCGTTGCAGCCGTCGGAGAGACTCCGGGGCTGGCCCACAGGGCGGGAAATATCGTGCTGCGCACGAATTTCGGCCTTATAGACATGGGGATAGCTGTCGAGCATTTCGTACTCCAGGCGGATGAACTCGGCTTGGGAACCTGCTGGTTGGGTCTTTTCGACGAGGGCAAAGTAAAAAGAACCCTGGGCATTCCGGGGAATAAGAAAGTAGCCGCTCTTCTGACGATGGGTTATTTTGACGAGGCCTTGGCCTTGGGAGAGCACAACCGGAATAATCTTGAAGGGATGAGCAGTTTTAACGGGTGGAAATTGGCATAAGTTCAGAGCCGTATTTCTTTGACCCTTCCCACCTGCCCGCTCATGAGGCGCACCTTGATACCATGCGGATGGGTCGGAGAATTCGTTAAAATATCTTTAACGACGCCTTCAGTCATTTTTCCGCTCTGCTGGTCTGCCTTTAGAACAATGGCGACTTTTTGGCCGACCTTGATTGTCAAACGCTGGTTGCCCTGCATCTATGCTCCTAGAATTTAAAATGCACGAAGATTCGCCCGAAGTTCTTATCGTCTTTCTCCAGACGGTGATAAAGCTGTTTGATCCGTGGTTCAGCAAGGAAACGCAAGACACGCTTTTTGAGCTGCCCTGAACCTTTCCCCGGGATTATTTCAACGAGTGAAATTCTCTTGGCTACAGCATCGTTGATGACCCGGTTGAGTTCGGCGTCAATGGTGGAGCCGTTGTTGAAACAATCATGCAGATCAAGAACAATTTTAGCCATATAGATAGTTTATATGATTTGGGTTTGTCTGAACAATGCTGCCTCTACCTGTTTTTTGCCCCGTCGTTTTGACCCATAATTTCTGGCCGTCGGTGATGAACTCAATCGTTCCGCTGGTATCGGTTTGGTATAAATTTGAAGCCCCTACCCTTGCAGTCAGCCTGGCTACTATCTGGGGCGTAGGCAAGCCGTAGTCGTTCTGCCCCGATGATATTACGGCGAGTTGCGGCATCACGACATTGAGGAATTCGTCTGTTGAAGAGGTGTCCGAACCGTGATGGGCGACTTTGAGGACTGTACTCTGCGGAAGGAGCCTTTGATAACCTAGTTCCTGCTCCCCTTCCCGCATAAGGTCGCCTGTGATCAGAAAACTTATATCGCCGTTTTGAACCCTTAAAACCACGCTGTTGTTGTCTATGTCGGATTGGGTGCCTTTAAGCAGGACGGGTGGAGGGTTGAGGACATCGAGAACTATTCCCCCGACTGTCAATTCCTGGTTAGAATGCGCGAGGATCGATTTAATGTTTTTTTCAGATATAACTCTCAACCATTCTTCAAATAATGGTTTGTCGTATTCATCAGTGTCGCTTGACGCCAGTGCAGGGTAAAGCACCTGGTCAACTTTGTAACGGGAGAGTACTTCGACCAGCCCTGCGAGATGGTCGGCATGCGGGTGCGTCATCACCAGCAATTCAATAGTCCTGTCCCAGAAGGGGATCTTTTTCCCTAGTTCCTGGTCGATAGCCTGAGGGCTGGATCCGCCGTCTATCAGTATATCGATGTCGCCTTTTATTATAAGAGTGGCATCTCCCTGTCCGACATCCAGGAAATAGACGTGCATGTTCGCGTCGGGCCTTGAACTCCAGGCGGCGCCTGCAAGGAGAACTACTGTCACGAAAGTTAATAAAAGCCATTTTTTCGCCGTGTTGGATTTCATTTTTTCCTTCAAACGCTTGGTTCGATCGTCGGGGTAACCATTTCAGCCATAAAGTTAGCGCGGCGCCGGCGCATTAGCGCCCACGTGGCCAAGACAACCGCTCCGTAGTATGCAATTGTAAAAGCCTTGCTAATATCGCCTGTTGATATAATGGAAAAAGGTATTTTTGAGAACAAGCCAACAATGAGAAGCAGGTAGCTCAAGAAAATCCATAAGACCCACCCTGCCCCGATGGCCGCAGGGAACCATACTAGTCCTGCAAGGGACATTAATGAACCCAGCGACATTATAAATGGCAGCACCGGCACAGCAAGTAACGTGGCTAAAGGTGCCGTGAGCGAAAACGTGCCGAAATAAATCGCTGAAACAGGCCAGACTGCCAGGGTTGCTGCAAGAGTCATTGAGAAACTGTCCCGGACGAAACCAATCGGTGGTGCCAGTAACGGTGCTTTGTGTTTTATCTTTTCCACGAGATTCGGGATTCCGTCCGTTAGTAAAGGGTGCAGATAAACGATCCCGGCCATTGAAAGCGCACTTAGCTGAAACGAAACATCAAACAAAACCCTCGGGTTGAAGCCGATCATGATTGCGGCTGCCAGGCACAACGCCGGGCCTGCGTTTTTTTGGCGCCCGACGAGTTCTGCCGCGAGAAAGAGTGAACTCATGATAGCGGCTCTGAGTACCGACGGGGTTATGCCGCTCAAGAGGGTATAAAACCACAACATGGCCAGTGTCAGCCATACGTACAGGTAAAATCTTTTTCCGATGCCGCGTGCCAGGGCGATAGAAAGGAGTCCTGCCAGGATGGTCAAATTCATACCCGAAACCGCCAGAATATGTGTCGTTCCCGAACGGTTGAAATCAGCATTCACCTCGGGGGGGATATTTCCGCGCAGTCCCAGTATAATTCCCTGCGCCAGGGAAGCCTGAGGTTCGGGCAGGGCGTTCGACATGATGTCGGCCAGCCTGTGACGCAGATTGTAAACCCTCATCAGAAACCAGGACCCGTGCCCAGTCGAATCCACTTTTATGATCGGGTAGTCCATTATCGAATAAACGGATTGTCTTGCGAGGAAACCCGCATAGTCGAAATCGGAAAAATTAAGCGGGGTTTGGAGTTTCCCCGACACTTCGAGAATATCGCCGTAGCTGAGTTCCGGATATCGCGCAGCGTATACCATCACCATACCGGAAGCGGTTTGCCACTCCCCTGAGCGCTCGATAGAATCTACGGACAGTTTGATCCTTGTGGTTTTATCCTGGACGTCCGGATCCAGGCTTATTACTCCGTGAACTGTCACCGTGCCTGACTCGTTGAAATAACTCACCTGGTTGCTTTTGCTGCCGTGTTGAACTGCTTGAAAGCAAAACAAACCTGCAGCGATCGCCAGCAGGCTGATTACAGAAATTAGGATCGCTCCTTTGCGTTTATTAAATAGGAGGGCCAGGAGCAAAGCGAGCCACGCGGAAAGGATGATTGGAAAGAGAGCCAAGTCGGAACCGACAAGTATTCCGGCGATCCATGCGAGGCTGATTGCGGTGAGGGCCACTCAGGATAATCCCAGATAATTTGACATAATGTACTAAGATACGGTGATGAGTTCTTTGATTTTATCGAGTGTAGCCTGTCCGATTCCCTTTATTTTCAGAAGGTCGGCGATGGTCGTAAATGGTCCTTGCTCCGCACGGTAATTTACGATCGCTTTGGCATAAGTCTCGCCGATGCCCGGCAAGGCTGCTAAAAGCCAGGAGTCCGCCGTGTTTATATTGACACGTTGTGGGGAGGAACCCGAAGAAGGATCGGGGATCGTGAGTGTAACCTGGGTGAGTGTTGCCCCGTTTTCTAGGCCGCCTGCTGCCTGTAATAGATTGCCAAGGGTATCCTGGGGTCCGAAAAGATAGAGCCCCGGGTTGTTGACTGCCCCGCCGATAAATATACTGCCTGAGAAAGATGAGGTGGGGTTCAAGGAACTGATTTCGATTGGTGTTGCCTTGCTGCACGCAGGCAATAATATCAGAAACAATATTGGGACGAAGAAGATTGCAGCTATATGATAATTCGAGACCCTGAATCCCATGCGAGTATTATAGCCAAAAATCCGTAAATGACAATGTTTTGGTATGGCGACAATTTATCAACGGTTGGTTACGCTTTTAAACTCTTGTTTTACGTATTGAAAGCGCTGATAAATAGAAAAATTAGTTAAACTGCCAGTAAGTAATTTCCGCTCAATCAGAAAGTGATTGCATAGCCGTTAAAGCAGGTCTGCAAGCCGCGGGTTTAGGCGCCTGTAAGCGAAGCCCGCAAAGCCTCTTCAGATTCGGCGGGGGAGATGGCGATTATCTGGTCTTCGGCATTTAGTATGGTATCAGGGCCCGGAATGACCGGTTTTTGTCCTGGACGGACGATTAGAGAAAGTACGGTTTCCGCCGGGAGGGCGAGGTCTTTTACTTTCCTGCCTACACTAGCGGACCCTGCAGGTATTGTCACCTCGACTATTTCCAGACTCCGATCATGCATAACCATGAGGTGCATCAGGGGATGAGACGGCATTTCGTGCTCGATGTGTTCGAGAATCAGGTTAGTGGAACTTACCGTAACATCCACTCCTAATTTGCGGAAAAGTGATTCATTGCGCGGGTTACGCACCCGGGCAATAGTTCGGGGGACGGCGAACTTATGCTTGGCCACCTGGCATGCAACCAGGTTATCCTCGTCATCCCCGGTAACGGCAACTAACATGTCTGCTCGACTGGTTCCAGCTTTAGCGAGGACACTCGCTTCGCATCCGTCGCCCCGCACTGCAACGCTTCCAAGCTCATTGATCAGTTTTTGGCTTGGAGCAGCTTCTTTTTCGATAAGGAGCACCTCATGGCTTTCTGCCAGAAGAGCACGTGCGAGGTGATAACCCAATTGACCGCCGCCTACAACAATGATATACATCTGGTTTATGCCCCCAACTTTTCTCTAAGCATTTGGGCCACAAGGGTAGTTGGGCTGACGGCGTCTATTCCCAGCAATATGTAAAGGTCTCTTCTCTGAGGGTCGTAAATACGGCAGATGACCTTTGGAACCCGGAAGGTATGTTTGGCCATTTGGCAGGCCATGACGTTGCGGTTGTCGCCGTGTGCTACGGCGATAAAGGCATCGGCTTTTTCTATTTCCGCTTTTCGTAAAATGTCTTCGTCGATACCGCTGCCGAGTAGCGCAGTACCGCGGAATTCAGGCGAAAGAAACCGGTCGAAGCTGTATGCATCTATGTCAAGGATAGTCACATCGTGCCCTTCGGCGTCAAGTGAATTTGCTAATTGTGCCCCGACACGCCCGCAGCCCATTATGATTATTTTCACTTCAGAGCTCCCGGTCCATCTGGTGGTCGAGCAATACGCGGCAAGGAGCGTTTTTCAACACGTAAGGCGCAACCTCTCCCAGGCAGAATTCGCCGAACTGGCGTTTGTAAGTCAGACTGATGATGATAAGATCAGCCTGGTGTTCTCTGGCAACGTTTATGATTGCGGGCCCGACTTCACGGGCCTGGAGAATATCCGTTTCCACGGTGCAGCCGCGTTTTTTTACCTGTTCCTCTACTTTAGACAGCATAGCTTCCGCTCGGGCCATTTCCGCTTCAATCTCCGCGTCCAGGGGGAGAGAACGGTCAACGGGAATGACGTGAACAGCGACGATAGTTCGCTTGCCCTTTTTTACCAGGTCGCAAGCGAGGTCGATCGCACCTTCATCTGATTTGGTTCCGCCAACAGGAACAAGAATTTTGCTGAATTCCATATCTAGTCGAAAATGGATTATAGGCTTAAAGTCAATGATTTGCAACGATTTGCCGTTTATTGGGGAGGTGTTTAGGCAGGGAGAACCAGTTTTGCAAGAGTATAAATCAAACCTGAAACCATTGCAGCGCACGGAATCGTAAGCAACCAGGCCCAAACGATTCGAAGAGTCACATTCCAGCGCACCGCAGAAACCCGGTTAACCGAACCAACCCCCGAGATGGCTCCGGTTATAACATGGGTCGTGCTCACGGGGATTCCAAAGTGGGTAGAGAAGAATATGCTGGATGCTGCGGCAACTTCAGCACAAACTCCGTCGATCGGGCGCAATTTTGTGATTTTTTGACCCATCGTTTTAACTATACGCCACCCGCCGGAAAGGGTTCCGAGTGCGATGGCTGTATGCGCACTCAGTACCACCCAGAGCGGCACTTTGAACACTGTGATTAACCCGGCCGAAAGGAGAAGGCTTGTGATAATTCCCATCGTTTTTTGAGCGTCGTTTCCGCCATGTCCGAGGCTGAAAGCAGCTGCCGAAAACAACTGGAGGACCCTGGACCATTTGTCCACCCCGGTCGGGCCCTGTTTCGATTTGAAAATAGCCCAGGAAGCTGCGATTTTAAAGAAATAACCCAACACGAGCCCGATAACCGGAGCAAGTATGATAAACAGAAGGGTTTTGTCCCAGCCCCTCGGGATTAGAACACCGAATCCGCTTTTTGCGATGGCCGCCCCGGCATAACCGCCAATAAGGGCATGGGATGAACTGCTCGGCAGGCCGAAATACCAGGTTATAAGATTCCAACATATGGCACCGACAACTCCCGCAAGGATGACTGTTGGAGTCACCATGCTGACATCGATCATCCCTTTTCCGATCGTCGATGCTACTGCGGTGCCAAATATGAGGAAAGCTACGAAATTGAAAAAAGCGGCCCATAACACAGCCAGTCGCGGAGACAGGACCCTTGTTGATACGATAGTCGAAATGGAATTAGCGGCATCATGCATGCCGTTCGTATAATCAAAAATCAGTGACAGGGCAATGACGGATATTACTAATATCGGCAACTGAGAATCGCCCCTAATCAGTTATAATCTATTATCAAACGCTGAATTATACATCATTTATTAGTGAAAAGCGCAATATCCGGGGTGGTCGATGTATTTTCATTCTTATAGAGCCTCAAATTAGCGATATCAGCTGCCGTAAAAAATGATGTCAGGCAGATTGACAGGCGAGAAAGGTTAAACTAAACTCTCTTGAATCTGTTAGAGGAGATGTTAAATGGCTAAATTCTCCCTGTTACCCCAAGAAACAAAGTTTTACGACCTGTTTGTACAGAGTTCTCATAATGTGGTGGAAATAGCGAATGCGCTAAAAGACATGCTGGACAATTGGGAGGACGTCGGTACCAAGGTCGCCCGGATCACCGACCTGGAACATAATGGGGATACGATCACTCACCAGGTGATGGACCTTCTTTACCGCAGCTTTATCACTCCGTTTGACCGTGAAGATATTTCCCTGCTTGCCCACACACTTGATGACATAGCAGATTTCATACACGCTGCAGCTGATGCAATGTACATTTACCACATTAAAGGTCCGACCAAGCGCTCGCAGGAATTGGCTAATATCCTGGTAAAGGCTGCAGATGAGGTCGAAAAAGCAATGGTATTCCTTCGCTCTAAATCTGAACTCAAAAAAGCCATGGAATATTGCGTGGACCTCAACCGGCTTGAAAACGAGGCTGATGACATATCTCGCAAAGCTCTAGGCGAACTGTTTGAGGGTGGTTACGATACGACTGAAATCATCAAGTGGCGCGAAATTTATGAACACATGGAGAGTGCGACTGATCGCTGTGAAGACGTAGCCAATGCGTTAGAGGGAATCGCCTTAAAGAACGCTTAAAAATAACAATTTACGGGTTGATTGACGCCGGGCTGATACCCGGCGTTTCGTTTGTCAATGGCTCTCATGTTTAGGGCAGGTCTCATTGCCGGCACTAGAAAAAAATTTATTACAGTATATACTGCCTTTTTGCCACTCGCAGGTGTTCTGAGTGTAGGACAGCGTCGATATCGGCCACGGCCTGTTGGATACGGTTGGGGTAACTCATCACGCAATAATCGAACATCGGTAACTGGTCTATCTCGGACCGGGCTGTCTCGATCCTGACCTGCAGGTCTTTCTCTGATTCTGTTCGACGTCCGTTGAGCCGCTTTGCCAGCTCGTCAAGTGACGGAGGCATCAGGAAAACGAGCACGGCATCCGGAAGGGTTTTTTTAATGGCCATCGCCCCTTGGACGTCCACTTTGACGATGACATCTTTCGCCTCAGCAAGTGCCTGGCGTACCGCAGGTTTCGGTACACCGTAGTAGTTTCCATAGACTTCGGCATGTTCGAGGAGTTCGTTGGTTTCAATCAGAATTTTGAATTCTTGCTTTGAAACGAAATGATAGTGGATGTCCTGCACTTCTTCCGGCCGCATCAGACGTGTCGTGCTTGTTACGATAAAAGAAATGGGAAGCCCCCGGGTTTTCATCACGTTCAGGACCGCGTCTTTGCCGGCTCCGGAAGGCCCGGATAAAACCAGAACAAGGGGAGATATGTCAGGGGCTAATGCTGCGGGGATGGTTTTATTCGGGCTCATCACTCAACTCGGGACGCAGAACGGCACTCCCGCGGCTGACCTGCAGGCGCCCCGTGATAGTTTCAGGTGCCAGTGCCGCTAATACAATATGTCCGCTGTCGATAAAAATGACAGCCTTAGTGCGGCGTCCATTGGTCATATCCACAAGCATGCCCTTGTTCCTGGCTTCTTGGATAGTGCGTTTAGTAGGGGCGGAATTCGGGGCGGCGATAGCTATCACTCGGTTCATGGCCAGGATATTGCCAAAACCAACGTGGACCATTTCACCAGACATTTTTTCAACCTCAGAATGCATAATGACTAATATCTTATACCCTCGGCATCAAGTCAGCAAGGGTTTGTAAGGGTCCAGTACATATGGGATTTCCGGGGGTTGGTGATGAAATTATCCACATAGTAGCGCAAAGGGGAAGATTTTCCAATGCCCCGGTGAGGCTTTTCAGTGTTGTACCAGATTAGATATTTCATAAGCAGACGGT
>CAIMVG010000023.1 GCA_903844845.1 uncultured Dehalococcoidia bacterium | reverse complement strand
TGCGCCGCTGTCGTTACTTCAGCCGGCGGCACCGTCAGCAAAGCCAGTATCGTGCTGGGCGGGGTATATAACTCGCCTAAACGGGCCACCGACGCCGAAACATCCATCACCGGCAAGGCTGTCAGCACCGCCACCGCAGATGCGGCCGGAGCTGCGACCCAAACGGTCGCCAACGCTACAGCACTCCCTGGTAACAAGTACAAAGTCCAGATAGCCAAGACCCTCATCAAGAGGGCCCTCCTGGCCAGCGTCTAACTCCCCGAACACTTCAAATAAGTGGAGCCCCGATAATATCGGGGCTCCACTTACTATAAATCTACATGATGCACGCGGCTTTACAAAAGAGACCCCGGTCACAACTCTACACGGGGCGGATGTTGTATAGTAATATATAAAGATATTTATACACCTGCGAGGCGGCCTATGACATCACCCCCCGGAAAATACAGATTCAAGTTCCAGAAGAAGTTCATGGCTTTCTTCGGCATAGTGCCCCTGCTGCTGGCCACGGCCATGATAAAAGTTCCATGCCCGGTATGCGATGGCAGCGGATCTGTTTCCAGCACCGGGATGGAGGGAGTTGTCATTTCCGGCATGAACAGCATCACGGTATCGGTATCCCTGAACGGGTGTAATAACTACCGGCTGCTGGACGATCAAATCACACTCGTCCTTTATAACAACAGCACCCGCGATGCCCATGGTTATGTCAATTTATACCTGCTTGATTACGCAAAAAGCACCATCCTGGATACCCAATTTACTGTCGTCGATGTGCCTGCCGGCAACGAAGTAACGGACCTATTCGATATATATTTCAAAGTTAACACAGACACTGTCGGGAATACCCGGGTAACCGCCGAAGTTGTCGGCAGCAACATCCCCTGCAAAGCCTGCAACGGCACCGGTGCAGTATCACTGAATGCCTGGCCGCTCTACAACGGGATGAAAAATAACCTCAAGGAAACCCAGCGCATACTACAGCCGTATAATTCACCGCTGCTTATCCCGGCCGGCGACGCCGTAAGCTGATGTTTGAAAGGAGCCAATATGTCAGAAAATAAAGAACGAAAAAACGTGGGGATAAGGGACATCTTCCGTGTTGCCAGATTCTCCAGGCGGCAATTTTTGAAAAGAGCCGGGGTCACCGCAACCGGAGCCGTCATCGGAACCATAGCAATGGCAGCTGCATGTAAAACCTCGATAGTTACCACTGGGGAAACGACGAAGACCACCACCACCGCCACCACCGTTAACCCGGGACTTACTGATTCAAAGACGACAGTCTCGACACCATCTGCCGTATCTTCGAGTTCGACAGCATCCGCCGCAAGCACCCCGGCTCAAACTTCGGTGGCGCCGACCGGCGTCCCCGCCGAATATTCATATCTCCCGCCCGTCAACCCGCCCCAGGTTATCGTCATCACTGGAACCGCGTGTACAGTAGCGACCGACCGGGTCTATTCCAACGACAATATATGGGTCAAGGCATTATCATCCAACATAGCGGTGATGGGGATCACTACCACCATGGTGGAAATCCTGTATGAGCCCTACAATATAGAACTGCCCGTTGTCGGAGATGTGTTTGCTATCGGAGATGCCTTCGGAATTATTTCAGGATACAAATTGATCGCCGATCTTATCAACCCCGTCAGCTGCAAAGTACTCGAAGTCAATGATTTCTTAAACTCCCTGGTAAAGCAGGGCAAGGTACTCGAACCTGTGATAAACGACCCGTATAACGGAGGATGGCTGGTAGTCGTCCAGCTTTCTAAACCCGGAGAACTTAACAACCTTATGAACGCGGAGGCTTACCGAAACCTCGTTAAAGATATTAAAAACCTGGCGTAAAGTGTAAATACCTATGGGTCGGGACTGCTTGTCTGAATGCCCGGACGTTTTCGTAAATCTGTTTCTATTGCGTGACCGGCCAAATTCCCCCAACCCCTTTGAGCTACACAGGCTCTTATGATATAGTATTGAGTGCCAAATGGAGGGATCGCATAGTGGCCTAGTGCGGGCGCCTGCTAAGCGCTTGCCCTGAGTAATCAGGGTCGAGAGTTCGAATCTCTCTCCCTCCGCCATCGGCCCTGCAGTTCCACGATCACATCTCCCAAAATACTCCTTCTTCAACCAACAATATGCCCTATCTAACAGTTAACAATATCAACCTTTATTACCAGCGTTCCGGAGCAGGCGAACCCCTTGTTTTCCTCAACGGGTTGAGCAGCGATATCTCCGAGTGGCAGGGGCTCGGCCTCTCTTTTTCGAGAAAATACGATTTTATAGCGGTCGACAACCGCGGGGCGGGCCGCAGCGACAAACCCGACGCCCCGTATACCATTGAGATTATGGCCAGCGACGTTGCCGGGGTTCTGGACAGCATAGGGATCAAAAACGCCCACATCCTCGGCCTCTCGATGGGAGGGCGCATCGCCGCCGCGCTGGCCCTCAGCCGTCCGGAACTGGTTAAAAGCCTTGTCCTGGTCTCAACACGTATGAAACGAACGAAGCGACATGGCTGGATACACAGACTGCGGCTCAACCTCACCTCAAGGAACAAGGCGAGGGGATCGAAACAATACCCGCAGCCGTATTACGCTTTCAAGCGCCAGTGGGAGGCCTCCGGAGGCTACGAAGCAACCGCCCGCCTCCATGAACTCCGCATGCCCACGCTGATCCTTCACGGCAAAGACGACCCCCTGGTCCCGATCAAACTTGCGAAGGAAATGCACGAACGCATCGAAGGATCGAAGATGGTGACCTTCAACGGCGGGCACCTGTTCTTCGTGGGGCAATTCCGCGAATTCATCGAAACCATAACGGATTTTTTAGGACCTTAAAACTGAAGACGGCGAAGGATGCAGACCTTAAAAAAATGAAGCCCAGGAGTAACTTTTATATTGTTTCGCTACGCTCAACAAAGTGATGGAAATGGATCCCGTATGCCGCTCCGGGATGACAGCGGGGAGTAAAGGGTGTGCCGACTTATTATATCTGGACTATAGGCTGTCAGATGAACCGCGCGGAGTCGGAAAGGCTCGAAGCCCGGTTCGCCGGTCATGGTTATTCAGCAGCCGCCACACCCGCCGGGGCCGACGTTATCGTGGTCAACTCGTGCGTGGTACGAAAACACGCGGAGGACAAGGTCATCAACAAGCTCGCCAACCTTAAACCATTTAAAAAAGCTCGCCCTGAGGTGCGTATCGCCCTGACAGGGTGTTTCGTCGGCCAGGACAGTCCCGAACTGCGCAAACGATTCCCGTATGTAGACGATTTTCTCAAACCCGGAGAAATCCCTGCATGGCTTAGCAAAGAGGATTGTTCCCCGGTCCTCCCATCCGTCAGCGGAGTGACCGCCTATGTGCCCATAATCCAGGGCTGTAATAATTTCTGCTCCTATTGCATCGTGCCCTACCGCAGGGGCAGGGAAGTAAGCCGGCCGATACAGGAAATCATCGACGAGATCAAAAACCTGGTTTCGCGCGGCACCAGAGAGGTAACGCTGGTGGGACAGAACGTCGATTCCTACGGGCACGACCTCGAGGGCAAACCCGATCTGGCTGACCTGCTGACCGAAGCAGAAAAGATAGACGGCCTGTTGAGGGTCCGGTTCCTCACAAACCATCCCAAGGACATGGGCCCACGCCTGATCGGGGCGATGACCCGGCTTAAAAAAGTCTGCCGGCAGATAAACCTGCCGGTACAGGCGGGAGACGACTCGATATTGGCGCTAATGAAACGCGGATATGATGCCGCCGATTACCGTGCGCTGATCGAGAGACTGAGGGCGGCCATGCCGGACATCGCCATCACCACCGACGTTATCGTCGGCTTCCCCGGCGAGACCGAAGAACGGTTCAAGAACACTTACGACCTGCTGGCCGAACTGAAATTCGACGCGGTGCACTCAGCGGCTTATTCAGCACGCCCGGGGACATTCGCGGCGGTCAAATACGCCGACGATGTGCCGGCGGAAGTCAAAAAGGCCAGGCTTGCAGCAGTCGAGGCGCTCCAGGAAAAGATTTCAACCGCGATAAACTCGAAAATGCTCGGGCAGACCGTCCCGGTGCTGGCAGAAACATACGACAAGGAGCGTTGGCAGGGGCGAACAAGCGCGGACAAACTGGTGTTTTTCAACGGGGGCAACGACCTGGCGGGCAAGGAAGTGCCGGTAGTGATAGAGAAGACCAGTGCGTGGTCGATGCAGGGGAAGGCAGTCGAGATTTAGACCCCCTCTATCCCCTTTTAAGGGGGAGGTTAAAACACTAGGAAATGAATTTATAAATAATCTGGCAACGACGGGCACGAAGTGATACACTACACTGATGTTTCCCAGACGTAACCGAGCCATACATTTTATCAGCTGATATCCCGGAAAACCGGGATCGCAGGAGGCGTTATGAACAGCACCACCGCATTGACCTGGGGATTCCTGGCCCTTATGGTCGTAATTTTCTATTTTCTTCTTATCCGCCCCCAGCAGAAACGCCAGCAGAACCAGGCGAAACTGGCATCCGACCTGAAAACGGGCGACAAAATCATCACATGGTCCGGCATCTACGGCGAAATTACGAGCCTGGATGAAGAAACGATAGTGATCCGGGTAGAATCAGGCACGACGATACGCATCGCCCGGATGGCCGTAGCGCAAAAACAAAACGAACCAGCCAAATAACCCGCCGGCTAACGAGGAGCCAATATTAAAAAGTACGACTATATCATAGTCGGCAGCGGCATCGCAGGGCTGTACTGCGCGCTTCTCGCCAAAGAGCATGGCTCCGTCCTGCTCGTGACCAAGGGCAGTATCGACGACTGCAATACGCGCCATGCCCAGGGCGGCATCGCGGCCGCCATCGGCATCAAGGACTCCCCAGAACTACATTACAAGGACACGATTTCGGCAGGGGCGGGGCTCTGCGACGAGGAAGCCGTCCGCATCCTCACCGACGAAGCTCCAGACCGCATAGCCGACCTGGTGAAATTCGGAGTCCCCTTCGACACGTTTAACGGCGAGATCGCACTCACGCGCGAAGCCGCACACAGCATGCCCCGCATCCTGCACGCAGGGGGAGACGCCACCGGGGCGCAGATAGAAACTACGCTGAGCGGCCAGATCAGGTACGCACAGATTCCTGTCCTCGAACACTGCCTTGCGACCAGAATCATCCTGGAAAAAGGCGCTGTCAGCGGAGTCGAGACCTTCGATACACTGACCGGCGGGGTCCAGAGCTTTGAATGCCGAAACCTGATACTGGCCACCGGAGGTGCGGGGCAACTCTTCAAATTCACCACTAACCCCGAAGTAGCTACAGGTGACGGAGTAGCGCTCGCTTTCAGGGCAGGCGCGGAAATCATGGACATGGAATTTTTCCAGTTCCATCCCACCGCACTACACCTACCGGGGGTCGAACCTTTCCTCATTTCAGAAGCCGTGCGTGGCGAAGGCGGGATACTGCGCAACATCAAAGGCGAAGCTTTCATGAAGGGCTATACTCCCCAGGCAGAACTCGCACCGCGAGACATTGTGGCGAGGGCCATCGTCAGCGAGATGGGGAAAACGGGCGCAGACCATGTATTTATCGACGTTACTCATCAGCCCGCGAAGTTCACGGCGGCGCGTTTCCCTCAGATTTATCAATACTGCCTGAAACACGGCCTGGATATGGCAAAAGACATGATCCCCGTGGCCCCTGCGGCCCATTATATGATTGGCGGCATCCGTGTTAACACCTGGGGGGAAACGAGCCTGAAAGGGCTCTACACAGCCGGGGAAGCGGCATGCACCGGAGTTCACGGAGCCAACCGGCTGGCTTCCAACTCGCTTCTCGAGGTGTTGGTGTTCGGAAAACGCATCGTAGAGCGCAGTGTAGAAAAGGGACAACCTGAGAAAAGCGGGCCCGACAAAAACGTACGCTCGAGCGTCAAACGGGAGCCGGCCCAGGCGGGAGCCCCTCTGCCCGGACGGTCCGCCCTGCAGCAGTTGCTCTGGGAGAATGCGGGAATCGTAAGAAGCGGCGCCGGATTAACGAGGGCAAGCGCCATACTCGCAGGATGGCAGGAATGCCTGGCTGAACCCCAGGACCGCCCATCGTGGGAACTGCTGAACCTTGTCATCACAGGCAGGCTGATGACCGAATCGGCACTCATGCGGCTGGAAAGCCGGGGGGCGCATTACCGCACAGACCACCCCCAGCGGAGCGATGACTGGCTCAAGCATATCATACTGACGAAAGAATAATGGACACGAACGAAAAAATCGATATCGAAACAGAGGAAATCATCGCGCTGGCCCTGGCAGAAGACAGGGCCGACAAAGATATTACGAGCAAGCTCGTCATCCCTGAAGATCTGAACGGTACGGCCACGCTGCTTTCCAAAGCCCCCGGGATCCTCGCCGGGATAGACGTTTTCAGGGCTGTCTTTCTGACAGTGGATACAAAGCTCAAAATCGAAATCCGCATGAATGACGGGGCGCCCCTCGAACCCGGCGACGTGGCCGCCGTGGTCAGCGGTTCAGCCCGAAGCATCCTGAGGGCCGAGCGCGCGGCAATGAACTTCATCTGCCATTTGAGCGGCGTCGCCACTGCCACCTCGATTTATGTCAAAAAGGTCTCCGGCCTGCCCGTGAAAATAGCAGATACCCGCAAGACGGGCGCCGGCCAGCGGCTCCTGGAAAAACGGGCGGTCGCGGCGGGCGGCGGAAAAAATCACCGCATGAATCTTGCGGACGGCATCCTCATCAAGGACAACCATGTAGCCGTTCTGAGGGAGGCAGGCCTGAGCCTCGGCGAAATAGTCACCAGGGCAAAAGCGCAGAACAAATCCGGGCTGAAAATCGAAGTCGAGGTCAATAACCTGGCCGAGGCCGTAGAGGCGGCGGGGGCGGGGGCCGACATGCTCCTGCTGGATAATATGAGCGTCGCCGACATGAGAGCAACGGTTTCGCGCCTGCGCGGGCAAGTGCGCTTCGAGGCTTCCGGCGGCATCAACCTGGACAATGTGAGGGAGGTGGCGGAGACGGGGGTAGATATCATATCCATCGGGGCATTGACGCACTCGGTCAGGGCACTCGATTTCAGCCTGGAGATGGAGAGCTAGCGGCCAGCTGTCATAAAATTGAGGGAACCCAGTCGCTAAATCCCACACCCTCCCCTTCCTCCCAACTGGGAATGCCACCCCACCCATCATCAAAAACCCGGATCACCGCCTTAGAGGGAATGACAATAAGAGGGCTCTCCGAGCAATCGTGTTTAGCGGTCAACCACTCACACCCACGCTTTTTGTATGTTGTATAATATGGCATAAGTCCCGGGAGAACTAAAATAGAGCAGATAACTAGCGCCCACGCCCTGGAATATGCCGGTTTCTGGCGCCGATTCGCTGCTTTTTTGATCGACATTTTCATCCTAAGCATCATTATACAGATGCTTTTCCCTTTCAGGGGGTTCTTCGATAATTTCTGGACCATCAAGGATTCATGGTATTTCGTCCCTCTGATAGCCGCCTCCAACGTAATATCCACCGGAGTAACGGTGGCTTACAGCGTTATATTCTGGGCCTGGCGCGGGCAGTCCCCCGGGATGATGCTGGTCAATGTCAAAGTGTTGAGGGGCGACGGCACCAAAGTGAGCGCAGGTTACGCACTCCTGAGGTACCTGGGATATATCGTTTGTTCCCTGATGCTGGGCATCGGGTTTCTCTGGATAATATTCGACCCACGCAAGCAGGGCGTCCACGACAAGATAGCCGACACGGTTGTCGTCAAACTTCCTGAACCCGCCGTTACACAGAATGCCATGGCTGCGCCGCATGCCAGTGTCTGAAAACCAAAATTTTCAAGGAGAAACCAACATGACCGAACCCGTCCGAGTACGTTACGCACCCAGCCCGACTGGACTGCCCCACGTAGGCAATATACGGACAGCTTTTTTCAACTGGCTCTTCGCGCGCCACAATAACGGTACTTTCATCGTGCGCATAGAAGACACAGATGTGGCGAGAACGGTGCCCGGAGCCCTCGAGGGCATCCTGGAAGGCCTGGAATGGCTGGGCATAGACTGGGACGAGGGGCCGAGGGCCGGGGGTGATTTCGGGCCTTATTTCCAGTCCCAGCGCCTCGATATTTACAACAAGATGGCAAAGGAACTCGTCGAACGCGGCTTTGCGTATTATTGCCACTGTTCCTCGGAACGGCTGGAAAAAATGCGGGCCGAACAAACTGCCAACAAGAAGCCGCCGGGGTACGATCGCTGCTGCCGCGACCTGGGGCTCGGTGGGGCCCCCGGGGCAGTTATACGCTACAAGACCCCTCTGGAGGCAAAGACCACATTCCACGACCTCATCCGCGGAGATGTTACATTCGAGAATGCCACCCTCGACGACTTCGTCCTGATGAAAAGCGACGGCTACCCGACCTACCACCTTGCCAACGTCATCGACGACCACCTGATGAAGATAAGCCACGTGCTGCGTGCCGAGGAATGGCTCTCCAGCACGCCCAGGCATCTGATGCTTTACAACGCCTTCGGCTTCAAACCGCCGATATTCGCGCATCTTCCGATAATCCTCGGGAGCGACCGCAGCAAGCTTTCCAAACGGCATGGCGCCGTTTCAATCCTCGAGTACAAGGAACAGGGATACCTGCCGGAAGCGATGATGAATTTCCTCGCACTGCTGGGCTGGTCATTCGACGACAAGACCGAAACATTCTCGAAGGAAGAGCTCATCAAACACTTTTCCATAGAGCGCATCAGCCAGACGTCCGCCATCTTCAACAAAGAGAAGCTTGACTGGATGGACGGCACATATATCCGCAAGCTCAGCCCCCATGAATTCGCCGAACGCGCCATGCCGTTCCTTGAAAAAGGACTGCCCCCCGAGGTAAAGCGGCCCCTGGACATCAGTTATGTCAAAAAGGTGCTGCCGCTCGTCCATGAACGCGCGAAGACCCTGGGTGAACTGGCAAGCAAAGAACTGACCTGGTTCTTCTTCATCGACAAATTGGACTATCCGGCAGAACTGCTTATCGATAAAAAACTGGACCGGAAAGCTACAGCAGCGATGCTGGATGTGGCACTGGTGCGGCTCGACGAGTTATCAGCCTTCGACGCCGACACACTCGAGAGCGTACTGAGGCCGCTGTCAGACGAGATCGGTGTTAAAGCCGGGCAGCTTTTTGGAACGGTTAGGACCGCAATCACCGGGTTGACCGCCACCCCTCCCCTGTTCCAAACCATGGAAGTGCTGGGGCAGAATACCTGCATGAAAAGGATCAAGGAAGCGATTACGAAACTGAAGGAGAACGCGGGCTAAAAAACCCCTCACCTCCAGGTAAACGATCCCGGCTCTCGGGCCGGGATGACAGTGGGGAGTATGGGAGGCACGAGATCAAATGAGGATCAGCATCGATGAACTTCAAAAACGAGCCGCCCGGTTAACCGCGCGGCTTTCTTCGTGTGACATCTGTCCCCGGGAGTGCGGTGTCAACAGGCTTAAAGACGAACGCAGCTTTTGCCATTCGGGGGCATTGCCGATCGTATCATCCTACTGCATTCACCGCGGCGAGGAACCTGCTATTTCCGGTACAAGCGGCTCGGGAACGATATTCTTCGGAAACTGTAACCTGCGGTGCGTTTTCTGCCAGAATTACCAGATAAGCCAGGACCCGCAGAAGCAGGAATCGAATACAGTGACGATAGAAAAGCTGTCAGATATCATGCTCGAACTCAAGGCGAAAGGCTGCCACAACATCAACCTGGTATCCCCGTCTCACTTCGTTCCTCAGATAGTTTCAGCCTTGACGATGGCTGTGCCCAGGGGCTTGAACTTGCCGATCGTTTACAACACTAACGCCTACGACAGCCTGGCAACACTGAAAGAACTCGACGGGATAGTCGATATCTACCTGCCCGACATTAAATATTCCGACGACACACGGGCCGTCAGATACTCGACGGCATCGGATTACACAGCGACATCCCGCAAGGCGATAAAAGAGATGTGGAGGCAGACCGGAGAACTTAAGGTCGATGAAAATGACGTGGCGGCACGGGGAGTAATCGTAAGACACCTGATATTGCCCGATGGCATATCGGGGACTGGCGAATCATTGAACTGGCTGGCAGGCGAAATTTCCAGCGAGGTGACCGTCAGTGTTATGAGCCAGTACCGCCCGACGCACGATGCTTCCCTTTTCCCCGAGATAAACAGGACGATAAACCAAAAAGAATATAGCGAAGCGATGAAGGCGTTCGAGGATTCTGGGCTGGAGAACGGTTGGGCCCAGGAACCAGACGCGCCGGATAGTTACCTCCCGGATTTTGAAAAAGAGGGGCACCCGTTTGAAAAATAAAACTTCTCTCCCCATCAAGGGAGAGAAGTTTTTAGTTCAGAGTATCGAGCCTGAGGCCCGGGCTATTTACCTGCTTTGCGTTTGCGTCGGGTAAAGCCGAAGTTGATGCGGAGGCCGTTGACCGGAGTCCCTTTTTTACTGACAGACTCAACGAACGCAGCTGCTTTGATTTCAGGCTTTTCGATTTTATTTGCTGATTTAGGCACGTTTTTATCTCCAAACAAATTCAACTAAAAAGTAATTATAGCATGAACGGGCGGGGGAACCAAATACCGCCCGAACCTGATGTAAATTACCCACAGGGGGCCCGGTCCGATGAGTTGGGATGAATCTTGCGAGAAATAGAAGAGTTAGAGGGAAACAGCATACCATCATCAACACACCGAGATAGAGAATACAAGGGGTTGTTTTCAGGAACGACTCACACTCAAAATGGCATTGACAGGGTGAATCCGGCGTAGTACTTTAGGTGTGGCCCAAAATTTGGCAGGAGGTATCAATGGCAGACGTACGACCCTACCCCGCGACACTGACAGGCGACCTCTCTTCTCCCCCAGGCCGATGGCAATGGATATTCAAATGGCTGCTCCTGATCCCGCATTTGATAGTTCTGTATTTCTTGACTATCGCCGCCGGAGTGGTGACAGTCATCGCCTTCTTCTCAATACTGTTCACCGGCAAATATCCCAAATCCCTTTTCGATTTCGTTGTCGGGGTTTTCCGCTGGAACTGGCGCGTAAATTTCTATAGTTACAACGTGCTGGGAACAGATAAATATCCGCCTTTCACACTGGAAAAAGCTCCCTATCCCGCTGATTTCGATGTCATTTACCCCGAAAGGCTTTCCCGTGGCCTTGTCCTCGTCAAATGGTGGTTATTAGCCATTCCGCATTATATTATTCTCTATTTCCTCGAAATGGTGATGGAAGTGTTGATCATCGTGATAGCTATCATCCTGCTCTTCACAGGGAAATATCCAGAGGACCTATTCAAATTCGTACTTGGAGTAAACCGCTGGATGTATCGTGTGTACGCCTATGTATCGTTAATGACGGACGTATATCCGCCATTCAGTTTTGATTCCTAGGCCTGGCAAACAGGGCAGAAATAGGTGCCGCGCTGGCGCACCACAATACGTTTGATCGGCCCACCGCATACGGGACAATCGCCCTTGCGGTGGGCCACTTTAAATCCCTCGTGTGCAGTACCTTTTTCGCCGCCGGGGCGGAAATAATTAGAGATACTGGCCCCTTTGTTCTCGATGGCTCGCTTTAATACCTGCTTTATTGCTTTGTAGAGGCGTTTCATCTCTTCGGCGGCAAGGCTGTCCGACGGCCTGAGCGGATTCAGCCCGGACTCGAAGAGTATCTCATCCGCATACATATTGCCGATACCCGCAATGAATTCCTGGTCCACAAGAGCGGCCTTGATGGGGCCCTTGCGCCCTTCAAGAAGTTTAATAAGGACCGCCGAAGTGAAAGAAGCCGCCATCGGTTCAGGCCCCAGTTTATCAAGCGCTTTCACTCGCAAGTCATCCACCAGCTGGAACTTGCCAAACTTCCTTGGGTCGATGAAGTACATACAAATACCATCATCCAGACGGATAACGGCCCGTGTGTGTCCCGACGGCACGGACTTGCCAGTGCCCGACAGGAAAGAACCGGTCATGCGGAGATGAACAAGCAGTGAATCGCCGCTATCCAGGTTAAAAATAAGATATTTGCCGCGCCTCTCGAGACTTTTGACCAGTTTCCCTGTGACCCTCGCATCGAATTCCGGTATCGAAGGAGAAACCAACGTTTTTGCCCAGAGAAAATCAACAGATTTGATGCGGCGGCCGGTCACAAGGGGTGCGAGTTCGTTCTTGATAGTTTCAACTTCGGGCAGTTCAGGCATTGATCGCGCTACTCCATCTGTCCCCAGGCGTGGCCTGTTTTAAGGTCGACCCTGACTGGGACCGAAAGCTGTATGGCAGAGGCCATAAGTTTTCGAACAATCTCTTTCATCACCGGAATTTCCGATTCTGGAACTTCGAAAATCAACTCGTCATGTACCTGGAGTATTAGTTTGCTGAGAAGTCTCCGGGAATCCATCTCTTTATCCAAATTAATCATAGCAACCTTGATGATGTCTGCCGAAGTTCCCTGGACAGGCATGTTGATTGCCATACGCTCCGCCGCCTCGCGCACGACCCTGTTAGAAGAATTGATGTCAGGGATATAACGGCGCCGACCCAGAATGGTCTGAACATAACCGAGCCTGCGGGCCTGGTCCTTTGTCGAATCAAAATACCCCTGCACACCCGCATATTTTTCGAAATATGCCTTGATGAACCCCCTGGCTTCTTCGCGTGAAAACTCCGTCGCTTGCTCAAGGCCATAACCGCTCATGCCGTATATGACCCCGAAATTGACCGTCTTGGCGAAACGCCGCATGTCAGGCGTGACCAATTTCGCTTCCACGCCGAAGAGCTGGGAGGCTGTGGCAGTGTGGATGTCTTCACCTTTTTCGAAGGTATGCATGAGCATCGGGTCCTGCGAGAGGTGGGCGAGAGCGCGAAGATCTATCTGTGAATAGTCGCCGGAAAGCAGAATCGAACCTGGAGCCGAAACGAATGCACCCCGAATCTCACGGCCCAGGTCCCCGCGGACAGGGATGTTCTGCAGATTAGGATCACTCGACGACAGCCTGCCCGTCGCAGTGCGCATCTGGTTGAAGCTGGTATGGACGCGCCCCGTCCGCGGATTAACCAACCCCGGCAGGGCATCGATATAAGTCGATTTAAGCTTGGTAAGCTGGCGGTATTCAAGAACGAATTCTACCATCGGGTACGCGTTACGCAGGGTTTCCAGCACAGAGGCTTCCGTCGACCAGGCACCCTTCTTTTTTTGTTCAGTTGGGATGTTGAGTTCCTCGAACAATACGCTTCCGAGCTGTTTAGGAGAATTGATATTAAACTGGTGACCCGCGCACTTGTAGATCTCGCTTTCGAGAGCTTTAAGCCGGTCACCCAATCTAATCGACATATCTTCCAGGATGCGGTTATCCAGAAGTACGCCGTTCCTCTGCATGCCGACAAGTATCGGGACAAGTGGAATTTCGAGGTCTTCGAAGAGGGCCCATAACCCCTGGTTTTCGAGTTCTGAGGCCAACACCTTGAACAGGCGGCCGATAGAATCGGCAGATGCGCAGGCGTAATCGCACACGACCGGAACAGACAGGTGAGCGACCTGAACCGCTTTAACGCCGGTTCCCATCGGAAGCGCCGGCAACTCCATGCCCATACGCCCAAGTGCCAGGCTCCGAAGTTCCAGAGACTGCTCACCCAGCAGATGGGCCGCCAGCATGGTATCGAAGGAAACCGGGGTAGCGTTTATACCATATTCATGAAGGAGGGAGGTGTTGAAGTTCGCGTTATGAGTATATTTTTCGATCTTCCGGTTTTCGAACACAACGGAAAGGGCGTGTATGACAGCATCCACCGAGAGTTGCGGTCCCGCATCCAAGCCGCCATGAGTCAGTGGGATGTAATATGCTTCGCCCTCCGAAGGTGAAATGCTGATACCCACCAACTGGGCGTTCATGGGATTCCCCGCTCCCGCAACCAGGTCGAAAGCAAACGAAGCCGACCCCTCAAGCCTGCGTGCCAGCGAATCCAACGCTTCGGTTGTCGAGACAATAATGTAATTCATATTTTGAAGAGGGCGTTTTTCGGGAGCCTGCGGTACCATTTCCATCAGCGAGCCCTGCACCGGCCCCCGTGTTGCCGGCTGTTCCGAAACCTGCGGCAAGCGGTCGATAAGTTTGAAGAACTCCAGATCCCGGAAGAGCCCCACCACTTTATCGCGGTCCATATTGGAAACCCGGCAGGCTTCCAGGTTGAGCGTTACTGGCGCCCGTACGTCAATGGTTGCAAGGACCTTGCTTTTGCGAGCCATCATTTCATCGGCTCGCAGAAGCTCCTGAATACGCGGCGGAGTGACCTCGCCGATATGATTGTAAATCTCTTCTATCCCGCCGAATTGGAGGATAAGCTTAGCCGCCGTTTTTTCACCGATGCCTTTCACCCCGGGTATATTGTCCGAGGGGTCGCCTTTCAGAGCTTTTAAATCGGCGATCAATTCGGGGGGCACCAGATACTTTTCTTTGACCGCATCGGCGTCGAAAAGAACCGCTTCGCCCATTGTGCGTGGATAAAGGACGCTAACGCAATCCCCGACCAACTGCATGGCGTCTGCGTCGCCCGTCAGTATCACGGTTTCTATTTCCCGCGCAGCCGCCTGATGAGAGAGCGTTCCAAGCATGTCGTCCGCTTCAAAACCATCAAGCTCGAAGATTGGTATGTTGAAATCCGCAACCAATTGGCGTGTCCGCGCAAGCTGGCCTATGAGTTCGTCGGGGGTACGGGGACGGTTGGCTTTGTAGTCGTCAAACATATCGTGCCGAAAAGTGGGGCCTTTTTTATCGAACGCCACGGCGTAATGCGTCGGCTTTTGGTCAGCCAGCACCTTCAGCAGCATCGAAGAGAACCCGTAAACAGCATTGACCAGTTCCCCCGTGCGCCTCACTGTAAGAGGAGGGAGGGCGTGAAAAGCGCGGTGAACCAGGTTGTTGCCGTCTATCAGGAGCAACCGCGGTTTTTGAGAATCAGGCATGAGATAATTATAGCAGAGACAGAGAACCCGAACCCGTCTGTTGCCTGCCGGAACGGCATTTCAGGCAGGGACAGCAAACGAAAATCCCACCTTTCCCCTACCCTCTTCCCATTCATGATATAATCATCCGAGACCTTTGCGGAGAAACTGATGCAGACCAAAGATTTCCTTTCAATTTCCGACCTCTCGAGCACAGATCTTCAGCTTCTGCTGGCCGATGCCATCGAACTGAAATCGCTCGGTTGGAATTCCGCGCTCAGCGACAAGACGATGGCGCTGGTTTTTGAAAAGCCGTCCCTCCGCACACGCGTGAGCTTTGAGATGGCAATGCGGCAACTCGGCGGACAGGTGATATACCTTTCTCCGGCAGAGGTGGGACTGGGCAAAAGGGAGTCTGTGCCCGATGTGGCGCGCGTACTTTCAAGATACGTGGACATCGTAGCCGCCCGTACTTTCAGCCACGATACACTCGAGGTGCTGGGGAAATATGCCGACATACCGATAATCAATGCCCTTTCCGATAAAGAACACCCCTGCCAGGCACTGGCCGACCTGCTAACGATATTCGAGCACAAGGGGAACCTCAAACACCTGACCCTCGCATTTGTCGGCGACGGCAACAATGTTGCCGCAAGCCTCGCCCTTGCCTGCGGGCTAGCCGGCATGAATATCAACATCGCCTCGCCAGAGGGCTACGAACTGAACAGCGGAATCCTCGAACGCGCGCAGATACTGGCAGAAAATAACGGCTCAGAGATTGAAATCGGGCACGACCCGAAGCTAGCCGTCCGTGGTGCAGATGTGGTCTATACAGACACATGGACCAGCATGGGACAGGAAGACGAAAACGTGACGCGCATAAAGGCCTTTACAGGTTTCCAGGTGGACAGCGCCCTGATGTACCTTGCAAACGATGAGGCCATCTTTATGCACTGCCTGCCAGCTCACCGGGGACAGGAGGTCTCCGATGAGGTTATAGAAAGCCGATCTTCAGTGGTCTTCGACCAGGCAGAAAACCGACTTCACGCACAAAAAGCCATACTATCACAATTGCTGGGCGGGGCAGGGATACTGCCAAACTGCCGTTAAAATCTGTTAAGGAATTCCGTTTTAGATCGACTGCCATTCTGAATGAAGCGCCCATCCGGAATTAAGGACTACTAGTCAACACATGCCCAACGAAATTGCCGATGTAGAAAAGAACCAAAATGGTCCACGCAGGAGACCGCTGGTCGCTATAGTAGGTCGTCAGAACGTCGGAAAGTCTACCCTGCTCAACAGGTTGGCCGGCCGGCGCATCGCCATCGTCGAAGACCTTCCAGGAACCACCCGCGACCGCCTCACCGCCAACGTCAGCTGGCTCGATAAAGAGTTTACCGTGATAGACACCGGCGGCGTAGAGATGAAGGGAAGTTCATCTTTTTCCGACGAGATAAACAAGCAGGTAGACATCGCCATCAACGAGGCCGACCTGATCCTCTTCCTGGTAGACGCCAAAGACGGGCTTATGCCGAGCGACATGGACCTTGCCGCCCTGCTCCGCCCAGTGAAAAAACGCGTCATGCTGGTCGTCAACAAAGCCGATAACGAGAAAATGGACATGGCTTCGCATGAGTTCAATCGCCTGGGGCTGGGTGTACCGATTCCCGTCAGCGCTTATCATGGAAGGGGCATCAACGACCTCCTGGACGTTCTATTGGCGCGGTTGCCAGAGCCTCCCCCCGTTACGGCCGTAAACCCCGCTGAAAGCCTAAAAATTGCCATCGTGGGACGACCCAACGTGGGCAAGTCCATGATACTTAACCGGCTGCTCGGCGAAGAGCGTGTAATCGTGAGTTCGATACCGGGAACTACTCGTGATGCAATCGATACAAACCTTGACTACAATGGCCAAAGTGTTATACTTATAGATACTGCCGGTATCAAAAGACGTGGCCGTCAGGGTGGAGGCGTTGATAAATACAGCGTCATCCGCTCACTTGAGGCCATAGACCGCGCAGATATCGCCCTCCTGGTACTCGACGCCGGGGAACTTGTGACAGCCCAGGACCTCCATGTCGCCGGATATATCCAACAGGCTTTTAAAGGCGTTATCATCATCGTCAACAAATGGGACCTTGCCAAGACTTTGGACAAAAGCGAAGTCACACGTTGCCTGCGGGCCAATCTGAAATTCATGCGGTATTCCACGATTCTCTATACGTCCGCGATGGACGGCACAGGCATATCAGACATCATGCCGCAAGCGATGGAGGTTTACAATCAAAGGAACAAGCGGATCCCGACCGCTGAGCTTAACAACGCCGTTCAGCAGGTACTCGCAGCCCATACGCCACCGCACAAGGGGTTTCAACTTCTCAAATTTTTCTACACCACCCAGGCAGAAGTAAATCCACCCACTTTTGTTTTCTTCGTGAATGACGCCACACTGATGCACTTTTCGTATCAGCGCTACCTTGAAAACCAGCTGCGGAAAAACTTCGGTTTCGAAGGCACTCCGCTGCGACTCATTTTCAAGACCAGAGGTGAAAAGAAATGATCATAGTAAAATTCGTATTCGTAGCCCTTCTGGGTTATGTACTAGGTTCAATACCCTTCGGGCTCATAGTGAGCAAATTGCAGGCCAAGATCGATATCCGCGACTTCGGAAGCGGCCATACCGGCGGAACCAACGTGCTTCGCACCCTCGGACGAAAGGCGTTCGTGATGGTTGCCGCAGGCGATGTCCTGAAAGCTACCACTGCCGTGCTTCTAGCCGGCGTCATAATGGGGCACGGGAGCCTGTCGGTCGGGCACCTTACACTGGGCCCCCTGGCGGGCAAAGCCCTCGCCGGGCTCTGCGCCATACTCGGACATATTTTCCCCGTGTTCGCCAAATTCAAGGGCGGCCGAGGAGTCGCCACGTTCATCGGGGGACTGGCCGCCATTTGCCCTGTAGCCGCGCTCTTCGGCGGCGAGATCCTTATAATAGGAGCAGGCCTTTCAGGATTTGCATCGCTCGGCAGCATCACCGGGGTGGTCAGCGCTTATGCCATAATGATACCTCTCACCATAATCTACGGCGTTCCCGTCGAATATCTCGTATATGTTCTTATCGGCGCGCTCATCATAGTCATAGCGCACCGCGACAATATCAAACGCCTGCTCTCCGGCAAAGAGCGTAAGCTTAACCAGAAAGCGGCAGCCCGATCGGGCATCCCGGCCTGAATCGACACTGCTCTTACCAGGTGAATCGAAGATGACGAAAATCTGCGTCGTCGGCACGACTAGCTGGGGGATGACACTAGCTATCCTTTTGGCCCGCAGGGGTACTTCTGTAAAATTGTGGGCCCGCACCGAGGAAGAGGCAGAGAAGCTAAGCAACAGGGGCTCCGACCGGCATGTGATGGGCAATGTCGAATTCCCCACCTCATTAAGCGTGACCTCCTCCATCAAAGATGCCATGTCCCTGTCCAGCGCTGTGATTATGGCCGTGCCTTCACAGACCATGCGCCAGAACATAGCAGTGGTAAAACCGACACTCAAGGCATATAAACTTATCATCTCGGCCGCCAAAGGCATCGAGATAGGCACCAACAAACGCATGTCGCAGGTCATTGCCGACGAGATAGACCCCGTGTATCACAAAAATATCTGCGCCATATCGGGCCCCAACCTGTTCAGGGAAATCCTACAAGGGCTACCCGCAGCCGCGGTTGTCGCAGCGGAGAATGAAGAAACAGCACAGAAAGCTCAGAAAATATTCAGCGGGCCTACTTTTTCGGTTTACACCAACCATGACCTGGTGGGGGTAGAACTGGGAGGCGCCCTTAAAAATGTAATTGCGCTCGGCGCTGGTATGGTGGACGGGCTCGGCTACGGCGACAACGCCAAAGCCGCTTTTATTACCCGCGGGCTTACCGAGATGGCGGCCTTTAGCGTGGCCCTCGGAGCCAGTCCGTTGACACTTTCGGGGTTGGCAGGGCTGGGTGATTTGATAGCCACCTGCGCTTCAAACCTGAGCCGCAACCACTATGTCGGGGTAGAACTGACGAAGGGGCGGTCGCTCGATGAGATACGGTCCTCGATGACGGGAGTCTCCGAAGGTGTGACCACCACCAGCGCCGTCTGGGACCAGGCGAAGAAACTTAACCTTGAGATGCCTATCACCGAGAAGATATACCGCATCCTATATGAAGACGCGGCCGTCTGCGACGTCATCCCCGAGATATTGGGGACCAGCTGCCGGCACGAGCTCGCCGGTCGCCGATGGAAACTATTTTCACGAAAGAGACCCCCGCTATAGACTGATCCCCAACCCTACCTAAAAACAAGCCGCCCCGGAAACGGGGCGGCTTGTTTAATCAATTTGTGTCACAAATATTACTCGGCTTCTTTCTTCTTCTTTTTCTCCTCAAAGCTCTCGGCAAGCTCTTCGAAGAGACGCCGCTGTTCCTTTGTAAGTTTCTCGGGAGTGACAATATGCAGGCGCACCAACTCATCACCTTTGCCCGAGCGGCGGAAGTGCTGGATGCCTTTGCCCCTCAGAGTGAAGACATCCCCCGCCTGGGCACCCGCAGGTACCTTGAGTTGGGCGTCACCGTAAAGCGTGGGGATAGCCAATTCTGTACCGAGCGCAGCCTGAGCAAAGTTAATCTTGAGGTCGTAGATGATATTGCTATCTTCGCGGGTAAAGAATTCATGAGGATTGACCTGAATCGATACGATTAGGTTACCCGGCATCCCGCCGCGTTCTCCGGCATTACCCTGACCGCTCATCTGAAGTCTGGTAGCACTGTCTACCCCCGCAGGTATGGTCAATTTGATATCGCGCTCGAAGCGCTCGTGGCCGCTGCCGTGGCAATGGGGGCATGGTTCTGTAGTTATCTTGCCGCTCCCACTGCAGCGCGGACAAACAGTCACATTGGTAAACCGTCCAAAAAGACTCTGCTGGACCCGCTGGACCCTTCCCGCTCCCTTGCATTCGGGGCAGGTAACTGGCTGTGTGCCGGGTTTGGCACCGCTGCCCTGGCAGATGGAACAATTCTCATTGCGGGTGATATGAAGTTCTTTCTCCACCCCGAGCGCGGCCTCCTCAAAAGTGAGTTCCACAAGGTACTGGATATCTCCGCCACGAAGCGGGGCGGTCTGGTTGGCAGTGGACGCGTCGCTGAAGAAACTGTAGAAGTTCTCGAAAATACTGCCGACCCCGCCTGCACCGAAACCGAAATCTTCAAAACCACGCGAAGCGCCATCCACACCAGAGTGGCCGAAACGGTCATAAGCCTGCCGCTTTTCAGGGTCTGTAAGGACCTGATAGGCTTCGCTAGCTTCCTTGAATTTTTCCGCTGCGCCGTCGCCCGAATTTTTATCCGGGTGGTACTGGAACGCCAATTTGCGGAAAGCCTTCTTTATGTCGTCTTCACCAGCATCCTTGCCCACTCCGAGTACTTCATAATAATCACGTTTTGTAACCATGTTTTCCCCTATTCCACACTTCCGTCATCTTTAGAAAAACGGTCGAATAATACAAAAGCGGCTGCCATAGACCTGGCCCAGGACGGAGTCAACGGGAAATTGATAATGTCCACCATACGCTCGGCCGTAGTTTTTTCCCGCTTTCGCGGCCTTCTGTAAACCACAACTGTTTCGGTTTCATCCAAAAGCCTTTCTGCTTCCGCCAGACGCCGGTTATAAAGACGCCGGCTCGAAGGATTCCCCAGCGTCTCATAAGCCTCGATGATACCCGCCAGTTTCTTATTAGCCCAAGTTTCCTTACCCGGGTTGTGGTCCGGATGATAACGCATAGCCTTGGCACGAAAGGCAGCCTTAACCTGAACTGCCGTCGCGTCCCGCTTTATCCCCAGAACTTTGTAGTAGTCCCTGCTAGATGCCATTGACCTTCACCCCGGGGGTAGCCGTGAAGGGCTGGAGAACGCTCCAGCCCTTCACTTTTATTAACGAGCTTATATTATAGCCCCGGAAGCAACTGAACGCTATACCTCGCGGAACTCGCCTTCGACAGTGCCTTCATCAGGCTTTCCGTCCTGAGGAGGCTGTTCGCCTTCAGACCCGGACTGCCCCCCCCCCGGAGGAGGCTGCTGCTGGCCCCCCTGGCCATAGACATGGCTGCCGGCTTTCTGCAAGGCAGTCGATAATTCCTCTGAAGCAGTTTTCATCTGTGCAACGTCGTTTGCGGTGATAGCAGCCCTTAGAGCCGCGGTTTTGGTGTTGATTTCGGTCGCAATGTCCTCAGGAATCTTGTCCTTGTTATCGCGGACAGTTTTCTCAGCCTGGTACGCGAGATTGTCTGATGTATTTCGAGTCTCGGCTTCTTCCTTGCGCTTCGCGTCCTCTGTGGCATGCGCTTCGGCTTCCTTCTGCATCTTCTCGACCTCTTCCTTGGAAAGTCCCGAGGAAACGGTGATAGTTATCTTCTGTTCCTTCCCAGTACCCTTGTCGCGTGCTTTGACGTTCAATATGCCGTTGGCGTCAACATCGAAGGTCACTTCGACCTGGGGGATGCCACGGGGAGCAGGGAGGATGCCGTCAAGCACGAACTTACCCAACTGGCGGTTATCGCTAGCCATTGGGCGTTCACCCTGGAGTACATTAATCTCCACGCTCGGTTGGTTGTCAGAAGCAGTGCTGAATACCTGGGTCTTGGAGGTGGGGATGGTAGTGTTGCGGGTGATAAGGGGAGTGGCGACACCACCCATCGTCTCGATGCCCAAGGTCAGCGGGATAACGTCCAGAAGAAGGACGTCTTTAACTTCACCCTTGAGAACGCCCGCCTGGATAGCTGCGCCGATAGCGACGACTTCATCCGGGTTAACACTCTTGTTAGGTTCTTTACCGAAGAGTTCCTTGACTTTCTGTTGGACCAGCGGCATGCGGGTCTGGCCCCCGACGAGGATGACCTCGTCTATCTGGGATGCCGTTTTGCCAGAATCGGTAAGGGCTTGCTTACAAGGACCAATCGTTTTCTCCACGAGCTCCATCACCAGTTGTTCCAGCTTGGAGCGGGTCAGGTTGATATTGAGATGCTTGGGGCCGCTGGCGTCAGCGGTGATGAAGGGAAGATTGACATCAGTGGACTGCACGGTGGAAAGCTCGATCTTGGCTTTTTCTGCGGCTTCCTTGAGACGCTGCATGGCCATCTTGTCCTTGCGAAGATCAATGCCCTGATCGCGCTTGAATTCATCCGCCAGCCAGTCCATGATCTTCTGGTCGAAATCGTCCCCGCCGAGATGGGTATCGCCAGCGGTAGACTTGACCTGGAAAGTGCCTTCGCCGAGTTCGAGGATAGAGATATCGAACGTACCTCCGCCAAGGTCATACACGGCAATGGTCTCGTCCTTCTTTTTATCGAGACCGTAGGCAAGCGCTGCTGCAGTAGGCTCGTTGATTATACGCAGGACTTTCAAGCCAGCGATCTGCCCCGCGTCTTTGGTGGCCTGGCGCTGGGCGTCGTTGAAATATGCAGGCACGGTGATGACAGCCTCGGTGACTTTTTCGCCCAGGTAGGCCTCAGCATCAGCTTTCAGCTTCTGGAGGATCATGGCCGAAATCTCGGGCGGGCTGTATTCCTTGCCACCCATGACCATCTTGACCTCGTTGTTGAGTCCTTTCACCACTTTAAATGGTTTGCGCTTGGCGTCGTCTTCAACGGTCAGTTCGCGCCCCTGGGGCTCACCCCACTTACGCCCCATGAAACGCTTGGTGAGATAAATTGTATTCTCCGGATTGACGATAGCCTGGCGACGGGCAACCTGCCCTACCAGGCGTTCGCCGGTTTTACTGACCGCTACCACCGAAGGGGTGATATTGCCGCCTTCCGCTGAAGGGATGACCACCGGTTCGCCGCCTTGCATGACTGATATTTCGCTAAATGTAGTTCCCAAGTCGATACCAACTGCTTTTGACATGTTCCAGTTACTCCTCTCTTTTGCTTTACCAAATTAAATCTAACGGATTCCTATATCCTGAGTCGCGAATTTAACTACCATCGGCTTGCATTGGGCTTTTATCATCCTCGCCGTTGCCAACGAGAACTTTTGCAGGCCTCAGCACACGCTCGTTCAGGCGGTAACCGGTCGCAAGTTCCATCACAACCTTGCCCTCCTCACCGGGTACGCTTCCCACCGCCTCATGCATGGAGGGATCGAAGTTTTCTCCCTGTGCCTGAATGCGGCCTACACCCATTGCCTCCAGGACGGCAAAGAGCTTGCGCGCGATGCCGTTGATGCCGTCAACCCAGGCTTCACCAGCCATAGAAGCCGGAACCGCCCCGACGGCGCGCTCAAAATCATCGAGTACAGGGATTACTTTGATAATCAGCCCTGAGTTCGCATATTTTACGGCATCTGCTTTATCCTGCTCGAGACGCCTTTTAAGGTTTACAAAATCCGCCTGCCCGCGCTGCCAGCCTTCCAGATATTCCTGGGCTTTTGCCCTTGCTTCGACGAGGTCCTGTTTAATCGTGCTGAGGTCAGCCGGAGACGATAGTTCTTCGGGACGCTCGAAAATATCCTTGTTCTGTTCGTTTTCTTCGGATCTCGGATCGGTCATTTTCACATCCTGTAAAAAGTATTGTTCAGTTTCGTTTGTTGTTCTGTGGAGCTTCTCCATAAAGCTCAGTCACCAACAGGCTCACAAGCGATGAAACATAGCTGATGACCGCGATAGTACGTTCATATTCCATACGGGTGGGGCCTACCACCGCGATGCTCCCGAGCGGTTCGCCGGGAAGCCCGTACCGGCTTATGACAAGGCTGCACCCCTGGATAGCCTCGTCTTTGTTTTCGGCTCCTATTATGACTCGCACACCATGCTCGGAAGGGTTTTCAGGTCGCATAAGGTCGACAAGTTTGTTTTGCTCGGCCAAATTGATAAGATTCACGAGGCGAGGTCCCTGGCTGAATTCCGGCTGATTGATCAGGAAGTGCCATCCTTCTAGGAAAAGCCCCTGCCCGCTTTGTGCCTCTTCGGCCTCCATCATATGGAGTATATGCTCGATGACGCGTTTTTCATAAGCTGGGAACGTGTCAATTATTGTTGCCATGTGGGCCATCGACCTAGTTGCAAACAACTTATTCAGTTTTTGGGCCATGTTCGTCAATGATTCCTGGGTGACCGATTCTTCAAAATTAACCAATTGCTGTCGAACTTTGGCTCCATTTAATACCAGCACTACAAGAGCGAGATTCGGCTGAATGGACACTAGCTCCACATGCTTAAACTGCGCCGCCACCGGTTGTGGAGTTGTAACTACGGCGACATTCTTGACCTGCTGGGCAAGCAATGTGACTGCGAGGTTAAGCCATTCTTCCAGTTTATCTTCAACCTGGTGAAAAAGGTGGTTGATAAGGAACTGTTCTCCCAGAGGCAGTTCCATAATTTTGAGGGATTCAACGTGGTGTCTGTAACCTTTGTCCGAAGGTACGGAACCCGCAGCGTGGTGCGGGCGAAGGATGTAACCCTCCTCTTCTAGTCTGACCACATCATTGCGCACGGTTGCCGAACTCACATCCAGGCCACACTCATCCAGCACGCTCGAAGAGGAAACGGGTACAGCGCGGGATATGTACTGCCGAATGATGGACCTAAGAATTAATTCTTCGCGAGGGCGCAACATATAATTAGCAATCAATCATTGAGACTGCTAATAATTTAGCATGTCTAACACTGGTTTGTCAAGGGGTTGGAGGACGCGATTTGCCTCTAAGGCAGTCACAAAAACCTTCCGATGAAAAACTCCATTCAGACAGATAACCGGAATAAATCCATAGCCCACAACACGGTGTGTCAGAGTCCGCACAGGCAATTTTGACACCCCCGGAGGGCGGTGGTAGCATACCAAATCTAAAGAGGCGTAAAAAATGGTGAGGATTGCCCGGGAAATCGCAAACGTATTACTGAGTATCATGCTGTTCATCTGCCTGATAGGCATGGGAGCGGCGGTTATGGCAAGCGCGACTGCGTTCAACCCGCATTTTATCACATCGCAAATCGATAGACTGAACATCGTAGGAATCTTCAATGAAAAAGCCGTCCCCGAGCTTCAAAAAACCGATGAACTGGCGGAACATCCAGAGATCATCGTCGGCCTCCAGTCTGCTATAGAAAAAAACTCACCGGCGCTCAAAAACGCCCTCGACAAGGCTGTTTCTGACGTCTACGCATATCTTATCTATGGCCATGCCATCGACCTGAAAACGACTCTAAGGTCAAGCCTGATGGACCCGTCGCTCGCGGCATCCATCATCAACCAGATGGATTTAACACCCTATATCAACCAGGTAATTGTCGACAACCTGCCCGACCTTAACATCGGAGGCACCGACCTGGACCCTACACCTTATCTCCCAACCGTCGATGCAGTGATCCAGCCCTACTTCAAATCCCAGGTCGCCATGCTCCTTCCCAGGATTTATGACTACATGCTCGGCAACAGTCAAAGCCTGGACCTGAACGTACCCGTCGGCCCCGTAATAGACAGCATCTATTCGGCTCTTAAAACTGCCGTGCTAGCATCTCCTCCATCCGATTTCGCCAGTCTCCCGCCGGACCTTCTCTCTCTGGGTTTCGACATAGCCTGGCAAGTCACCCTGCCCAAGATCCCTGCTTCTGTCGACATCGTCGCCGAAACCGGGATCAGCTTACCTATTCCTATCACAGGACGTCTCGACGATGCGCAGCGCACCCTCAAGGACGTCCGGCAAGGCGTGATTTATTACCAGAAAGGCTTCTGGGGGCTCGTCGGCCTGTCGCTCTTTATTATGGCGCTCATAACCCTGACCAACTTCAACTTGAAAAAGACTTACCTGGTGCTGGGGAGAACTTTCGCCTGTTACGGGATACTCGAGACGGCAGCGGTGGTCGTTACCCGGGTATTGATTCACAGCCGGATTGCATCGCTTTCGGGCATTCCCGTTTCCCTACAACCCTGGATAATACAACTGGCTGACACCGCCACTAACCCTTTGCTGGTATTCGCCGTCTGCTTCTCAGCCGCCGGCATCATTCTTGTTACCGTATCGGCCCTCTATCGACGAGGTGCGAACTAACCGACGGCGGATCAAAGCCACGGGCGCCCATGTATCCATTAAGTTTCCAGGGGTTATTTGCCATGAACCCTCATTATGCTATGCTATTAACAGTTGAATAGTCAGGGCAAACGGGGACATAAATGAAGCTCGGTTTATCTGAAATTATCCTCTTGTTGATAATAGCCGCCGTGGTACTTATCGTTTTCCGCGGAATGCCAGCGGGCACGAACGCCGTTCACCCGGCTCCCAGGCAAGCGACACCTGAAGAGATAGAAGAGGCACAGATAAAAAGCGGAAGGAGCTTCCGTCTGAGGGCGCTCGGGGGCGTCTTTCTTGTCATCGGTATCCTCGTCCTCGCCAGCACGCTCAAAATATTCGACATACTGTTTACCGCTTCAGCGGGTGCGGTTCTCCTGATGCTGCTCGGGGTCGTCATCCTTTTCCTATCCGTACGTAAGTAACCCTTCGATAAAATCCAAAAGAGATAGCACATGAAAAAAGTCGGCATAGCGTATCACCCCTTTAACATACGCGCCCCCGAACTAACCAGGAAACTGGCGGGCATCCTTGAATCCAGGGGGCTGGAATACTGGTTGAGTTCTGCCTGGGACGCCTCCGAAATCTGCCCCCTCTTCCCAGGGACCGACCTTATTCTGACCGTAGGAGGAGACGGAACGATACTCCGCGTATCGCAACTGCTCGACGGTTTGATCATCCCCATCACGGGGATAAACCTCGGTCAACTCGGGTTTTTAACGGAAATACCAGCAGACGACAATGGCGAAAAACTCATCGCGCTCCTTGATGGAAAGGGATGGATCGATGAACGTGCGATGCTGGACGCGGAATTGTTTCAAACGGTACGGGGCGAAAAGGAACATCTCAGTTTTCATGCGCTAAACGACGTAGTGGTGGCCCGCGGTGCAATCGCCCGCATCATAGAGGTCACAGCTGCCATTGACGGCGCAAGAGTTGACACATACAAGGCAGACGGGGCCCTGGTTGCCACTGCGACCGGGAGTACCGGCTACTCCCTGGCCGCCGGGGGACCGGTCCTCAACCCAAGGTCAACCGACCTTCTCCTGGTGCCCATTCTGCCACACCTTTCGATGCACTATCCACTCGTATTAAACCCGGAAAGCGTAATCACGCTTCAACTTTCGACGCCCAACCCTGCCACGCTGAGCATCGACGGGCATATCAGCATCGAACTTTTCGACGGGGCGATGATCACTATAAAAGCCAGTACCAAGTTAACTCGGTTTTTAAGGATAGACCCGCCCGGATATTTTTACGCTTCGCTGCAGCGCAAACTGAAGGGATAATATGATGCCTTACACAATTGAAAAAGCCAGGATAGACGACGCAGTAAGGATACAGAAGATAGTCAACTCTTTCGCCGAACGCGGAGAGATGCTAGCCAGACCTCTATCTGAGATATATGAAAACATCCGCGATTTTTTCGTCGCCCGTGAGAACGGAGAAGTCATCGCATGTGCTGCCCTTCACATCGCGTGGAGCGACCTAGCGGAGGTGAAATCGCTCGCCGTCAGCGAAGAACACCGCCACCATGGACTGGGGGAAAAGCTGGTGGAGGCATGCCTTGACGAGGCTAAACGCCTCGGGATACCCAATATTTTCGCGCTGACCTATGTCAAGGGATTTTTTCAAAAATGCGGGTTTATTGAAGAGGACAAATCAACGCTCCCTCATAAGATATGGGGCGAATGCTACCGATGTCCAAAGTTCCCCAATTGTGATGAGGCTGCGCTAATCTACAGGTTCAAACAGCCATGACAGGATACCGTACCCTTTCCAGCCGGTTTATCTACCAAGGGCATACCATCCGACTGAGGGTTGACGATGTGGCTCTGCCCTCGGGCCAGAAGACCGTACGCGAAGTTATCGAACACGACGGAGCAGTAGTCATAGTGGCCATAGACGAAGAAAATCATGTGCTGCTTGTACGCCAGTTCAGGCATGCCGCAGGCAAAAACCTCCTCGAATTGCCTGCGGGCGGGATCGACCCCGGTGAAACACCCGAAATGACCGCCAGGCGCGAAATGCAGGAAGAAACCGGATATATCCCAGAGAGCCTCAGATGCCTCGGAGGATTTTATTCCGCACCGGGTTACGCCAGCGAATACCTGCACCTTTTCCTGGCAACCGGTCTGAGCCCTTCTCGGCTTATCGCGGACGACACCGAGGAAATAAAACTTGTCAGATTATCATTAAGCCAAGCGCGGGAACTCATCCTCACGGGACAAATACAGGATGCCAAAACCATCGCCGGTCTTTTGTTCTACTTCGAATTCAAGAACAGTTCGAATCCATGAGAGAAATCGACGTAAAGGACATCACCCAGGCCGTCGCCCGGCTCGCCCAGAAAACCAATACTGCACTGGGAGACGACCTGCTGGAGGCGCTGAAGAAGGCGCGCGAAAACGAGGCATCACCTATCGGCCGTGAAGCACTCGACAGGCTCATCGACAACGTACGGGTGGCAAAAACCCAGAACCTGCCCCTCTGTCAGGATTGCGGCGCGCCTATCGTGTTTCTAGATATCGGGCAAGAAGTGCATTTTACGGGGGGAGACCTGAATGCCTCAATCGCACAAGGAATCAGGCAAGGTTACACCGAAGGGTACCTGCGTAAATCAATCGTGGCACAGCCTTTCACAAAAAGACTAAACACCGGAGACAATACCCCTCCCATCATCCATTTTGAAATTGTGCCCGGTGATAAAATAAAAATAGGATTCATGCCCAAGGGAGGCGGAGCCGAGAACATGAGTCGCCTCGTCATGCTCAAACCCGGCGCCGGCGAACAGGGCATCATCGATGCCGTCGAGTCCACGGTTAAAACCGCCGGAGGCAACGCTTGCCCTCCCCTTGTAATCGGATTGGGTATCGGCGCCACTGCAGAAAAAGCGATGATTATGGCGAAGAAAGCGCTGCTCCGCCCGCTCGGCTGGCCGAGTTCCGACCCTGAAAATGCGCTACTAGAAAAGAAGGTACTGGAGAGGATCAATAAGCTGGGAATCGGGCCGCTGGGGATGGGCGGCACTGTTACAGCACTTGCGGTGCATGCAGAGTCGCGCCCATGCCATTTCGCCAGTTTGCCCCTGTCCATTAACCTGCAATGCCATAGCGCCAGGCATGCCGAGGTAGTTTTATAGTGGCTATCTGGAACATAGTGTCCCCCGTAGACGAAAAAATCCGGAAAAAGTTGTGCGCCGGGGACTCAATCTCTCTTTCTGGCGTGATCTACACAGCCCGGGATGCCGCACATAAACTTCTCGTCGAAGCCTTGGCGGCAGGGACACCCCTCCCATTCGAACTCAGGGGTCAGACCATCTATTACATGGGCCCAACACCGGCAAGGCCGGGGCAGGTCATCGGTTCGTGCGGCCCCACAACGAGCTCCCGTATGGATGCTTTCACTCCCGCCCTATTGGCCGCCGGACTGGGGGCGATGATCGGTAAAGGAGAGAGGTCGGCAGAAGTAAGGGAGGCTCTGAAAAAGCACCATGCGAGCTATTTCGTAACTTACGGCGGTGCCGGAGCGCTTCTTGCAACAACGGTGAGAAAAGCTGAAACCATTGCTTTTCCCGAACTGGGGGCGGAAGCGATCATGCGGCTCGAAGTTGAAGATTTCCCTGTCATCGTCGCCAATGATACGCGCGGGGGTGACCTTTTCGAAGAACAGATTGCCAAATACCGCAGGAGGTAGAACGAAGATGGAAAATTGTATCTTCTGCAAAATAGCTGCCGGAATAATCCCAAGTTCGAAGGTATTTGAAGACGATCGCGTTTTTGCCTTCAGGGACATACATCCCCAGGCCCCGACCCATGTCCTTATCATCCCCAAAAAACACTATGCCGACCTGGCAGAACTAGACCTGCGCGACCAGCAACTCATGGGATACTTGCTCCATGTAGCCGTGAAACTCGCGCGGGGCGAAGCTATCGAACAAAAAGGCTACCGGGTTGCCATCAATTGCGGTCCAGAAGGGGGACAGATGGTGCAACACATCCACCTGCACCTACTGGGTGGGCGGGAACTCACCGGAGAGCTCGGGTAAGTCTATAGATTTCAGGCCCGGAACAGGCGCAACAACAGACTATTGAATAATGTAAAAAAATGGGCTACACTGGTTAGCAGTGGCAAATATGCATAACTCCCCTGCAGCGCGAATCAGCTACCCACGCCGGTGGATGGCTCGATACGGTTTAAGTTTTGCCGGTTAAATCTGGCTGAACAGTCTTTGTTTTCACCGTTTTTTTGCAACATAATTCAACGTAGGCATTGGGATACACCGAATACGCATCGCGGCACCGTAGGGAGAAGTCTATGATCGACGTTAATTACAAAATAATCCGGCAACGGCTTGAAAAAGAACACAAGCGCATGGCCGAACAACTTCAGCACATACGCGATAACCGTTCATCGGAAGAGCGGCGCGAGGGTAGCCCATTCGGCAAGCGTGAAGAAGAAGCCAGCGAAACCGCCGACCTCGAGAACATGGTAGCCCAGGAACAACGCGTGATGGAGGAGATGGTAGACATCGAATCGGCCCTTAAAAAATTTGACCTCGGAACATTCGGAAAATGTGAAAAGTGCGGCCGGCAGATAGAACTAGCCCGGCTTGAAGCTATGCCCACGGCCAAACTCTGTATGAATGACGCCCAGAAAAATGCCCGATAAAGCAAATCGCACCTCGATCATTTTCCCATTAACCGCAGCCGTCGTGGTGACGACGGACAGGCTTACCAAATGGTGGGTTTCCAATGCTATCGCCCTCAATGGTTCTTGGCCACAGACAGGGTTCTTTCGGTTCACACATGGTGAAAATACCGGTGCAGCCTTCGGGATGTTACAGAACTCGAGGATCCTTCTCAGCATCATTTCTTCGCTGGGAGTGCTAGCCGTCCTCTACATCGCGCTGGTTTTAAGTAAACGCTTTTCTTTCCTTACCTGGAAAACTACCATCTTCGCCCTTGGGCTAGTCCTAGGCGGCACTCTTGGAAATCTGATAGACCGTGCTATTATTGGACACGTGACTGATTTTATCAAGGTGGGTGGGTGGCCAGATTTCAACATAGCCGACTCATCGCTGGTTGTCGGAGGCATTTTGCTGGCATTCAACCTTATCCGCGCCTATGGGACGGAGACAAACGGTGATTCAACCAGTTCTACTGACCGCAGATAACTCGGGTGCAAGGCTCGACCTCTTCGTAGTACAGAAACTTCCGGAACTCTCCCGCAGTTTCATTCAAAAACTTATCGAAGACGGAAACATCACCCTCAACGGCAAACCAGCCAGAAGCAGCCTAAAGCTAAAAGAGAGAGATGTCGTTTCTGTTTTCATAGCCCCGCCCGAACCCGCGAGGCATCAGGCGGAAGATATTGCACTCGATATCATCTACGAAGATGCCGACCTTATAGTCGTGAACAAGCCCGCCGGCATGACCACACACCCCGCTCCGGGGAATCCAACTCACACGCTGGTCAATGCCGTCCTATCACACCTTCCGAGCCTGCCAGAAGCAGATAATGCCGAGCGGCCGGGGATAGTTCACCGTCTGGACAAGGACACCTCCGGGCTGATAATCATCGCAAAAACGCGTTCCGCCCTTGAAAACCTTTCCGACCAGTTCAAATCGCGAACGGTAAAAAAAGCTTATATCGCCCTTTTAAAAGGCGGAATGACACCTAAAACCGGCATCATCGACGCACCTATCGGTCGTGACCGTGCGCACCGCCAGAGGATGGCTGTCTGTGAAACAGGGCGACCAGCCAGGACACAATACACGGTATTGAAATATTATGCTGGATACACGCTCGTGGAAGCCCGGCCGGAAACCGGCCGCACACACCAAATCAGAGTGCATTTCGCCTGCATGGGCCACGCGATAGTCGGCGATGCCATTTACGGTTCAAAATCCGAGATAATCGGGAGACAGGCCCTGCACGCCGGACGTTTGAGCTTCAAATTGCCTTCCAATGGGAACATTGTTGAATTCACCGCCCCGTTGCCGCCGGATATGCAATCGGCAACAGATAAATTGAAATAATTCCAACAAATCAAAGCCTTCGCACCTTTGAATCTATCAACCTCATTTTTACCCTCCTTCAATTAATTATTCAGACAGTGTTTGCCGTTATCGTGACCTGAGATTATAATTATGACACTTTGGATACAATAAACGCCTTAAGCGTTCAACTCGCACCTCATAACCCCCGTGGCCTTCTGCTCCATAACCCCGTGATCGCCGCCTCGGGAACGTTCGGCTACGGCGACGAGATGAGCGGGGTCTGTGACATCCAGCGCCTTGGCGCTATCATCTGTAAAGGAACCACCCTAGCTCCACGCGAGGGCAACAAACAGCCACGAATCGCCGAAACACCCTCCGGCATGTTGAACGCCATCGGATTGCAAAACATGGGGGTGGAGGCGCTGATAGCCACTAAGTCCAAAATTTGGGCGGGATGGCGGGTCCCGGTCATCGTTAATATCGCTGGCGAAAGCCTCGAGGAATACGCGGAATTGGCGCGGACACTTGAAGGGGTGCCAGGTATAAGCGGACTAGAAATAAACATAAGCTGCCCCAACGTCGCCTCAGGTTGCATGGAGTTCGGCGCTAACCCAGACTCTGCTGCCCGTGTAACAAGCGCAGTCAAAAACGCCACTTCCCTGCCCGTAATCGTCAAACTCACCCCGAACGCGTGCGACATAGTCGCCGTCGCCAAAGCCGTAGCCGGTGCCGGATCAGACGCCATATCCTTGATAAATACACTTAAAGGCATGGCTATCGACACCAAAAAGCGCAAGCCGATACTCGGCAATAAAACAGGGGGACTTTCCGGGCCAGCCATCAAACCGATCGCACTCTACATGGTCTACCAGGTATCTTCAGCAGTTGATGTGCCCGTGATCGGCGGTGGAGGCATAATGACCTCCCAGGATGCGCTCGAATTCATTCTGGCCGGTGCCACAGCCGTTGAAGTTGGCACCGCGACGCTGGTAAACCCTGCAGCCGCGACAGATATCGTAGAAGGCCTTGAAAGTTACGTCGCCGCAAACAATGTTAAATTCGCGGAATTAATCGGCGCAGCCCAACGTTAGAAACAGTGGGCTCTCCCATCTCCAAGCCATTCCTCGGACAGTGGAATTAGTTATACCCCCGGGGACCATCAGCATCGAAATCATATCGCGCTTGTTTGGATTACGGCAAAACTCATAAACTTCTGCTATAATGATGGCTCAAATTTCCCCAAGCGAGGTGACTTAAATGCTTAATAAAGAAGTCCTCAAAATTCTTGAACAAGACGGCAAACTGACGCACACCCAGATATCCGCCATGACTGGTTTGACGGCTGACGAAGTCGGTAAAACCATCAAGCAGGCCGAAAACGAGCGCGCGATCGTTAAATACAAAGCACTAGTCAACTGGGACAAAGTAGGCAACGAACACGTCTGGGCCCTTATTGAGGTAAAAATTACACCGCAGCGTGAAGTTGGATTCGATGCGATAGCCGAGCGCATCTATCGATTCGATGAAGCCCGCACTGTATATTTGATGTCTGGCACATATGATCTCGCGGTGCTGGTCGAGGGAAAATCCATGCAGGAAGTCGCCGAGTTCGTCACCCGTAAACTCGCACCAATAGAGGGAGTGACCGGAACGGCCAGCCATTTTGTTCTCAAGCGTTATAAAGAAGACGGCGAAATTTTCGATATCAAAGAAGACAGCAAACGTCAGGCTGTGATTCTCTAACGGAACCAGTCATGAGTACGAGCCGCAAAACCGTAACAAAGAGTAAAAGCCCCGTCTCCCAAAGGGCCCATAGTATCGCGCCCTCCGGGATCAGGAAATTTTTCGATCTGCTGGCATCCATGGATGGAGTAATTTCCCTTGGAGTCGGGGAGCCGGATTACACAACTCCATGGCATATCAGGGAAGCAGCAATCTATTCACTCGAACAAGGCCGTACGATGTATACCTCGAACCTTGGCACTCCGGAATTACGCAGGGAGCTTGCTAACCACCTGCACCAAAAATACGGAGTGAAATACGACCCAGAGACCGAACTTCTCATCACCGTTGGAGTCAGCGAAGCCCTTGACCTTGCCATGAGAGCTACCATAGACCCTGGAGACCAGGTCATCATCCCCGCACCCTGCTATGTAGCTTACCCGGCTGCCGTGTCTCTTTCGGGAGGGATACCAATAATGGTGCAAACTTTCGAAGCCAACAACTTCGAAATCAGTGCTTCCGATATCGAAAATGCGCTTACCCCTAGCACAAAAGCCATCCTCTCCGGATACCCCGCCAATCCAACCGGCGCAGTGATGCCCCGGGAAAAATTGGCTTCGGTGGCCGAGGTGGCATGCAACAATGATCTGCTTGTCATCTCCGACGAAATCTATTCGCGCCTGGTTTATGGTGTCGAACATACTTGTTTCGCAGCACTTCCCGGCATGCAGAAAAGAACAATCCTGCTCGGCGGATTTTCAAAGGCATATGCAATGACCGGCTGGAGAATCGGCTATGCGGCAGGGCCCAAGGAAATCATCGCCGCCATGACCAAAATACACCAGTACACCATTATGTGCGCCCCCACGATGGCCCAGGTAGCCGCACTTGAAGCGCTGCGCGGAGGTGAAGACAACGTACTCGAAATGGTAGCTGATTACAACCGAAGGCGAAAGGTTATTGTAAAAGGCCTTCGCGATATCGGCTTTTCATGCTTCGAACCCAAAGGCGCCTTTTACGCTTTCCCAAATATCACCTCCACCGGAATGAATTCAGAGACATTCGCTGAAAAACTCCTTCAGGAAGAGAAGGTCGCAGTAGTTCCCGGGACTGCTTTCGGAGCCTGCGGCGAAGGTTATGTACGATGCTGTTATGCAACTTCTTTGCCTGAACTTGAAGAAGCGCTGGTGCGGATAAAACGATTCGTTACCAAGATTCGGAAGAATAATGAGGAAAATCGCTAATTTTATCAGGCTTTTCTGGGGATGCGTCTTTATTGCCGGCGCGATAATTAACGCGATACTCGGGGTCGCATCCCCCTCCGCTTACAACAAAGGAGGGGAGTTTGCCTGGCCTAATTTCCTCCAAAACTTCTGGATGGATTCTGTCGTGTCTCATATATTTATATATGTTATTCTCTTCGCAATAGTCGAGCTGGTACTCGGAATATTGGTCTTAAACAAACAAAAACTCGCCAAGATGGGACTTGCCGGAGCAGCGATTTTTGGGGTGGTCCTTTTATTTCTGGGGCTCGGAGCGGGACGGGGCAATTGGGTTGCTCATCTTCCGAGCATTGCCTTTGAGATTACGATACTGTTTTCTTTTTTCTTTAATTATGACAGGACTATCCTGCAGATTATGCATACTAAAAAAGACCTGACACGCACTTCAATCATCGGGTCATAACAATTATCACCTAAAAATAAAGAACGAGCAGAGTAACTCTCGCTCGTTCTTTTATTTCGACCAACCGGAATACTGAAGTGGATTGAATTAAATCGGAACCAATCCCATTTTCTGTTTCACTTCTGCAAGTGTTTGCTTTGCGATAATTTGCGCCCTCCGCGCGCCATCTTGCATAATATCTATGACATATTCGGGACGTGCGGCAAGTTCGGCACGCCGGGCACGCAAGGGAGCCAGATCGGCATTGATTGCCGCCGCCAGCGCTTTTTTGCAATCCACACATCCGATGGCGGCTGCCCGGCAATCCTTGTTCAGAGCAGTTGCAACCGAAGATTCAAAATAACTTCGCAATTTAAATATATTGCATATCTCGGGATGCCCGGCATCTGTGCGTAATTTACGTGCAGGGTCCGTCACTGCGGACATTATCTTTTTAGTGGTCTCTTCGGCGGTCGCGGCCAGCTCGATGTGATTACCCAACGACTTACTCATCTTGTCTTTGCCATCGAGTCCAATGACCATGGGGAAATTCGTTAATTTCGCCTGAGGTTCAGGAAAGGTCTCCCCGAAGTGTTCGTTAAACCTCCTGACTATCTCGCGGGCAAGTTCAAGATGCGGCAACTGGTCCTCCCCAACGGGAACCACCTCACCCTTATATAACACTATGTCAGAGGTCATTAAAACCGGATACCCCACAAGCCCATAATTGATATTTTGCGGATGCAACCTGGCTTTCTCTTTAAAAGTAGGCACACGTAGTAACCACCCTAGCGGCGTTACCATCCCCAGCAGGGTAAACAGTTCGTTTATCTCCGGCACATGAGACTGAACGAATATGATACTTTTTTCGGGATCCAGTCCTGCGGCTAACAGATCGAGCAACGCCTCATATATGTTCGACTGCAGCCTATTTGTTTCCTCGAGCGTAGTTAACGCGTGGAGGTCTACAATACAATAAACACATTCGTATTCATCCTGAAGTGCGACGTAATTTTTGACCGCACCCAGATAATTACCAATATGCAAGCGCCCAGTAGGTCGGACACCGGAAAAAACGCGTTTTTTCATAATGCTCCTTCAGCGAAAAAGTGTAACTTAGTCCTCGTTATGTCGGCACCGAAAATTCCGTATATCATATTCCGGTAATATGATGCAACCTGGTCATCACATCGTCGATGGTCTCGTCGTCTGTCGAGGCCCCTGCGGTCACCCCGATTTCATTTTTGTTATCAAGCCATCCAGGATTAATCTCGGCCGCAGTCTCAATCTGGTACGTATCTGCAACAGTAGAACACAACTCATAAAGATGTTTGGTATTGGCGCTGTTTCGCCCGCCGATAACGAGAACAAGATCCGATTTCTGTGCCATATTTAGCGTGTCAGCCTGCCGGCGGCGGATATCATGGCACAGGGTATCAATCACCCTTATTTCCGCATCTTTCACAAGGCCGATATCGATAACATCTTTAACAAAGGTTGAAAAGGATTCAGGTATCTGGGTGGTCTGAGAAAGTATGCCGAGCTTGTGCGGCAGGTGCTCAATCTGTTTCAAATCCCCTGAAACGAGTGTCGCCATACCGTTTCCATTTGCCCACCCCAGTATTCCCTTGACTTCCGGATGCCCAAAATCTCCGAAAACTATCGTATAAAAACCATCTTCAGCCAGCCGACGTGCGGCTACCTGCGCGCGCTTCACAAACGGGCAAGTAGTGTCAATCGCATTCAACCCCCGAGATTCGATCTCTTCCATCACTTTAGGACCAACCCCGTGTGCACTGATAAATACCGTATCGCCCTTTACATCTAACACATTTTCAATGATTCGAACACCGTGATCAGCCAGTTTTTTAAGGACCTGCTGATTATGAACAAGAGCCCCGAGAGTTTCTACCCCTCCATGTTGATCTGCGGCAGACGTGATGATATCTATCGCGCGGCGAACGCCCATGCAGAAACCTATATTGGATGCTTTTTGAATCTTAATTGACATATATGTTGCAATCAGTATGTGACATCACAATGTATCACGAATCATGGAGACTGTAAAAATGACCGAGTATCCACAATACCTGCGTATGAATTCGGTTGATTAACACCTGGCATTATCTCATAATAGATTTTACAGCAATGAATACTCTCAGCATCGGAAAAATCCGAGGACTTCAACAAATTGCAGGCCCCGAAGGCATCTTCTCGATGTGTGCTATGGATCACAGGGGTTCTCTGGAAAGCCAACTTTGCGATCATGAAAATCCCGATACCTGTTCCAGGAAAATGACAGATTTCAAACTTGAGCTTTGTGAGGCATTGGCTCCCCAAGCAAGCGCTGTGCTCCTAGACCCTATTTACGGAGCCGCACAGTGTATCGTCCGGAATTTAATACCCAAGACCTGCGGGCTGTTGGTCAGTCTTGAAACAACTGGTTATAAGGGTACCAGGTTCAGCCGGGAAACCAACCTAGTGAACGGTTGGGACGTCGCCAAGATCAAAGGAATGGGCGCTTCGGCGGCAAAAATGCTGGTTTATTACAGGCCCGACCTGAACGAAGTGACAAACAGGCAACTCGGACTAGTCCGAGAAATCAGTGCGAAGTGTCAACTTCATGATATTCCTTTTCTTGTAGAACCAGTCAGCTATCCGCTTGAAAAAGAAATGGCTGAAAAGGATGGCTTTGCGCGCGCCAAGCCACAAGTGGTGATCCAGACCGCTAAAGACATGACATCGATGCCAGTAGACGTACTCAAAGCCGAATTTCCCGCCGACATCGGCTTCGTATCGGACGACGGGGAGTTACTTCGTTTTTGCGAAAAATTAAATACAGCTTCGACCAAACCATGGGTGATACTGAGTGCCGGAGCAAGTTTCGAGTCTTTTCTCAAAGAGGTCGAACTCGCCTGCCGCAGTGGGGCTTCCGGTTTTCTGGCAGGCCGGGCGGTGTGGCAGGAAGCAGTAGGAATGACCGATCCCTCTGCCCTGCACAAATTTTTAACGACTGTGGCGGCCGATAGATTGAAACGTTTAACCGAAGCGGCAGATAAATTCGCTACTCCATGGTATAAAAAATTGGGTTTTTCTGAACACGACCTTGGGGACATTACCCAGGACTGGCATTCGAGCTATGGAGAACCGTTGTGATCGCTACAATCACTCTAAACCCCTGCCTGGACAAATATATTTCAGTGACAAGACTCGAAATAAATGAAACAAACCGCAGCCGGGCAGTTGTCCAGTATGCCGGGGGGAAGGGCCTCGACGTTTCGCGCGCGGTACACGAAATGGGCGGTGAGACAATGGCTTTCGGGTTCTCCGGCGGCCATGAGGGAGTAACAATGACCACGCTGCTCGCCCAGGAGGGTGTCCCTTACTCCTTTATCCCTATAGCAAATGAAACCCGCAGCTGTTATATCATCAACCTGACTGATTCGTCTGAGCAAATACGTATTAACACACCGGGACCAGAGATTTCCATGATTGAAGTAACCGAACTAGTTAACAGAGTCTGGGAACTTATCCCTGCACCTGACATCCTCGTGTGCGGAGGTTCGGTTCCTCCAGGTCTGCCATCCGATATTTATTCGATCATCATAAAACAAGCACGCAAAAAAGGAATCAAAACAATCCTGGACTCATCAGACATTTTTCTCAAAGAGGGCATTAAAGCCGGCCCATTTCTGGTCAAACCAAATATAAGAGAAGCCGAAGAACTTTTAGGCAGATCTTTGTTATCGGAAAACGAGATCGCAGCAGCTGCCAGGAAGATAACGGAGATGGGAGTCGAAATCGCAGTGATCTCAACAGGCAAGGACGGACTTATCGCTGCGAGCCACAATGAAATTGTGAAAGCGGCCCCACCTCAGGTGAAAACCTTAAGCACGGTCGGGGCAGGAGATTCGGCAGTAGCCGGCCTTGCAATATCCTTTGCAAAAAATGAGCCGCTCCTAGATGCTTGCAGACTGGCCGTCGCCATGGGAACGGCGGCGGTGCTGAGCCCCGGCACAACCCTGGCTCGACAGAGGGATGTGCAAAATATCCTCCCGCAGGTTAGAGTAGAAAGGATGACTTAACCGGGTTTACTGCATCAACCAGTTTTCAAAATCTTCAGGCGCCTTGGGAGCAGTGTCGGCTTCATTACTAACCTTACTGGTTTGTTCGTGTATCCCCAGTCCTGGTTTTGGTGAAATTTTGTCCGGTTCATTCAACGCGCGATTCGATTTAAGTGTTTCATCGCCGGCAACCAGACCTTCTGCGAGCGCTTGCCTAGTATCTTTTCTGACAGACTCCTGAAGGTGTTTGACAATCTGTTCGGCCTTAATATCAATGCTTTTAATCGCCTCTTCAAGGGAGGCGGTCGATGCTTCTTCTACTCTCAATATCAAGGCGTCACGAAAACGAGAAGCCATATCCTCAGCCCGGGCGCGAGCTTCTTCCCGGATTTTGAGAACAATCTGCTTCGTTTTTTGTTCGTACTGACGCAGCATTTTTTCGGTTTCATCGTCCGCTTCCTGTCTGGCAGCTTTCCCTGCCACCGAGATTACATCCTCAGCCTCCTGAGCAAGCAACATCATGACATCAGCCGGACTACCGAAATTGTTGTTTTTGTTATCTTCAGGTTTCATATTACCTACCTTTTAATCACTTATCCGATACATTCTTAACTATTTAAGTCAATATAACAAGACCCAGAAGTATATTTCAACCAGTATTATCGTACTATATTGATAATTCTCCCGCCATTCTCTTCTGGGCTATTTACCAGGGCGAAAATTACTTGCCCTCTAGTCGCTCACCTCACATCGTCTGTGACAGATCTGAATCTGTCCATCTTAAAGACTGCCTCTGGCCTCCTCCGCACCTATGTACACGTTCTATCCAGGGCATTCTCGGCATCCCGCTCCTCCAAGTTCGCATCCACTCCCCAACCGATTCAAAAAAGCCCCAACCGGAATATCAGATGTTCAATAGTCTCATATGATTGACACAGAGCATATTTGGCGCTACCATTAATGGATACAGGTTGTCATGGGAGAAAGAAGCTAAATGTCCGATTCATGGCGCGCCTGTCATGCCTGCGGCCGGCAAGTTGAAATGGCCCCCGGTCAAGCGCTTGGAGATGCATTGAGCGGGTGGGTGATAGTATCCCGCCTCCGCGACAAAGATTCTTTTGATCGCTTCAGTTTTTGCTCGATGTGCTGCCTGCAGCAATGGGTACAAAGGCAGGTTCCCGCCATCCCTGACATCTTTCTACATTCTCTAGACGACAGTTCATGTAACCCATAAAGGCAGATTTTCTGACAGGCATCCCCTTTTTAGCCTAAATCAGAGGTCTGCTTTTTTATTTCACAGAGTTCCCGGAGGAACCGAGAATGACCGAGATACCCGAGATTGGCAAGATTTCATCCGAAATCTTTAGCGAAATCATCTTCCCGCGCCTTGGCGCCGATAGCACCCAAATACTCGTTGGCCCACGGCATGGAACAGACGTGGGTATTATCGAAATCGGGGGGCAAGCCGTCTCACTTACATGTGACCCCGTATTCATCGTCCCCGAATATGGATGGGAACGGGCGGCGTGGTTTGCCATCCAAATCCTCGCTTCCGATTCGGTTACATCGGGATTATCTCCGCGGTATCTCAGTATCGACCTCAATCTCCCGATGGAAATAACCAAGGACCAACTCACCTTGATGTGGGAAACCATGCACCACGAATGCCGTAAGCTCGGGATATCTATCGTCACGGGGCACACCGCAAGATATGAAAACTGCCACTATCCCATGGTAGGTGGTGCAACACTGATGGGTGTAGGATCGCTTGAAAGTTATGTCAGTCCAAGATTCATCAGACCCGGCGATGCCCTTATAATTACCAAGGGACCGGCGATTGAAGCCTGCGGAATTCTAGCTGCTATGTTTCCAAAGATTATCATAAAAGAATTCGGCCAAGAATTCGCTCGCAAGGCCGATAAATTGTTCTCTAAAATGTCCGTCGTCGAAGAAGCACAGGTAGCAGTGGCCTGCGGAGTCCGGGATAATGGCGTTACAGCCATGCATGATGCGACGGAATGCGGAATATGGGGAGCGCTGTTTGAAGTGGCTGAAGCCGCAAGTTGTGGGATCATCGTCGATCAAGACAAAATCGTTGTTGAAGATTGTGTTAAAGAAATTTGCGGCCTTTTCCAAATCGACCCTTACGCTTCAATCAGTGAAGGAACCTTGATAATCGCGTGCCGCGCCAAATCCGCCCAACAGATAGTCGATGCCATCACTTCCAAGGGCATACTGGCTTCGATAGCAGGAGAATTTACAGAAAAATCCAAGGGCATGGTATTACTCAAAAACAACCGGATTTATCCACTACAGCACCCTAACGTCGACCCTTTTTGGAAGGCTTTTTATGACGGAACCGAAAAATACAAGACTTTCACCGGCTAAGGACATCGCCACTAATCCGCCGACACGGAACAGCGGCCATGACATTAAATTTGAAATTCAGAACCTTAAAACTAAGCATAACGCAATAATCTTCGCGCATAACTACCAACCAGACGATATTCAGGAAATCGCTGATTTCGTCGGCGATTCTCTTGAGCTGTCACAATACGCCGCCAGGACGACTCATGAGGTCATCGTCTTCTGCGGCGTTCATTTTATGGCTGAGACTGCGTTTATCCTCTCGCCACACAAAACCGTTTTGCTGCCAGACCCCCATGCGGGTTGCCTTATGGCAGATATGATTAACGCGCAAACATTGCGTTCGAAGAAAAAAGAACTTCCAGGGATACCAGTCGTTTGTTATGTTAATTCTTCGGCGGAAGTAAAAGCGGAGAGCGATATCTGTTGCACATCCGCGAATGCCATAAAGGTGGTGGAGAGCCTAACCGAGAGGGAAATCATTTTCGTACCCGACAAATACCTTGGCCAATGGGTGGCTTCGCAGACCGGCAAGAAACTTCATCTTTGGCCCGGTTTCTGCCCAACTCATGCCCGTATCCTTCCCAAACACATCCTCAATTTAAAAAACACATATCCCGACGCGGTGGTAATTGCGCACCCTGAATGTCGTCCCGAGGTTCACGAAATCTCCGATGCCGTGCTCAGTACCGGAGGCATGATCCGTTATGCGAAAGATCCGAAAGTTCACCAAATGATTGTTGTAACCGAAGCAGGAATCATTCACAGATTACAACAAGAAAATCCGGGGAAGGAATTTATTCCGGTTTTCCCTGAGGCCATCTGTCCCAATATGAAAAGAACCACTCTCGAAAAAGTGCTTTGGTGCCTTCAAGACATGAAACCCGCAGTCACTGTGCCGGAGGAAATCCGTCTCAGGGCAAAATCCGCGGTGGAGCGCATGCTTCAGGTGGTTTAACCCCGGAGAAGCGAGGAACACGAAATGAGAGAGGACATACAAAATGTATTTGCCAAAGATCCTGCTGCCCGCAGTTGGCTGGAGGTTATCACTTGCTACCCCGGGTTGCATGCTCTCTGGAATCATCGTGTTGCACACTGGCTTTGGACCCACCATATAAAATTAGCAGGACGAATGGTTTCACAATGGGGGCGATTTTTGACCAATATCGAAATTCATCCGGGGGCCAAAATCGGCCGGCGCTTTTTCATCGATCACGGGGCCGGAGTCGTAATCGGGGAAACATCCGAAATCGGCGATGACGTCCTTATGTATGCAGGGACAGAATTAGCCGGCACCACGCTCAATAAGGGCAAACGGCACCCGACCATCGGGAACAATGTAGTGATTGGAGCAGGGGCAATTGTGCTGGGCGCCATCACAATCGGCGACAGCGCAAAAATCGGCGCGGGTTCGGTAGTGACACGAACCGTTCCAGCCGGGGCTACGGTAGTAGGCGTTCCGGGCCGCATAGTTGAAGAACACCGCAAAACCCAGGTCGACCTTGAACATGGCAAATTACCAGACCCTATAGCCGAAGCTATTAAACTAGTATTGAATGAACAGAGGCAATTGGAAGAACGCTTGAACAGGGTTGAAAAAAATTCGGGAATATCAGTCCCAGAAGACAAACTCCGAGAGCAGGTGCTCAAAATCTTCAAGGAATTCAGCCAAAACAGCGCAGGGGAAGAGAACAATGACAGAGGATGGATGATCTAGGCAGATTTTCATTCTTAAATTTCACTAACAACTCGTTGCCGCAATCTTCACGTAAGGTTTCTATTCTCAAGTAAACAAAACTTCACCATTTAGTAAAATCAAATTTTCCATTCAACAATTACTTATAGCAAACGCCGCGATTCGGCCATCAAGGTCTCTACAATACTGACCATACCACCGGTATCCTGTCCGCAATATGTAAGGAGATCCTCTCTTATTTTTCTTCTTTCCCCGGCAGATGTCTCGCCAAATGTCGCCTGCATATACCTGAGACTGGCGACGTCCCCATGCGAAATCCCGAGGCCTGAATAACTGATACCGGTCACGGCGGGCATAACCTTTTTAAGTGACGCACTACCACCCTGCGCCGGGTGGTAATAACTAAAATCCTTGAACGGCCCCAGCAGGTCAACAATTTTTTCAGCTATCCCATTCACCCAACTTTCATATGATGGAAAAGCGGCTGCCAATTCTTTCAAGCGGGTTTTTTCGAAGGCTTCATAATAGACCAAAATAGTTCCGCTCTTCCCAACAGCTTTTTGAAGCGCCAATAAAAATTCAGGGCGGGGGTCGTTTTTACCTTCAGCCAAAAAGGAAATGTTTTCAGGTTTCGCGCCAGGAGATTTAACTTCATGAACCGAGAATTGAAACGGAATGCTCTGGTAGGGCCTGGTTCCATCGTAAATAGGAATAGCCGTCATAAAGGTCTCAAAGTCCATAAAATACAACGGGTACTTTAAATTGTCTAAGAATTTCCGAATCGCATCCCGATCGATATGCGGCTGGCCTAAAATGACACAATCTTTCTGAATCTGCTGTTTGGGATTAAGGGCAACGTCGGACGGAATATCGCATATATCTTTGATTCCATGGATAAGAAGATCTTCACCAAGTTTCTTGCCATAATAAAGCGTCATGACATGATTCTCAGGCAGGAAGGCCCAGCATTCTTCCTGGAGGACGCAGGAATAGGGCGCGTTGCAATGCTGCCCCAAAGGCGTTTCCGGACAAACAGGAGAAGCAATCATCTCCAACATCTCGTCGATGCGCTCCTCAATCCCGCTGGTAAACCCGGCCAACCGCTCAGTAACATCTTCGCTCTTGAATAATTTGACGGGGTCAATCTCACCATTTTTAACGTAGTCCCTATCAAGATAAATGATCCTGCAACGGTCGACCTCAATTCCTGCAAGCAAACAGCAATGAAGCTGAAAGGCAACATCGTGAAGATGCTCGTCACGGATCTCGGTAGTGCTTTTAACTTCGATAATATCCCATCTCGTACCCTGGGACGGGTTCAGGACATCAACGCGACAAAAAAGACGAGCAGCCGAAAACCCGGCTTCGAAGAGGGGTTTCCGCAGGACAAGAGCGGATTTGGTGTCGCGAAGGTTCTCACTGATGCTCGGCCTGTTAACGTTTATCCCATCAGGGAACAGAGCCTGCGCCAATTCCCCTAAAAGGTGCCCCTGGTCAAAAATATTCTGGGTAGTCTCATTGACTTTCGGAATCCTTAAAGGTTCATTTATCGCAATCCAGAGTGCCTTATGGCATTGAATGCCATTCATATACCTGGATTTAGAGAGATTTTTGTGCCCGCTCAAATTGTTTCACCCTCAAATTGAATATAGTTTGATTTTCCAAACAGCTGATATCTCAAAAACACGAGTAATTTCGTGAAATCGGATAATCGAATTGGACTAGCCATTGCCCAGATGGTATACTGAACGTTACATCAATGAATTATTGAAACCACCCTGAAGATATTATACATTCTTTTTCAAATCTTTAGACATAGCGGCAAACCAAACAATTCAATTTGAACTTAAAACGTTGCCTTTTAAAAAACTGAATGTAATATGATTATTAATCCAATTGATTCATCTTCAAAGCCAAATCTTCCTGAAAATTCCGACATCGCCGATACGCTTGGCCTCATCAGGATGCCAGCCCTTAAAATAGGCCAGCACGTCGCCAGGGTGCCGATTATCCAAGGCGGGATGGCCGTGGGCATTTCGCTTTCGGGACTGGCCTCTGCTGTTGCCAGCGCCGGCGGCGTTGGCGTTATAGGGGCGGCTGGAATCGGTATGTTCGAACCCGATTTCGCCAAGAATTACGATGCGGCCTCCCGCCGAGCCCTAGGCAAAGAGATCAAAAAAGCTCGACAAAAAACCAAGGGAGTCCTTGGCGTCAACCTCATGGTGGCTCTCTCCGACTATGCAGAAATGGTCAAAGCAGCTGCCGACGAAGGCATCGACATCATCTTTTCGGGCGCCGGCTTGCCGCTAGGGTTGCCGGGGCTGATCGATTTGAAAGGTCCGACTCGCCTGGTCCCCATCGTTTCTTCGGCCAGAGCTGCAAGAATAATCTGCAAAAAATGGCTTGAGGATTTCGGCTATTTACCAGACGGATTTGTTGTAGAAGGCCCCCTGGCAGGCGGGCATCTTGGTTTCAAACCGGACGAGATCGAATCGCCTGAGAACCGACTTGAAAAACTCGTTCCAGCGGTAATTCAAGAAGTGCAGGCCTTCGTACCCATAGCGGAAAGGCCTATCCCGGTCATCGCCGGGGGAGGTATTTTCACCGGAGCCGACATCTATAAGTTTATAAGGCTTGGCGCGAGCGGAGTACAGATAGCCACGCGGTTCGTTGCAACCGAAGAATGCGACGCAGCACCCGGTTTCAAAGAGGCCTACCTTAATGCACGAAAAGAGGATATCACTATCATCAAGAGCCCTGTGGGAATGCCCGGAAGGGCAATAAACAATAGTTTCATCGACGACGTTCGAGCGGGCAGAAAGAAACCATTCAAATGTTATTGCCATTGTGTCAAAACCTGCGACTATCTCTCGAGTCCGTATTGCATTTTTCTTGCCTTGGTGAACGCGCAACGAGGGCACCTTTCCCAGGGTTTTGCTTTCTGCGGGGCCAATGTATACCGGCTGAAAAAGATCACCACAGTCCCGAAGCTTATTTCTTCGCTCGGAAAAGGATATTCCAGCGCCGCTAAGCGGGAATTCGGAGAAAGCCTTGCAAGATTTTTAAACGCCAGCATGGCCTCGTTCCAATCCTGAAGTCATAACGTTCTCACGCAAAAATCATAAAATATTTTATAAAAGAAAAGTAGAAGGAGATCAATTTGCCAACGATTTTAGAACGTGTAACAAAAGTAACCGCGGCCAGACTCGGAGCAAAAGAGGATGCGGTAACGCCCTCATCCAGTTTTACAGACGACCTCGGAGCCGATTCGCTGGACCTCGTCGAACTAATCATGGGATTGGAAGAGGAGTTCTCCACCAGTGAGACGCCCGTAAAAATCCCCGACGAAGACGCAGCCAAAATCAAAACGGTGCAGGACGCGGTTGACTATCTAAAGGCGAAGGGAATAACCGATAAAGACGTCAAGACTGCGTCCGCCGCAACGCCCTCTGCGGTCGCCAAGGCTCCGACCGCTGCCCCAAAGAGCAAACCTGCGGCACCCCCTGCGGCAGTAAAGAAAACCCCTCAAACCGCTGAAAAAACGGCATCCAAAAATATCAAGCCCAAATAGGCTAGGGCCATGGAAATCCGGCACGAGTCAGGTTATTTCAATCGCACAGAAGGCACTCGGCTCTTTTATCAGAGCTGGGCGCCTTCTGCCAATTTGAAAGCCGGACTGGTCGTGGTTCACGGGCTGGCGGAACACAGCGGACGCTATCTCAACCTTGTGAATGAATTCGTTCCATCAGGATACCTAGTCTCCGGCATGGACAACCAGGGACACGGGCCTTCAGATGGCAGAAGAGGCTACATAAACCGCTTCAACGATTATGTACTTGACCTCGATGAGTTCGTCGATATCGCCAGGCGTCAAAACCCTGATATTAAATTATTTATGATCGGGCATAGCCTCGGCGGAACGATCGCTACGGCCTATGCTGAACTTCACCAGACAAAACTTTCGGGATTAATCCTCTCGGCTCCAGCTCTCAAAGCAGGTTCAAGTATCACCAAAAAAGATAAATTCCTGGCCAGGATAGCCTCACGGGTCTTTCCGACGGCCGGAGTCACCAGACTGGATGCCAGTTCAATCAGCAAGGACCCAGCAGTCGTCGAGGCATACCTGAAAGACCCATTAGTCTATACAGGGAAAATCAGCGCCCGCCTCGGCTTCGAAATCATACAAGCCATCGAAAAAACGATACCCGCCCTGATGACTTCAATAACGGTGCCCACGCTGATCATGCAGGGTTCGGAGGACCGCCTGTCCAACCCGGAAGGCAGCGATATCCTCTTTAAGAAAATTTCTTCAAAAGACAAGACACTCAAACGGTACCCCGGCCTTTTTCATGAAATATTCAACGAGCCGGAGAGAGCCATAGTCTTCGAAGATATGCGAGGATGGATAGAGTCCCGTCTTTAACCTTATACGACCATTCCGCGACCATATCCTGGCATCTGAAAAATTTTGCCGTCATGGTTCAAACTTAAATATCTCTTCGACCGGTTTATCGAAAAGCCGGGCAATTTTGAACGCAAGCGGCAAGCTTGGATCGTATTTCTCTTTCTCAATAGCTATAATCGCCTGACGCGAAACACCCAATTTTCGGGCAAGGTCTTCCTGTGTCCAGTCGTACTCTGCCCTTAATATCCTGAGCCGGTTTTTCACTGGTAACGCTTCCAAGCTACCGCGTAGCCAACAAGAAACGCGACCTCAAGAAAGTAGCCTGCATCCATGAACCTGAACGGCAGTTTTATGCCGGCTTCCATGAGGAACCCCAGCAGGAAAATAATCGGTAACGCCCCAGCGAAACCAACCGCCAATCCGTTCAGAAGAATGCGTTTCTGCACCTCGTCCTGCTCCTGTAAATACCTGTAACAAAGCACAATCTGCCAGACCAAAATGCCGACAGGTACGAGCGCAATCAGTATGCGAAAAGCCAGCCCTATTTTGAGTACGGCGAGTAAGAAAGCCGCAACAGGCCACGATACGACTATCAAAGCAGAAACGACATAGATTGTCCTGTCCGTTACCCTTTTCCCCACTCTTATCATTCCTTTCCCGGATCATTCTCACGCAATTGTAACATACTATACTCTATTTGTAAAGTCTTATTTACATTTCATTTAAATATTTTGAATATCCCATTCACGGCCCATAACGTACCCGAGGCAGCCAGTCCTATCCTTTCCAACGGAAGTAGCCAAGCCAGGTTGAATACTGCTAGTATAATGAACCCTGTTTTTCGCATTGAAGTACGGCAGACTGAGCCTTGACCGGGGAACGGAGCACAGATGTTTGCGAATTGGAAATCACGCCCCAACCTTGCGCTGGCAGCGCTTGTAGGCATCACCGCCGTATGGGGCGGCACATTCCTGGTGGTTCAGGACACCATCAAACGGATGCCCGTCATGGACTTCCTGACCGTACGATTCAGTGTGGCGACTATCGTCATGTACGCCGTCCGCCCCGGTTGTTTCCGAGGAATGAGCCGGACAGCGTTGATCCGCGCAAGCGCTCTGGGAGTCGTACTGGGCCTCGGTTATATCACACAAACATACGGACTACAGCACACTTCCGCCTCTGTTTCGGGATTTATCACCGGCATGTTCGTAGTCTTGACCCCTGTAATGTCATGGATACTCTTAAGACGCGGAGCCAACCGCAATACCATATTAGCCGTCATACTGGCCACAGTCGGCCTCGGCCTGCTTTCATTGCACGGCTGGACGATAGGACCAGGAGAACTACTTACCCTGGCCTGCGCGCTCTTTTTCGCACTGCACATAGTCGGGCTGGGAGAATGGTCCGCCCATTATGATGCTTACAGCTTCGCATTAGTCCAGATTGGCGTTGTGGCGCTTATCACGCTGGTCGCAGCCGTGCCCGGAGGTATAACTCTACCGCCAGACGGAGGATCATGGGGCGCCGTGGCAATCACAGCCATCCTCGCCACCGCAGCAGGCTTTCTCATCCAGACATGGGCCCAGTCTCTGGTACCTCCTACACGGGCTGCGGTAGTGATGACAATGGAGCCCGTTTTCGCAGGTTTATTCGGAGTGTTCATCGGAGGAAACCAACTAACGTTCCGCATCCTGAGCGGCGCGGCCTGCGTGCTGGGAGCCATGTTCATTTCCGAACTTAAAACTGCTCCGCCTCCCCCAAGGGTAGAAGCCTGAAAATAATCTCGCCGGATATCCAATCACCCGCATCATTTCACTTCACCAGCGTCTCGTTTTATTTTCAGTTGTATCAAATCTCAGGCATAAAACCCGATGAACGTCTAAATATGTAATATCTATTTAACTATTTTTATACGATAACCCTTGACTGCCCAGAAAAAAAACGCTTATATATAAAATAACGACTAAAAAGGAGAAATCGAAGTGCCAAAAAAGTCCTCGCTGCTACTGATCGTTTCTGTGATTTCAATCGCGCTGGTTGCACTGGGTTGTTCTACCACAACAACAACTACGGTAACCAAGTCTATCCCGCCGATAACCTTCACGTCCCCAGGCAACACAGTTCCAGGTAAGACTATTACGCTTCCAGGCGGCGTAACGACTTTACCCGCCGTTACCATCACCCTGCCGGGCGGTGTTACAACGATCCCCGCTACCACCGTCACCGTGGCACCTGTGACAACAACTCAACCCGCCGTTCCAACCGGGTTAGCTTTCTTGCCCACCACGCCAGATTCTTTCTCTTACGGTATGGCTGCTCTGACGAATTGTTCAGATTGCCACGGCGTGGGACTTTATGCTCAATATCCTGTTGCCCCGTCCTGGAATGGTTCAATTAACGGAGCCCTCGTAAATGTTGGAATCTACAATGTTGTTCCCGGCTCCATTCAGGATCATAAAGGGCGCACGGACGACCAGTGTCTTAACTGCCACACCCCGGTCTAGTTTTCAATCTCGAGTTTTGTACCTAACAGAGGGGCGCCGGCCGGCGCCCCTCGTTTATATCCTTACAAATCCACAAGATATCCAAGATATAAATTATAGATACAAAAACGCCTTTTACCGAAGCTAACAGCGCCTATTAAATAACATGGGTGATAATTATCATATACATAATATCGTCATTCCATTACAATCATTGTGGATTATTATCAATAATTGTCCAAGGATATAAAAGTGGACGTAATTACAAGCAAAGAACCGGGGCAAATCTCACGCAGGAAATTCCTTAAAGACGGCCTGCTGGCAATAGGGTTATACTTGTTAACGCCTATAGCCTTTTTAAATGCCTGCAACAGCACCGATAAAACCGCCGAAATGCCTGCCATAGTTCCGGCCAAGGGAGCATCCGAGGGCACTGGCCCTACGACGAACGCGCCGGTCAATCAGGCAAGCTCGCCGGCTTCACCTTTGCCAAACATCAACTCCTCACCCGTCAACTATTCTCTATCAGTGGATGGATTAGTCAACACTCCACTCACGCTCAACTATGATTCCATCCTACAATTTCCTTCGGTCACAAAAACGGTCACACTGACCTGCCCGGGCGTATTCGATGAAACAAGTGAATGGACCGGGGTGCCCTTAATATCCATCTTAACCGCAAGCGGCATAAAATCCGAAGCAACCCAGGTTAACGTCATGGACTCTTCAGGGTACGCCGCCCCCTTTTCAGTTCAGGAACAGGGCGTGCTCTCAGGGGACATATTCCTTGCGTACAAATACAACGGGCAAGGATTACCGGCCGACCGCGGGTACCCTCTTCGCCTGGTGGTACCCGGAAGAGAAGGAACAGCATGGGTTAAAGGCGTAACCTATATCAGGATTGTGCAATAATCACTAACTATCATTTTAGATTTTTTACCGGATGGAAAATCGTGAGACCAATGAATAAATGGACCAAACACTTACCTTGGGAAATAATCACTTTCGGCGTTGGAGTGGCATTATTGACAATCGCCGTCTCAGGCTGTCAACAGATTGTGTCAAGTTCGGCTACCCCTTCATCAACCACGGTTCCAGTGACTTCATCAACTATCGCAACAACCGTATATACGCCGCTACCTACTGCAGCAATAACAACGGATGAGAACACAAAACTTCCCGCAACCATCGCGCCTCCAGCTCCGATTTCGGATTATCCAATCCTGGAAGGCGCTTATAATCCACCCGACCCCAACCAACCTGCCGCCACATTCTACATGGATGCTTACGAATTGCGCCCAAACCTCATGTTCATCAAAGCAGGAACAGTGGTAACCTTTGTCAATGTGGATAACAAGCCATTCTTCATAGAAAGCGTCGATATGCTGTTTTTCGGAATAACGTCCCCACTTGGATTATCATGGAGTTACATGTTCGATACGCCCGGAATTTTCGGTTTCACCGTCTCGCCTTATAACGCCACAGAGATAGGTGTAATAGTAGTAACTCCCGCATAGATTGTTCCAAAACATCGCGTTCGAGGAACAATCTCTAACGGTCAAGTCCGGGCTAGTGATATACTACCGGCATCACTCCGGGCGTTTCGATATTCAAAACGCCAACGAAAGTTAGAACAAGAAATTAAAGGTAAATCGGTTGGTGTTGAATGGCGATTGAATTAAAAGATTGGGCAGCCTACCAGATGAAGGGACTAGAATGGAGCGCCCAAAATGTGAGATGGCTGATAGCGAATACAAAATGCCAGGGATGCCTAGGGTGCTGCGACGGCACGCATTACCCAGCAATCAACCTCAGCAAACGCGACGCCATGAGGATACCTAAAAAAGAGCGCCAAACTATGACCGAAGCGGGCGACGGGTTGCTAATAATGGAAGCCCCTTGCCGGTTTCTAATTGAAGGACGCTGCACTATCCACCTGTCAAAGCCGGGCGTTTGCGTAGAATACCCGGTTTCTTATACGAAAGAATCACCATGGATCATCATCATTGCCTGCCCCGCAGGGAAGGACCTCATCAATGCCTGCGTCGATCTGAAACCCGGGGTCAAAGCGACGCTCTACCAGATCTGAACAGCCGTTAGACAACTTTTAACCCGGAAAAGGCGGACGGCATCCCCGGCAGCTTTTATTCCAGCGCTTCAGTTTTTGCCAAACAGGCGACAACAGGTTCCAGACCGCTAGCGTCATACCCAACCTCAAGCACCCTCAGATCTACCCAGGGTTCCGCGGATAGATCTTCGCTGTTTGAAGACTCAACAGGCGCAGAGGCGGCGGCTTTCTGCTTGAGAACCGCAGCACGGCTGATGACAAACATCTCCTTGCGGGGAAGCAAAACGTTGCAGTGCCGCCGCGCCATCTCCAGCCCGTTTTCGACATCTTGCCCATCGCTGTTCCAAACGTCCAAAACCATATCCGGACGCAAAGCCTCCGTGTAGGTCATCAGTATACGCAACTGCTCAGGATTATCGTCCAGGTAGAGGCCTATGTCTGGCCAAAGGTTGAATACGCCAAATTTATTAACGATATCTTTAAGCTGGTACCATTCCAGCCCTTTTATGATTTCATGCAGTTTTCTGATCAAGCAAAAGACCTTGTGATAATCGGTCCGTATAGCGACATACTTATCAAGCCGACTGGAATGGAAAATCAGTTTCGGGACAATCTCAGGAACGTAATGACTGCCATAAAGCGATATCTTCTCTGCCGCAACCACCTGGGGGACATCTTCATAGTTTCCAGGCCTCAACTCAGATTCGGTATAACGCGGGTCATGGGTTTCATCCGGCACGGGCACACTATAAACCTGGTCCGGCCCCAACAAGGTTATCAGAGAAAGAACGCTCCATTGAAGGTAGATCTCACGCATAAAACCGGGATACGAATCTTGAATAATCTTATCGGATTCCCGTTCAAAATCCGCGACTGTGATGTTATTCCGGACAAGGCTTAACAGGAGCGTAAACGTGCTGCGTGTAAGCCCGGCAACCGGGTCAGCCAGAAAAAACCCGAGATTGGGGGTTACCTCTGTTTTCAGGTCAACAAGGAGGGCGAGTCTGGCCTTGGCTTCGGACAATTTAGAAATCGCCAGAGACGCTTCCCCGAGTTGCGGAGCATATAATTCTCTGACATATTCTGCCAGGATATCATCAAATATCGCGTAGAACCCGGGCCTTACATCCCCGGGAATAGACGTACTATTAGAGGTAATCTCGATAGCGGGATGGTCCGCAATATAGAGTTTCAGTGCTTCATACCTTGCCTGCCAATTGGCCATTTTGACCTCCGGTTTTCCATACATCAAAACAGGCTTGAAAAAGCCTGCATAGTCAATCCGCATTCTACTAAAAATACGGCTAAATAACAAATCCCCGATGACAACATCAGTATCATCGGGGATTTGTTATTATTTAACTTCCGCTGTATGCAGACCCGAGGTTACGTGTCGAGCGGGTTACTGGTATCCCACGGGCTATCAGCGCCAATAGGAGACAAGTTGGGAAGATCAATCACCTGTCCTGCAGTGAAACTCTTGTTCATGAGATTCACCAGAGGCAGATGATTCAACGATATCTTACCACTTCCCCCGCAGACCGGGCACGCCTTCTGCATAATCACAGGTTCAGCAGTAACGTTTGTTGCAGCCGGACTATCCAGAGAAGTTGTGAAGGTAGTAGTAAAAGCAACTGTATTTTGCGCATTTTTGGGAACCACCACCACCGAATACTGGGTTGCCAGTAATTTACTGTCTTTGTTATCAACCAGGCCAAGCATCACATAGCCCATCGCATCCTTGTCAGGGATGTTGGGGTCAACACTGGCATTCTTGAGTGTGAGAACTACGTCGTAAACATATGCCCTGTATTCGACGCAGCCGTGTACATCGCCTGTAGTCTTCAAGGTGAAAGAGCTTGCAACGATGGACACATTTTCCATACCAGTCGATGAGATATTACCTGTCCCTTCGCAAACCGGGCAGGGCACTTTAATAAAAGCGGTCGCAAGAAGCAAAGGAACTATGATACCGAACGCTAAGTATTTCTTTTGAACTTTAAAATTATTTTTCAACATATCGTCTTCTTTTCAAATTGAATCTAATCATATTTTTGTATAAATCTATATTACTCTAATCCCTGGCAATATACTGTGACCTGGGTCTCTCAGGAATTTGGATGCATGGTTCCTTATTTATAGCACTAATCGAGAACATAGTAAATTAGACGACTCTCTATTCGTTATAAAGAGAACCCCGGGGAAATCCCCGGGGTTCTCTTGCCGTTTAAAGGACGGTTTCAGTGCTAGGCGGTAGCCAGCACAGCCTTCTGTACCATGACCTTGATGATCTGGACTTTATAGCTGTTGCTGTTAGTTCCGCCGGGAGTCGGGAGGACTGTGGTGCCAGTGGCGGCTGCGGTGCCAGCCGCGGTGGCGGAAGTGGCGTTAATGGCCTGTCCGACCAATGCCGTCTGGGCGCCCGTGGCTACCCTGGGCTGGCCGTACACGGCGCCAAGCACGATGCTGGCCGCGGTGACACTGCCGCCGGCGACCGTGGTCAAGACAGCCGCGGATACCAGCGGGAAGTCAATGGATTTACGGAAGGACCATTTCATGTAGGCGCTCTTGCTGCCTGTTGCGGGGGTGGGGATCTGGATTTCAGTTACAATTTCCCCTGCGGCAAGGGCATTGATCTGTTCTCTTCGAGCATCCGCTACATTGGGGACGACGAAGAAATCTGCGGCCTTCCAGGTCTTTACAGTGGTCACAATGTTGGCATTCATAGCTACCAGTACCGGAGCGATGTCCGAAGGCAAGGCCGCTACGCAGCCATTCAGGGGCCCGAAGACCGAGTGATAGGTATTCACGCCGGTCAGGGCGAAACAGGTGCCGGCAGGATCCTTGCGCAAGCACTTGAAATCGTCGTTATCGAACCGGAAATACTGGCAGCGGGGCTTCTGGCAGATATTGCCGCCGATGGTGCCCTGGTTGCGAAGTTCGGGACTGGCAACGGAAAGAGCCGCCTGGGCCAAAGCAGTGTACTTCGCGAGGGTCGTCGAATCGTTGGCGATGGCAGTCAGAGTGGTCAAGGCCCCGACCTTCAGGAAACCGCCTTCTTCCTTGATGTAGGCCATCGAGGGAACGACGGTCTTCAGGTTGACCAGATTCGTGGGGGCGTTAGGAGAACACATGGTCCTAAGGTAGGTAAGAAGATCCGAGCCGCCGGCGATAGGCGCAGTCCCGGCTTTCGCGGTAGCAGCGGTGGCCTCGGCTATGGTTGTTGCGTTAACGTGCGTAAACAGATTCATTTTGCATATCCTCCTAGGTAGCCTTACCGAGAGCCTTGAGAATTACGTTCGGGCTGCCGGCTCCATGATTATGGTCAGGGAAAACGCCGATGGCATTGTAGATAGCCTGCCAGATGACGTTTCCTTCGCCGGAAGCCGGTTCTGCCATACCATGGCATCCCAGCGGGCCCGAAGGGCTATTGTGCTGTACTTCAATGTAGGTGTTAGCAGTGGGATAGAGGTCCATGGCGGTCGGGTGGCTGAAGCAACCATGCGACATCTGAAGCACGGCGGCGGTGGTGGGATCGTAGACGTCGCCGTAGAAGAGCCATTGGCCTATACCGGCTTCGTTGCCGGACATCATTTCTTTCTGCACACCCGGTTTGAAGAGGGTGGTGCCGGTGGAAGTTGCATTAACGTAACTGAGGATCTCAACTTCTCCAGTATTAGTATCGACCGCTACCTCGATGCAGGCGGCGGCAGCTCCGGTGCTGTTGCAGGCAGAGCCAATGGGGGAATCCCCCACTGCGGCAGTTCTGAGGTAGGAACCCCAACCCTGGGCGACGGAGATCTGAGGATCCCAGCCGCTGGTACAGGTGGCATGGGTTACGGTCTTGGTGGAATCGCTCTTGAGGAAGATACTGCCATTGGCGGCATCAAGCAGGTCGGGGGTAACCGCGGAAATGACAACCGTGGGTACGGTAGTGAAGCCGGAACCAGGGTTTGTTACGACAATGGAATCGACGACACCATTGGTGACATGAGCGGTCGCGGATGCTGAGGTGCCGCCGCCGCCGGAGATGGTGACAGCCGGAACACCAGTATAGCCGGAACCGCCGTTGGTGATGGTGAAGCTGGCGATGGTGCCGCCGGGGAAAACGGTGGAAAGAACGGCGGTGGCTTTAGCCTGGGTCACACCAGCAGGAACGACCGCATTCAAAGGAGCGAGACCGCAAGCCCTGTTGAAAATGCGCGTGCGCATGTCGAGTGCGGCCATGTAGAAGGCAGAACCGGCGCCGGGGGTGTGGCTCGAACCATTCTGCATACCGTCGGCAAGGGTGATATCGCCGTTACCCCATTCAGCCAGCCTGACTGCGCTGTAGGGCAACCCGAGGACTTCAGCGACGACGACCATCATGGCGGCCTGGGGGCCCATAGAGGCCCTGGAACCGCCCATGTACATCTCAACGCTGCCGTTGGTGTGAGTACCACCCATCATGATGTGGCCGTAACGACCGCCGCCGCTCATACCGCCGTGGGAGTCCTGGCGACCGCCGATGGCGATACCGTGTTTCCTGCCATCGGGGAGGGTCTTGGTATTCGGGGCATGCCACTTGGTGGCATAACCGCTGGCGGAATAGGCCTGAGCGAGACAGTCATTGACGCACTTGTCGCTCCAGATCAGTTTAGTTCCGTCCTGGTCATGATCAAGAACACCCATCAGGTTTTTCTGACGCAGGGCATAAGGATCCATACCAAGATCAGCCGCAATAAGGTCGAAGCAGCGTTCAAACGCCCCTCCACCTTCGATGTCGGCCACGTCGCGCCAGGAGTTGCGGGCGGGAGTATTGGTATAGATATTGTAGGCGGTCCAGTCAATATACGGAATCTTATAGGTAGTCCTGGGGCCATACCACATACCGCTGGCGCCGCCGCCGTTGCCGTACCAGCCGCCCTGCCAGGCGACGATGGTCCCGTCTTTGTTGTAACCGATATTGAATACGCCCTTGGTATCGTACTGGCGTCCGCCAATGTGGTTGTGATCTTTGCGGGAGAGTTTTAAGACGACAGGGGCTCCGCCCAGGGCTTGGGACAAAACTGCTGCCATGGACATCTGAACAGTGCTTTCACCGTCACCAAAACCGCCGCCGCAGGCATGAGCTGAATAATGAGTCTGCTGCTGAGGCATGTTGACGGAAGAGTACAAGCTGTTGAGATGGCTCATGGCGTTCTGAGTTACGCTGAAACCGTAGCAGTCGCCAGTGCCCTGAACCGTCTGTGATCCGGGATCGCCCGTGAAATAGGCGAGGCCCGTTTTGGGATGGATGGGATTGTGCTGCTGGGTCGGTGTCCAATCAGTGGTGAACTGCATGGTCTTGTCGCAATGCGCGAGACCGTAGGCAGCGCCGTTTCCTGCAGCGTCAAGTCGGGTCTGAGTGCTGGTAGTGACATTGCCGGTAGCCTGGCGACCGGATAGAGGGGAACTAGCGCTCATAGCAGCATCCGCGTCGAAGACGACGGGAAGAGGAGAGTTGTAGGTCACGTTTACCAGGTTGCACGCCCAGCGGGCAGTTTCCCAGTCATCGGCCACAACGGCCGCGATGACGACGCCATAGTTGGTCCAGCTGGTAGCAAAGGCGCCTGCCGCCGAACTGCCGGCAGGGAAGGAGCCAGCATGGAATACACCGCGGACCCCCGGGAAAGCCAGGGCAGCGGCTGTATCAATATGAAGTTTGCCCATGGTGAAAGCAACGGTCGCGGTAGCGCCGGTGCCGGCACCACCGGTCAGTGTGATGGTGGGAGCGGAGGTATAACCACTGCCCGCGTTGTTGAGAGTGATACCGGAAATCGTGCCGGTTGCGCTAAGAGTCGCGGTCGCTGAAGCGCCAGTGCCGCCGCCGCCGGTGAAGGTGACGGTGGGGGCAGAAGTATAAGCGCTGCCAGCATTGCCGACGTTGACGGCAGTAATGGTGCCGGCATCGGCAAGGATGGAACCATGGGCATTGGTCGAGGTCTTGACCGCGGCCCAGAGTTTTCTGCCAGCCAGGCGGTCATCCGGGAAATCGAGACGCCCGGTGACAATCATGGCGGCCATAGGATCATGGAGTTTCGGGTCGTTAACTACTGTATACGGTGCTACGAGTGACATTTTTAAACACCCCCTACTAGAGCATTAACCGTCCTGGTGAGGTTACTGCACATGCAAATATGCCCGGACAGCGCCTGCTGTACCTGTGCAAGAGTCGGTTTAGGAGTAGCTTTGTAAAGCGCATTAGCCGCCATCACGAAACCAGGAGTGCAGATACCGCACCCGAAGGCCTCGGTGTCGAAAAACTTCTGCTGTACGGGGCTGAGCGTACCAGACGGAGAAAGGCCCTCGACGGTCAGTACCGTTGCGCCTTCCATTTCGCAGGCAAGCATCATGCAGGCAAATATGGCGGTGCCGTTCACGTTGACTGTGCACGCGCCGCACTCGCCGTAGTTGCAGCCTTCCTTCAAGGCAAACAGGCCGAGGCCCTCGCGCAGTACGCGAGCCAGAGACCAGTAGGGTTTGACCTGGAAAGCTTGAACCGTGCCGTTGACGGTGAAAGAAACGATGGCCGCGTCCCCATTAGGATGCACGGTGTTGAAGTGGGCTTTCATCGCATCGAGCGACGAGAAGGTCTGCCCGTCCACGGGGTCGGTGTAAACACCGGCGGTGTTGGTGATGGTGATGGGGGCAGGGGTAACAGTTTTGGTCTGGGTGGAAGTTAGCGTCGAAGTGGTCGTCTTGGAACAAGCATTAGCAAAAGCCAGCGAACCAACGGTCACTCCGCCGACAACCATACCGGCATCTTTCAGGAATTCCCTTCTGGAAATCCCAGGTTTGTTAGTCTTTTCCTCTTCTGACATGTTTTTTTGATAGCCTCCTATAAAAATATAAATTACAGGACCCCATTATTTTATTCTTCTGCTTGTTCCCTCCTTCATAGAATATTTTATTCGTTAACTCATCTTCGGTGATTGTTCCGCAGAACATTCCGTTGCGAAGAATCAGATATTCATTTATTAATATGTTGCCTGGATGTCACACCGTAAAACCCGATTAAACCCGAGGCACCGCACACGCAAGGGGGAGGCTATGATTCCAGATTGGGTTGGCTCGACCCACTCACCCCGGTTTACCCCGCCAAGGCCTTTAAACTGGGTATTAAACTATTTAAGGCCCAAGAACTTAATCTTGCGCCTTTCTATCGTCAATCTTCAAGAAACGATCGTATTTCAATTTTAATTCTTTCTTTCAGTAAAATGAATCCCAAAACTACCCAAGTATAGTAAAAATTAAGACTTAATACCAGCCAGGATCACCAGTTATTAAAAATATATCTTCAACCACATGATTGCGGATAATATGAACAATTATATAACACCCAATGCTAAATGTGTAGTGTAGTCCTAAAGAAGGTCATTGTCTATCAGTATTTGTCTCATACCTTTGTAGGATTATCCCTACAATCACTCAATATTATATAAAATGTTACACATTGACCGGAAATACGCGTCAATACGGGATCCATCCAAATCCCTTGCGCCCTTTACCATATATATGATTGAATGTACGCTACATGAATAAATTCCTCGGACTGGACATCGGTTCTTCCAATGTAAAAGCCTGCCTCATCGACGATTCCGGCACCTTGATCGGGAAAGAAAACGTACGCATAACTGCGGACGCAGTCTCGGCCGTTAACGAAGCAACGGGGAAGATAAGTAACCTTGAAGGGATAACCGGCCTTGGCGTTTCCGGCTCAGGCAGAACGATCATCCCTTCATTTTTCAATCCAGGGCTATACACATCGCCACTGGCCGTGGCAGCCGGTTTGCTGGAGCATCACCCGGACGCCAGAACCATAATTCAACTCGGGGGACACAGCACCCTCATCATCCGTTTGGAAGATGGACTTAAAAAACCATGGAAAGTGGTCACCAACCCGCTTTGCGCGGCAGGCACCGGACGTTTTATCGAACAACAAGCTTACCGTCTCGGGATCAGCCTGGAAGACTTTTCCAGGTTGGCCCTCGAGCATGAAGGGGCAACCCCGAGGATCGCCGCACGATGCAGCGTATTCGCCAAAAGCGATTTGATACACTTGCAGCAGAAAGGCGTATCGCTGCCATCTATGCTGTACGCCCTCTGTGAATCTGTGGCCCGGATGGTCTCGTCCCTGAACGGAGGAGCTTTCGACGAGCCTGTTTACCTGGTGGGCGGCCTTTCTGCAGCGCCGGCAATAGTTGAAGCACTTTGCGAGGCAATTTCTGAAAGAAACAAACATCCCGTGCGGATCACCGTGCCTAAAGATGCGATCTACACAGAGGCTTTCGGTGCGGCATTATTGTCAAGAGACTGTAAATCCAACCCTAACTTCCCGCTTCGCCAGACAGAGAGTCAAAAATCTTTCCGGTCTCCGGGCCTGACCGGTAAGGCCTGCCGAAATCCCGGGGCCGGGATGATCATATCCTCACCTGCCATCGGATATCTCGGTGTAGACGTGGGCTCGACCAGCACCAAAGCGGTCATCCTCGATGAAAACGGCAAAGTATTAACCAAAAACTACATCATGACATCCGGCCGGCCTGTAGACGCAATCCGGCAACTCTTTAACAACCTGCTAAAAGCGAACGCCGGATCAATAAAAATAGCAGGCGCAGGAGTAACCGGATCCGGCCGTTACCTGGTTGGAAACTTTATCGGAGCTGACCTTGTCAAGAACGAGATAACCGCCCAGACACGCGGAGCCGCCGAAATAGATCCACTGGCAGATATCATCGAGATCGGCGGGCAAGACTCCAAACTGGTCATCAAACGCAAAGGCATAGTCGTCGATTACCAGATGAATAAATCCTGCGCAGCAGGCACCGGCAGCTTTATCGACGAACTGGCGGAAATGCTCGGGGTCAAGGTCACCGACGGGGAGTTTGCGCGGCTGGCATTCAATGCGCCCTATACCATCGACCTCGGAACCCGGTGTGCGGCTTTCATGGGACAATCGGTTGCATTGGCCCAGCAAGAAGGGGTACCTATCGAAGTCATAACCGCGAGCCTGGCTAATTCCATCGCTAAAAACTACCTTTCCAAAGTGGTCGGCCACCGGAAACTGGGAGAGCGGGTCATCCTTACCGGAGCCGTCTTTTACAACGACGCTGTGGTTTCGGCCTTCCGCGAACAACTCGGTAAAAGGGTAATCACGGTCCCGGAACATTGCGAGGTTTCAGGAGCGATCGGCGCCGCACTCATGGCAAAGGAGAATACCTCCGGAAAAGCGAGCAATTTCAAAGGCTTCGAACATGCCGCCAGCCAAAATTGCGACCTTTCGACGTTCATCTGCCAATCTTGCGATAACAACTGCACAATAACACGCATGTCTCTTGAGACGGCTGAACCCACTTATTACGGAAGCCGATGCGACCGATACGACAGCCGAAGCGGGATGAAGAAACTGGTTACAGCATTCGACGAACGCGAAAAATTGCTCTTCAAGGATTACAAGGAAGGAAGCGGAAAAGGCCCTGTAGTCGGGATCCCCCGCGCCCTCCTCACATACGACTTCGCCCCCATGCTGGTCAGTTTCCTTAACTCGCTCGGAGCCCGCATCTTGATTTCCGGCAAAACTACGTCCAGCGTTATTGAAAGAGCCTCGGAACTGGCTTACAGCGACAGCTGTTTCCCGATCAAACTCATGCACGGCCACATAGATAACCTCATGGGTAGAACGGATTATGTCATCTACCCTTCTGCCATCCGCCTGGATTTAAAAGAAGGCGATGAAAACCAGAAATACACATGCCCATTAGTCCAGGCTGCACCTTTCATCGTACGAGAGGTGCTCGGGCTCGGCGCGAAATTGATATCACCTGTATTAGATTTCAGCCGCGGGGACGAGGAAGTAATCCGCAACTTAACCAAGTCCGCCGAAGACATGGGTTTAAACCGTGGACCCGGGAGGAAGGCCGCCCTCGCAGGGCTGGCAGCCCAGAATAAATTCTACGAGGAGAGGACGCGACTTGGCGAACAAGTATTGAAACAACTCCGCGAAACCGGGAAAAAGGGAGTAGTCATACTTTCCCGCTCTTATATGGCACAGGACTCCGGCGCTAACCTCGGCATCGCCGAGACACTGGCCGGGTTGGGCGTCGTTCCCATCCCGATGGACCTGCTGCCCCTCGGCAAAATCAGCCCAACTGATTATTCTGACCGTCCTTACTGGTCATATGAGAGCAAACTGATATCAGCGGCGGCAATCATCGCCGGTGAGCCCAATCTTTTCGGGCTCGCCCTGACCAACTTCGGCTGCGGGCCCAACTCCTTTATCATTCCACTCCTCGAAGACATCATGGGGGGAAAGCCCATGGGGCAACTCGAAATAGACGAGCATGCTGCCGAAGCCGGGCTTGTGACACGGCTGGAAGCGTTCGTCGATACTATCTGCAGTTATACCATGACAGAGGGCTCAAAAATCCCTACCCCTGCTTCGGTACGCCGCTCCAGCGCCCCTATAAACAATGTAGACACGACATTCGTATTACCAAGAATGGCTCCTTTTATCGAGATCGCCGGCGCGGTCATGCAATCAGCAGGATGCCGTGTTACCGTTCTTCCGGAGCCCGACGAACAGAACCTGCTTCTTGCGAACCAGGTCACCACCGGAACCGAGTGTTTGCCATACAGGGTCACCCTGGGTGATTTCCTTAAATTCTTTCAATCCAACCCTTTGGCCGCCCCCAATGTGCAATTGCTCATGGCGGGTTCTTACGGGCCGTGCCGACTTGGAAAATACGCATTGGAGCAGGATAAAGCCCTCAGGGAGCTTGGATATGATGCCAGAGTACACACTACAATTTCGAATAACGCCTACCGGGACATCAACTTCGGCCCCGGACTGCTCCGCTACGGCCTGGGCGGCGTTTTTGCCGTCGACTGGCTGGAAAGGCTCCTTTGGCGTTCCCGTCCCTACGAAAAAGAAAGCGGTTCGGCAGAAAAACTGTTCAACGAATACCTGCAATTGCTGGTGACAGCCGCCCGTTCAAAAAAAGCTTTTAAACCTATCCTCAGGCAAGCAGCAGGGGCCTTTTCACGTATCAGAGATGATTCGCGTCCGCGCAAACCGCTTGTCGGAATCAACGGGGAAATATTCCTGCGAACCAATATTTTCAGCAACCGCGGTTTAGTGAAGGACTGCGAAGCTGCCGGCCTCGAAGTCGTCGTTTCTCCGATGAGCGAATGGATGCAATACACTTCATTTCGCAACCGGGAAGACAATCTGCGTTTCAAACGCCTCAGAAAGATCCCTGCGAGTTTCGTCAAACACGGCATCCTCAAAATGGACAACGAACAACTGCACGCTGCCGTCGAAGGTACGCTCAGAGACGGAAACGACCCCACGATAGAAGAAGTGCTGTCCAGAACAAAGCAATACATGTCCCCGAGATGCGGCAGCGAGGCGGTATTAAGCATCGGAACGGGACTGGAGTGGATGGATAACCCCCGATTTGCCGGAGTCATATCGGTGATGCCACACGGCTGCATGCCGGGAGGCATCGTTGCGGCAATGGCGGAAAAGTTCTCCCGGGACCACCAGAAGCCCTGGATCAGCTTGACCTATGACGGCATCATGGAAACAAACAACCAGACAAAAATCAACAACTTCGCCGAAATCATAAGATATTGCGCCAGACCGTCGAGCATTTAGCCTCTTGTCCAGCCGCCGTTTACCTGTTACTATATTCACAAATGTAATATCCCGGGATCCAGAAATCATTCCCGGTTTTTTTATCAATCCGGGGTATTTAAAACACCCCGTTCCGAATGGAGATTAACATGATCCGAAGCCCCAAGACAGAAACCATGTCCAGAACCGACCTGGAATCCTTTCAACTCGAGCAACTTAAGAAAACAGTCAGTTATGTGTTCGAGCGAGTGCCGTTTTACAAAAATGCACTCAAAAAAAACGGGGTCGTACCTGAAGATATCAAGACCCTTAAAGACCTGGCCCGCCTGCCATTCACAAGCAAGCTTGACTTCAGAGACAACTATCCCCTCGGGCTGACGTGCGTCCCACGGGACGAGATCGTCCGGGTGCACTCTTCCTCCGGCACTACCGGCAAGCCTGTCATCGCACCATATACCCAGAAGGACGTAGACGTCTGGGCCGAACTCATAGCCCGTTCCCTCGCATGCGCCGGGATGACCCGCGAAGACGTTTTGCAAAATGCATACGGCTACGGCCTTTTCACCGGGGGCCTCGGCCTGCATTACGGGGCGGAACGGCTAGGAGCCACCGTCGTGCCCGCTTCCACCGGCAACACCAAACGCCAGTTGATGCTGCTGCAGGACCTCGGGACAACGGCCATCTCCTGCACCCCTTCGTACGCTCTAATCATGCATGAGACCGCAATTGAAATGGGAATCGATATCAAGAAAACCGCGCTCCGGTTGGGGATCCTGGGGGCAGAACCATGGTCGGAGAATATGCGTATCGACATCGAAAACAAGCTTGGAATAACTGCCCTCGGGATTTACGGGCTCACCGAAATCGTCGGTCCAGGGGTGGCGGTGGAATGTCCCCATAAAACCGGCATGCATATCTGGGAAGACAACTTCCTGGTGGAAATAATAGACCCTGCAACCGGCATCCAATTGCCTTACGGACAGGAAGGGGAACTGGTCATCACCACTATCAATAAGGAAGCGCAACCCATACTGCGCTTCCGAACAAAAGACCTCACCAGCCTGAATATAGAAACCTGCGGCTGCGGCCGCACGATGGTGAGGATGTCCCGCATCACCGGGCGCAGCGACGACATGATACGCGTGCGGGGGGTCTCGGTATTCCCTTCTCAAATAGAAAGCGTCCTGTTGACCGTGGAGGGGATAGAACCGCAGTACATGATCGTGGTAGACCGTCAAAACGCCTTCTCGTCCGACGAACTTGAGGTTTGGGTAGAGGTTTCTGAAGGCATATTCTCCGATGAAATGACGAAGATGTCAGCCCTGCAAACAACATTGCAACGCGAGTTGGACAGCGTGCTCGGTATAAAAGCCCGAATCAAACTCGTGGAACCTAAAAAACTGGCACGCACGGAGGGCAAGGCCAAGAGGGTCGTGGACCGCTCCGAATTGCCGAAAACTTGAACCTTGAGGTAAAAAAATGAAAATCAAACAGGTATCAGTATTCGCCGAAAATCAGGAGGGCCGTTTACAAGCGATTTTACAGGCGCTCGACACCGCCAGTGTGAACCTGCGAGCAGTATCGGTAAGCGAAAATGCAGATTTCGGCATCGTGCGGATGATAATGGACGACCCCGAGAAAGGGGCAAAAGCGCTCAAGAAATCCGGATTCACCGAACGTACGGATAACATGCTCAGCGCAGAAATCCCGGACATACCCAGCGGCCTTTTGAACACCGTCGTCCTGCCGCTGGCTGAGGCGGGCATCAACATCGTTTATTTTTACGCATTTATGGACCAGAAACCCGGGACCGCAAGGATAGTCCTGAAAACCAGTGACGACGAAAAAGCTGAAAGGCTGCTCAGCAAAAAATAGAGCCCATTGCCGTGCCCCCGCCGAAGCTCCTCGAGATCTTCACCAAACAAGGCACCAGCCTGCCGGTTACCTGAGAAAAAACCCGAGGGCCCAGTACACAATCATCCCCAACACAACCGCCCCCCAGAGATTTTTTACCCGGACCGAGAAAATAAACACGGGAACGGCCGCGAGGACCAATCGCGGTTCAAAAATAATGTTCCCTTCGGGAGAGGAAAACAATACCGGGAATACGATGGCCGCCATTATCGCGGTGGGCATGAAGTGTAATGCCCGCCTGACACCCTCCGGCAACGACCACCTTGTGAACAGAGCAAGCGGAATGAAGCGAGGCAGAAATGTAACAGCAGCCATGCCGAATATCAGCAACAATATGCTTAATCTCATCCCGGCCCGACCCCTTCGACTTGATTAACCTCGTCAGTTTCATTTCTCGCCAGCCAAATCCCCGCGCCCGAGGCCATCAAAGCAGCGATGACCAGGTTCCAGTTACCGGGGAGCAAGTTCTTAAAAATGACCGAAAGCACACCCGCTACGAGCATAACCAGCACGTGCCTCATATTTTTCAGCTGAAGAACCAGCAGACAGATAAACAACGCAGGGAGCGCGAATGGGATGCCGTACGATGAACTGTCGAGGAGAGGCCCGAAAACCGCTCCCAGGGCAGTTCCGGAGATCCAGGCTAATTGCGATGTAACCTGCAGACCAAAGAGAAAGCTCGGCCGCCCGATGATTTTGACAGGATCCGCCATAGCCACCGAAAAAGACTCGTCAGTCAACTCGGCGGCTATGGCGGCGGTCTCGAAAAGGGATTTCTGCTTGAAATAGGACGAAACTGTCGAACTCATTAAAAAATGACGCAGATTTACCAAAAAAGTCGTCAGGATGATAGGCAAGAAGGCTGCGCCCGCCGCCAGCATGTCAACGACGATGAACTGGCTCGCCCCCGCATACACTATAAGGCTCATGGCGATGGCTTCATAAGCGGTCAAGCCGGATTTGATAGCCAGAACCCCAAAAGCGATCCCAACGGGTATGAACCCCAACACAATCGGGATGGCAGACCTGGAACCTTCCTTGAACTGGTCGTATTTCATCTCACGGAAGTATTCCACAAGACGAAATAAATCACAACCACGTAAAACCTCCCGACGACGTTTATATACAGTTGCATGTGCCTACCCGCTTTGTGTTATAATTTTCCACGATTTTTATCCGCCGTTTAGACGCCATTAAATTTATTAGTTTAGGTTGACATGGCAAATACACCCTGGGCACAGATTTTATTGTTCTCCATACAAACCGGAAGCGTATACCTGCTTTCAGCGGTCGCGCTTACCCTTACCTACGGTTTATCCAAATTCCCCAATTTTGCCCACGCAGAGTTCATGACCCTCGGCGCATACACAGGTTTCTTCATTGCTAATTTATTGCACCTTCCTTTGCCACTGACGGTATTGGTGTGCATCCTATGCGCATTTCTGGTGTCAGGCAGCCTCGGGCTGATGAGTTATAAAATAATATTCGGCCCTCTTTTGCGCCGTGGTTCCAGCCTGATCCACCTCATGATCGGGTCCATGGCACTCGGTTTCATCATCCGATATGTGATAATAGAAATTTGGCCGGGAGGCACTCAGTCATTCACCCTTCCATGGCCAGAGGCGTCAAACATCGGTCCATTCCGGATATATATACCATGGATTTTGCCGATTGCGGCAGCTCTTGTAGCAGGGGTTTCCATGCAACTGCTTCTCACAAGGACCAACATCGGAAGAGCCATACGCGCAACAGCGAGTAACCCTCAATTAGCCATGGCCTCAGGCATCAATACCGGGAGAGTCCTTCTGACAACCTGGTTCCTTTCGGCAGGACTGGCCGGCATGGCCGGTTTATTTATCGGGATGAAAGCGTCGTTTTCCCCCACCATGGGCTGGAATATCCTTCTATCTGTGTTCGCGGTGACCGTCCTTGGCGGGATCGGGAGTTTCTACGGGGCCATCGCCGCCGCATTTATCATCGGACTGGCTGAAAACGTCGGAGTGGTGATCCTTGCCCAATTCGGGCTGGCTTCTGATTACCGCACAGCCATATCCTTCGTCATCCTGATAGTAGTGCTTCTGATAAAACCTGAAGGCCTGACACGGCTTTTCAAGGGAAACTAATATGACCTACGGCCTTCTGATGAATCTGCTGGACATGGTAGTGATGATCGGCATCTATTCGATAGCTGCCATCAGCCTCAACCTGGAATACGGGTTCACGGGTTTGAGCAATTTCGGTAAAGTCGCCTTCTTCATGGTTGGCGCCTACACATATGCCATCCTCGCACAAGCAGGAGTGAACTTCGGCGTCTGTATGGTTGCCTCGGCCGTATCTGCGGCTGCCTTCGGCTTCCTGGTGTCGCTTCCCGCACTGCGCCTCAGGGAAGATTACCTTGCGATTGTTACCTTAACCTCGGGAGAGATTTTAAGAACCATCATCCAGAACCAGGGGATCGGCGGCGGCTATAACGGAATTTCCATCACGCAGATATTTCACTTTCAAACCCTCATGGCCATCCGCCTCGCCAACATCGGATTGGCTTTCGCATTTCTGGGAATTTGCTTCATCTTCTCACAACTGGTAGCGAATTCACCCTACGGGCGCATAATGCGCGCCATAAGAGAAGACCAGACGGCAGCGCAGTCCTACGGCAAAAATATCCAGCGTTATAAATCCCAGGTTTTCATCATGGGCTCCGCCATCGCCGGTATCGGAGGCGCTCTCTTCGCACAATACAGCGCACATATCGAACCCGGATCATTTTTGCCTTTCCTTACGTTTACCATCTGGATGATGGTAATGCTTGGAGGGCCGGGCAACAACCTGGGAGTGATACTGGGCGCTGCCGTAGTACAGATTTTCCAAAAAAGCGCCGCCATTTTAAAGGACTACGTCCATCTTCCAGTGGACCCGATAAATGTTCAATACATCCTGTTTGGCATCCTTATCATCCTCGTGCTCTTCTACCGCCCGAGCGGCCTTCTTAAGGAGAGCCCGGTGAAACCGCCAAAATTGAAAGAGCCAGTGAATGTCTAAAATCGATCCGATGATCCTCAGAGTACGCGACGTAGTGAAAAACTACGGCGGCTTGTGCGCTGTGGCCGGCGCCAGCCTGGACATACCACGGCGCACTACCATAGCGTTAGTAGGACCGAACGGCTGCGGTAAAACCAGCCTGCTCAAGACGATTTTCGGGCTCCAGCGCGCGGACGAGGGCAGCATATATTTCGAAGGTGAAAGCATCGACGAACTCCAGCCAAATGAAGTATTCGATCGCGGTATCGTGCATGCGTTCCAATTCCCCCGCCTTTTCAACCAGATGAGCGTACTCGACAACATGCTCATCGCTGCCAGGGGCAACCGCGGAGACAGGTTTGCCGGAAGCCTCTTTTCACGCAAAAAATGGCGAGAACAAGAAGAAACGATGCTGCAGAAAGCCACCGACACACTGAAACTGATGGACCTGACACGGCTCACCAATGAACCTGCAGGATCTCTGTCAGGCGGTCAGAAAAAATTGCTGGAGATCAGCCGCGCGATAATGGCAGAGCCCAAATTGCTGCTGCTCGATGAACCGGCCGCCGGAGTCAATCCAGTCCTGGCCAAAAAGATTTTCGAAAAAATCGAGATGTTCCGCCACGGCGGTATGAGTTTACTGATCATCGAACACCGTATGGAACTGGTAATGGAATTTGCCAACTGGGTTTATGTAATGGACCGCGGCAAGATAGTTCTGGAAGGCAGGCCTGCGGAAGTGGCCGCCAGTCCATTGTTTTATGAAATCTACATCGGAGGCGAACCGGGTGGCACCGATATTTGCGTCAGTTGACGTTCGCGCCGGCTATAGCGATATAGTCATCGTCGACGGGGTTTCGCTGGAAGTTGAAGCAGGCGAAATAGTTGCCATCGTCGGACCCAACGGGAGCGGCAAATCCACCCTGTTGAAAAGTTTTTTCGGGTTCGCCCAGTTTCTCAGCGGTAAAATGTTCTACAAGGGTGAGGATATCACCGGCAGGCCTGCGGACAAGATGATTTCCTCAGGCATAGGGTATATTCCTCAAACCAACAACGTTTTTGCCAACCTGACCATAACAGAAAACCTGCAAATGGGAGCATATACCCGCTCCGACCGTTCCCAGATCGCCACAGAGATAGAAGGCATCTTCGAGATTTTCCACGAATTGAAACACCGTGCAAAATCTTTTGCCGGAACGCTTTCAGGCGGCGAACGCCAGATGCTGGCCATCGCGCGCGCCATGATGGGCAAACCCTCGGTGTTGATGCTGGATGAGCCATTGGCTTCGCTTTCCCCCAAATCCGTAGAAGGCATACTGGACAAACTCACCCTTGTGAGACAAAGCGGCACCGCGCTGGTCATGATTGAACAAAACGTCAAGCGGGCCCTTTCTTTCGCAAACAGGGCATACATCCTGGTCGAGGGCAAATGCATCATGCAGGGCCCTGCCGGGGAGTTGCTCAACGATGAACAGGCCAAAAAGCGCTACCTCGGATTAGGAACGTAACTTTATTTTCCCAATCCAAAGCCTTGAAAAAGCAATTTTTCAAGTCCCGGTTCCCAACACGTTTTTCGGCAACGTTCAGCCATAAAACACGCACTGGCATATTGACACGCCTATACGGCTGTAGTAATATCATCGGCATTATTCATCAGTCAAATTTTATAGAAGGAGAAATGCATGCTCAAGAAACTGGCCCTCGCCTGTGCGGGCTTGCTTTTGCTGGTACTTTCGGTACCAGTCGCAAGTTGCAGCAGTAACAGCGGCACGATCAAAATCGGGTCTGTGATGGACCTGACCGGAGCCCTCGCAGACATGGGAGGACTCATCAGCGACGGCGTCAAACTGGCTGTCACGCAGATCAACGCTGCGGGCGGAATCAATGGGCACCAGGTTGAACTCTTCACTGAAGACGGCGCCACGGACGCAACCATCAGCTTCACGGCTTTCAAGAAGCTTGCCGAAGTAGATGGCTGTAAAGTTATCATTGGCCCCATGACCAGCGGCGCTGTAAAAGCCTGCGCCGACTATGCGCTACAGAACAAGATTCTCCTCATCTCACCCTCAGCCACATCGACCGACATCGCGAACCAGGCATACCGCCAGTTCGTATTCCGCACCGCAGCCACCGATAACCTTCAGGGCCAGGCCATGGCCAAACTGATTACCGACGGCGGTTATAAAAAGGTTGCTATTCTCGTAGTGAATAACGCCTACGGTACAGGGCTTGCCAGTGTTATCTCGGCCCAGTTGGCCGGAAAAGCCACCATCGTCGCCAATTTGACCTATGATCAGAACAAACTCGACTACCTGACCGAGTTACAGACCATCAAGACCGCCGCACCAGATTGTGTTGTACACGTGGGCTACGGCGATGATGCGGACGTCGTTTACAAACAGGCGCTGCAACTCGGACTTACCACCGCCCAGTGGATCGCCTCCGAAGGCGTTTATGCGGACAAGACCATCAGCGTCGCGGAGGCCGCCCAGTTCATGGCTTCCTCCTTAATCGGCACCCGCCCGACCGCTCCCGAGGGGTCAACCGCCAACGCAACGTTCACAACCGCCTTCAAGGCTGCTTACACATCTGCCCCCGGATCATACAGCGACACTGCCTATGATGCGATCAACCTGGCTATGAATGCCATGAAGGTAGCCGGAACCACCGATACCACCAAGATCGCCGCCGAAGTCCTCAAAGAGGCCAAGGCTTATCCCGGCGCAAGCGGAGCCATCACCCTCGCCTCCAACGGAGACCGCGTTTCCGGCGACTACGAGGTATGGAAAGTCGTCAAGAGCGGCTCCACCTATGCATATGCCCGCGTCAAAGTCATCTCCCTATCCTAATTCCTAAACCCAGAAACAATAAAGAGGAACTGCCCGCTTTGGCGGGCAGTTCCTCTTTAATTTATAACGGTCAGGCGCTATCTTTCACAAAACTCGTTTGATTAAACTCTTAAATCCCGAGCTATCGCAAAAATGCCCAAAACTGCCCCCTTTTGATTGGTGTACACGCTGGCATTAAACGAAACCGGAACCCCTTCCTTTTTTTGAGTAAATAATTCAAGCGTATAGTCTTTTACAAATCCATTATTCAAAGTAAGATTGATTCCTCCAGCCGCCCTGTCCGGTTCAGTGAAATAATTCTGAAACCGGGTACTTATCAAATCATCACGAGAATAGCCGGTCAGGCGAACTGCCGCTTCATTTACGTCTGTAATTATACCTTCGCAATTTATGGCGACCATAAGATCGATGCTACTTTCGAGCAATCCCCTGGCATAGTTTTCTGCTTCCTTCAATTTTTCAATTGTCTTGATTCTTTCACTAATATCCCGTGCCACAGCGAAAACCCCCTGAACAACTTTTTGGCTGTTGAAATATGCATTCGCGTTAAAAGATACCGGGATGGTTACCCGAGCTTTGGTAACGAGAGTGAGCTCTCGCATCCTGAGTTTTCCCTTTTCGAAAACAGTGGCGATGGTTTCTTGTGCGAGTTTCTGCTCAAGAAAATAGTTTTTAAACTCTGAACCGACCAACTCATCTCTACTGTACCCCGTCAATTCAGTAGCCGCATGATTAACATCTGTTATTTGACCTTCATGATCTACCGTTACCATCAGATCAAGGCTGCTTTCTATCAACCCCCGCGCATAGGATTTGGCATCTTCCAGTTGTTTAAAATGGTTTCGCATGTCTCGTATATCACGGGCAACGGCAAATATTCCCTGATTAATTCCTTCATGATTGTAAAAAAGAGTTGCATTAAAAGAGACCGGGATTGTTTCCCCGCTGACCGTTTTCAGGTCAAGCTCAAGATTCTTTACTTTCCCGTCTATTAAAGCATCCGAAATACCCTTCCGGGCATTTTCGGGATTTGTGAAAAAAGAGTTAAAATACGTTCCAATTAGTTTTTCCCTTGGAAATCCCGATATGTTAACCAACGCCTGATTAACATCTGCAATCGTCCCGTCAATATTAACCACCATGAAGGCATCAAGGCTTGCTTCAATAAGGCCTCTAACATAGTTTTTTGATTGCGCCAACTCATTGTAAATAGTATCCGAGGTTTCCTTTAAATTAATAAGACACCCGTGTATCAACCCATCTGTCCGGTCGCGATAAATCATGGCATTAAATAACACAGGAACCGATGAACCGTTGTCCAGTTTAATTCTGTGCGGGATAGCGATTACTTTACCACGATAAAGGCAGGTCATAAAATCATTTTCCGCGCCTTCTTCATTGACAAAAAGCGAAGATAATCTCCGACCGATCAACAAGTTTTCTTTCAAGCCGAAGAGATTGCACAGAGCAGCATTTACATCGTCGATAATCCCATTTTCATTAACCGTCAGGTGCGGATCATCAACGCGACCAAGCAGACCTGACGTGTAATGCTGGGCGAAATACAATTGGCCTTTTCGTTCTTCAGCGGGCCGATATGGGGCATCACTTTTGCTATCTAATTTGGATACACTTTTCAATAATCTATCGACATTAGTACGTGACGGAAATACCCACTCCTTTGAACCGGGTATATGAAGCAATTCGTGGATCACAACCGCTCCATCATCCTTTTTTGTTAATTCTTCAGATAAGCCTGAAAGCATCAGCGAAGTGCTTTCATAATCGACTACTCCGCCATGTCCATATCCCGAACAATATGGTTTGACCGTTAACAACGGACCATATTTATCACTTTGATAAATCCAAAATGGGAACCATTTGCAAACAAGATATCGGCTGTCATGTTTGGCGCACATATTGTCTTCGCAAAGAAATGCGCAACTCTCATACGTAAAAGTGGCTATTTTCTTGGCATATCTGCAACATTCACCGCAGTTCAAACATGCCCAGCGGGTAACGCCAGGCAATACAAAATGGCTTTTTGTCAGGATGCGAAGAGTATCATCATCGTTACCCGTCATCCCTAGAGCTATTAGAGCGTCTGCCCGAAGGTCAGCAGGCAAGGTATTATAGGCTTCAAGAGCCTTCCAAAATTCCGGCTGTTTTTTGATTTTTTCAATTAACGAAGTGCTTTCCAAGCTCGACAATTTTCTTTTAAAAGATTGGGGGGTATTTTGGTGGTTTTTACTCATCATAGACCTCTCAGCCATCATCGGTTCCGGTAGCCCCTGGGATGGTTTTAGTCAAAATAGTTAACATCAATGGCCATTATAGTGCAGGTTATCCGAGTTAATTGTAGCTATCCGGGTCAATAACTTAGGCCTTAAAGCCCACATCCAGTATTGAAGCAAATGGATTTCCCGATGTTTATCTTGCGGGCAAATACTTTCAAAACAGAATTTAGCTTAAAAGATACTATAACAAGGGCAATTCGTGCTTAAAAACCAACCCGCGCGTTATCGATCGGCTATCGTTATTAGTTATGCCAATGAGGAAAACATTGAAAATAGGGGAATTTAGGCGTGAAAAGTGGTGCCCCTGGTGCGAGTCGAACGCACGACACGCGGTTTAGGAATCGTTATTCACCCCAATGGACGAGTTGTTTTGTGCGTAAATAAGAACTAATGTGTTAATGGCTTATTTCCATCCCGTGCCTAGAAGTATAGTCGATAATAAGGCGGTGTATCGGGTTGGTTGGTGAAATGTTAGGGAATCATTTAGTGATTTTTTGCCAAGTAACTTGCGATATTTTTGCTCCAGTTCATTGTACTTTTTCAAGTTCAAATCCATTTCCGTTTGAAGGTTTAAGTTTTTTTCTTCCGCTGCCCTTAATTGGCGTATCAGTATCTTTATGGCTTCCGCTATCTGGAAAGGGTTGGCCTCAAATTTCAAGTCATTAATGACTATTCGTTTCGGACGCAGAAACGGCGAAGGCCTTTGATCAGTTCTGCTCCAATATTTCGCCCGCAGCGTGTGTTCTGATAGGCCATATTTTTCGGCAACTAACCGAAAACTGCCGCGTGGTAAATCTCTGCCTAAATCAAACAAATCATCCAGAGCTTTTCCGTGCAATTCTTGCATTTCCGGGATAAGTCTCGGCATTATGATCCTTTCCAAATAACCTTAACCTCATAATATCCCGATGGGGATTTGAATTGCTGTTACAAATCGACCACGAAGGTGCTAATATTACGACTACGAATACCAGGCAATGAAACAATGGTAGAAAAAGAAGCCAAAGCTCGAATTAAAATTAACAAAATGCTGGAGGAATCTGGCTGGAGACTCCTGGATACCTCCACATCCAAAGCTAATGTCCACCTCGAAACAACCATCAAGCAAAGAAGCGACGACCTGGGTGATGATTTTGATAACGTGCCCGCCGGCCATGCCGATTATTCCCTTCATGATGACAATGGTTATCCCGTAGCCGTTCTTGAAGCCAAGTCCGAATCTAAACACCCGCTCGACGGTAAAGAGCAGGCCAGAAATTATGCGCGCGGTCTGAATTGCCGCTTCATTATCCTGTCAAACGGGAATCTGCATTATCTCTGGGATATTGACACCGGCAATCCTTCAATTATCACCAAATTCCCCACCGTGGGTTCTTTAACCCAGCGCAAAACATATCGTCCGGATAAAATGCGTCTGGCAGAAGAAGCCGTCAACGAAGATTACATCGTCTTAACACAGAAGCCGAACTATGCTTCTTTCCCCGAATGGCAAGATGAAAACAAGCGGTTGGGGTTTAATAAAGACAATCATTTGGGCTTTTTACGCCCATACCAGCTTCGAGCGGTGAGGCGTATTCAGGAAGCTTCACAACAAGGCAAGAATCGTTATTTGTTAGAAATGGCCACGGGTACCGGCAAAACTTTAACAGCCGCAGCCATCATCAAACTCTTTCTCAAAACCAGAAACGCTACTCGAGTTCTTTTTCTGGTGGATAGAATTGAACTGGAAAATCAAGCCAAAAAGGCCTTTAGTGAACTTCTGAAAAATGATTCTCATATCGTAATCTACAAGCAGAACAGGGATGATTGGCAGAAAGCGGAGATCGTCATTACAACCGTGCAATCTCTGCTAAGCAATAACAAATACCGCCAGCTTTTTTCGCCGACAGATTTCGATCTGGTTATTTCTGATGAGGCCCACCGCTCCATTGGCGGCAACTCCAGAGCCGTTTTTGAATACTCTGTCGGTTATAAGCTGGGATTGACTGCAACCCCGAAAGATTATCTGAAGAAGATAGACGAAAGCCGGTTGGGGCAAAACGACCCCCGCGAGCTGGAACGCCGCATCCTTCTCGATACCTACCGTACTTTTGGCTGCGAAGACGGCCAACCCACGTTTCGTTACTCGCTCATTGATGGCGTCAAGGAAGGTTATCTGGTAAACCCCTATGTCGTGGATGCCCGGACCGAAATTACGACGCAGTTACTTTCCAAAGAAGGTTACGCGGTAGCTTTTACTGATGAGGAAGGTAACGAAGTCCAGGATAACCTGTTCCAGCGAGACTTCGAAAAGAAGTTTTTCTCCGAGCCGACAAATAGGATTTTCTGCGAGTCGTTTATGGCGAACGCCTTGCGAGATCCTATCAGCGGTGAAATAGGCAAAACACTCGTTTTCTCCGCTTCTCAGAAACACGCGGCTAAAATGGCCAACATCCTCAACGAGATTGCCCACCGCATGTTCCCGGGCAAATACCAGTCCGACTTTGCCATGCAGGTTACTTCAAATGTAGTTAACGCCCAGCAAATGTCCATAAACTTTGCCAATAATAACCTTGGCGGATCCGGCAACTTTCTGGCTGACTATAAGTCCAGCAAAACGCGGGTTTGTGTTACCGTAGGCATGATGACAACCGGCTATGATTGCACAGATATTCTCAATCTTTGTCTTATCCGCCCCATATTCTCGCCTACAGAGTTCGTGCAAATCAAAGGCCGAGGCACCCGCAAGCATGATTTCGCCAGGGGATTGAAAATAAAGGCTGCCCTGCCGCAGGACCTACAAAAAACTACCTTCAAACTTTTCGACTTCTTCGCCAACTGCGAGTATTTCGAAGAACATTACGATTACAATGAAGTACTAAAACTGCCCGCCGTAACTGGCGATTCTGGCGGGGGTTTGCCGCCACCACCCCCGCCCCAGGGAGGCAATTACACCAATTTCAATCCTGATCCATTAAAATACCTTAACGAAACGCAAATCGGTCTGGACGGCATGAAAATCGACCGAATGCTCTTCGCCAAATTCGAGGATAGGATTAAGGCAGATCCGTTTATTCGCGAGAGACTGGTTGAAGAAAAATGGGGCCCCATTCTAGAGCATGTGAAGCAAAACATACTCGACAAGCCGGAAGATTACATTACGCTTGAAAAGCTGAACCGCGCCGTTGGTGCTGACCGGCGGGTAACACTTCAGGAATTCATCGAAAAGGCTTTAGGCTTGATTCCTGCCATCAGGAACAAGAACCAGGTGCTGGAAGAGGAGTTCCAGAAATTCGTGGCCGATTATCAGCTTGATGATATCGGTCAGCTTGTGCCGGTCAAATACTTCTTCAAGGCCTATGCCACCAATCAAAAGCTGCGCGATATCATAGACAGCGGCGAATTAACCGCGCTCAATGTTAATTCAGTTTTCAATATTTCCGACTATAAAGCCATTGACAAAAAATGGCGCCAAAAAGTACCTGAATACATCAAAGACTACGTTAAATTAAACCAGTTCACATAAGGAGCCCCCATGCTTGATTCCATTACCAAGCGCCGTATCGATAGCTCGCGGGATATTCTCGTTGGTAAAATCCCCGACCCCAAATCGCAGGTGGAGCAGATAACCATCGCCCTTATTTACAAGTTCATGGATGACATGGACAGGGAGTCGGAGGAGTTGGGCGGCAAACGGCACTTTTTCACAGGTGACCTTGAGAAATATGCATGGTCCACCCTTATGTCTGCCGAAACGGGCGGTTACCAGTTGTTATCTCTTTACGGCGAAGCTATTGAAAAATTCCAGACCAGCCAGAATCTGCCTCAGCTTTTCCGCGACATCTTCAAAAACGCCTTCCTGCCCTATCGCGACCCCGAAACGCTGCGCCTGTTTCTCAAGACTATCAATGATTTCACTTACGAGCATTCGGAACAGTTAGGCAATGCCTTTGAATACCTGCTTTCTGTGCTGGGTTCCCAGGGTGATGCCGGTCAGTTCCTCACACCGCGCCACATCATCGACTTCATGGTGGAAGCTGTTGAGCCAAGGAAAGACGACCGCATCCTCGATCCTGCCTGCGGCACCGCGGGGTTCCTTATTTCAGCTTACAAATACATCCTCAAGCAAAACGCCAAAGACGGCAAAGACGGCGCGGCGTTGCTTCCGGATGAGAAAAGCAAACTCCTTAACAACATCGTGGGTTATGACATTGCGCCCGATATGGTGCGCCTGTCGCGCGTCAATATGTATCTCCACGGCTTTCCCACCCCTCAAATCGCCGAATACGACACTTTGACCAGCGAAGATAAATGGAACGAGTATTACGATGTTATCATGGCCAATCCGCCTTTCATGTCCCCCAAGGGCGGCATCATCCCCCACCAGCATTTTAGTGTTCAGGCTAAACGTTCCGAAGTCCTGTTCGTGGATTACATCGCCGAACATTTGCTCCAAAATGGGCGCGCTGGTGTCATCGTTCCGGAGGGTGTTATTTTCCAGTCGGGTAACGCCTACAAAGCCCTGCGCAAGGTGCTGGTTGATAACTACCTTTACGCCGTTGTGAGTTTGCCTGCAGGCGTGTTTCAGCCCTATTCAGGAGTCAAGACTTCCATTCTGCTGATGGACAAACGCCTAGCCCGTATGAGTGATTCCATTCTATTCGTGAAAGTAGAAAACGACGGCTTTGACCTGGGTGCTCAGAGGAAACAGGTAGCAGGGAGTGACCTAACCGAAGCCTTGAAAGCCATTACTGAATATAAGCAAGCTGCGCTGTCAGGAAAAGCCGAAAGCAGTTCGGCTTTGGGTTTGGTGGTCAAGAAAAGCCAGATAGCCGAGAATGGCGAATACAATTTGAGCGTAGAGAGATATCGGATAGTGGATACGCTATGCCATAAGTGGTCGATGGTGGCGTTGGGAGAGGTCTGTGCCAAAATTACTGATGGATCACACCACAGCCCTGCAACTACAAATGAGGGAATACCATATATTACAGTAAGAGATTTACATGATGGTATTATCGATTTTACACAGTGCAAATATATTAGTTCGGATGATTATAAACTATTAGTTAATAATGGATGTAGACCCTTTTTAGGAGATGTTCTTTTCTCCAAAGACGGGACTGTGGGTAAAGTTGCTAAAGTTAATTTCGACAAAGAATTCGGAGTTCTTTCTTCTCTAGCAATTTTAACACCTAATCAAGAGGTGATTACTACCGCCTTTCTTGAATTATTATTACTCCAAGATCGCATCCTTGAGCAGGCGTTAGAGATGAAGGGAGGGGCTGCAATACAGAGAATAATTCTGAGAGACATCAAGAAAATACAAATCCCCCTCCCCCCTCTCCCCGTCCAGAAGGAAATTATGACCGAAGTAGAAGGTTACCAGAGGATAATAGACGGTTCGCGGCAGGTGGTTGAAAACTATAAACCAAAGATTGCAGTTGATCCTACCTGGCCGAGGGTGGAGTTGGGGGAAATTTGCGATGTGAGAGATGGAACTCATGAAAGCCCTAAATATGTTCTCGAAGGTTATCCATTGATTACATCTAAAAATATTAAGGATAATACATTGGATTTTTCAGATGTTAACCTGATTTCAAAAGAAGATTTAGATAGAATTAACAAGCGTTCCAAAGTTGATGATGGTGATATCATTATGCCAATGATTGGGACTATCGGGAATCCAATTATTGTTGAAAAGCTTAATAGAGAATTTGCTATAAAAAATGTCGCTTTAATTAAGTTTTTTCAGGTGAGTAAAGTTAATAAACATTATTTAAAGCACATTTTAAGTTCAGCATCATTCAATAATCAGTTTGTGAACTTTTCCTCTGGCTCTACTCAAAAGTTTATTTCTTTGGGTTATATCCGCAAGTTACTCGTACCATTACCTCCGGCCTCCACACAACAAAAAATAGTTACTGAAATCGAAAAAGAACAGGCATTGGTCAATGCTAGCAAAGAACTCATCACCCTCTACAAACGGAAAATCAAGGACAAAATCGCCGAGGTATGGAATAGCGAGTAAAAGTTCCTCACACTCTTCCCTTTTTGCACGGTGTGGCTGCAAGCAGATGACCCCGGCCCCGTGCCAGTCGCCATACACACGCCGCTGACATTCGAATGAACCAAAAGGATTCAATCAATGAGAGTTGTTAGTTGGAACTGCCAGGGCGGATTCAGGAACAAAATTGAGTTTGTGACTGCATATAATCCAGATATCCTTGTAATCCAGGAAAGCGAGGATTTAGAGCATAATCCGCAAAGCCAATTGGAGGGATACCCCAACATAAAGTGGTTCGGGCGAGATAATAACAAGAATTTTAAAGATAAAGGCGTGCTGGTGGCCGCCAAATCTAAATATTCCTTCGCACTACATGATGAATATCAGGATAACTACCGCTACATCATCCCTCTGAAATTCAGCACCCAGAAATTAAACCTTTTTGCGATATGGGCTAAATATGACCGTAAACTCCCCTATATCGAACAGGTCAACTTGGCTTTAAAACAATATGAGAATTTGCTGCGAAACGATTCGATCATAATCGGAGATTTTAATAGCAATCAACGATGGAATGATAAACACGGAAAGCTTAACCATACAAATCTAGTTGAGTATCTCGGTGCTATGAATATGCGCAGTTTGTACCACGAACGAACTAAGGAAAATCAAGGCGGAGAGAAGAAGAACACATACGCTCAGTATCGCAGCCGTGAAATTGCATTACATTATCACATTGATTATTGCTTTGCTTCGAAGTCATTGGTTTCGGTCTGTACTCGTTTTGAAATTGACGAAGATAAATCGTGGCTGACAAGAAGCGACCACTTCCCTATAATTGTTGAATTCAATAACGAATAGGTGGTCTTAATCTCACCCCATTGAGTCGCTGATAAGTTTCACCTTCGTTGGCGTCAAGGCACCTAGCAAAGGCTTCCCTATTTCATTGAGGAGGTCTATAATCGCAAAAGACTCCATTCGGCATGGGGCAGGCTATTCGTGCCCATTACCGCCAACTTGCCGGAGGTTGGGGTGGAGGCACCAGGGTCAACACATACTTCAAACAATTGGGATTCGAAAATAGTACCGAAAGCCTAATTGAGAAAGCTATATCGAGTTGAATAATCTCTAAAATGGAGGAAGCGATGCCAATCAGTCTTGATAGCAGCGATAGCCTCAGCGCGCAGGAGCTCACGCAATTTGAAGGTGGCCTGCGTATACTCGCTAAAATCATTGCAAGGGTTTACATCAGAGAACAGGGCGCTCTGAAGGGTGATTTGATACAAGGTAATGTCGAATTGCCCTTACCTTCTTCAATCAATCTCCCGCCTGAAAAACTCACACTATCGGTCTCAGAAGTATCCAAACTCCTCGGCATGAGTAGAAATGCAGTTTATGAGGCGATTAGGCAAGGCCAAATACCGAGTATTAGGTTCGGTAAAAGGATTTTGGTGCCTAGGATAAGATTGGAGATGTTGTTGAGCGATAAGGTGAGTAGCCGTTAACCTCCTTGCGCAGCAACTCAAAAACAAAAGGCAGTCCCCCTGCAAAGGGGACTGTTGGTTTATTGGTGGGTGTGCATTCGATATGCGCGATCATGTCAATTTGACCTTATCCTTTAAACAATAACCCCCTGAAGTATGACCTCAACCCCAAACCAGTTGCCGAAGCATAGACAGCCCCGTCTGCTGGTAGTAAGATAACGCCGATACGATATGCAAGCTTTTGTTGGTGTCACAGACCGGGATTGGTTCGAGTTACTGCGCGCAACCCCAGGTTTGGATGAGGTCAATTTCTGGCAGCCTTCCGGCAACCGGGGATTCAAAGCACTTTTGCCTGGCGAACTATTCCTCTTTAAACTGCATAGCCCTCTCGATTATATAGTCGGCGGCGGGGTATTCGCTTACTCGAGCCTCATCCCGATCAGCTTGGCATGGGAATCATTCGGCCTGTCAAACGGGGCCAGAAGTTTGCCTGAAATGCGTCACCGCGTTGAGAAATACAGGCGAGAAGCAGAGTCGCGCACGTCCGATTACACCATTGGATGCATCCTTCTCGAACAACCTTTCTTTCTGCCGCGAGATGCATGGATACCAATCCCTTCTGACTGGAAAAGTAATATCGTCCAAGGAAAGGGTTATGACCTTTCAATTGAGCCGGGCCTCTCAATTTGGAAAAACCTGCATTTCGGTTCCACGGTTTCCAATATCATTCGCGAGGAAGGTTCACGCTACGGTGATACCGTTCTAATTTTGCCGCGCCTCGGCCAGGGGTCTTTCCGTGTTATGGTTACAGACGCCTACGAGCGCCGCTGCGCCCTGACTAGCGAGCGCACTCTCCCTGCTCTAGACGCAGCCCATATCATGCAATTTTCCGAACAGGGAGGGAACACCGTCAGCAACGGGATTCTTCTCAGGCGGGACCTGCACGCCCTGTTAGACCGGGGATATCTCACGATCACACCATCGATGATTGTCGAGGTCAGCGGCAGGATTAGAGAAGAATTCGAGAATGGCAAGGACTATTACCGGCTACAAGGGAGCACCATCAGGCTCCCTGCTAACCCTAAGGACCGCCCATCAAAGGTTTCTTTGGAATGGCACAACAATAATGTTTATTTGGGTTGATTCTATTTTTCGTCAAAATCCAGCCTTTCGCGTATAAATTTCGCCATTGCACCACAATTGCCGTTTTATATTGGTATACATGTCTTGACCCAATAGATACTAACTGCCATCCCTCGTTACCGTCAGCAGGCAACAATTAAAGCCGGATGGCCCTTGCCGTGATACTGGCTTTCAAGAAGTTTGGATAAGTGCAACTAGTTGACTTTGTCACGAAATATACCTATTATTCGTGACAATGAAAGCGGGTGTGATATGCCTAGAGATGTGACTAAAAGAATACGGCAACGAATCTATGTACATGGCAGAGGTTGGATTTTTAATTCTAAGGATTTTCAGGATATAGCCGACCTCGTTACTGTACGCCAGGTGCTTGGTCGTTTAACGAAACAGGGCACAATCCTCCGATTGAGGAAAGGTGTCTATCATTTTCCGACTATTAGTTCCTTGCTCAATGCCCCGTCCAATCCGGACCCTGACTCAGTTGTCCGGGCAATAGCCCGGGCTAACGGTTGGACTGTCATGCCAACAGGTGACACGGCGTTAAATCTATTGGGGCTGTCAAAACAGGTTCCTGCCCAATATCAGTATTTCAGCGACGGTCCGTCGAAGAAGTACGAATGGGAAGGCGGTATTCTGGTATTTAAACACCGGACAAACAAGGAAACCACCAGTCTTTCCCCTAGAACCGCTTTATTAGTGCAGGCGCTTAAAGCCCTTGGGGAAAACCGCGTGGACAGATCTATCATGGGCAAGCTCCGCGAGGAGTTTTCCGCGACTGAACTTAAACTAGCTGCCAAAGAGGCTAAATATTCAACATCCCTGGTTTATAACGCCATCAAGGAATTGGCAGCAGAAAAGAAGGCGCATCATGCGTGACTTTGCCCGTCGTTCAGAAAAGGACCGGCGCGACGTATTCAGGGCATCCGCTCAGGCGATGAATATTAGTGAAGCCATTATTGAAAAGGACTTTTGGGTTTGCTGGGTTCTTGATTACCTCTTCCAGAGTAGTCCGTGGAAGGACAAGATGGCTTTCAAGGGCGGCACCAGCCTTTCAAAGGCCTATGACGCCATTGAACGCTTTTCTGAAGACGTTGATCTCATCTTGGATTGGCGCCTGCTCGGCTGTTCTACTGACGATTTATTGAAACAACGCAGCAGAAATGAACAAGATGCGTTTAACAAGGCTGCTAATCAGCAGTGCGAGGAATTTCTAGCGCGGGAGTTCGCGCCTGCTGTTCGCCAGGGCTTGAAGGGGCTTGTAGCGGATATTGAAGTTAGCGTAGATAAAGAAAATCCACAAGGCGTACTCATTCGATATCCGAAAGCGTTCGAATTGAGAGCCATTCGACCGGAAATAATACTCGAAATCGGGCCTTTGGCAGCCTGGGCTCCCAATGAACCGAAGGAAATTCGTCCGTACTCTGCCGAGAAATACCCTGAGTTTTTCACTAAACCGTCCACCACCATCCCAACAGTTGTGGCCGAGCGCACTTTCTGGGAGAAGGCTACTATCCTGCACCAGGAGTTTCATCGTCCGGTGGATAAAATGCTCCCGCCTCGCTATTCACGACACTATTATGATTTATACCGTTTAAGCCGCCTTCCTGTCCGAGAGAGCGCGATTAAAAGGCTTGACTTACTTAAGGCTGTGGTGATCTTCAAGGATAAGTTTTATCATTCGGCTTGGTCCAAGTACGAAACCGCAGAACCTGGCAGTCTACGATTATCCCCGTCCGGGTATCATGCAGCCGAACTTGCCAGAGACTACGAATCAATGAAGCCAATGCTTTTCGGCACTATTCCCAGCTTTGATGAAATTCTGTCAGGGTTGGCTTCGCTAGAGAAAGAGATCAATAGTTTGCCGTAATTGAGTTTGTTTACATTCTCTCTCATCCCCGTGCCAGTCGCCACACAAACGCCGACTGGCACTCGCCTCCGCCCAACCTTGAACTAAAGCTGAGGTCACCTCACCCCGTTCAGTCGCGCTTCCTGACACGTCCGCCCGACTGAACCCGCCCCGCCTGCGATGTGGCGCCGATGGTGAGGATGACGCTTCTTGCGGCTATGGAGGCTTTACCCTGCCGATCTGCTTCGCAGTGGCTAGGGTAAAGCGTTTGTATCAAACAGAGGGCACGAGCTCTCTGGTCCCCACCCTTGCCAGTCGCCGCTCCGGGCGCCGCACCGACTGGCATCCGCCCCGCCAAAATCCACGATTTGTTCTCCCGGGTTCAGGCCTGGTTCGCTCTTCGCGGCGCACCCCGGCAGAGGAGGTAGGCAGCGCCGGGTTGCAGCCGCTCTCCTGTTAAACATCAGCGGGTGTCCTGTCGAAGGGTACGTATTCATAGTCCCCGCCTCCTGCCAGTCGTCCGCACACACGCCGCCGACTGGCCCCCGCACCTGAAAAGTCTTGAGTGTGTCCACCGTAACAGCCCGCTCACGGGCGGACTGTTACCCGCCCCCCAATCACCTTGCGCCAAGCGGGAGGTTGAAACGGTCACTCGCCAGTTCATGCCTAATAAGTTGGCGATGGCTATAACTGGCTCGTTCCCTCGTGCGCCGCTCCGTCACCGCTAATTGTTCGCCGGAGCGTCGCACGTTCTTTGTTGCC
>CAIMVG010000022.1 GCA_903844845.1 uncultured Dehalococcoidia bacterium | reverse complement strand
GGCAACAAAGAACGTGCGACGCTCCGGCGAACAATTAGCGGTGACGGAGCGGCGCACGAGGGAACGAGCCAGTTATAGCCATCGCCAACTTATTAGGCATGAACTGGCGAGTGACCGTTTCAACCTCCCGCTTGGCGCAAGTTGATTGGGGGGCGGGTAACAGTCCGCGGTGTGCGGGCTGTTACTGGGGGACACACTCAAGACTTTTCAGATGCGGGGGCCAGTCGGCGGCGTGTGAGCGGACGACTGGCAGGTGGCGGGGGCTGTGAATACATGCCCCAGGGCAGGACATCCGATAATTAACAGGATAACGGCTGCAACCCGGCAAACACCTACCTCCTTGACGGGGTGCGCCGCGAAAGAACGAGCCAGACCGGAACACGGGAAAGCAGAACGTGGATTTTGGCGGGGCAGGTGCCAGTCGGTGCGGCGTCCGGAGCGGCGACTGGCAGGGGTGGAGACAACAACCTCGTGCCCTCTGTTTGATACAAATGCTTTACCCTAGCCACTGCGAAGCAGATCGGCAGGGTAAAGCCACTATAGCCACAAGAAGCGTCACCCTCGCCGTCAGTATCATCGGGGGGCGGGTTCAGTCGAGCGGACGTGGCAGGAAGCGCGACTGAACGGGGTGGGGCTAAGTTACTTGGTCTGCGTTCGTAACGACTGCAAAAGGGACTCCAAGTAATTCAAAATGACGTTGCCCACATCTGACCTTATCAGCCTCATCAGTTCGAAGCTTTAGAAAATCTAACGTTGCTTTAGTCTCTCTAATCAAGTAAAACGCCTGTCCATCTTGTCTCACGATTGCCCAGTCAGGGTTATATTTGCCGACGGGAGTATCTATCTCGAACCAGCCGGGCAATTTTACGAATAGTTTGATATCCTCTCGTTTGTCCAAAGCCTTGGCAAAGTCGCGCTCGATAATTGAGTCATAAACCACATACTCATAGATAGAATGGTTCACCTTCAAAGCGGATAAATAGTTGATCAGTTCTTCGTTTTTGAACAAGATCTGTTCCCATTCCGCATCTGATCCGGACCCAGGGATTAATTCATATTTGATTCCATCCACAATAAGGCGATGCAATTCATATTTAAGAATTGCGGCCACAGCATCCATGAAGCGTTGGGGATTATTGAAAATTTCACCCAGGCGGCCCGATTTCTTCAATATTCGTACAAGCGTCGAACGCGTTAACTCTGTCTCGTTCTGCAAATATGTTAGCAAGTCGGGCAGTTGAATCGCGGTATTTGAAATTTGTTCTTCTGACACGCCTATCGCCGCAGAAGTTACACCAGCCTTTGTGACGCCAACCCGACCTGTTATTACGCTGATTTTCGGCAGTTCAATTTTACTCATGTGCTTAAGAGCGTCTGCGGCTTTCACGACTAGCTTTTCCGTATCAAACTCAACGCGGTAGGTAGTCCTAGGCTTAACTCTGTCCCACAAAGCCTTGAACTCGGGGCTTAACTTAACTTCCTTTTTGAGACGGTTAGGCCCTTCATCTTTGTCTTTACTAATATGACGCTCCGTTTGATAGGATGATAACAAGTCGATTACCTGTGAAGTAAGGTCAACGTATGACTCAGGCAATTCCAAGTTAAAATCTTTACCCTGCGGATCAAATTTGGGTTGTATACGTCCGTCGACGTCAATCATCATCTGTTTGACTAGATTTGCCTGTATGGCTTCGCCATGTTCGCGCCCAATGGGTTTCTCCATGCCATCAACGATTCGCATCAGCTTGGCAAACGCGGTAATCGGAACCTTGCCGAATGTGACGCCACAATCTTCCTCGTATTCAGTCTGTAACGCGCGGGCAAAATCTTCATAGCTTTCATTAGCCATGATATATAGTTTGTTTATCGAATCGTCGAAAACGCGCAACCCGTTCTGATCTACGGGCAGTCGCAAACCACGCCCAATTTCCTGCCGCTTTTTTACGGAGCTTCTTGTCTCGTTAAGCGTGCATATCTGGAAAACGTTAGGGTTGTCCCAACCTTCTCTCAGCGCGGAATGGCTAAAGATAAAGCGCAGAGGTTCGTCCGTCGAAAGCAACTGCTCCTTCTTTTTCATTATAAGGTCGTAGACTTTATCATCGGCTTCGGTATCGCCGCGGGTGTCTTTGTAGACACCTTTCCTGTCTTGGGCAAAATAACCATCATGTAATTTTTCTATCGGCCATTTGAGCCAATCCAGTTCCTTATAACGTTCCTCTTTGGCAAAAACCAATAATTCGGTCTCGAAAGCATGCGCGAATTTCCCTTTGACGGGTTGTCCGGCTTCGTCGTAATCACGGTAATTGGCAACACGGTCAACAAAAAACAGGCTCAATACCTTGATACCGCGTGCTCGTACCAATAATTCCTTTTCAAGGTGTTTCTTGATCGTGTGTTTAATTTGCGTACGCCAGATATCTTCGCGTTGCCCGCCGCTTTCTTCGTTTAATCGGAGTACGCGGCCATTACTAAATCTGATAAATTCGTTACCAGGCTCGGCATTGATTTCGGCAATCGAAAAACCCTGTTGATAACTAGCCCGCTCATTTGAGACGACAAAAAGATCCGCACCATTTTTAACCGTAATGGATTTTTCTTTCGGCCCATCGTTTGTCTGTGCGAGTATACGTAATTTAGCTTTGATACCATTCTTATAATCGATACTCTCCACACGCACGAAAGCATCGTTTGCCCCGCCTTCGGCAGTGGCGCTGGCCACCACAATTTGTTTCACCAACTTAAGTTCGAACGCACGGACGGGATCGAGACGATAAACGAGGTTATAAGGATTGCGGTGTGTAGCTGAATATCTGAGCGTGCACAGAGGATTCAGAGCCTTGATAGCTTCCTGCGATTTTTCGGTGCTATCCACGCTTTGAGGTTCATCAATTATTACGATAGGGCGGGCCGCCTGCACGAACTCAATGGGTTGACGCCCTGAAAGTTTGTCGCTTTCTTTGTAGATAACGTTACTCTTCTGTTCGGCCTCCGTGCCCGTGAAATTTTTACGGAAAGCGTCGATATTGATAATCAATATCTGCAGGTTATTGCTTACCGCAAACTGACGCAGGCGATTCACCTTTTTGGCGTCATAAACGAAATGCTCGAAGGGAAGGCCGTTATATATAGCTCGAAAATGCTCAGCGGTAATCTCGATGTTCTTGAGGACACCTTCGCGAATAGCGATGCTCGGAACGACGATAATGAACTTCTGAAAACCGTATCGTTGGGACAGTTCGAAAATAGTTCGAAGGTACACATAAGTTTTGCCAGTGCCGGTTTCCATTTCAACCGAGAAATGCGGACATCTGCGGGTCTTGTTAGCGGGGCCGTCGAAAATATCCCAGGCTTCAAGTGGCTTTGAAGTATCAACCACTTCAATGTCATTGCGAATCTGGATAGCCCGGGTGTTGGATAACAATTTGTCTTCGGCTAACAGCAGGCTATTGCCGGCGCCCAACTCTGTTTGATGTTGTCCTGCAAAGATACCACCCATTTCGCCTAACTTGATAACGGAATATTCCGGGGGCCCCTGAGGTTGGCCTTCGAACAGTTCAGTTACCGCAGCCATAGCGGCAAGCTGGAAGGGTTGATTGGGATCGAATTGAAGCTTCATTCCTTTTTCTTGGCAGGTTTATGAGACTCGGTGATCTTCTTTGCTTCCCTTTCAAAATCATTCTCGTAATCTCTGTCTTGAATTATACGGAACTTGCCGTATTCTTCCTCGACCAATTTTACCGCGACTTCATGGGAAACATGCCCGGCGTCATCCAGAATTTGATATTCATTGAATGTAAGAAAGGCATCAAGCTTCTTTATCCAATCGGTCATCTTCATAGGTATTCGGCGGGCGGCCTGATTTTCTGCGTAATCAAGGTACATGGTGACGATTCGCTCAAGTTCTTTGAGCTCTTTCTCTTCAAGATAGTTCTTGGCGACGCTGACGTCGGATTTCATGACCTTGCCGTGAGGGGCGTTCTTCCAGGTTTGCAAGCCCATATGTGGTTTGGCAGCGCTCGCCCTTTCAGCAATAAGCTCAGCAGCGGTTTTTCCTGTGATGGCCCAATGTAATTTATTCTGTACGGTTTTAAAGAAAGTTTGAGTTATTTCCGCCTCACGGTTGTAGTCAACGCTGCATTGTTCGTAAATATCGGTAATCTTGAGGTAAAAACGACGTTCGCTGGCACGAATTTCCCTGATACGTTCCAGCAACTCATCGAAATAGTCCTTGCCGAAACGTTTTCCCTGTTTGAGACGCTCGTCGTCCAGGACAAAACCTTTGATAATGAACTCTCGGAGCGTGTCCGTTGCCCAAATGCGGAATTGAGTGGCCTGGCGGCTATTGACGCGGTATCCTACTGAAATGATGGCATCAAGGTTATACAAATCCACTTCGCGAGTTACCTGCCGCCCCCCTTCATCTTGAACTATTCGAAATTTTCGAACAGTTGCCTCCGATTTGAGTTCGCCGGCAGAATAAATTTCCTTGATATGATAATTGATGGTACTAACTTCGACCCCAAATAGCTCGGCCATTTTCTTCTGGCTCAGCCAGAATGATTCATCCGAATAAACGACTTCAACGACTACATTGCCTTCTGGCGTAGAGTAGAAAATGATGTCATTTTCCTGCGGTACTATCTCGTCGCTCATAGCAGCTCCCTTAGACTGTTCTAAATGTGATGCCACGCGTTTTAAACGTTTGAACCGCGTTGGTTTTAAGCTGGTCATTACCGGCAAAGCCTTGGTCCAAACAAACCACTCGCTCAGGCTTTTTTTCTGCAATACTACGGATGAGCTCAATTGTAATTTGATTCTCAAGGCAAATAAGCATAGCCCCAACCGCCACGCTATACACCGTCTTGCCAGCAAGGATTATGTTTTCAACGGGCATCGTTAGTGAAAAGCCACTTTTCAAGAGAATTTCATAGAGAATGTCCTCAGGGCTGCGATCCTCGCGAATGTGGTCAATGTGAGAATCAAGTTGCTTCTCCAGCGTCTGCGCATCCTGCGCTCCCTGCGCGTTCCAAGGCTTGAAGTTGGATTCAGCGAGCTTGAAGACCCGAAAACCAAGGTCACCCGCGAACATGGGGTTTTCTTCCCGTATCTTCTTCGAAGCCCGACGCAGGCGTTCCTTGGTTAACTCCGCGATGTTGCGAGGGATGCCCAGTTTATCGCAAAATTCTGCTGGTATCTTCTGGACTTTACTTTCAATATCAAGTTGTTCCGGAAGCTGGACAAGAATATAGCGACGATTGCCGCCGTCGACGACGTTCTGGGCCATGACCGCATGTCCAGTGGTGCCTGAACCGGCGAAGAAGTCGAGTACGATTGACTGTGTTTCGTCGGCAGATAGTTGGATTATTTGTCTGAGCAAACCGATGGGTTTCGGGAAATTGAAGATTTTTGTGCCGTCAAACATAATTTTTAAATCGCGTGTGGCTTTTTTATTCCCTTCCAACTCAGACCAAAGATTTGACGGTTGCTTGAGACGGCCTTCCAGATAGAACTTCTGATAAACCTGCCATATTTCATGATCGTTTTTTTTGACTTTATTCCATTCTATTAGACCTGCACGTTCAAGTTCATCATATCTATCTTTGCCACAGATCCACCTGCTTTGGTAACCTGCTGGCGCAATGGGATACACTTTTTGTCCGTCAGGCGCTAACAGGGGAAAGTACATTGTTGGACGATCCTCGCGACGGTCTTCACCGCCTGTCCTCCGTAACGGGCGAGTAAGATACGACCCATCCTCATCATTCTTCGTGTAGATTTCTGCATCATCTTCAGTAAATGGTAAACCTTCGATTTTGACGTCTGGAGCCTTAAAATAGACAAGGACGTAATCGATTTCGTTGACCAAAGCCTTATTACCCCCGCCAGTTGGTGTACCTGTAACGCGAGTGACACAACCAGCGAAGCACTCTTCCCCAAAAACCTCATTACAGATTTTTCTAAGATTATCGATTTCGCCATCATCGATAGATATAAAGATTACCCCGTCTTCTCTGAGCAGATTTCTCGCCAGATAAAGACGAGGGTACATCATATTCATCCACTTGGAATGAAAGCGGCCGTCCGTTTCCATGTTCGTTCCGAATTTCTTTCCTTCAGTGCCCACTTGTCCGGTATATTCCAGATAGGTCTGCAAGCTCTCGGTAAAGTTATCCGGGTATATAAAATCATTCCCCGTATTGTAGGGCGGATCAATATAGATCATCTTGATTTTGCACAAATAAGACTTCTGGAGAAGTTTTAAAACCTCAAGATTGTCTCCTTCAATGATGAGGTTTTCTGTGGTATCAAAGTTGACGCTTTCTTCGGGAGCGGGACGGAGAGTAGCCATACTAGGTCGCTGAATCGTATTGAAACAGGCAGCTTTGCCTGGCCAGTTCATGCCGTAGCGTTCCTTGCCAATATCAATCGTCTCACCCAATACCGACTTGAGACGGTCGAAATCTATTTTGCTATCCTCAGTTCGAATCTCGGGAAATAAAAATAAGAGATCTTGTATCTTTTTCGCAGCGATATCGGGGGACCCCAGGTCAAGTCTTTCCGGTTGATCGGTCATTATCATATCCTCCGTGGGCAGTCGTGAACGAATTAGCGTCACCAGTATAACATTGCCGAAAGATAAAAATAAGAGAACGGGATGAGGCGAATGGATGCCGGATGTACGCTCCGGCATGACAGGGGATAGGGAACGAGATTGCCACAGCCACTGCGTGGCTTCGCAATGACACACAGGGAAACGCGCTATGACGACACAGGAGAAAATCATGACTGAAAACGATAAACCCATCATCCCGGAAAAACCTAGCGAAACAGCCGCGCCGAACCACGGCGGGCGGCCTGCTATAAAATTCACCGAAGAACAGATGCAAAAGATGCAGGTACTCCTTGAGGATCAGTGCACAGACGAAGAGATAGCGGCCAAACTCAGAGTAAACCGCTCTACCATCACGAACCACAAGAAGAACGACCCGGACTTCCTCCAAAAATACGAAGACGGCAAGGCCAGGGGCAAGACCAGCCTGCGCAGCCTCATGTGGGAATCTGCCAAAGGATGCCCGGGCACCCCGGAGCTGGACACGTTCAACCAGCCGGTATATAAAAACGGGAAGCAAGTCTTCACCGGCGGGCGCGAACCCAACATCATCATGCAGATATGGCTGTCAAAGAATATCCTCGGATTCAGCGACAAGCAGGAAATATGCGGCAAGGACGGGGGGCCGCAGATCGTCGAAGTGCGTTACGATGGATAACCCCGTCGCGCACCTCCGCGCTACCGAGAAACACGCTTTCCAGCACGCCTTCGTCTTCTCCGGCAAGAAACGCATCGTCATCAAGGCGGGACGGCGGGGCGGGAAGACCGTCGGTATTGCCACCCGCGCGGTGGAACGTTTTCTAAAAAAGCGCCGGCAGTTATACGCCGCTCCTACTGCTGAACAGACGGACGCTTTCTGGTTCGAAGTTCTCCGCGCCCTCGCGGCACCGATAAGCGCGGGCGTCTACAAGGTGGACAAGTCCGACCGCACCATCGAGCTCGTCGGAACCAAACAGCGCATCAAGGCCAAGACCGCCTGGAACGCCGACACCCTCCGCGGCGACTATGCCGACGACCTCTACCTCGACGAATACCAACTCATGAACGAGGACGCCTGGGAAGTGGTGGGCCAGCCCATGCTCCTCGATAACAACGGCGACGCGGTGTTCATCTACACACCGCCATCCTTAATCTCCGCCGGGGTATCCAAAGCGCGGGACCCGCTCCATGCCTCCAAACTCTACAAAAAGGCCGCCTCTGATACGAGCGGTATGTGGGAAGTTTTCCATTTCACATCCTGGGACAATCCTTTCATCTCGCAGGACGCGCTAAAGATAGTCGCAGCGGACATGAGCCAGACGGCCTACCGGCAGGAGATAATGGCCGAAGACGATGAGGTGTCACCCAGGCAGCTCATCTATTCGAGTTTCAACGAGAGGATATGCAAGGTGCCGCGCTTCGCCATCCCCGAGAGGTGGCGCGTATATTCAGGGCACGACTTCGGCTCCGCCAACCCGGCGGCGCTCTTCTTCGCCAAAGACCCGGATACCGGCTACTTCTATCTGTTCAACGAATACCTACCCGGGGGTGGGCGCTCGACTTACCAGCACGTCGAGGAATTCAAGCGCATCACCGCCGGCCTGCACGTGGACACGCGGGCGGGCGGGAGCCATCAGGAAGACGAAATACGGCAGGGCTACTCATCGCATGGCTGGCCCATAAAGGAGCCGAGGTTGGGCAACGTGGGGGCGGGCATAGACAAGGTGCGGGGGATGTTCGAGCTCGACAAGATACGCATCTTCGACGACATGGTGCTGACGCTATCGGAGCTGTCGGTCTACAAGTGGAAAGCGGATTGCTCGGGCATCATCACCAACGAGATAGAGGACAAGGCCAAGTTCCACCTCATGGATTGCATGAGGTATATCCTGAGCGGCTTCACGCCGGAGACTGCCCCGGCGAGCCAAGGGCCGGAGATGAGACGGGGGTGGTGACGGTTAGAATGGAAATAGAACTTAGTTTGTACAGAAAGAAAATCAGCCCATCGGCATTAATTCCAGGTTCCTTCCCAAACTACTGAAAAGCTTGTTACAATTCCCATGGGAAGGAAAAATCCACCTAGTTGATTCGCTAATGCCTGTTGCTGAGCCTTTATTGCCTGCAATTTGGCATAGACATCTTGAGAAACAGTCACCTGCCCGGCAGCCAATTGGTTATACTGAATGATAAGACTATCAAATTGAGCCTTGAGCGAAACCCAGGATTGATATCCAACGTAGTCTGTGACGAAGGAAGGTGCAGAGTTAATATCTATCAACCCCAGTTGTTGGCCTTGTTGAATGTAAGCCTCCTTGTCGTTAGTTGTTGAAAGCCCATAATAATTTGTTGTTGGTAATGCACCGGTTGAAGACAGCGCTGGTGTCGCACCAGTATCATCGATATAAACCAAACCCTTATCAGTTGTTTGGTACGCGTTAAGAGCGTGACCTCCGATTACCCCTTGTAAGCCCACGAGAACGTAACCGCAATTTATGCCTGCCATTTCAGACGCGTTATGAAGCCTCTCAGCGAAGTCAGCGCATATTCTTGGCACGCTCGGATATGGTTGGTTAGTTTGAATATCAGTTTGAATCAATGGCAGATTCACATAGTTTTTTACTGGCCCTGTCCACGTATTAGGAAGATTCTGGTTAGCAAAGGCAGTTTGGTATGGCAAAGTATCCGTTGGATCCTGCTTCAGAAAACTCATGAGTTGAGAATACGTGGGATTCGTCGCATTGTAATTGTTTATTAATACTACTGGATTTCCATAACTATCTCTTACATAGGAACCGTTGTCGAGCACCAAACCTAAGTAATAACTCCCGAATTTCCCGGTTGTTGGGTTAATTCCAGAATACGTTGCAACAGGTATAGTGGTCGTGGTTGTTGGCGGGATGCCAGTCGTTGTTAAAGTCGAGTAAGTTATTGGCGGTATCGTTGTTAAAGGTATTTTCGTGGTTGTTGCCGGAGTTAAAGAGGTTGGCGTCGAAGAAGACGCAGAGGATGCGACTGGCGAATAGGTCGTGGATGATGTATTAGGGGATTTGACAATCGCCGCATTGGATGACGGCGAATTCGAATTTACCCCAATAGCATACAGCCCGCCAAAAACAAGAACTACGACAACTATTATGGCCGCAACACGCCCACCCGATGATTTGGTCTTTCGATTTGGTCTTGCTGACGGAATAATTGGGGGGGATGGGCGTCGACTTGGCGGTGGCTCAGGCATGCCAGGTGCTATGTCATTGGGACTCGTGCTTGTTGCTTTGCATTCCAGGTTAAGGCATTCGTAAACATGATTATAAGTATTGAACCAAAGCGATTTGCGCTTACATCTTGGGCATATTGTTACCTGACTAGGGGGCTTTTGCTCCTTTAGTATTTTTAATCTTTCCTCTCGGCAATCCTGACAAGAGCAGGTTGGAAGGTGCTTGCCGTTGGCTCCAGCGCTATTTTCTGAGACCATTTCTCTTAACCCTTTTTCTCTGCCCACTGTTCACTATCTTCTGGTGTTTTGAATGTTGGGGCCATCGATCACTCCCCTAATAGATAGCATTGAGCATGTTGAATAAGTTCGTTCAATTATACAGCCGAAGTCAAGCAATAGAAGACGAGTTTGGCTATAAATAGACTATCACTACAACGACAATGGAGATCGCGATATGGATTATCTTAAATTAATCACTAATAAACAGAGCGAACTGTCCACGATGTTCGAGAGGATGGACCGGGACGCGGATATGTTTCATTCGAGGCCGTACCAGATGCTCGGCGTCGATGGTAAGAAGATAGATAAGGCTTATCACATCACCCTCCTCGACGCGGCGCAATTTCTGGATAAGGCCGTGGCGAGAATAACGTCCGTTTCCCGCCAGGTGCTGGTTGAATCCGGCAAGATGCCAGGGGAAAAGACGTCGTACATCGAAAACTTCATCAACGATTTACAGTTCGAGATAGATTCACGGCTCGCCTCGAAAGGCGAGGCCGACGCCTTCACCCAGCACACCGAGTTGGTTTGCGCCCGGGGGCCTATCGTCGAACAAAACCTCCTGCGTGTCGAAAACGGGCAGCTCATCCCCGACTCCCGCCCCATCGACTCGCGCTGGTTCACTTATGAGTTGAGCGAGGGGCAGATGATATGGGGATGCGTCGAAACCCTGCGCACAGCCGCCGATATCGAAGCAGAGTTCGGATGCCAGATCACGAGGCAAAACGCTCCCGTCCTGGATTTCTGGAACGACGGAGTGGAAGCCATCTTCGTGGACGGGCGTCAGGTGGACGAACGGTCAAACGGCTACGGGTATCCGCCGTTCGTGATAGCCTTTCCCGCCACGTCTTCAGCCCTGCGCGATACGGATTACTACACGCGACTCGGCGATTCCATCATGCACTCACTCCGCACTTCGGACGGGCATTACCTGTTTGAGGAAAAGAACTTCGTGGCCTCCAACCTAAAAACGCTTTCCTCGAAATCCATTGCGCCTGATCTCCAGTTTCCCTCTCCCGCGGACGGCGACTATCAGGCGCTACCGGCGGAATATCCCGCCGGAACGGGCGTGATGCTCCAGACGAAAGAAGCCGCGCAGCTAATACCCCGTCCGGACGTCGCAGACTCCACCGTGCGATACGCGCAGATCATCCAGGAGCAGATAGACCGGGGCACGTTCTCAGCCATGGATTACGGAACCATTGACTTGCCCTTGTCCGCCGTGGCTATCACGCGCATCACGAGCGGAAGGGAAGAATTGATGCTTCCGCGCCTCAACGCACTTGCCGCATTATGTCAATCTTCCGCACGGATGAAGGTAAGGCAGTTCCAGCGGTTCGGGGAGAAACTCGACCTCGGGGAAGAAGGACACCGGCGCACATACTCGCCGGTAGACCTCGACGGGGAATATGTCATCAAATACCGGTTCTATACCTCGTCCCAGGAGCAGATGGCGGGCGCTGCCGCGATATGCAATGCTCTCGGCGACCACGTTTCGGAAGAGTACAAGCAGGAACAGGTGCTGAGGCTTCAGGATCCTGCGGGCGAACGGGCGCAGATTGCCATCGAACAGGCCGCAAAAGCGGACCCGGTGATAGCACTCGAAAACCAGATGCGGGGGTTCATCAAGGCGCAGGAAGCATCCGACGACAAAGACACGAAGGACTGGAACGACCTGCTGGCGCGGACGATCCTCGAACGGATCATAAGCATCATAAAACAGAGGAAGGCCTCGGAGAGCCAGCCGACGGTGGTAAATCTCGAACAAAACGCACTCGCCAAACCTTCGGCCATCCAGGCGGTGCCGGTGTTCGGCGGGGGAAGGCAGGTGAAGACGCAATGAAATACGGATATCTGACAGTCGAAGAGGCGGTGAGGGAGATAAGGGGGGCGATGGCGGCTAAACCAACCGTCGAGTCCAATAGATCAGAGCCACCGTCAAGCCAACTAATACCAAAGTAAGAACAGATAACACCACATTAAAAAATAACAATTTGGCATTTTGAGTATGGATTTTCAGTTCCTGTTCTTCCCGCCATGCTATATCCGGATTAACGCCATGTCGAAATCGGCTGTAAATATGTTTACCCGGGCACTTGGCGGTCTTGAGAACTTGGACACGGGTAATAGCATCTGGTTGCGTTTCATAATTCCGGAATACATCCTCGTTCAGAACCTTATAACAAGCCGGAATCGCCGGCATTCCCTGAGCTGTGTGTTGAGGTGTGAGCCCCTTTAATATATCCGCTCTGACATTCACGGGTATTACTTGTCTTATTCCGTCTTTGCCAGAATAGAAATACGCACATTCTAGGCACAACTGAACTTGTGGATTTTTATGTTTCAAAATTCGACCCAACGATTAGTCAACGCAACTGACCCGATAAACTAGACTAAACGGCTTTTTATCCGATCAAACTCGTCAGCCGTGATTTCACCCTTGGCAAACCTTTCTTCGGCAATCGTAAGGGCACCCGCTTTACGCGGAGAAGAAGGAACTTCAATCGATGCATTCGAGGAAGGTATTCTATCGATTTTCCAGAGCGACCAAATTAAAACCCCAACCCACCCTAGAAATGTCCATCCCAAGAAAAAATTGACAAGGAAAATACCCAGCATTTTTGGATGGTGCCTTATTGCGGCTATGATTAGAGGTACGAAGTAAAAAGGTATGCCTATAATTGCTAATTCCATCGGGCCAATTTTACCCAGCATTTTTAACTCCCTTTAAAGGCATTTAAAGTAACCTGCTCTTTATCTTGTCGAACTCATCAGATGTAATCTCACCCCTGGCAAATCGTTCTTCGGCGATTGCAAGAGCGTTGTTGTTCTTTCGTGCGGTATTGTTCGATATAGGCACGTTTGATGGAACATTCCCATTAAACTGCCAGACAGACCAAATCACAGCACCTACCCAACCTAAAAAAGTCCATCCGAGCAAAATATTGATGAGTACGATGGGCAAAATATTTGGATGATGCCTGACAACGGCAATGATCGTGGGCAACAAATAAAAAGGGATTATAAACAAAATGATTATTAATTCCATAGGGCCTAATTTAAACGGCATCATTATTCTCCTTGCTAGGGAGTTTACTCTGGTTTAATTCGAGTAGCAATAGGTTTTCAGCACGCCCCACGGAATAACAACGCGGGGGTTTTTCTATTTAAAGGAGAATCAACGATTTATGGACGGAACTGGAACTAAGCAGGATACCGGGGCGACGCAAAACTTGTCCACGGCTTCTGCGGCTGCACAGGAAACTCCAACGGCACCTCAGACTTTTACCCCGGAACAAGTACAGCAACAGATCAGCGCGGCTCTATCCAGGGCGGGCAGGGAAACCAAGAACCTCGAAACTGCCCGGGCCGATATCGCGGCCCGCGAAGCGAAGCTCCTGAAATCCGAGCAAGAACGGGAAGTGGCTGAACTCGAAGCGGTGAAAGACAAACCCGAGGAACTATCCATCATCCAGCGCAGGCAAAAACTGGCCGCCGACATCCGCAGCCATAACGAGGAAGTCGAAAAGCGCAACCTCGAATGGGCGTCCCGCGAGGCGGAAGTCAGCGAGGCAAAGGCAATCAGGTTCGAGATGGCTCTCAACCGGGCTGCCGAGAAACACGGCGTCTCGCTCGAAATCCTGAAAGCCAAGACTGAAAAGCTCGGCGTGACCACGCCCGACGGCATAGAAGAACTGGCCGCAGTTCTGCCGAAGAAAACCATTGTGCCCGTGCCGGATTCAGGGAAGGGGATGGGGGGCGAGGACGCCTCAAAGCTCTCGCCGGAAGAGAAATTCAGGCGAGGTGTGGAAAACGAAAAAAAGAAATAAGGAGAATGAATGTTAACACTTGCAGACTATCAAAAACTGGACAAGGACATGATCGTCCAGGCGATCTACGACTGGATATTCCAGAGCGATTCCGGGTTCCTCTCGAAACTGGCCGTGCGCGAGGTTAAGGGCAACGGCATCAAGTACGACGTCAAGACCGCCCGCGCCGCGGTGTCGTTTCAGGACCCGATGGACGACATCCCCGAAACGACCCCGACTTTCGTACAGCGGAGCGCCGCGCTCTACGTCGCCATCAAGGACACGCTGGTTTCCAAGTTCGCCGTCGCCACCAACTCGACGCAGAACCCCGAGTTCGTGCAGATTAAGAGCGACATCGAAGACTTCACCGCCGCCATCAACAACATCCTCGTCCTCGGGCAGACGACCACAGCGGGCAGCACCAAGCAGCCCAAAGGGATGCTGAAGCTTATCTCGGAACTCGAAAGCGAGGCGACAACCGACCTCGACGCCATCAACAACACCCAGGTCATCGCCAATTCCGCCACTTCCGGAGCGCTAACGCTTGACAAGCTGGACGAGCTCATCGACGCCGTGAACGGGGCGAACTTCCTGATGATGTCCAAGATGTCACGCCGCAAGCTGAATATCCTGGCACGCGCCTCGGGCAGCATCCTAAAAGTGGAGCAGGACGGCTTCGGGCGCTTCATCCAGATGTATAACGACCTCCCGGTATACATAAACACGAATATCCCCAACAACCTGCCGGACAGCATCGCATCAGTGCTGACAACCTCGACTTACGACCCCTCCACGACACGGGCCGCCGGCAACTACAACTCGCCCATCTTCTGCGGGCGCGTCGGGGACGATGGGGCTTTCTGCGCAAACCAGGCTATCCCGCTGACACAGGAGCTGGTGGGCACTTCGCAGAAGAAAGACGCGGAGATCCGCCGCGTGAAGTGGTATCACGGCTTCGCCGCCTACGACAAATATTCGCTCGCGGTGCTGACCGGCTGCTGCCCGACGGACTAAATCTAAAGAGTGAGGTAATAAGGAAATGGCTTTAACAGACGCACAGAGCGGGGCGCTCATCCTCGACGGGAGCATCCCGGTGGAAGTTATCCTCGCCGGAACGGTTGCCAAAGGCGACCTTATCGGCTATTCGACGGGTTGGAAACGGGCGCTGGCTACTGCCGGCAGCGTCGTCCAGGGGAAGGCCGTCGCGGGAATGGACGGCAAAACCGGCGACAAAATCGTGGCCTATTTCGGCAAGACCCGCATCGGCGGAAGGCTGACCGCCATGACGGCGGGTTCGGCGGTGTACGGGGAAGAGGGGAGCGGGAACGGCAAATATACCGAGACCATCCCCACGACTCAGAACGACTCCACCAAGCAGGTGGGGGTGTCTATTTCCGCGACCGAAGCGGTTATCGACCCGAACGCGGAGCCGGATACGGTACACGCATAGGGGGCAGAGAGGGGGGTGGGGGACCGCCCCCTTCTCTTCTTTAAGGAGAATCAATGAGTTATCTAATTCCACAAATCACGCTTTCACGGCTTCAAAGCATGACCCCCGGGCAGGTTAAAGATTCGCTCTCCGTCATCGTAACCAACGAGGAAGGCAATTACCTGGGGATTCTGATTGTGCCGCAGACGGATTTCATCAAGGCGCAGGCGGAATACATGGGCGAGATGTCCAACGGGGTGAAACCGAGGAAAGACGAGGCGCCGGCTGTCGTGGTCTCAAACGAGCCTAAAGTAAAACGGGGCTACAAAAAACACAAACACCGTAAGACGGCGATGAAATAACCCCCGGCATGACAACACGGGGAATATTTATAGTTTGCCGGTGCGGCAAAGGATGTTAATGGATTGTCGGATCAAGTCCGACAATGACTGGTGAGGGGGAAACTGGGAACGGGATCGCCACACGCACTTACGTGCGTGTGCAATGACTACGATGAATTACGGAATTGCCACAAGTTAAAAAGGAACGTATATTTCAATCGCTCTTCCTCTTACCTACCCTATCTGGGCCACTCTCAGGCCGACTTCGTGTTGAACGCATATTGTTTACCTGTTTCAGCGCCTCATCAACGGCGGGCTTATTTAGGCCACGTTCGATTTCAGAATACTTATATTGGGGAATTCTTAATTTTTTTGCAACTTCCTTCTGTGATAAGCGTTTTTCAATTCGCATATCCTTTAGGATTTCCTCTTTACTCGCCATCCTATATTCTCCTTATGCCGAGAACGTTACCAAATAAAAAATACAACAATAAAGTATGGAATGCAACGGGCTAACTAATTGATTCTACCCGATCCAACCCCAGAGCTAAGCGTGCCATGCTGTGCAGACAAAGGAATCGTTTGATCCTTCAGAAGAATAAAAACCGGGAGACAGAATATGGCATACGCAAAACTTTTCTTCACAAGCGGCGGAGTTCAGGTCTCGGCGGCTCCCACCACAACGAACGCCGTCACGTTCACGCTCCGCGCCGATAACAACGAAGTCGGCACGCCGATCGGCATCACCGCCAAAGCTGACAGTGGTTACACCGTTGCTACCGGTTGCACGATTACGCCTACCGGTACATCAGCCGCTAAATGGGCGCTGGCTCCTGACTCCGGCGGTTCTGCAGGTACATTCGGGGCTTACGGGACTGCTTTAACCCTTACGGGTACGATGGACAACGCAACAGGCATCCCCTTCTGGGTCAAGGCAAAGGCCACGAGTGACGAAACGCCTGCCAACGATACAACGGTAACACTGGTTCTCGCCGGTGTAGCTTCAGCCGTATAAGAATCCGAACAACAGAGGTGGCGCATGGCAATTTACTACGCAAGGGCAGGTGGTGGATACTGGTATAGCCACGCAACATGGTCAAACAGTTCGAATGGCCCGGCAGATGCCGCGAGTGAACCTATTGCCGGTGATACCGCTATCTTCGACCAGTATTCCGGAGCAGTTACTCTTGGTTCTTCTGGTTCACCTGCATGTGCGGTTTTAACATTCAATAACTACGCCAATACATTGACCGTAAATAATGCCTACACGTTATCTTTGTCTTCTGCACTGAATATAACTGGCAACGTTTCCATCTCAAGTTCTGGAACTTCTGCTCCAATAGTCATCGCATCAGGAGCCACAATTACAACCGTAAGCAACGCCACAATAGGCGGCTGTATTGTATTTTCCGCAACGACAGGCACGTGGACTATCGCTGGCGATTTCCACCCGACCGGAACGGTATCCATCAGCGGCGGCGCTGCCACGGAAACCTTTAACGGAGATAAAATCTACATCACAGGAACGCTTCTCCTGGATAGCAACCCCGCTGGCACATCAAACTGGTATATCAGCGGAACAGTGACGAATGGCTCTGGTCATTATTTTGGTGCTGTCACAATTTATATCAATGGTTCAACAACCTGGAATGGCGCGGGTAATATAGGCTTTAACGGGGCGACTGTCCATTATGTCGCAGGAACTCAAACTATGTCTGGAACGGGAATAATCGACATTCTCGGAAATTCAACGTTCGATACTGCTGGTATGGCATGGGCCAACGTGAATATGGCCGCATTTACTCTGACCATGCAATCCGAGTTTGTTTGGTATGGAACTTTTACATTGTCGGGTGCAACGGCTACATTCTCTGGCGCATATCATCTGCACGGTGGGGCGATGACTTCAGGAACAGCTGCAAGCATGACAATAACATTGGCAGAGGAATTGCATCTAGCCAACACACTAAGTCTCACATGCGGAACAGGCACAACGTTCTCTGGTAACTATCACCTTTATTGTGGAGACCTATCAATCTCTGGAACTCAAACAGTGACACTCGTTCATGATGTGACAGTCTCAGGCACGACGACTTTCGCAACTGGTGCGAACGTAGTCAACGGAACATATTGGATATACACCGGCGGGCTCACGATGACAGGAACACTCACAGGCTCGCTCGCTGGTATTGAGTTCATTGGTGGTGGCACCTGGAGTGGAGCCAGCACACTGACATATCCTGTGAACATCAACGGCAACCTGACGCTGAGCGGAACAGTTTTATACAGCGGGAACTCGATAACCTACACATCGGGAACGATAACTTACGGAACTTCTTCGCTCGCTCTCGGGGCTTCCATGACTTTCACTAATACCGGGGGAGTCCTGGAATTATACACGCTGAACCTTAACGGAGCATATACCCTGACCATCAACTCGAACAGGATAAAATGCTACGGAACATTCTATCTGCCCAACGCCAATTCCACAGTCACGGGGAACGCCGGATTGACGGCAAGCGTTATCACGCCGAACACAGGTATCACAGCTGCCAGAACTCATACTTTCAAAGAGAGCATCGAATATATATACGACAATATTTACTACCGGGGACTGGTTGCCGGAAATTCTGTTTTCACTTCGGCTCACGCTTCCACCAAGACGATCATAACCTTAACTCTGGGCGGTGACGCGGATATAGCTTTCCTGAACCCGACGAGGATTGACAGCAGCAAGGGCTCGTCGATCCATTCATACGCCGTGAGTGTTACGGACAGCCGGAACTGGGCAAGATTTATAAGGGGCGGGGTTGTCTCCATCGATAGTGCGACCACAGGCATGACCCTGGCAATTTCAGGAGTAACAAGAGACAAGAACGGAGCCGTACTGGGCTCATGCACATGCTATCTATTTCGAGAGGGAAGCAGTGCGATCAGGCCTGAGGGAACTGCGCAGGTTCAGTGGATCGCTACTCAAGTTAGTGACCCGACTACCGGGGCATATTCATTCGCAGCATGGGCCGGTTCAACCTATTTCGTGGTTGCGTTCAAGGCCGGCGCAACGCCTGTAATGGACGTAACTGACAGAACACTGACGGCGGCATAAGATGCCAGTTTTAACCGACCTATACCTGCGGGGCGCGGCTGACAAGGCTGATACCGCGGCGCAAAACCCCAACCTGCGGTCTGACGGGAACAAGGTCTTGCTGACTGCGGCTTTCGCGGGGCAGTCATCCCGGATAGTCATGAACACAGCCTCTTTAGCGGCACAAACCAAACGGAGCATCACCGGCGCGGCGGCATTTGCCGGACAGACTTTCCGGGTCCTGGGGATTACGGCAGAATACACCGCACAGACCGCCCGAAACGTCTTTGTGGTGCTTTCGGCGTCCTATGACGCGCAGTTACTGCGGGTAGTGGCAAAAGCATCGGGCTATACGGCGCAGGCGGTGCGAATAATACACACGGCGGCCAGCTACAACGCCCAAACAAGACGAACTGCTGCTGCACTCGCCGCTTTCATCGGACAAACTCAGCGTATTTTGGCCTCGCCGCCGCTTGTGATTGCCGAGAACATCGCCACCGGGCTCAGGATCAACGCATCGCAGATGGTCATGCGCATCACTTCAAGCATTCCCGGCCTGCCAATCATTTCAAGAAAATCTAGTAATGCCGGGACCCAGGACAAGCGAAAAGGCCCATCGATAGACAGGAGATAAAAGATGATATTTGACCGCGGCGAAACAGTACCGAACTCCATCGACGTCAAAAACGCAGGCGGCGTACTTTATGATCCTGACACTTCAATCCTTATCACTATAACAGCGCCGTCCGGGGTTGATGTTGTCACCGGCCAGGCGATGACCAAAGACAGCACGGGAATTTATCATTACAACTGGCTTTCACCGTCCGATGCCGAGACCGGAACTTACACTCGTAAATATGTAACCAACGATACGCTCGCCGGCACGGCGATACAGTACGGCTCGTTCGTTTTGGCCGCCAGGTCTCCGAGTACCGGCAAATCAATCGGGGCGCTCATCGATGAGGTTTCTATCGTCCTCGAAGATACGGGCAATGCGATCTTCTCGGACGTGGTTATCGCACAGGAACTCGGTTATGCCGCTATCAGAGTCTCGATGTCTTCGCTCTGCGAGTCACAAGAGACAGTCCTGTTAACGGCCCGATCCACCGATGTTGATGTCACTGGCATTGAGGGGATCCGGCATATCCTTAAGGCCGAATATCCGACGGGGAAATCCCCGAAGGAATTTCACAACGTTACGCTCTTTTCAAATATTGCCACGATTGAAACCGACGCGACGCCCGCCGCCGGTGAGCAAGCTGTCCTTTACTGCTTAAAACTTCACATACTGGATACCTCGGCCTCTACCCTGACACCGGAACTCGAACCCATCGTCGTCAACCTGGCCGCGGGCAATGTCGCGCTCAATAATATCGGCGACGGCAGGACGCAAATAAAGGCGGCCATCGATGCCGCCGCGCTGGTCAATTCTGCCGTTGACAGCATGGCTACGCGGATAGGGCAGGCGACAACCGATATCACTGCTGCTAGAAACGCCATTTCGACAGACCTTTCATCCGCCGGTACCGCTATCACCGCCGTCGGAAACACCATCACGACAGCGATGGCAAGTCTCGCCTCGGGCAAGTCCGCGGCCGCAGCGATAACCGCAGATGTGTCGAGCGCCAGTACCCAGCTCGGTCTGGCCATAACCGATGTCGGCGCGGCCAGAACTAAACTGGCGACGGCGGTCGCTGCTTTCAGCAGCCAGCTATCCGATGTCAGCACCCAAATAAGCGACTCCGAAGATGACCTGGCGGCTGCGCGTGCCTTGAATAACACAATCCCGACCTGGGCGACCGCAGAAACGGGCTTACATTCATCGGCCAGCGGCGGTTTCGGCGCCGCCACCAGCCGCATAAACGAGATCAGGACTATCCTCAATGACTCGACTGCCATATCGCAGGAAGGGACACTGGCCTCGAATCAACTCAATATCGTCTCTGGTTTGCTCAATGAGATAAAGACCACCCTATCGGCCAACGAGGGCAAGGCAGGCCAATACAGGGGGCTCGGTTCAGCTGAACTCAGCGCGGCCAATACCTACATCGGGCAGGCCGGGGCCTTGCTTTCGAAGATAAGCCAGACCGTCAACATCTACATGGGAACAGCGGCTCATGAACTAACGACTGCCAGCGGGTATTTGAACGAGGCTACCTGCTATGTGCGCGAAGCTTCATCCCGGCTGAGTATTGCGAATACACAAATGCAATTCACAAAATGGGGCCGCAACAAAGTCCAGAAAGCCGAAGCGGAACTAAAAGCGCTTGCCAGACCTAAAACATTCCAGACTTATCCGAGGACTTGATGAGAACTATTGTTAGAGTGCCCCGTAAATCATTAAAGTGATGTTCTCATAGAGACACGTAAAGACAGGAGGTGATTAAAATGACAGACAAAGAAATAACTATCTACGCCCTTGATTTTTCAATGGGTATAGTCAAAGCATGTGAAACGAAAGAAGCTTCTGTAAAAATGCTGGGGCTTGTCTCTACTTTAGATAGAGGCTTCATTTCCTCAGCCTCAGCCAGTGTTACAATGATAGCTTTATAGGCTTCGTCAAATTTTTTGGCCCAAGTCTCAATTGATGAGTTATTAGCAACATTTCGGGAAGTCCAGTTTAATGCAAAATCCATGGCTTTGACTTGAACCTGTGGGTCTAGTTTAGACATATCGCCCTCCTACAAACTATGCTTAGATTGTAGCACTCATGATAACGATCGTGGTAAATATTTGGTAATATTTAACAAAAATTTAACCTGTTCTTGAGCGTAAGTGGCCTTGACAGGTTGGTATACCAAGTGTTACTTTTTGTACATATATGAGGTAGGTAAGTGGCATGGAGGTGCTGCCCTACTCTTTTTTGTTGTTAAAAATGATGATGGCAGGGGTCTGTCGATGGCCTAAGCCCCATGAAAATGGGTGAGCAGGAGGAAGCACAAGATGGAGAAAATGGATAAATCAATTGAGTCTAAGGGGTATATCTCTCTGACTTTTGAGTTTCACAAGGAAAAAAGACAATGGGTTGGGACTTGCCAAGAATTAGGAACTTCAACATTCAATCGGTCTTTCCCAGAGGCGAATAAGCGGCTAGATGAGTTGGTTATTTTACACTTAAACACTTTAGAGCGAACTGGAGAAAGAGAACGTTTTTTTAAAGAGAACAATATCATAATATATCCGGTTAAACCGAAAATAGAAACTATCAAAATACCGCCGGTTAAGAGAGAAAATACCTATATTCGCCCGAGTGTGCATAGGCTCCCCATAGCGGAACCTAGCATGTGTTAGAGTCATGCATTACACCAAACTTCCCGCGATTACTGGTAAACAACTAATCAAACTTTTTGTGCGGGATGGTTGGGAGAATTGTGGAAGAACTAGACACGGAATATCCATCGTAAAACAGAACGGTGATAGAAAGACCAGTACAATTATTCCGGACACAAGGGCAGAACTTCCGGATGGCACATTATCTGCCATTCTAGGCCCGAAACAAAGTGGAATAGGTAAACCAGGATTGCTGGACTTGGTTAGTAAATATGGCCTCTAAGGCGGTTAATCGATAAAAAGACAAACTAGCGCGCCACTTAGAGGATTACGAGTTTGGCGCAACTAAGATTTAGATATTCCACGCTTTGAGTAAGGTAGTTAAGGCAAAAACTTGCCCGAAGCATCTTAAACACGCGCTCAAGTATAGCCTGAAATATAGGCTATTCGTCTTTCCTGTAGCTATACACTAAAGATATATTCGTCTGCGTATTCTTGCAGATGTTCCCCTGGCTCTTACATCAAATACCACAACGGCTCGCGCATTGCCTTGTTTTTAGAACCGCGCTCACGCTGGCCGTGAGTATTGCTGCCAATATGAGTTTCGGTTACTTCTACCTTGATAACTAATTTTATCTCTTTGTCGTATGAGAATGTTGATCAGATTTGCTTACACATTCTTGTATCCTGTCTAGACTGCAACGCCTAACTTTCGAAGAAGCTGTCTTGAGGATATGCTACAGCCTTGAACCACAGCTTTAGAGAGGCAAATTTCCTATCTTGAGCCATTATTAAAACCATTTTGTTGGCTAAGATATAAAACGCTGGTACGGGCATGTTTCTACTCTATGGTTTCAAAACTGGGCACTTAAAGTGTCTGACAAAGTACACATCCGAGGACTTGATGAGAACTATATCCGCAGGGCTGCAGGAAAAGCAGGAATTGATCGACGGCATCCGGGTCCCGTACATCCATCTCGATTTCGTACCGAACTCGGGAGTGGGAACTCATATCGACTATTCCGATCGCTGGCTCATCGTCGACCAGTGGGAAACGACTTACGGGAAGGCAGACGGCTGCATGGTGACACTCTCGAACAACGACCGGGCAGTCGCGGACCTCCGCGGCTATTACTGCGACATCGGATGGGGGGATATCGTCGAGGGGACGCCGGAATACGCGACGCTGCAACGGTTCTGGGTCGTATCTCAAACATGGGTGAGTTCGCCGAATGGCCTTGTCTCGACTGTGACGCTCGAAGACGCCATGCAGCATATCTTCAAACAGCAGGAATGGGACAGCACCGGTTCCCCGCCCGGGTTCCGCGCCGTCTGGGACAGAACGTATACGCCTTATGCGCTCCTGAACCTGATACTGATAACCGCGTTTGCGATTGTGCCGGGGGGTTTTACGCTGGTCGCGCCAGACGTTTACGACGACATCATCGATACCTTTCTGCCGTATTTCATCATCAACGATGGGACGTGGAACCCGTCCAGGCCGAATACCATGGGGGCTTACGAGAGATATTACGATATCATCGTCAAGCTCATCAGCCACACGAAAAGCTATCTGCGGCCACAGGCTGGCCTCGAGTATAAAGTTATCTATCCACAAATCGACGACCCGGTAGACATGACGTATTACTCGGACAGGAAACCTCAATTTTACGAGTATCAGGAAAAGCTGAACGCTCTCATGCCCGACAAGGTGACGGTTTTCTACAATGCGACGCTCGACGCGGATGGCTATGTGCTTGATTGGGACAATATCGGGACCGCATCGTCCGGTGACGGAAACATCGTGGCTTATTACATGTTCCCGCGTATAGATAATGCCGGAGATGCCGGGAACCAGGCCGCTGCCATCCTGACACACCTGAAATCCGCAATCATGTCGGCAACTATCGTCGTGCCGCACGACTGCCGGATAGAACTATATGACAAATTGGCCATAAAAGACGCGAGGGCTTAATGTCTATCACAACACACACAGTAAGCATTGACTGGTCTGTTCCACGAAGCATTTATGCCGAGGATGGGAGTCCTGCGGGTTGGCCTAACACTGGTGCGCAATATAACCCGACTATTGCCGCCGCCGCCGCTATGAGTTCAGGGACTCCTGGATACTTACCATATTACAGATGGGGGTTCAGAGGCGGGGCGTGGCCGATGGCGGGCGCATACTGGGGTGACGCTAGTTCCGCTTGCGTAAGGGGTGTCTATGCGTATCGTGATACCAATGAGAAAGTTCCAGAAGCGGCCACAATTTTATCTGTTAAGTTTCATTATGCAAGTGGCGACGTTGGAACGTATTACCTAAAAAACTGCAACAGCATCCATGACCTCGTAACACATGAACTTGCTCCGTCAGACTTCGGAGTGATAAATTCCTCTCCAACTATCGCTTCGCACAATGTTCCAACTTGGGATGATTTCAACTGGCCTGACATAGACCTGCCGGTAAGTATATTCGATGGGAAGCGGACAGGAGCCGTCCAAATCGGGGTTACTTATGTTCCTATTTTGCCCGCTGAAACTGTGTATATGTCGGCTCACAATTATATGGCGAATAGTGGCGGTGGCGGGTACCCACAGTTATTGACCACCTACACACTCGACCTGGAAGTATCGACCGGCGCGGCGACGAACAAACTCGGGAACCGCGCCACGGTGCACGGCACGCTCGTAAAAGGCGGGGGCGTACATTGTTCCTGCTGGTTCGAATGGGGATTGACTACCGCTTACGGGCATACTACCAACTCATCGCAGCAGGAAACCGGTGAAAGTTTCGCACAAACTTTGAAAGGACTGGACCCCGAGGCAACCTACCATTACCGCGCCGCATCTGAGTACAGGTTCAACGGCCAGAATATAACCTTTTACGGGGCGGACGCCTCGTTCACCGCGATGGCATATACCGGCTACCCGGCCGACCCTATCACCCGCGTTACGACGCTGAGGCATTATGCCAACAGGATGACGGGCGTCTACCGGCTGACGGCATACCTGGGCGGCCTGACCAACCTGCCGGAACTGCCCTTCAGCACGTCGAAAACCCCTGCCGGCACGACGCCGCTATACCCGACGCAATCGCCAGCGCTGGCGCATTACGACGACGACGGGAATTTCATGGGGTTCTATTAAAAGGAAAGTAAAGATGAAAATACCTGATTTAACCATAACCGACCTGGTGAAAAACATCATCTGCCTGCTGATAATCGTGGCCACCCTGTTCCTGTATGTTCAGGGAATCGAACCGCCGGTGGAACTTAAACTCATTTCCGGCGCAGTGCTGGCGGGCTACGGGATAAACATAGCGCAGACGGCAGTGACGCAGGCGAAAGCCAAAACCCCGAAAGAGACGCCTCCGGCGGAAAGGACTTGAATATAACGGCTGGGGAATTCGCGGGGATGAATGAAGAACAGAGGACGGTACTCACGTTCGAGATACTTTCCAGCATCGATAAAAGCGTAGCGGCCCTGGCCGAAGACATGGCCGGGGTTAAAAAGTGTGTGCAAGAGGGAAAACTCTCAGACAGCAACAACGAAAACGCCGTCCGGAAAGCGCAGGCTGCCGGAGACGAAGGTGTCCGTATCGCGATGGCCGCTAACCGGCGTATCGACAGGATCATCTGGGCCGGGCTGGTACTTTCGGTTACTACGCTGGCATCTTTGATAATCGCCATCCTCGGGTACCTGATTCAAAAAGGATTGAAGATATGAACGGTTTAAAACTCGGCAAGCTGCCGGCCAGGGAAGACAAACGCACATTTCAGATGCGCATGTTCCTGCCTGCGAAGCTGCCGCCGATTCCCGATTCCTTCGACGTCGATGATTCGCTGGCGTGCCCGGTGACGATAGACATGCTGGCGAACGATGAGCTCGGGGACTGCGTGATGGCGGGGCGGGGACACCATACACGACGTTTCGAAGCGAAGGAACAGGGGTGTTTGACGCTGCTGCCGGACGCTGGAATGCTTTCGGCTGTGCGGAACGAATATTTCAAAGAAGGGCGGGGGCGGGATGAGGGGCTGGTCGTGCTTGACTCCCTCAACTGCTGGCGCAAAGGCTGGACCGTCAACCGGCGCAAATATAATATATATGCCTTCGGGCAGATCCACGCGGCTGACCGGGAAGAGGTAGCGGCTGCCATCTACCTGCTTGGTGGGGCGCAATTCGGGCTGGACCTGCCGCTTTCCGCCGAAGAACAGTTCTATGCCGGTGAGCCGTGGTCTATTGTGCCAGGCTATAAAGCCAAACGCGGCTCGCTGGGCGGGCATCTGGTATATGGCAAGAAGTACAAGGTGAAGGGGTGCGGCGGGGAAGGGGTTTCGGTTATCACCTGGGGAAAAGAGCAGTTGATGACGTGGGATTTCCTCGAATATTACTGCGACGAAGCTTTCGCTGTGGTGGACAACCGCAACCGTTGGCTGAAGTCATCGACACTGGACGTGGAAAAGCTGGACGGGTATCTGAGGGGGGTGGCGGAATGAAACCCATAATAGAACAGTTGTGCTATACTAAGCAAATGACAGGTGAAGAAATTAAAAAGATAAGAGACCGCCTCTGCGAAAGCCAAGTCGACTTCGGCAAAAGGTTCTCTGTCGAATACCATACCGTCTTGAGATGGGAGAAGGGCTATCAGAGGCCAAGTGGGATATACATGGGATTGTTGATCAAGTTGAAGTGGAAGCTGGATACCAACATTCCAATAGAGGTTCCACGCAAGAAAAATTCGACATACAAAGAGATAAAATAAGGGGCGGACTTTCATCCGCCCCATTTCATTTCTATCTTAGCTTCATGTTCTCGACCGGCGAGAAGCCTTTGTGCCCATTGGTGCCGTGGTGGGCCTCGACCGCCTGCCGACTATCCAGCGTCGCGGAATATTTGCGCGTCATATCCAGCGTGGCATGGCCGAGCAGGGCTTTTACCTGAAAGACGTTAGCGCCGTTTTCAAGCGTTCGTGTCCCGAAGGTATGACGGAAGGTATGGGGCGACGCCCGGACCCCCGTTACCCCGGCCCGCTTTGCCAGCTTACCGATCATCTGACGGATGGCACAAGGGTTCTTGAGAGGCGTGTGTTCCTCGCTGAGCCAGAGGTTCGGGTAGCTGTCATTCCGCATATACAGATAGGTCATGATGGCTTTGGTAGTGAAGTGGCTGATGGGAACGAAACGCTGTTTCGCGCCCTTGCCCATGACGATGATGCTGCCGTTCTGCAGGTCGACGTCCGCCAGGTTGACGTGAAACATCTCGAGTGCGCGGAGCCCGGAATCCAAAAAAGTCAGGATGATAGCTTTGTTGCGCTTGTCGAAAAACGAATCGCGGGCGTCGCACAAAGCGATCATCTTTCTTATGTCATCATCGGCGAAAGGGACGATGACTTTTTCGGGGATGCGCGGCGGGCGGATGACCGACATCGGATTGACCGTGATGATCTGTTCCGTCATCGACCAGTTGAACAGGCGTCTGATTGCGCGGTAGTAGCAATGCACCGAAATGGGTTTGTTGGTTTCCTGCAAGCGCGACATGAAGAAACGGATGTGCTCCGCTTTCACTTGCGCGAGTTTGGTGATCTGCATCTCTGCGCAGCATTTTATGAAGCGCGTAAGGGTGGATTCGTAGTATTCAAGTGTGTCTGGGGCGAGGCCTTCAACCTTTCCGGCCAACAGGAAAGCTTTGAGCCTGCCATCGAGGGTTTCAGAGCCAATAAGTAGGTCTAGAGTTGTGCGTGTTTGTGCCTGAGAAGTTCTGCGAGTAAGTGTATCTAGAGTCATCCAACTCGGTTGCCCACCGGTGGTTTTAGCTTTAAAATGAGCCGCCCGGGACTCGAACCCGAAACCTACTGATTAAGAGTCAGTTGCTCTGCCAATTGAGCTAGCGGCCCAGACAAAGAGTTAGTTTATCAAAGAATAGGTAATCTTGGCAACTTAATAAAGCTGACTAGGCCTATTTTACCGCCTGCGCCAGTTCATCCGGGTTCGTAAAGTCCGATGCTTTCTTGACGAACGCCGCCAGAGAACCGCTCTTTGCCCTCAGCGCGGTGAAATTATCAGCGATGGGGTTTTCAAACCCGGGCTGGTCGGCGTAACTGCCGTAAAATGCGAAATAGGCCTGGTTAAGTTTACGGATTAGATACCCGTGTGAAGCCAGTATCAGGCGCTGCTGTTCCATGTAATCTTCGGCCTGCGTGATCTCCCCTTGCGCCAGCAAGCTGTCCGCCTGGACGCGGGTCTCGCGCATGAACGTATTGAAATTGAACCCTGAAGTACTGCCTGCGCTGCCGGTTGACGCCGAAGAAGGGAAGAAACCGGCGTAATATTTGTCGTATATCGCGGCGCCCACTTCCTGGCTGACCATACCGGCCAGGGTTTCGTTCATAGTTACTATATAATCCGGTTCACTCACTCCAAGCTCTTCCAGCCCGTAGCGGAACCCGAGCGGACGGAAGAAATTGTACTGGTGGAACCATTCCTCGGCGGCCGTGCTCAATGCGAACTGGAGTCCGTAGCGGTTGGCCACGAAAGACGGGTAGGTGGCGATACCTCCGAGGTCGACCACCAGTGCTGAAACGCCGAGCGCCGAAACAGCCTTTTCGAGGGCCGTTATCTGTTCTATGCTGATATTGTTATCGAGGGTGATGGTCGCCAGCCTCCCGATCTGGTTTCGGGCAGAGACGACCAGCAATTTCGGCGGCTCCTGGAGCCTTAGCTTCACCGGCGGGAAAGTCGATTTCAAATCCAGAAAGCTGTCCGCCGGGTTGTAGATGCCCAGAGAATTCAATGTGAGCCTCAGCTGGGCTTCGAGCACGTATTCCGCCTTTGTCGCCAGGATGTCCCGCTGTTGTTCAAGCGATGCGATCGTGTTGAAATGCGCCGTCGCGTCCCCGCTCATGACACCGCTCGTTATGGCGTCGATGGCCCGTTGTTCGGCGTTTATCTTGTCCATCACCGAGAAATAATCGACCACCGCTTGGGGATCGGCGGCAGGAGCGGAGTCCTTTGAGGAGAAAAATTCCCTCAATTCCTGTGCCAGGGATTTGAATTCCCACCCCGCGATGCTGAACTGGTAAGGAGACACAATAGCGCCGAGCTTCTCGCTGAAGGAATCGGGCGAATGGCAGCTTCCCGCCAGCAGCGTAAGGCTTAAAAAAATTGCCAGTAGCGTTTTGACTTTCAATCCTGGGTCCTTTGGGCTTATTTGGCAAGAAAGGGTTTGTGACCTATAATTTACTTTTATGTCGCATTTACTTTTACCAGTATAAGATATAGGCAGATGATATGAAAGATTACTACAAGATCCTCGGCGTTTCGGACGACGCCAGCCAGGACGATATCAAAAACGCTTTCCGCAAACTCGCGTTCCAGTACCACCCCGACAAGAACCCCGGGAATGAAAAAGAAGCCGGGCTCAAGTTTAAGGAAATCAACGAGGCGTACGCCGTCGTCGGCGATGCCGAAAAACGCAAGCAATATGACCTTTCAGGCAAGGGGGTGTATGCCGGGGCGGATTTCGGCAACTTCTCCCAGCAGGACATCTTCCGGAGCAGCTTCGGCAACCAGGCGGTTTATACCGATCTCGCCTCTATGTTCAAGTCTGCGGGTCTGCGCTTCGACGAGGATTTTCTGAACAGCACATTTTTCAGCGGCCAGAATATCGTCTTCACGACTCATGCCCACTGCACATCTGGCAGGCCGCAGGATGCTAATCCTGTCGGTTCCGTACCAGTCGCGGCCTTTGGTTCGGGAGTCGGAGGCAAGGCTGCGCGTTTCGTGGTAAAGAAGATTTTCGGAGTTGATCTCGGGCCTGCTAAAAACCTGGATACCGAGACTGAAGTCCGGCTCAAAACGAAAGAAGCTGTTGCCGGCATCGAAAAAGAGGTCAAGTTCAAACGAGGGGGCGAAAAAAAGAAGCTGATGGTAAAGATCCCCGCCGGTATCAGTTCGGGCACTCGTATCCGCCTGAAAGGCATGGGGAAGACCGAAGACGGGCGGAGCGGCGACCACTATGTCAGGGTCAGGGTATTTTAGTAAAAGGAAAATGAAATGAACGTTAAAGGGAATACCGTTCTTATTACCGGGGGAGCGACCGGCATCGGGTTGGCCCTGGCCGAAGCCTTCGCTAATGCCGGCAACAAAGTCATCGTTTGCGGCCGCCGGGAAAACCGGCTTACCGAAGCCAAAAAGAAAATCCCCGCTCTTTACACGCGGAAGTGCGATGTTACAAACGAAGCCGACCGCAAGTCCCTTTTCGACTGGATAAAACAGGATTTCAAGGACTTGAACATCCTGGTAAACAATGCAGGTATCCAGAAGATGGCTGATTTTACTACGGGTGCAAAAGAACTCGACAAACCCGGCGATGAGATAACCACCAATCTTTCTGCGCCCATACGGCTGACTGCCCTATTCACCCCGTTCTTGATGAAACAAAAGAGTGCTGCCGTATTCAACATTTCGTCGGGGTTGGGCTTCGTGCCGATCGCCATGATGCCTGTATATTGTGCGACAAAAGCTGGTTTGCATTCCTTTACGGTTTCGCTCAGGCATCAACTCCGCGACACGACAGTAAAAGTGTTCGAAATCATCCCGCCTGCCGTCGAGACCGAACTTGGCAGGGAAGAAGGCGACACCGAGCCCGGTTACCCGGGCGTCAAACCGGTGGTTGTTTCGGATGCCGTGATGAAAGCCATGGCCGCCGATCAATATGAGATACCGGCCGGGGATGCCAAAGGGCTGGTTGAAGGGTCATGCAGGGATTTTCAGGGAACTTTTGAAAATTTGAACCGCTGGTAAGCGCGCAGTTTCAGTCTAAACCGCAGGCGGTGTGCGCCAGTTCCCAGGCGTATTCATAGAGGTGCAGGCCCTTGCTCATGGCCATCATCTCGCCGTCCTCTACCCCGATCTCCTGCGCCATGTATTCTTTCAGCAGCTGCATGGCTGCCAGATTGGACGGGAAACCGGCCCACAGGTCCCAAGACCTGAAATACGCGATGAAATGCAGTTTTCCGTACCTGATACGCGTGTCGATCCCGCGCAGGCAGGGCGGGTCTTTCAACGATATCGAATCCTCGTTGCCGACGGCCATGTAGCCCTGGTTGGTGTTGAAACCGTCCTGCTTGTACATCTTGATGACTTCGGCTATCTGCTTTTCGAGGAACTGGCCGTAAGTGTACTGCTCACCCTCGGCTCTTTGCGACGTCATCAGGTAAGGAAGGTAGCTCTCGATATATTCCATGGTTGTCGGAGCGGGCACTCCGGCAGGTACGTCGGGGGTAAGCGGTCGTGTCCCTGGGTTCTTTATCTGGATGACTGCCAAATCAAGTTCTTTGCGCCTCTGCCCGGCATAGCTTCCGCGTTCTATCCTGTACTCGAATCCCGTTTCCAGTGTTTTTCTGAGGCAAAGAAACCAGGCCTCGGAGAGATCGCGCGCTTCGATTACGGAAATATTCAAGAGAAGCTCCTTGATACGTAATGCGGGAAATTATCGCTCAAATGACTGGGCTTGGCAAGCTGACAGCTGATCGCTAAAAGCTGTGTTAATGCTTGAAAACCGAGAGGAACCGGTCCTGGTAAGCCTCGAAAAGCCCCCAGCGTTCAAGCTCCTGCTGTAATTCCCAGGCTGCGATACTGCCTTCTTTCAGCCGTTTGAAAAGGGCCTCGATATTCAAACGAGCTTCGACGGGGACCCCCTGCTGGATGTCCAGAAGACCGCGTGAATGAAAATCTGCGATATTTCCCTTTAACGAAGACTTTGTAATCTCGAAGATGAACTTCATGAGTGAAACGTCCCATAGCGAATCTTCGCCGCGGATGACTGCCGCCAGAGGATCGTTTTTCTCGTCTATCTCCTCGTTTATCTTGCACAGGACATCCTCAAAGGCATTGGATACGATATCGGTGCCGGAAGGTTCATTGCGGTAGGTGTAATAGATGCCGGGGGAGTCGGGGCCCTGTGTTTCCAGGAGCTTGTCGAAATAGCGTTTGGCGTCGGCGCTGAACCCGTCCAGCCTCGAAAGGTAATACGGGGTTACGATACGGGGGCGGTTGGCGATGACCCTCCCCATGCGTACAACCGTTTCAGGCACGTCGCCCTCTGCGTACGAAGGCCGTGTGAGCAGGTAATAATTGATGTTGGTTACCCCGAAAGTCGCCAAAGCCTGTTTGGGGGCACGCAATACGACGGTCCGCATCAACGCCTGGGATAACCGTTCTTCTTCGTCCATCGGTTTCCTGGTTATTTTGTCTTACGCAGTTCTTTCTTGAACTCGTCGAGGAGTTTGAGATATTGGTCGTCCATCTGGGCGCTAACGCGCCTCCACTCTTCCTGGAACTGGGGAAGGGTTTCGACGCTGATCCCGAGGTCGCCTTCAGCTTTAGAACCAAGCTGCTTGCTTACCGCTTTTTTGAGCTTTACTTCGTATTGCTGTTTAAGCTGTTCGTAAGTCTGCTTGCGCTGCTCGGCGCCCTGGTCGGTATAGTGCTCGAGTATCTGTTTCATCTGGTTGAGCAATTTATTGGTTCCGTTTTTGTCGGCCTTGACCGCCGGGAGGCCGTCCATCGCTTTCTTGTTGCGCTCTTCCAGAACCTTGTTCGAGGGAAGCTGGATATTGGAAAGCAGCACTTCTTCCGCCCCGGTCCTGACGAACGGCTGGGCTTCCTTGGGGAAATGGGCTATCGCACCCGCTATGTCCTGTCCTTCTTTGAAATATTTCAGGGCGGCCTGTTCTCCTTCAGGGGTGAACTTCCACTTGAGCTTGTCTTCGGGCGTGACTTCTTCCAGCGCGGCGATCTTCTCCATGGCTATTTCAAATGCGCTTTTGATATCGTCGTTCATTTCAGTCCTCCGGTGTGCAGACTCCATTAATATTATACAAGAAGGCGCATAAGGGAATAAATAGACGAGGCGGATTGATGGGGATGGAAATCTGAACTGGCAGGGCGGTGCCCGATAGGATGCCCGTGTTAAGGTGCGGGGTGCGTCACCACCCAGTATTCCATGCTGTCCGCCAGCGCCAGCCAGCTGGCCTCGATGATGTTGGCGGAGCTGCCCACTGTGCGCCACTGTTCAACCCCGTCGGTGGATTCGATAAGAACCCTGACCTGCGATTCGGTGCCCGTGCTTTCCTCGAGTATGCGGACTTTGTAGTCGGTCAGTTTAACCGCCGCCAGGCCTTCGTAGAATTCCAGCAGGCCTTTTCTGAGGGCATTATCGAGCGCGTTAATAGGGCCGTCGCCCTCGGCGGCTGTGTGCATTATCTTGTCGCCGACCTTCACTTTTACCATAGCCTCGGAAAGCATCCCCCCGTCGTGTGTGGAAGCGCCCTGGCGGCGCTCTTTTTCTATCACCACCAGGTAATCTACCAGCTCGAACGGGGCAGAGTAGCCTGGCCGTGCACGGTAAACCAGCAGGTCGAAGGAGGCTTCTGCGTTTTCGTACTGGAAACCGCGGCTTTCGAGTTCTTTGACTTTTTCGAGGAGCGCGGTCACCTCGGGGCCTTTCGCCGGGAGTTCGACACCTATCTCGCCGGCCCTTTTGATGATGTTGGCCCGCCCGGAAAGCTCTGAGACGAGTATCCTCGGGTGGTTGCCTACCAGGTCAGGGTCGATGTGCTGGTATGCGCCCTTCCACCTGGCGAGCCCGGAAACGTGCATGCCTGCCTTGTGGCTGAAGGCGCTCGTTCCCACGTAGGGAAGGAATGCCTCAGGGCTGAGGTTGGCGGTCTCGCTGACGAAGCGGGACACTTCTGTCAGTCTCGCCATCTGCGCGTCGGTGATGCAATCTATGCCAAGCTTCAATTTTAAGGCTGGGATGAGGGAACACAGGTTAGCGTTGCCGCAGCGTTCGCCGAACCCGTTGATGGTGCCCTGTACCTGGGCTACGCCTTCTTTCACGGCAGCCAGGGTATTGGCGACTGCGAGTTCTGCGTCGTTGTGGGCGTGGATGCCTAACTGGCAGAGGACGGCCTTTTTAACTTCCCTGACGGCTGAAGATATCTCTTCTGGAAGGGCCCCGCCGTTGGTGTCGCAAAGAACGAGACATTCGGCGCCTGCGTGGTCTGCCGTTTGAAGTACCTCGATGGCGTAACCAGGGTTGTCTTTATAACCGTCGAAAAAGTGTTCGGCATCCAGGAAAACCCTCATGCCTTTGCTCTTCAGGTATTTTATGGAGGAACTCACCATCTGCAGGTTTTCTTCCAGGGTCGTTTCCAGGACCTGGGTGACCTGTTTCGCGGAGCATTTGCCGACGATTGTGGCTATGCCCGCGCCGGAGGCTATCAGTTCCTTGAGCCCTGCGTCGTCTTCGGGTTTAATGCCGTGACGCCGCGTGCTCCCGAAAGCCACGAGTGCGGCGTTCTTCAGTTTCAGGCCTTGCGCCAAAACGAAAAATTCGCTGTCCTTGGGGTTGGCGCCCGGCCAGCCGCCTTCGATGAACTGCACACCGAGTTCGTCAAGCTTGGCTGCTATGTTGAGCTTGTCGGTCGCGGTGAACGAGACGCCCTCCCGCTGGGCGCCGTCTCTGAGTGTAGTGTCGAATATCTGGACAGCCGACAAAAATCACTCTCCCAGGGCTTTGACGATCAGGTCCCCCATCTCGTTTGTGCCCGCGGATTTCTTACCTGAACCAATTATATCACAGGTGCGGTGGCCGGCTTTCAGCACTTTTGATACCGCATTTTCTACTGCAAGGGCCTCTTCCGCGAGGTTCAGGGAGTAGCGGAACAGCATCGCGAGGCTCAGGATAGTAGCGATTGGGTTGGCGATGTCTTTCCCGGCGATGGTCGGCGCGCTGCCGTGTATCGGTTCGTAGAGCCCGAAAATCTTGGTGTTTTTAGCCGGGACGCCTGCCAGGCTTGCCGAGGGGAGCATACCCATCGAACCGGCCAGCATCGAGGCTTCGTCTGTCAGGATGTCACCGAAAGTATTCTCCGTGACGAGCACGTCGAAGTCGCGGGGCGTCAGCATGATGCGCATGGCGCAGGTGTCTACCAGCATGTGCTCCAGCAGGACATCAGGATAGTCTTTGGAGACTTCGATGGCCACCTGCCGCCACAGCCGCGAGGATTCCAGGACATTGGCCTTGTCTACCGACGTTAGTTTGCTTTTGCGTGACCGCGCCAGTTCGAACCCGGCACGGACGATGCGCTCGATCTCCTGCTCTGAGTAGGCCATCGAATCAACCGCTTTGCGACCTGCCGAAGTTTCCCAGCGTTTCTTCGGCTTGCCGAAATACAGGCCGCCGGTAAGTTCGCGGACGAAGAGGAAGTCTGTGTTCTTTATGACATCCGGTTTGAAAACAGTCCCGTCCGCCAGTTCGTCATATACTTTGACGGGGCGCAGGTTCGCGAAAAGTTTGAGCTTTTTCCGTATAGCGAGGAGCCCGTCCTCGGGGCGGACCTTGGCCCTCGGGTCGTCGAACTTCGGGTCGCCGACCGCTCCGAACAAAACGGCATCGGACCACCTGGCAAGCTTCAGTGTTTCTTCAGGAAGCGCCGAACCGGTTCTGTCGATTGCGGCCCCACCGATAAGGCCGCTCCTGATATCGAATTCGTGACCGAATTTAGAACCCGCGGCTTTGAGGACTTTGACCGCCTGGGCTACGACTTCAGGGCCTATGCCGTCCCCGGAAAGTTGGGCGATTTTAAATTTCAAGGGGCCCTCCCGGCTATCTTTTTCTTGGTGTACTCGACGAGCCCCCCGGATGAGATTATGTCACTCATGAATTTGGGATAGGGCTTGGCTTTGAAGATTTTTCCTTTGGTGACATTGCTTATGATGCCCGTTTCCAGTGATATCTCGAGGATGTCGCCGGCGTCGGTATTGTCTACGGTTTCGGGCGATTCCAGCAGCGGCAGGCCGATGTTTATCGCATTACGGAAAAAGATGCGGGCGAAACTTTTGGCTACCACGGCAGAAACCCCGGCCGCTTTAATGGCGATGGGAGCATGTTCGCGGGAGGACCCGCAGCCGAAATTCGTAGTGGCTACCAGTATGTCGCCGTGGTTTACTTTGCGCACGAATTCCAGGTCGATGTCCTCCATGCAGTGCTTGGCAAGTTCGGATGGTTCCGAGACGTTGAGGTACCTCGCGGGTATGATGGCGTCCGTATCGACGTTCGAGCCGTATTTGAATACTTTTCCTTTTAACATTTTGTTTAAGTCCTCTATTCCTCAGGTTCTTTCGCTTCTTTTCTCAGTACGAACTGGAGGGCTGATGTCCCGCCGCCTATGGCGACTACTTTACCCTTGAGCAGGTTCGTATATTCGGTTATCTCCGCCTGTATCTGCGATATAGTTTCCCCGGCGGATTCTTTGCGGGCAGTTTTTTCTTCCTGCACTACTATCCATATCCGCCCGCTGGGTTTGATCTGTTTTTCGAGGTGCAGGGTGATGTCTTTCAAATCGTCTCCCTGCCTTACCCAGTAGATGATGCTGTCGCATTCGTTCTCGGCCCAGTCGAGCATCAGTTTCAGGTCGCCTTTCATGAACGAGGGCAGCAGGTCTTTTGGAGCATGGAACAGGCAAACCTTGCTCGAGGGCCTGACGGATAGTTTTACGCGGATGCTTTCTTCTTCCATGTCACCAGTTTTCACAGGCTCCGGCGGTGGTTTTCTCAATCGGGACATGATTTTACGGATATCGCACATCTGTTTCCTACACCTCGTCGGGATTGGCGATACGGCCCAAAACAGCCGAAGCCGCCGCCACGGCAGGGTTGGCAAGATATACCTCTGATTTCGGGCTCCCCATACGCCCGACGAAATTGCGGTTGGTGGTAGAGACGGCGCGTTCACCCGCGGCAAGTATCCCCATGTGCCCTCCGAGGCAAGGCCCGCATGTCGGGGTGCTGAAAGCGCAGCCCGAGCGGATGAATGTTTCTACGATCCCCTCGGCCATAGCGTCAAGGTACACTTGCTGGGAACCGGGGATGACGATGCACCTTACATAGGGGGCGACTTTATGCCCCTTGATGACCGAAGCCGCCAGCCTCAGGTCTTCCAGCCTGCCGTTGGTACAGGAACCTATCACAACCTGGTCAATTTTAACGCCTGAAAGGGCGCTCACAGGCTTTACGTTGGAGGGAAGGTGAGGCGCCGCGACCTGCGGTTCCAGTTTGGAAATGTCATACTCGGTGACGCTGGCGCATTCTGATTCGGGGCCGAGTTCATGCACGGTGTAAGGCCTTTTTGCGCGGGTTGAAACATACTCGAGGGTCTTCCCGTCCGCCCGGAACATCCCTGCCTTGCCGCCGGCTTCGATGGCCATATTGGACATCGTGAAGCGCCCGTCCATCGAGAGATTATCGATGGCTTCTCCCGTGAATTCCATGGCGGCATAAAGCGCTCCGTCTACACCGATACGGCCGATGGTATAAAGGATCAAGTCTTTCCCGCCTACCCATTTGCCCGGTTTGCCGTGGTACACGAAGCGCATGGTGGGCGGGACTTTCATCCATATCTCACCGGTGGCCATGGCTGTCGCGATGTCGGTAGAACCCATGCCGGTGGCGAACGCACCGAGTGCGCCGTAAGTGCAGGTATGGGAGTCAGCGCCGATTATCACGTCCCCTGGCAGAGCGAGCCCCTGCTCGTGCAGCAGGACGTGTTCGATCCCCATCTGCCCGCACTCGAAGTAGATGATTCCCTGTTCCTGCGCGAATTCACGCAGCATCTTGGCCTGTTCGGCCGAAGCGATATCCTTGTTGGGGACGAAATGGTCCGGGACCATCACGATCTTCCCCGGGTCCAAAACCTTTTTCACCCCGAGTTTACGGAATTCCTTTATCGCGATAGGCGCGGTGATGTCGTTAGACAGTATCAGGTCAGGACGAACGTTGATAAAATCCCCCGGGCTGAGCGATTTTTTATCGCTGTGTGCGGCCAGTATCTTTTCAGCTAAAGTCATACTATTTCCCCGTTCATGATTTAGATTTCCGGATTAACCCTGGGCGCCCCTGTCCTGCGATTTTGTATCTCTGGAAGTCAGCAGACGGTTGAGAGCGTTCATATAGGCTTTCGCGCTCGCGACCACTATGTCGGCGTCGGAGCCGCGGCCCGTGTAGGTTACGCCGTCGCTCTCAATGCGGATGAGGACTTCTCCCACGGCATCGATCCCTTCGGTTATGGAGTTCACGGTGAATTCCGTAAGCACGTTCGGCACTTTTACCAAACGGTTGATGGCTTTATAAGTCGCGTCGACAGGTCCGGTCCCGAGGGCCGCATCCGCCAGTTCCTGTCCGTCGGGTCCGATCAACTTTACGGCGGCCGTGGGGATGCCCCTGTCGCCGCAGGTAACCTGTATGCGTTCCAGGTGGTAATATTCCTTCACCGTCCGTTTGTCCTCGGCCATAAGGGCCTCGATGTCCCGGTCGGTGACTTCCTTTTTCTTGTCCGCCAGTTCTTTGAATGCGGCGAAAACCCGTTCAAGTTCTTTCTCAGACAGGCTGAAACCCAGTTCGGCCAGCCTCTCTTTAAAAGCGTGCCTCCCGCTCAGCTTGCCCATCACCAGCGAGGATGCCGGGACGCCGACCGCGCGGGGGTCGATGATCTCATATGTGCTGGAAAGTTTTATGACCCCGTCCTGGTGGATGCCGGATTGGTGCCTGAAAGCGTTGGCGCCCACTATCGCCTTGTTGGGCTGGACGGCAAAACCGGTCAATTCGCTTACCAGGCGGCTGGCGCGGTAGATCTCTTTCGTCTTGATGCCGGTCGAGATGTTGAACTGGTCGGAACGAACGGATATCGCCATAACAACTTCTTCGAGCGACGCATTGCCGGCGCGTTCGCCGATGCCGTTGATGGTGCACTCTACCTGCCTGGCTCCGCACTGCACCGCCTGCAGGCTGTTGGCCACAGCCAGGCCGAGGTCGTTGTGGCAATGCACGCTTACCACGGCTTTATCTATATTGCCGACTTTGGCGAAGATATTCCTGATGAATCCGCCGAATTCTTCCGGGATGGCATAACCCACGGTATCCGGAATATTTACCGTGCTGGCCCCTGCGGATATGACGTCGGTCAGCATCCGGTAGATGAAGTCCGGATCGGCGCGGGTCGAATCCATCGGCGAAAACTCGATGTTCGAAGTGTACTTGCGTGCGTGGGTTATGGCAGCGATCGCCATCTCGTGCACCTGTTCGTGGCTCTTCTTCAGCTGGTGCGCCATATGGATATCGGATGCGGATAAAAAGATGTGGATACGCGGATCGGCGGCATCTTTGACGGCTTCCCAGGCGCCGTCGATGTCGGCCTTCACCGCGCGGGCCAGGCCGCAGACAGAGCATCCGCGGATCTCTTTGGCGATGCGTCCGACCGCTTCAAAGTCGCCGGGGCTGGTTACGGGAAAGCCGGCCTCGATGATGTCGACTCCCATGCGTTCCAGTTGACGGGCTATCTCAAGTTTTTCCTGGACGTTGAGGGAGCTGCCGGCGGCTTGCTCCCCGTCTCGTAATGTCGTATCGAATATTATGACTTTATCCATAAGTCCCTCCTTGTGAACTCCTTCCTTATTTTGCAGCGCGGGGCGGAGACCCCTCTCTTAAAGAGAGGGGCAAATAAGGATGAGCTTGTCTCGCCCTGCCGGCGCGTAAATGCGGCGGGGCTGACGGCGGTCTATGGTGTTAAAGTCAGGATTATGCAAATCTGTCCTGCTTACTTGCTTTCTTTCAGCCAGGGCATCATCTCGCGGAGTTCCGAACCCACCTCCTCGATAAGGTGCTCGCTCTCCATGCGCTTGAGTGCGTTGTAAACCGGACGCCCTGCCTGGTTCTCGAGTATCCATTCGCGCGCGAAACGCCCGTCCTGTATCTCGGCCAGTATCTCGCCCATCTCGTCGTAAACGTCGTCGCTGACGACTCGGGGCCCGCGGGTGTAATCGCCGTATTTGGCGGTATCCGATATTGAGTTCCGCATGTAGGCGATGCCGCCCTTGTAGATAAGGTCCACGATTAGCTTGAGCTCGTGCAGGCATTCGAAATAGGCCACCTCGGGCTGGTAGCCCGCCTCAACCAGCGTCTCGAAGCCGGCTTTGATGAGGGAAGTGGCTCCTCCGCAGAGCACGGCCTGCTCGCCGAAGAGGTCGGTTTCGGTTTCTTCAGCGAAGGTTGTTTCCAGTATCCCGGCCCGCGATGAGCCGATTCCTTTGGCATATGCGAGGGCGAACTCGAGCGCCTTGCCGGAGGCGTTCTGATGAACGGCTACCAGCGATGGGACCCCGTTGCCCTGGACATATACTTCACGTACCATCTGGCCCGGCGCCTTGGGTGCTATCATGGTTACGTCTACATTTTCCGGGGGGACGATCTGCCCGTAATGGATATTGAATCCGTGGGCGAACTGCAGTACTTTGCCCTCGGTGAGCCCCTGGACGACGTCGTTGGCGTAAATCTTGGCCTGGGCGGTATCGGGAGCCAGCATTACGATCATGTCGGCCTTTTTGGCCAGGTCTGCGGCGGTGTAAACGGTGAACCCGGCCGTCTCGGCTTTCTTCCAGGTAGCGCTGCCCTTGACAGCCCCGATGATGACTTTGAGCCCGCTGTCGCGCAGGTTCAACGCCTGTGAACTGCCCTGGCTGCCGTAACCGACGATGCCGATGACCTTGTTCTGGAGAAGCGACAGGTCGCAATCTTTGTCGTAATAGATGATAGCCATGTTTACACCTTCCTCAAAATACTAAACTTTAAATCGTTATAATGTGACGTTACTGATTTTCTTCTTCGGCGGATGCCGGGATCGTGCCTCCCCGCGTCATACCGATGACACCGGTGCGGCTGATCTCCTTGATGCCGAATCCTTTCAGGAGATTATACAACGAAGTCACTTTGGCTTCATCCCCCGTGACTTCTACGGTTACCGAATCTATGGCCACGTCGACGATCTTGGCGCGGAAGATATCCACGATCTGCATTATCTCGCTTCGGGTGGAGGTACTGCTTTTAACTTTGATCAAAGCCAGTTCGCGCATTATGGTGGTTTCGCCGGTGATGTCCGAAACCTTGATAACGTCGATAACTTTATCGAGCTGCTTGCGCACCTGTTCTATCAGGGTGGTTGCCCCGCCGACAACGATGGTCACCCTGGAAACAGCGGGTATCTCGGAGGCGCCGACAGCTATGCTTTCGATGTTGAAACCACGCCGGCGGAACAGGCTGGCTATGCGGTTTAGGACGCCTGGTTTATCGGAAACCAGTGCCGTTATAATGTGCTGCGACGTGACCATGCCGGTACCTCCTTCCTGGGTTCCTCGATGAACTCGTTCAATGATGCCCCCGGGGGAACGAAGGGGTAAACGTTCTCCTCGGGCTCGACCTCGAAGTTTATGATATAGGGACCGGGGTTAGCCATGGCACGCTGGATGGCGGGCACTACTTCTTCTTTGGTCTTGACGTTCTGTGCAGGGATTCCGTAGGCGTCCGCCAACTTGACGAAGTCGGGGCAGTGCAGCGGGGTCGCTATATATCGCTTCTCGTAAAAGAGCTGCTGCCACTGGCGCACCATGCCCAGGTAATTGTTGTTCAGGATGGCCACCTTGATGCCGATCTTATCGCGCGCCACAGTAGCCAGTTCCTGTATGGTCATCTGGATACTGCCGTCTCCGGCGATGCACCAGACGGTTTCGTCGGTTTTGCCGGTTTTGGCCCCCAGTGCCGCCGGGAGCTCGAAGCCCATCGTCCCCAGGCCGCCGGAGGATATAAAGCTGTTAGGCTTGTCGTAGAAGAAGTGCTGGGCCGCGAACATCTGGTGCTGGCCGACTCCGGTGACTACCAGGGAATCGCCCTTGGTTACTTCCCATATCTTGCGGACAACATATTGAGGCAGCAGTCCTTCGGAATCGCGGATAGTCAGCGAGGGGTGTTCCCTGCGCCATGCGTCGATCTGTGCTATCCAGGCGGTGTGGTCCTCGGGCACCAGCATTTTATTAAGGGATTTTAGTACGGTTTTAGCATCGCCTACGATAGGAACGTCGACACGCACGTTCTTGCCGATTTCAGCCGGGTCGACGTCGATATGGACTATCTTGGCGTGCGGCGCGAAACCGCTTACTTTAGCGGTGGCCCTGTCGTCGAAGCGCATCCCCACGGCGATGAGAAGGTCGCACTCGGTGATGGCCAGGTTGGCATAGGCCATGCCGTGCATGCCCAGCCAGCCGTAATAGAGTGCGTGTGACGCGGGGAAAGAACTTATGCCGAGAAGCGTTGTGATGACCGGTATCTGGGCGGTCTCGGCCAGGGTTTTCAATTCGTCATACGCCCCGGAGATGATTACGCCCCGACCTGAGACGATGACCGGTTTTTTCGCGCCCGCTATCATCTTGGCCGCTTTTGTTATCTGAGAAGGGTGTCCGGCTAGTGTTGGTTTATACCCGGGCAGGTCTATTTTGGTCGGATAGACGAATTCAGCCGTCTCGACCTGTACATCCTTGGGTATGTCGATAAGCACGGGGCCCGGCCGACCGGTGCGCGCCAGGTAGAAAGCTTCTTTGACGGTTTTTGCCATGTCGGCGGGGTCGGTCACCATGTAGTTATGC
>CAIMVG010000021.1 GCA_903844845.1 uncultured Dehalococcoidia bacterium | reverse complement strand
CGGCACCGCGGCCGTCTCCGGAGCTACCGCCATGCCCGCCAACGCCAATACCACCACCATCGGCAACAAGTACATGATCCAGATCGCCAAGATTATGGTTAAAAGAACCATCCTCGCCTGCGCCTAGACCATACTTTGGGGAAAATCAGCCCGGCGGCAATTGCCGCCGGGCTGATTTGTTGCAGACCCCAATCGAATACACAGTCCATTGTTTTGTGTTATCTTGAATCAGTAATATCTGGATAAAATCATGAAAAGTTTGCTGAATATCAAAGAAATACTCGACTTTGCGATTTTGAAAGAAATTGATGCACAAAAGGCTTATACGGACATCTGCGGGAAGACTGAAAGTCAACCGGCGAGGGAGGCACTCCAAGCCCTAGCCCTTCAGGAGAAACAGCATCAGGATATGCTGGAAAACTACCGCTCCGGTTTATTGATACAGGGAGCACTCCGCATGGAACACCCCTGCGATTTCCATATAGCCGAACATTTTGCTAAAACCGGGCATTCTGCTGGAATGGACCTCAAAGACGCCTTTCTTTTTGCCGCCGACAGGGAAAAGGACTCTTACGAATTCTATTTAAGGCTGGCGCACCTTCACGCCCGGGGAGAAGTAAGGGATTTGCTCGAAAGACTGGCTTCACAGGAACTCGAACACAAAGCAACTATAGAAGCTCTCTTAACGGAAGTGGCCTTCCCGCAGACCGATGGCGGGTAACGATTTCCATTCTAAACCGCTTGCGGTAAAGCGCACGAAAACACTATAATCGAAAGATATGGCCGACGAAGAGAAACCCAAGTCCCCGCAGACCTATTCCCGCCTGACGATCATTTCCATTTTTATATTGGTAGCGGTTGGAGCGGGAATAGTGCTACTCGACCGCAAACAGGTCATCCACCTTCTGGATACATCAAACTGGAGTTTCCTGTTCGGGGCTTTGATATTGACAACGCTGTCTTACGTAGCCGGAAGTTACAGCTTTGTAGTAATCATGCGTGTGTTCGGGAATCGGATTAAAACTCCACACCTTTTGAATATCGGTATGGCTTCGCTGGTGCTACAAAACCTCATCGGACAACCCGCGGGGCTTTCGCTGAGGATTTTACTACTCGGCAGGCATCGTGTGAGAAACCATCTGACCGTGGCGGCTTCCCTCCTTCTTTCTTATTTTAAAAACCTGCTGTATTTTTCACTTATTCCCATCAGCCTGATATACATCGTTGTGAGTCACCCGCTGCCAGCATTTGGAATAACGACCATCCTGCTTATCATCCTGACCCTTGTTGCTTTACTTGTCGTAGCTACCGGCATTGCCTTTTATTCCAGGCTGCGGGTTTTCGTATTGCGGGGCATCGGAAGAATCTGGCACCTGGTGAGCAGGCGGAACATCCAAAAAACACTGGACCAGTTCAGTGAAGCCGTGACCCTCGGAGTTGAGGACCTCAAAAAGCGCCCTGACAATCGAGTCCCCCTGGCAATTTCTATCCTCATCGACGTGGCTGCATCCATCGCGGCGCTTTGGTTCTGCTTCGCTGCGCTAGGCATCCCGGTGCACGTCGGAGTTCTACTTACCGGGTTCAATTTCGGCATAACTTTAACCGTGATTTCTTTCATCCCCGGTGATATGGGCGTTCAGGAGGCCACTATGGCCGGGGTTTTCGCCCTGTTCGGGGTCCCTTTTTCCGAGGGAGTCATCGCCGCCATCCTTTTCCGAATCGTTTACTATTTCGTACCTTTCGTGATCAGCCTGGCATTCTACTGGAGCCTACTTCGAGAGAAAGTCGTAGAATAAGGCTTGGATCTAAATAGAAAACCGCGTTCGCCATTGTTTGACAAAGCTCCAATCGTATCATACGATTGATTAATTTCAACACCGCCGGCCATTGCTGGAAAAGAGAACGTGTGAAGCCAATCACTTTTATTCTTACATACGTACGTAAATATACGCGCGTCATGATATCCACCATCACGGCGATGATCGTGCTGGTTGGGCTGCAGTTGCTCGTTCCATGGATCATCGAAAAGCTGCTGAGCGCACTACAGGACAAAGGTGCTACAGCTGATACCCTTCACATCATCAGCCAACTCAGCCTGTTGGTACTTATCGTCTTTGTAGTCAGAGCTGGCCTCACTTTCGTGCGCATGTACCTTTCTCACGTAGCTGGGTGGGGAGTCGTGGCTGACGTGCGTAAGTATGTCTACGAACGCATGCAGCGTTTCACGCTGCGTTTTTATGAAAACAAACAAACAGGGCAACTGATGACACGAGTCGTGGATGATACAGGTCAATTTGAAGACCTTATCGCCCATGCCGTTCCCGATGTCTTCGTCAGCTTCATCACTCTTGTCGGCGTGCTGTTAGTGCTGTTTTTCATGAACTGGCGATTGGCGCTACTTTCATTGATACCGATACCTTTCGTGGTGCTTTCGATGCGCGGCTTTGCACGTTATGTAAGGCCAGCCTTCCGGGAGCGCCAAAAGGAACTCGGCAACCTTAATGCCATACTCTCCGACAACTTGTCCGGTATCCGCGATATCAAGGCTTTCACCCGCGAAGACGCCGAAAGCCGCCGGTTCAACGACCGCGTTGACGCGTACCGATATTTGTCGCTCAGAGCCATCAAACTGATGTCGGCGTTCGAACCGTTCGTCGATTTCTCCTCAGCGATGGGCACACTTATAGTAATCTACTTCGGCGGCCGACTGGCTTTCAATCAGGTACTCTCCGTTCCCGTTCTGGTGGCTTTCTTCCTTTACCTAGATCTGCTGTACCAGCCAGTGCGGACATTAAGCGGCTCGTGGGAACAGGTACAAAGATCGCTGGCGTCGGCGGACAGGGTTTCGGAATTACTGAATGAGGAACCGGAAATGCGTGACCGACCCGGAGCGGTAAAACTCAACGGCACTGTGGAAGGGGCCATCTCATTTAAAAACGTCTGTTTCGAATACAAGACAGGCATCCCGGTCCTCGAACATATAGACCTGGATATCCCTGCTAAAAAGATGGTCGCGCTTGTCGGACCTTCCGGGGTTGGCAAGTCCACTCTCGTCAGCCTCATCCCTCGCTTTTATGACGCGAGCAGCGGTGTGATCAACCTGGACGGTTGCGATCTCCGAAATATCACTCTGGAAAGCCTGCGGCGACAGGTTAGCATCGTGCTGCAAGACGTGTTCCTATTCCACGGTACTGTTCGGGAGAATATTCTGTTCGGTAACCCAGATGCTTCGGATAAACAGATAGCCGATGCTGCCAGAGTGGCCAACGCCCAGGAATTCATCGATGCCATGCCGGACCGCTATGACACGCTAATCGGCGAGCGCGGGATAAAGCTCTCGGGCGGTCAGAAACAGCGCCTTTCTATCGCGCGCGCCGTCCTCAAGGACGCGCCGATACTTATACTCGACGAAGCAACCTCTTCCGTCGATACCGAAACCGAATTCCTGATTCAACAAGCGCTGGAGAGGCTGATAACGGGGCGTACGACCGTCATAATCGCCCACCGGCTTTCTACCATACGAAAAGCAGACAAGATAGTGGTACTGGAGGGCCGCCATATCGCGGAAACGGGGACCCACGAAGCCCTTATGGCAAAAGACGGTCTCTATAAAAAGCTGAATAAAGCCCAGTTCAGACTGGAGAAAAGCGGCCAGATGAATGAGGACGAGGAATGAACGAATCCACCCTTACGCGCTGTTCGTGGGGCGCGGATGGAATAATGAGGCGTTACCACGACGAAGAGTGGGGAGTGCCTGTCCATGATGACCGGAAACACTTCGAATTTCTTATCCTGGAGATATTCCAGGCAGGCCTCAGCTGGCTCACGGTATTGAAGAAACGCGATGCTTTCAGAAAAGCATTCGCAGATTTCTACCCTGAACTGGTAGCTGACTTCGATTATAAAGACATTGCAAGACTACTGACAGATTCATGCATCATCCGCAACCGTCTCAAGATTGCTGCGGCGATAAATAACGCGGCAAGGTTCATGGAAATCCAAAAGGAATCAGGCAGCTTCGACAAGTATATTTGGAAATTTATAAATTATAAAACACTGGTCAATGAGTGGAAAGAATTATCTCAAATCCCTCCCCGGACTGAACTTTCAGACAGCATCAGCGCCGACATGAAAAAGCGGGGATTCAAATTCGTGGGCTCCACTATCGTTTATGCCCACCTTCAAGCGACGGGACTCGTCGATGACCACATAATCGGATGCTTCCGGCACAGACTACCTCACGGAGAGACCGTGATTCACTCCAATGTCCCCGGCTAAGAAGAAGCCACCGGGCCGGTGCACCGTTTGTTTAAGCGCCATTCGTCCAAACAACCTTTTATCCGACTGGCTCAGGAAATATACACTCAGCGCAGAAATATTCCCGCGAAGACCAATCCAATCCCCAACACTGCCCCGATGACACCTCCGATTTTCAGGGCCCCCGGTTCCGGCCGTTCAGGTGTGTGCTCGATGAACTCCCTCAGGTCGTACCGGTTGATAAGTGATTCCTCGTAGGCCCGGGACTCTTTACGTCCCCAGAAATAAAACCCAACACTCACAATGATGAAGAATGAACCGAGGACGATAGACCAGACTTGCGTTGACATCTCTATCTCCTGACCGTCCAAGACCGCTTGCGACCGTCGGCAAACGCCGAACTTACTATTTCAGTGTGGATGATACGCTTCGGAGCAAAATGAAAAAAACCGGCTTTGGAAACACGGAAACAGGGCGGGTGAGTTGTTATTAATCGATGTCATTTTCCCGAGAAGCCGTGTTCGAATCAGCCCTGACACTGATATTGTCCGCATTGAAAGGGGAATACCCGCGAATACTAATGCCACCGTCTATAATATCTAGCCCTGATCCGCAGGCCTCGCACATCTGATAGCGGGGATTGGCGAGGGCCAATCCGTAAAACTGCTTTCCGCATTTGGGGCATTTGCCTTCTAACATCGTTGTATTATACCAACCATCCACGAACAAATGTCAATAATATTTATTGCTATTTTCATAAATTTTTATTGTTGATCTTCACATTGATAGCGGGAAAGCACCCCCGGCTAAATCCAGAAAGCCTCCGTGGAGGATTGAAGAGCCCGAACGCACATGATAACATTCAGTCATGGAACACTATAAAGTAATACTCCCCGCCCACCTCAACCAGTACGGCTACCTTTTCGGCGGGCATATGCTCCAATGGATTGACGAGTTTGCCTATATCACGGCAAACCAGGAATTACCTGGCAATAATTTTGTGACCGTCGCATTGGATAATGTCGTTTTCAGGAAAAGGGTGAGTGTCGGAGAGATAGTGCGATTTTCAGTCGATCGAACCCATCTTGGCAACACATCCGTTCAGTATGGAGTTAAGGCCTTCGGTACCCGGCATGCCATTCATCCAGGCGACGTTATTTTCGAGACGAAAATAACTTTTGTTGCAGTGGATGTGAGAGGTAACAAGCAAACCGTTAAAAGAAACCCCTGATGCGGAAGTTGCCCCACAGGCGGTTATTGATCCAACAAAGGTTCCGTCACCAACCCGAAAATATTATCGCGGTGTTTTGATAACCCCATGCGGGATAAAATTCAGGGCAATCGAATTCATACAATAGCGCAAACCTGTCGGCGGCGGCCGGTCCGAAAATACATGCCCCAGGTGTGCATCGCATCTTTTGCAGAGAACCGCCGTTCTTACCATGCCGCCGGTTTCGTCTACCTCGCTCTTTACGCTCTTTTCCGATACGACCGCAGTAAAGCTCGGCCAGCCAGTGCCCGAATCGAATTTAGCCTTTGAGCTGAAAAGTTCGTTTCCGCAATTAGCGCAAACGTAAATCCCTTTTTCTTTGTAATCATGATATTTGCCGGTAAACGGCGGTTCGGTACCGTTCTGCCGTGTTACCCGGTAGACATCGGGAGGCAGGATACGCTTCCATTCCGAGTCGCTTTTTAGCATTCTGTCTTCGCTCATAATACCTCCGGCAGGGAAAATGGACGACTGTATAATCCGAAGTATATCGGGAAAGGCATCACAAACGTATAACAAATCGGGGCTAATAATTAAATTGTCATCAAATCAAATGGAATAAAGCCAGATAAGCGAATAAGCGGCATCCCTCGTTTTCTAACTGCCTTTTCTGTTTCGGTTACGGAAAAGGAGCACTATTACGGCACCTGTCAGTACCCCGGCGACAAGCGCGATACTGAAATCCGAAGAAACGAGCCCGCCATTCGAAACCTTTTCAACGGCAAGGTAAATCATGGCAGTGAGAACCCCGGCAAGGAGCGCAGGCAGGATAAGTCTTTTAATCATATTTTCCTTTTAGATTTAATAACGTTTTTATGTTTTACGCGGTATTTTTTCGATTTTAACACGTTTTCCAGCCTCTGGTACACCCGGCTGTTCCTTTGCGTTGCCTTGACGTGCGGTAATCCTTGCTGATAGTATATTCAATATATTGTAATATTTTAATAGCATTTGATAGTTTTATAGAGATTTTCACGCACAATAGATTATTAGTCCAACCAACAATAAGATACCTGCACCCCAATAGGCAGGTGGTAAAACGGGACTTTCAGACAGGAGATTACAGATGACACAAGGTAGCCCGAAGCCCTCCGAATTGGTCATCCCCAACCTCAAACTGGTTGCCTGGGAGATAACCCGGAGCTGCAACCTCTCCTGCGCCCATTGCCGGGCTTCGGCCGAGAGCGGCCCTTATGCGGGCGAACTTTCGACCGCGCAGTGTTTCGCCCTCGTAGACCAGATAGCTGAAGTCGGCAAGCCTATCCTTATCCTCACCGGCGGAGAACCCCTTTTAAGACAAGACCTGTTCGAGGTCGGCAGGTATGCCTCGGCCAAAGGCTTCCGCGTGGTCATCGGCACCAACGGCACGCTCGTTACGACGGAGATGACAGAACGTATGAAGACCGTCCCCATCTCCCGCATCAGCATCAGCCTGGATTTCCCCGGGGCAGCCATGCAGGACGAATTCCGCGGCCAGAAGGGCGCCTTCGACCTGGCGGTGGCCGGGGTGAAAACCGCACGGAAAGCAGGCATCGAAGTGCAGATAAACAGCACTATAACGAAAAGGAACGCCGCTTTCCTCCCCGAACTGGTGGAACTGGCGCTCGAACTTGACGCCGCTGCATTCCACCCATTCATGCTGGTGCCCACAGGCAGGGGCAAAGGGCTGGCACAGGAAGAACTTGCGCCCGAGGATTACGAAGCCACACTCAAATGGATCTGCGCCAAACAGGCCGAGCTCGGCGACCGACTGATGTTCAAGCCCACGGATGCCCCGCATTACTACCGCGTCGCCCAGCAGTGCGGCATGAGCGTTACACACGGGCACGGCCATCCCGGGGGACACCCCGGAGCGGGGGGCGGAGCTCAGAACATGAACGCCCACACGCGCGGCTGCCTGGCAGGGACCGGGTTCTGCTTCATCTCGCACACCGGCCGAGTCCAGGGGTGCGGCTACCTCGATCTTGAAGCCGGCAACATCACCAAACAGACTTTCAAGGAAGTCTGGGAAGGATCACCGCTTTTCAACGGCCTGCGGGATATTTCACTGCTTACAGGAAAATGCGGCGCCTGCGAGTTCAAGCGGCTTTGCGGGGGTTGCCGCGCCCGGGCATTCGAAAATACCGGCGACTACCTGGCTTCGGAGCCTTACTGCGTCTACCAACCGAAGCGTTTCCAGGCTGAACCCGCGTTCCCGGGAAACTGATGGGAAAAAGAGAGCTTTCCGAGATCGCGGCGTCCGATAACGCCAAAAGCCCCCAGGGGAACAGCCTTGGCCGCTACCGGTTTCTGCCATGGCCGATGAAGACCGTATACCTCCTGGCCCCGGTGGCGGCCACCCTGCTTTTTATCGTCCACTGGCGCTCAATACCCATATTCGGGCACGTGCTGGCAGGCATCCCCTATTATTACCTGCTTTATGCCATACTCGGAGTCAATGTGTTCATGGGCCTCGGCGCCAACGCCAAAGCCAACAAAAAAGCGCCTCCCTGGTACGACTACGCACTCACGCTGGCCTTATGGGGCGTGACTATATTTTTTCTGGCTAATTCCAACGATATCGCATACCATAATTTCGACCTCCCGCCCAACGCGAGAGTGTTCGGGGCCGCCATCGTCATGGGAGCGCTCGGTCTAGAAGCCGGGCGACGCGTGGCGGGATGGGGCTATGCCGCCATCATTCTGATCTCCATCGCCTATCCTCTTTTCGCCAGTTCCCACTGGCTGGCCACCAATCTCGGAGGTGTTTTCTACGGTGTTTCCTTCCCGCTGAAAGCCGTCTTCGGATCGTATGCCTACGGGGCCGACGGGTTGCTAGGCATCCCCGCCCGCACATTAGGCGAGATGGTCCTCGGCTTCTTTCTGTTCGCCGGGCTCGTGATGGGAACGGGCGGAGGGGAATATTTCATGAAGCTCGCGAACTCGCTCATGGGCCGCATGCGCGGCGGGCAGGCCAAAGGCGCCGTTATGGCGAGCGCATTCTTCGGCTCGATCACCGGCAGCGCTTTCGCAAATGTCGCAGGCACGGGTTCGTTCACCATCCCCGCCATGAAAGACGCCGGCTACTCCCCCGAATACGCCGCAGCCATCGAAGCATGCGCCTCGACCGGCAGCGACACCATGCCGCCCATACTCGGGGGCATGGTTTTTATCATGGTCATCATCTTCGGCCTGGATTATGCCGATGTAGTGGTTGCAACCATCCTCCCCGCAATACTGTTTTACCTCGGCCTGCTGGTCCAGGTAGATTCGTATGCCGCGAGAAACAATATCAAGGCTCGCAGGGCGCAGGACCTGCCCAAATGGTGGCGCATCCTCCCCGAAGGATGGACATACTTAGCCGGCATCGGTGTACTCGTCTATGGCCTGCTTTACATGCGATGGGGAGCCATCACGCCCATCTACGCATCAGCGGCGGTACTCGGCCTCAGAATCGCAGAGTGGTCCGTTAGGAGGATGCTCCCGCTCGGGCCCGGGGAGAGCCGCCAACCCGTCGGAGATAGTATCAAGAAAGCCTCGCGCCGCGTCGAAGCGGGGCTCGTGCAGACAGCCGGCCTGGTTAATTACACAGTCGCAATATTCATCGGCATGGGCTTCATCATCGTCGGGCTCCTCAAAACAGGGGTCGCAGCCGGCTTGACCGGGTGGATCATCAGCGCGGGCGGGCATAACCTCTACCTCGTCCTGTTCGTGTGCGTCATTTTCCTGGCGGTCATGGGGATGCCCGAGCTTCAGCGCACAGCCTATATCATGCTGGCGATAATCGCCGTACCCGCCATCTCCGTCATCAGCAAAACGGTGCCCGAACTGGCGGCATACGGCGGCATACCGCTCATCGGGCTCAACCTGTTTTTCATCTTCTACGCAACTCTCGGAGGCATCACGCCTCCCGTGGCCATGAACGCTTTCGTAGCGGCCAGCATCGCCGGAGCAAACCCCATGAAGACAGCATGGCTTGCATGCCGCCTCGGTGCGGTACTCTTTTTCATCCCGATATTTTTCGTGCTCCAGCCCGCGCTGCTAATCATATATACGCCCTGGTGGCAAACGGCCGCCCACTTCGTGCAGGCCGCCGCAGGAATATGGATACTTTCGTCCGCCCTCGAAGGTTACCTCCTGCGGATAGGGGTACTATCCAAACCGCAGCGCATCATCCTGTTCGTCGGCGGCTTCATGCTGGCCTTCCCGCAGGCATATGTTTTCGGCGCGGGGCTTTGCGTCTGCGCGGTGACCATCAGCCTCTCGTTGCGCCGGAAAACCCCGGCGCCGGAGTTCCTGCCGGAAATGAACCCGGAGCCCCTTAAAAACCCTGTTATCACAGGCGACAAAGAATCGCTTTAAGGAAGGACAAAAGATGAATCTCAATAACGTCAGCAGAAGAGAATTTTTGACGACGATGGGAGCGGCCGGATTATCGGTGGCGCTCCTCGCGAGCTGCGGCAAGAACACCGTAATGGTTCCCGCCGTCACCGGAACCGGCATACAGTTCAAATGGCCGGATGCCCTGCACTTCGCGGCTACCGGCGATTCCGGCGCCATCAAGGTGCAGAGCTGGGCCAGCGTCATGCAGGCTGACCTGAAGGGCCCCCTCATCCGCGTCGTCACCGAAGCCGCGTGGACCAACACCTACCGCGATATGGGAATCGGCGGCATGGTGCTCTCGCAGATAGACAAGTCCACCCTGCGCGACTGCATCGAGGCCCGCAACGAATACGCAATGCCCGACGGCGGCCCCTGGATGGCCGGGCTGGTGTGGGTGGATTCGCTGGCCGACACCGGTTTCATGGTGCGCGGCGGCTCCAAGATATTCAAGCCGGAGGACATCAAGCCCGGCACCAAGTTCGCCATCTGGAATGACCAGTCTGCCACGATGACGCCTTTCCTGTCGCTCCTGGCATGGGCCGGGGTAGCACAGAAAGACATCGTCTGGGTAAATACCGGCGACTACGACGCCTGCGCAAGGGCAGTTGCCGACGGCCGCGCCGACCTCAGCATGACAGCCCCCGTATCGCCCGCCGTCTCCGACGCTGCCGCTTCGCCGGGCGGCATCCGTTATGTCTCCCTGGATCCGGCCGACAACCCGGCCGGCGCCAGGGCATTTCTCAACCTGAGCCCCCTGTATAATTTCGGCCCCATCACCGTCGGTCCCGACAGCGCCCGCGGCACCTGGGGCATCATCAGCTACAAATACCTTGCTTCGAACCTGAGCACCGACAACGACCTAGTGTACAACATGGCAAAATGGCTCGACGTCAATTACGACAAGTACAAGGCCTCGTATGACTCCAACACGCAGATGACCTTGAACGACCTCATCACCGTGCTTCAAACAACCTATGTCCCCGTACACCCCGGGCTCGCCAAATACCTCACCGACAAGGGTATCTGGAACGCGGACTACGAGAAGCGCAACCAGGCCAACACGGCCCTTTTCAGGCAATATTTGAACGCATACCAGGACGCCATGGCCAAAGCGACCGCACTGAAAATCGACGTCAAGGCCAACAACGACAAGTGGATACAGTACTGGGAGGACTACAAGCTGGCGAACCAGATCCCGATGATCGAGATGCACATCAGCCTGACACAGGATGCCCCCGTCGTCATGCCTGCGGGCTATGCCCCGGCAACTACTGCGATAGCGGCCACCATCGCGCCCGCGACTACCGCCCCCCCCGCGACGACGGCCCCTCCGGCCACAACCACCCCTGTGCCCACCGAAATACCGTTCACCCTCGTCAGCGTCCTGAACGACGCCGGTAACGCGCCGCACCCGGGCGACAATGTGACAGTAACAGGCAAGACAACCCCGGGCGCGACGGTAAAGATACTCTTCACCTACTTCCTATCGGCCACCGCGACCGGTACACCCAGCGCGTATCCTCCTGCGCCGGACAACACACAGACTGCAGGGGCCGACGGCCTCGTAAAGTTCACATGGAACATCAACAACCACATCCCGGCCGGCAAAGTGATCTACACGTTCTCCATCACGCTCAACGGGCAGACTACTACCGTCGATGTGAATCAAACCATCTAGGCCTTTTTACCGGAGCGATAAAGGGCCCCTTACGACTGTAAGGGGCCCCGGTGTTTACCAACGAATATAGAACTGTTTTTAGTTTTTCGCGGATTTGGAAAACAAATATGCCAGCCCTGTGATTATAGTACCCAAAACCCCGATTACGAAAGTTAAAGGCAATATGTAAAAAAGCACAACGTACGTAACAGGTTCGGCCGGCCATATTTTGAACAGTTGATCATGCACGAAAAGATCGGCGGGCAATCCGAAGGCTGAAAGGCCAACAAGCATAAAAAAGAATCTCAGCCACCCGGCTGTTTTGACGCGTGCCGCGATAACAACCAATAAAATTCCCAATACTCCTAGAGGGAAAATGAACGTTCTGCTGTCTCCGCCCATTCGCAGCAGCCGGGGCAGTGTCAGCCCAGCGGCAATCAATGCCAGTAAAGACACGAAAAGTACCCAGGATAGTTTTGTACGAGTCATCCTGGCGCTTATCTTAACAGATAACCGGGTTCATCGGGGAGGGCTCTCTCCGATACTTTCGCCGGCGAACAGGCCGCGTATAGTTTTCTCGAGCTCGCGTACTTCGGAGGAATCACGCGGGCGGGGCCTCGGTGATTTGACCCCGATGATGCTCTTGATGCGCGTCGGGCGCCCGGAAAGGACAATGATGCGGTCGGCCATATGGATGGCCTCGGCCGGGTCGTGGGTCACCAGCAGCAGGCTGACCTTCTTATTGCTCCATATCCGCACTATCTCGTCCTGCAGTTCCTCGCGGTTGCGCATATCCAGCCCGGTCAGCGGTTCGTCCATGAACAGGATTTCAGGTTCGGTGACGATGGCGCGGGCGAGGGCAACCCGCTGTTTCATCCCGCCGCTGAGTTCGTGAGGATAGGACCCGGCAAAATCCGACAGCCCAACCAGTTCAAGGGCAGAGTCAACCTCAGCAGTCCCTTCCTCCCCGTGGGAATCCTTGCGCAGTTCCAGCGAAAGCTGAACATTCTTCCGCGCGTTCCTCCACGGCAGCAGCCTGGGTTCCTGGAACACAACCGACACATTCCTGAGGCCGTTACGGTTCTTCCCGATGTCCTCTCCGTTTATCACTACTTCGCCCGAATCGAAGGGTATAAGCCCGGCGGCGATGCGCAATATGGTAGTCTTGCCGCATCCAGAAGGACCGAGGATACAGACCAGTTCGCCCCGTGCCACACTGAAGCTGATGCCCGACAGCACCTCGAGCGGACCGTATCCCTTGCGCAGGTCCTTTATTACGAGGGCTTCAGTTCCGGGGTTTTCCATTTGCGCATATACCTTTTATCCACAAAATTAAACAAACCGTAATCAAAAATGATGATTATTATCGCAAAAGCCAGTGTCCAGCCGAACACGTCGGCAATTCGGTAGCTCTCGAAAGCGATGGAAAGCATGTATCCCATCCCGCTGGTGGAACCGAATATCTCAGCAGGTACGACTATCTTCCAGGCGGTTGAAAAGCCGCTCTTGGCTGCGGCGAACAGGTATGGGTAAAGCATCGGGAGGATGACCTTGCCGAGTATCCTGCCCTTGTTGTGGGTGTAGGACGAAGCCATTTCGATGAGGTTAGCGTCCAATTCCTTCATGCCCTCCCAAACATTGATGAGGAAGAAAGGGGCGGCCGCTACGGCGATAGTCAATATCGGCGTCGTATCATGCAGCCCGAACCAGAGGACGAATACCAGGGCCCAGCAGATAGTGGGCACAGCCTGCAGGAGCGGGTAGATAACGGAGCGTACCGCGGCCTCGGCCAGTTTGCTGTAGCGGGTAGCCACCCCTAGCACTATCCCGGCGACGGCGCCGATGAGCGTGCCCAGGAAAACGCGGTAAACGGTCACGCCGACATGATTGAAACCCCGGGGAGCGGTCAGCCGCTGGTAGAGCGCGACGACCGTTTGCAAGGGATTCGGCAACAAACCGGAACGAGCGGACGCTGCCAGTATCCACCAGGTAGCGATAAAGGCGACGATAGCCAACGCGGGCAGGGCAAGTTTACGCACTCCCCGCACCCACCCGGACACACATACTGCGATTCATAACTTATCCTGCGCCTTTTTACGTGCCGCCCGGCGGTGACTTCCCGGTTCAACCGCCTGGCGCAGCCATGATTGTTATAACCCGGTTACGGGTTCTTGAAAACCACCTTGGGATCCGGCAAGGAAGTGATGACTCCCCTGTCCATTACGAATTGGAATATCGCGGTGAGCGATGCCTGTGTTTTACTGTCGATGAGGTTCAGTGTCGATTTAGAATGCTCATTGAAGACGGTCTGGTAGAAATCGGCCGTTTGACCGAATTGGGCAGCATACAGGGGAGCGAGTTCTGCGATGTGCTGTTCGCCGTAAGTGTTGGATTGTTTGAGCAGGTCATAGGCTGCTTTGACGGCAGAAGCGTTCGCTTTGTGGTAAGCGCTGTCGACGACAAGGAGTGAAGCAACAAAAGGGGTGCCGTAATCGTGGATGAACGTTTCATCGATATTCCAGATGGATCTGTAAGTCGCAGTGTCCAGGTACGCCTGAACGCCGGTATTCTGCCCCAGGAGTGCGGCATCGATGCCGCCGCTTTTAAGAAGCTGAAGCAGCAGGGTGTTGGATTTGTCGACCAGGGTAAGCTGGCTTTCATCGATGCCGTAATCCTTTTTGAGCAAAGCGAGGAAAGCGCTGGTGCCGCTGCCGGTGAGGTCGGGAACACCAACTTTCTTGCCAACCAGATCTTTTGGAGTTGAAATCTTGGCGCCGGCGAGTGTCATGATGTAGTTGACGCCCAAGGCAGACTGCGAGCCGGCCTGGACGATAAAAGTGCTGAGCGCTTCGAGCGCAACGTGGTTGTTCTGGGTAGCAACTGCGAAGGTCGCGGTGGAAAGACCGCCCATCGGGTAATTGCCCGCCATCATCTGGGTGTCGTAGTCCGCCGCGAGGGTGATATTTACGTTCACTTTGTCGGATTTAACGAGACCTTCGCGGATACCGTAAGTACAAAGCCAGGTGTTGAAAGGGGTAGCCATCACCATGTTGACGGTGGGAACCGCAGTCGGTCCGTCATTCGATTTACAGGCCAGGGCGCCGGTTGCCAGCAACAAGAAGGAAACCACGCAAGAAATAGGTGCAAACCATCTATTGAATCTCAAAAATTCTATCTCCTGTGAAAAATTGTGTGAGCGCCCTTAACCAGCGGCCGCCGTGTGCCGTTCTGCCAAATATACCACCGGTCACGAAGGCTGTCATGAGCCCCGGGGACCCATGTGCAGGTCCCGATATCGATGTAGAATGAAAGCTGGCAGGCACACACTGCCGGGAGAAACCTATGCAGATAGACGATTATTTGACACTGGTGCGCGCGCGAAGAAGCGCCCGCAGGTTCAAGCCTGATCCGATCCCACCCGGTGACGTCGATAAGATACTGGAGGCCGCCCGCTGGGCCATGTCGGGCGCCAACGCCCAGCCATGGGAATTCGTGGTCGTCGACGATCCGGCAGTCAAAGGGCGAATCTTAGATTCGTGGCTCGAACCGCGTAAAGAGGTATACGCCGCCGAACAGGCCCGCCGCCCCGAGTTCCGGCACCCGAACTTCCGGAACCTCGAGATATTTCCGGGATTCAGGGACGCGCCGGTTTTCATCGTGGTACTCGGAGACCGCCGTACCTACCAGGCCACAGTTCTCGCCGCCAATTACCTCTGGGGCGAGGGCGGCACCGATTCGACTTATCTAAAAAACGTGGGCAATGCCACACAAAATATACACATGGCTGCCGCCGCACTGGGACTGAGTTCGCAATGGGTCAGTGTCAGCCGCATCTGGGGGCAGTCTCTGAAAGAGATATTGCGCATCCCCGAGATACTGGACGTGCATACGCTGGCAGCCATCGGCAAACCGGCTTCTGAGCCAAAACCAGGGCATCGCAGGCCTTTATCTGATATAGTGCACAGGAACGCTTATGACCTCTCCAAATACCGCACCGGCGAGGATGTACAGCGGTTCATCCTGAAACTGCGCCGGACTACGGCTCCGGGATACGACAGATATGGAAAGGACGATGTGGAAAGGCAGATATGACGAAAATAGATGATTTCTTGGACCTGGTGCGCTCGCGCAGGAGCATGCGCCGTTTCAAGCCGGACTCCGTCCCGACCGAAATACTCAATAAGGTACTCGAGGCAGGCCGATGGGCAATGTCGGGTGCCAACGCCCAGCCCTGGGAATTCGTGGCCGTCAGGGACGCGGCGCTGCTCGCCAAACTGGCCGAATCATGGTTCGAACCGCATAAAGAGATGTACGCCATCGAGCAGTCACGGGTAGAGGCACTGCGCCTCACTCCCCTGCGCGAATTTGCGGCCACGGCCGCCTTTAAAAGCGCACCGGTGCTGGTCGTTATCCTCGGCGACCGGAGGACCTACCAGGGAACGGTACTGGGGGCTCCATACCTCGTCACCGAGGGAGCCGCAGACGCCATCTACCTCAAGAACATGGCCAATTCCACACAGAACGTCAACCTCGCGGCCTCGGCGGCCGGCCTCGGCGCGATGTGGATAAGCATCACGCGGGTCTGGGCTGACGCTATCAAACGAATACTCGACATACCCGACATGCTGGAGGTGCACACGATGGTGGCGCTGGGATATCCCGCATACCTCCCGGTTCCGGGTTCGCGCAGACCGTTGAAAGATATTGTACATTATGACAAGTACGATCCCGGGAGGGAACGCTCCGCGGGCGATATCCAGAACTTCCTCTATTCCTTGAGAACAGCCACGGAAATACCCTACAGGCTGGGCTACATGCCCAGGAAGGAACAGCCATGAACATCGACGGATTTCTGGACCTGGTGCACACGCGCAGGAGCATCCGGCGCTTCAAGAATGAGGCGGTTCCCGAAGAACTTCTCGAAAAGATCCTAGAAGCAGGCCGCTGGGCCATGTCGGGCGCCAACGCCCAGCCCTGGGAATTCGTGGTGGTCAGGGACCCGCTGGTAAAAGCGCGGGTACTGGATTCATGGCTGGTACCAAATAACGAAGCCTATGTTATCGAGCAGACCCGTGTCCCTGAGATAAGGCACCACCACCTCCGCACACCCCTCGCCGAACCCAGCTTCAAGGACGCTCCGGTATTGATAGTCATAGTTGGGGACCGCCGTACCTACCAGGCGACGGTGCTCGGGGCCAATTTCCTGGTGACCGAAGGGGCTTCGGACGCGATCTATCTCAAGAACATGGCGAACGCCACGCAAAACCTGCACCTCGCCGCAGCGGCCGCAGGTCTGGGCTCGGAATGGATAAGCGTCAACCGGCCCTGGGGCCAGGCACTAAAAAAAATACTGGACATCCCGGAGATACTGGAAGTACAGACGATGGCGGCCATCGGCTACCCCGCCTACAAGCCGGGACCGTCATACCGCCGCCCTTTCGAGGACATAGTGCATTACGACAAATACGATCGCAGGAAATACCGTACCGGCGAGGAAATCTTCAAATACCTCGTGTCACTGCGGCAGAACACCGAGCCGCCCTATAAACAGGGACTGCCAAAGTAGCGGTCAGGACGAACGGGAACTTTAGAGTATTAACCCAAGAAAGCCGCGCCGCGGGTTCATTCTGGATTCCCGAGTCTGCGGCTCGAGAATGAAATATTGATTTGCGGCTCGTGTATGACACAATCCGGTCAACCAAAAGTTTGGGAAATGGATCCCGGGTCACGGCCCGGGATGACAAAAAAAAGGGGCAGATCCAGCTCTGCCTCTTTTTTTATCCGAAAGGGGAAAACTGACCGGTACAAGCTGTTGTCAGATGTGCAGCCAGCCGTTCAGCAGGAAAGTCAAAGCTAGGGTGACCGGTATCAGCAGCAAACCCTGGAAGCCCTTTTTACAGGCCATCTCCAGCCCTGCCCTTTCGCGCCACCCCCCGTTGACTACCGGGATAACGCTCTGCACAAACAGCCAGGCGGGCCAGATGTTCAGCAAAACGAAGATCGATTTAGAAACCACGGCGGCGAAAACGAAAGACAGGATGGCCCCGGCGACCAGCGCGATGTACACGTAGTGCATGCGCTCTTTCCCAAAGATGACCACTGAAGTACGCTTGCCGGATGCGGCGTCGGCGGTCGCGTCGGGGAAATTGCGTATAAGCTTCAGGGCCGGGACGGTCAGTATGCGAGGCAGGGCGACCAGCAGGGGAAGCCAGCTCGGACCGGCCTGGATGTAATAGGCGGTAAAGACTAGCATGGCGTAACCGAGCATCATGAAAGTCTCGCCGAGGCCGCGGTAAGAGGCCTTGACCGGCGGGTTGGAATAGCTGTAGGTGATAAGGATGCCGAGTGCTCCCAACGGGATGGTCAGCGGCCCGGTCTTGCCGACGAACTGCACGATCAGCCCCAGCGGTACGGCGGCGGCGAAGAACAGCATCCCAACCAGCTGGACATGCTCTTTCCTGAGGTGCCCGCGCACCAGCACCTGGGTACCGCCGGTGCTGGTCAGGTTCATGCCCCCGCCGACCCCGATGCGTTCAACGTTGCGCCTGTCGCCCTCGTAGTCCTGGGCTTCGTTGGTGAGATATATCCCGTTGGCGATGAAAAATACAGCCAGAAGGGAGGCGAGAAAAACCAGCCAGCTGAAATGGCCGGTATGATACCAGGCCAGCACAGAGCCGAGGATGAACGAAAAAATGTCGTTCGAGTGTCGGGGCAGTTTCTGTACCTGTATCCAGGCGTTTAATTTAGTTCGGTCCATTCTATAAAACCTGTCTTGAAATATCTATTATTTGGCGGCGGCGGGTTTCTTTTTCCGCCCCGAAAACAGGCTCTTGACGGCCGAGAAGTAACGCAGGCGCACCAGGCCCACGGGTATCTCAAGTTCCAGCCGCTCAGCGGCGCGGAAGCCGTTGATACGGTCCATCTCGGGCTGAAGGGCGGCGATTTCGTCCATGCGCCCTGCTTCGATAAGCTCTTCGATCCTGGCTTCAAGCTTTTTAGCGCTTTCGATGCGCTCAAGCTGCCTGTCTGCTTCTGCCTGCGCCATCTGCCCGTATTTGGCCTTGAGCTTCGTCAGGCGCGCGATGGCTTCGTAGGTCACGTCGGTGATCGCGTCGCGCGACAGCCACTCGGTTTCGTAGTTCAGGCTGAATTTCCAACTGGGCAGGGTAAGGGCCCGGCGGTGCTCCTCCAGCGTTTTGTAAAGCAGTTTGAAGCCGTATTGTTCGGGATGCTCGAAAGCCAGGCTCCCCGGAGCCATGAACGGGGCCTGGTGCCCCATGAAGAGGAAGAGGCGCTTGTCCGCCTTGAACTTCTTCAGCAGGTATTCGCAGTAATCGATGGTGTCGAGAACCGATTGCCGCGTCTGCTTGTGGAGCCCTATCATAAAGAAAATCTCCACACGGCTCGCACCGATTTCAAGCGCGGTTTCAATCATTTTCTCCATGGCTTCGTTGGTAAAGCTCCTGCCCAGCGAAACCTTGCGCACCTCCGGGTCATGCGATTCGGGGGACATGTCGAGCGAAAAACCGGGCGCCGCTTTCGCCAGTTCCCTGACGAACTCCGGCGACATGGGGTTGAACGCCTCGAACATAAGGGTGTTCTTTACCGGATGGGCTTCCAAAAGGCCCATCAGGTCCTGCGCCCTGTCGTGCCCGCCTTCGCGGATGTCCCCGACCAGGAGGATGGGGCCGCGGGAAATGTTGCTTATGTTTTTTATGTCGTTATAGATATCTTCGGCGGTGCGATAGGCAGGGGCCTTACGATTGGCAAAGCCAGGCATGGCATTTTTTGCGCCGCTGCAGAAGATGCAGTTGTAATTACAGCCGCGGCAGGTGAATACGGCCGTAACAGGGTATTTCAGCCAGCCCTTGAATGGAACGACGCTCGCGAGATCGTGGTAGCGCAGGACCTGCCGCACCACGTTGCCGTAATGGTTGCCCATCACGTGGCTGATATCGCTGGGCACGTAGCTGAATTCGTTCTCTTGTACCTGCCCGTCCGCGTCTTTCCAGACCAGGTTGGGCACCGTGCTTAAATCCCCGGCTTTCAGGGCCTGCATAAACTGTTTCATAGGCTCTTCGGTGGAGTCTCCCCGCATAACGAAATCCACTGCCGGATACTGGATGAGTTCTTTGTAGAAACGGGATGACGAGAAACCGCCGAAGATGATTTTGGCTTCCGGGTGATGTTTCCTCACCAGCTTGGCTATCTCTATCGAACCGTGAGCGTGCACCATCCAGTGAAGGTCGATGCCGAATACAGGCGCGTCGAGTTTTTTGATGAAATCCTCGGCGTCGAATCTCGCGTCGCGCAGCATGCGCCAGGCGAGGTTGACGATGCGCACCCTGAAACCCGCTTTTTCGAGATACTCCGAAATACTGGAAAGGCCGACGGGATACATCTCGAAGATGGGGGTGGAAAGCACGAGGTCGCTGACAGGGCCGTATAACTGCGGCACCTTGCGGAAGTCGTACACGTGGGGCGCATGGAGGAGAATAAGGTCGGTTTTAGGCATAATCAATCCTGTTTAATAATACCGGGAAAAATGAGATTACGGGCAGGGTCAACGGAAATCACACGCCTGAATCAGAATGCGATTATAACATTTTGCATAACTTTTGACTAATGACGCCAGCGGGCGGCGCATGACAAACGAGAGGAGAAACCACCCCGCATCCAAGTTCTGGATCCCTCGAGGACAAGAACCTCGTGGAACAACCCGGGGGAAATAGGAACATGAACGAAACGAGGAATTTGTTTTGGATCCCGGGTCGCGGCCCGGGATGACAAGAAAAAATGTGATGTCGAAGAACATACTGCGGTTAAACCGGGAGATGGGCTAACATCGCCAACATCGACATGGTCCCGCCCCGTTCGGCAAGGCAGTGGCAATGGATGCCGGATTTGCGCTCCGGCATGACAAACCAGGGGGGAACCGCCCGAACAATAAAAGGGGACGGCGAGCTATCCGCCCGCGAGCACGTTCGTAACGGTCATGCCGCCCTGAACTGCTTGTCCCAGGGATTGCGCGGACTTCATCGGCGCTCCCGGACCGGCCGAGAACGAAATAAACAGGATTGCCGTGATCAACAAAGCGCTCCCAGCGCCGAGGAACCTGCTAAAAACCATATTCGCTCCGAAAACCGTTTCGAATGTTGATTACATTCTAACAAGGCCTGCTACGGGCACAAAGGATCCGCAGTCCCGTCTTTTTGACCGATGGGTCCGGAACCGCGGTTCCCAGTGTTCTTTCCCAACAGGCGGCGCTGGTGCTAGAATGGTTCGATTGGCAACTCCTGTACACCAGGAACGGACAATCTAAACTCCCAGAGGTGAAGAAATAATGGCAGACCCTGTAATCAGCCTGGAACATATAGACAAATCGCTGGGAGGGCGACAGATACTGAAGGATGTCACCCTCTCCGTCATGCGCGGGGACATCTTCGGATACCTCGGCCCCAACGGGGCAGGCAAAACGACCACCATCCGCATCATCCTGGGGCTAATGAAGGCTACCTCCGGCACGGTTTCCGTCCTCGGAAAGGACGCCCAGGACGACAACGCCCGGCGCAAAATAGGTTTCGTCCTTGAAGCAGACGGCCTTTACGACAACATGACCGCCTGGAACAACCTGTTATATTATGCCCGCCTCTACGGGGTAGACAAACCCGCCGAAAAGATCGATGCGGCGCTCAAGCTGGTCGGCCTGGCGGACAGGGGCAGCGACAAGGTATCCTCCTATTCCAAGGGCATGCGGCAGAGGCTGGCCCTGGCAAGGGCGCTCGCACCCGACCCTGAACTACTGGTGCTCGACGAACCAACTGCGGGCGTCGACCCCACCGGCCAGATAGACATACGCGAGTTGATGCTCGACCTGATACACAAACGGGGCAAAACCATCCTTTTAAGCTCCCACAACCTCGACGAGGTCCAGCGCATCTGCAACCGCATCGCGCTGATACACAAGGGTGATATACGCCTCTACGGAGAGAAAGACCAGCTTCAGCGGGAGATGGGGCACGGCGGGGTCCAGATAGAAACCGCCGAACCGGTAACCGCCTCGCTGATAGCGGAAATCGCCGGTCTGCCCGGCTTCAAAGTCGGCGAACAAGACGGGAACCGCCTGAGCCTGATGAATTCGCCGGAAGCGGACGTGTCAGCCGTCGTGACGCTGCTCGCCTCGCGCGGGGCCAGGATAGAAGGGGTCAAAAAACAGGAAGCCTCCCTCGAGGAGATGTATACCACCATCGTCAGGGAAGCGGAGCAGAAATAAAATGAACAAGATCTGGATAATCGCCCGCAAGGACATACGCGAGGCTTTTCGCAGCCGCAGCACCTACGTGTTCATCCTGGTCATGATGTTCGTATCACTGAATTACGCCCAGGCGTACACAAAGGCCATCGATTCCCTGTCTTCGCCCCAGCTGGTCGACGAATTCAGCCGCAGGTTCGTAAGCGGGCTGGCGTATATACTGCCAATGATGTACTCGATATTCGTCTGTTCCATCTTCGCCACCTATTCAGTGATCGTCGATAAAGCCAAGCGCAATATAGAATCGCTGATGGCCACCCCCATCAGCATCACCCAGTTATGGTTAGGCAAATCGCTCGCCGTGACCCTCCCGAGCGTGCTCGTGGGCCTCGCCATCTCGGTCCTGGCTTACCTGGCGCTGAACTTCGCGTTCGTCATACCCAACACCCATGCCTTTATCTTCCCCGACCTCCTGGCGATACTTTCGGCCGTCGTCATCATCCCTGTGCTGATATTCGCCGTCGTGAGCATCGTCATCTTCATACAACTTGTCATCTCTAACCCGAGGATCGCCAATTTCATCTTCACCGCCATTTTCATACTGCTGGTAGTCGGCGTGCAGACCATCGGGGGCCTCGGAGTGTCTTTCGCGTTCTTCCCCCTGGTTTACGCGGCCATCGTGCTCCTTTGCACCGTGATTGATCTCATCCTCTCGCGCACCCTGACCAAAGAAAAAGTGCTGCTTTCGAGTAAGATGTAGGCGGGCAGGGAGAACGATGGCCGGAACGGACCTGATACTTCTTCACGCTCCTCACGTTTACGATTTCCGTAAAGTGCCCCAGCTTTACGGGCCGGTAAGCGACCTCGTTTTGTCCACGCCCGCTTTCGAGATGTACCCGATAGGATTCTCGAGCCTGGCGGAGTACCTGGGCAAAGCGGGATACCATGTCAGGGTAGTGAACCTGGCCGGGCGCATGCTGAAAGATGCCCGCTTCGACGCCGAAGACTTCATAAGGAAACTCGACGCACCTCTATTCGGCATCGACCTCCACTGGCTGGTGCACGCCCACGGGGCCATCGAAATCGCCAGGCTGGTCAAGAGGCACCACCCGCGTTCGAAGGTCATCTTCGGCGGGTTTTCCGCCTCTTATTTCTGGAAAGAGCTGATCGCCTACCCCGAGGTGGATTATGTCATGCGGGGGGATTCAACCGAGGAGCCCATGCGCCTTTTCATGGGGGAATTCCTGAAAGGAAACGTCGCTTCCATCCCCAACCTGGTGTGGAAGGACGAAAGCGGGGAAGTACATGACAACGGCCTCAGTTTTATCCCCGATAACATCAGCGACGTCATGCAGAACCATTACTCGGCCGTCGTGCGCTCGGTCCTGCGCTACCGCGACCTGGCCAGCACTATCCCCGTCAAAGAATGGCTCAACTACCCCGTCACAGCGGTGCTCACCTGCAAGGGCTGCGACCACAACTGCATCTTCTGCGGCGGTTCCAATTCGGCCATGCGCCGCACCGTGGGGCGCAGCAAAACCGCCTTCCGAACGGCAGGCGACATGTTCAAGGACATCCAGAACATCAGTCGCCTCAGCGGCGGGCCCATATTCATCCTCGGGGATATCCGCATGGGCGGTGAGGAACGAGCGTACGAACTGCTGAAGCTGATGGAGAAAAACCCGGTCAAGAACACCGTCGATTTCGAGCTTTTCAGCCCTCCAGGTCAGCAGTTCCTGGAAGCCATCGCCCGGGCCAAGCCCGGTTTCGCCATCGATATCTCTCCCCACTCCCACGACCCCAAAGTCAGGCATGCGCTCGGCTTGAATTACACCAACGAGGACCTCGAAACCAGCATTGGAAAGGCCCTCGAACTCGGGGCGTCGCGCCTGGAGATATATTTCATGATCGGCCTGCCGGAACAGACCACGGAATCGGTCAGCCAGACGCTGGATTACTGCGAGCACCTTTACAAGAAATTCGGGGCAGGCAAGCGGCTGTTCCTGTTCATCGGGCCGCTATCGCCCTTCCTCGACCCCGGAAGCCTGGCCTTCGAAAACCCCGGGCGCCACGGCTACAAGCTTATCCACCGCACCCTGGAAGATCACCGCAGGGCACTGGCCATGCCCGAATGGAAAGACACACTCAATTACGAGACCGACTGGATGAGCCGGCAGCAGATAGTCGACGCCACTTACGGCGCCATATCGGGCCTGACCAGGCTTAAAGAAAAATACGGGCAGATAACCCCCGCAATGGCGGACGCCCAGGTTTCGCGCATCGGCAAAGCGGTGGAGATGGAAAAGAGGATATCGGCCCTCGAACAGGCCGGCGACAACGCCGGGATATTGGCGCTGAAACCCGAACTTGACCGCATCAACGGGATGGCGGTGGTGGAGCGGCACCAGCTTAAACTGCCGGTGGGAAAAACGAAACTGAGATACGTGAACTCGCTTTTCGAAATCTTCAGAGGAAGATAGCGCTATACTGAACAGGATATGAAACGTTTCTTCAGGAGCTTTTTCTTCGCACTGGCAGGCCTGCGGGCTGCCGTTAAAACCGAACAGAGCTTCCGCCTGCACCTGCTGGCGGCGGTAATCGCAGTCGGTATCGGCCTTTACGACGATATCTCCCTTTCTTCATGGGGGATCGTCCTCCTGTCCATCGGCCTGGTTCTGGCCGCCGAACTTTTCAACACGGCCCTCGAACGGCTGGGGGATGGGTTTTCCGGAGGGGCATACAACGAGTTCGTAAAACGGGAGAAAGACCTCTCCGCCGCCGCCGTCCTGGTCACCGCCGCCGCTGCACTGGCAGTCGGGGTCATCTTCCTGATCATCCCGCTGGTTCAAAAGATAACGGGTTGATCCCCGTTTAAACCTGTTTGTCCATCTCTTGAGATTTCATATATTTTTCATTTAATCAGGGTATATTTTATAACTATTTCATCTTTTTATCCCATACTGAAGCGAGGAAAATAGTTGAAGAAAAAGTAGTGAATACTGATTCATCCAGAACGGAAGCATACTCAGGGAAAAAGCCGAAGAGGCCTTTCTCCGTACTCATAGCGGATGACGAAGAGTATATCCTGGCTTTCGTCGGTATCAAGCTTAAAGTCTCGGGCTACCAGGTATCGACGGCCACCGACGGTGTTCAGGCCCTCGAAATGATTAAGGATAAAGTGCCCGACCTGGTCATCATCGACCTGATAATGCCCCGCCTGGACGGGCCGGGGCTGCTAAAAGAGATCCGCAAGTTTTCATCCGTACCCGTCATCATCCTGACGGCGGTTGACGCCCAGGACGTGGTCATCAAGGAACTCCGGCCGGGCGCGGATGACTACCTGCACAAACCTTTCAACCCGGACGAACTGGTTGCCCGTATCGAGGCGATCAGGAATCGAAACAAAGACAGCGGTCTCACTGCCTGACAAATTATTGATAGCCTTCGAGATCAGCCGTAAAACCTGCGCATGCACAGGTTTTACGGCTAAAAACAGATACCCATCCTGGTTTTCTTGACCATTATATTGAATCTGGTTGTGGCAAACTGCCCGGTAAGAGTAAAATATCGCCATCCGCACGCATAGAAGGAACCTGGATGAAAAAACCCCTGGAAAGCATCGAATTCTGGATCGCCGCCATTTTGATAGCCTTCATGCCTGCAGTCCTGATATTGTTTAATCCCGCCAGCGGCGGGGCCGTGATCGCCGGCAATCAGGATATTTTCCATTGGCTGGCCGTCACAGCCGCCGTCTACCTGGCTTTAAGCACCCCCGTATTTTTTTATACGAAGCACAGGCTCAATGAAAAATACCAGCCAATCATGAAACTCCATGTTTTCGGAAACATATTGGCTTTATTGCTCATCACCTTTCACGCTACGTTCCAGACGCCGGTCCGGTTCATTAAAGTAGCCCTGGACTTTCTCGGCCCGACGCTCTACATATCCCTGATGTTCCTCCTGATCACCGGTTTCGTCATGAGGTTCCGCTTCAGCGGCAGGTACCGGCCGGCGTTCAGGTACCTGCATGTCAGCCTGGTGGTCACCTTTTATCTGCTCGTCTTCTTTCATGTCATGACCGTCCTTCATATTTTCTAACAAAAACGCCGTATCCCCTGCCGGAAGCTTTGGTTAGACCGGACGGCGATGAACCATTTGGTTCACCGTCCGAATTGCCGTTGTTCTCGTTTGACCTCTTTTTCCCTCCTGTCACTCCCCGGCTGGATCCGGCAGTTTTACACCTCGTTCCATGCATTTTACTAACCTTGCCGCAGCGAAAAAAGAAATAGTGCATTCGGCTCACGATGTCGAACCCAAAGTACTGATGAAATGCGCCTCGGAGTGGTATTAAAAAGACAGCGCAACAATCATCATTGAGCAAGGTCGACAAAACAAGGACCCTGCCCATTCATATGTTTATCGAGGCTGTAAGAACCAATGAGTCTATCGGCACCTGAAACCACAATACTGGTCGTTGACGACGAACCTTTCATGCGAAGGATACTGAAGGACAGATTGGACTTCGAAGGCTATTTTTGCCTCGAAGCCGGCGACGCGTTCGAAGCCATGAGCAAGATAAGGGAAAGCCCGCCCGAACTCGTCATCCTCGACGTGATGATGCCGGGCAAATCGGGGCAGGCGCTGGTGCCCGAAATCCAATCCGAATATCCCGACACGGGCATCATTATGGCCACAGCGGTATCCGAACCCCGCATCATCATCGACTGCATGAAAAACGGCGCCGATGATTATGTCGGAAAACCCTTCGACCTGGACCAGGTCGTGCAGAGCGTTAACAAGGTCCTCGAAATGAAACGGCTGGAACTTAAGATCCGGCTGTACCATTGCGGGCTCGAACACACGGTTGAAGACCAAAAACAAAAGATAAGAGAGACATTCCTGCATTCCGTGGAATCGCTGGTTTCGGCTCTGGAAGCTAAAGACGCATACACGGGCGGGCACTCGCGCAGGGTCAGCGAACTGTCTTGCCTGATAGGTGAAAAAGTAGGTATATCCGAAGATCAGTTGGAAGACCTCCGCTGGGGGGCCTTGCTGCACGACGTGGGGAAAATCGCCGTCAACCCGGCTGTCCAGAACAAACCCGACACTTTGACACCCGATGAATACACGCACGTTATGACCCACGCCATCGTCGGGGCCGGCATCGTCCGCCCGGTCGCGAGCCGCAGAGTCATCGAAATCATAGCCCACCATCACGACCGTTTCGACGGCAAGGGGCTTAATCAAGCCGCACCCGGCGAAGGATGGCCTTTAGGGACGGGGATAGTTGCCGTTGCCGACAGTTTTGACGCCATGACTTCAGACCGGCCATACCGACCCGGGACCCCCCGCGAACAGGCGATCGCCGAAATCATGAGGTGTTCCGGATCGCAATTCGATCCGAAAATCGTTGAAGCTTTTCTCGGTGTGATACAAGAACAAGGACCCCGTGCCGGGGCCGAAGCCGTCCTTGCGTTCGTGAGGTAGAGATGCGCTTCATTATTAACGTCAATACACTGTTGCCCCTGACGGCTTTTTGCGGAGCGGCCCTGCTCGCTTTGAGATTGAGGAAATTCAGAAAAAAAACTATGGCGCTGTCCTTTCTGGTTCTAATGCTTTCACTGGCATGGTGGTCTCTGGCAGCATTGGCCGAATATTCCGCCCTCAGCCTCGACGCCAAGAAAGTCTGCATAAACCTGTCTTATTTCGGCATCACCGTCATGCCTGTCTTCTGGTTTGTATTCACGCTGGAATACACAGGGCGTGAAAAGTGGCTTACGCGGGGCAGGCTGATCCTGCTTTGCATCCTCCCGGCAATCACTCTGATAAACGTCTGGACGAATGGCACCACCCACCTGATGTGGAAGGACATCTGGCTAAACACATCAGTCTCACCTCCGGTTGACGCCGTCACTCATGGTTACTGGTTCTGGGCCCACACAGCCTACTCTTACGGCCTCATCCTGGCTGGCACGGTCATGCTGTACAGCTCGTTCACGCGATCGTCAGGCATCTACCGGAAACAGCTCGTCGTCGTCCTGCTGGGGACCGCGGTGCCCTGGGTGGCCAACGTCTTTTACCTCGGCACCACGGTGCTGGCCATCGATCCGACGCCATTTGCCTTTACCATCACCGGGGCCGCCTTTTTTTGGGGCCTTTCCCGCTTCCACCTGCTGGATATCATGCCGGTGGCCTACGACGTAGTTTTTAAAAGCATGTCCGACGGCGTGATGGTATTGGATAGCGAACTGCGCGTGATTGAACTCAATTACGTAGCAAGGGCTATTCTCGGCAGCGGGACGCGTGACGTCATCGGGCAGGCGTATGAGCGTGTTTTGCCGGGCCAACCACAACCGAGTCAAGCCGAGGCCGATTCCAGGGAAATCATTATCCACTCGCCAGATGGAAACCCCGACAAGCGCTGCTATGAACTCCGCACCTCTCCCATCGTCACGCGGAACTGCATCAGCGGGTACCTGGTGATGCTGCACGACATCACCCGGCAAAAGGAAGCTGAAGCCGAATCTACCCGGAGAGCAGTGCTCGAAACCGAACTCATCGAGCGCCAGCATGCCGAAGAGGCCCTCAGGATATCCGAAGCCAAGTTCCGCAACCTAGTGGAAAATGCCCCTATCGGGATAGTGACGTCCTTGTCCAACGGCAAGATACTGAGTGCAAACAAGACCGCCCTGGAGATGTTCGGTTTTCATGGGGAAAATGAGATCCAGGACCTTTATGCGTGGTCGCTGTATGCCGATCCTGAAGAAAGAACACGCCTGTTTCAGAAGTTGGAGCAAGACGGGGTGGTCAAAAATTTCGAAACCATCTGGAAACGCAATAACGGCATGAAATTCTGGGCATCCCAGAATACTATAGTTCAAACTGACGATGCCAACGGAAAACAACTCGTGAGCACTCTCATCGATAACACGGAGCGTCAAAATGCGGCCGAGTCCCTGGCACGACTGAACCAGGACCTCAAATTGCTTAACCTGAGATTGGAAGCCAAGGTTGCCGAGAGAACGGAACAGCTCGAACAGGCTGTGGTGGCCGCCAATGCTTCGAACCAAGCCAAGAGCGATTTCCTGGCCAGTATGTCCCACGAACTCCGCACCCCGCTCAGTGCTATCCTGGGGTTCTCCCAGCTTCTCGAACAGAAATTATACGGCCCTCTCAATGAAAAGCAATCCGGATATATCGATGACATCCTGACCAGCGGGCGGCATTTACTGGAACTCATCAATGACGTACTCGACCTTGCGAAGATAGAAGCAGGCAAGGTGGAACTGCAATTTTCACCCGTAAACATCCAGAACCTGATAAACAGCAGCCTCCTGATGGTAAAGGAAAAAACCGCCAGGCGAGGGATCAAGATTAATGTTCAGGTATCCCCGGAACTGCAAACCCGTGAATATTCGATAGACGAGCGCAGGATCAAACAGGTTATGTTCAATCTGCTCTCCAACGCCGTGAAATTTACGCCGGATGGCGGCAGCATCAATATCCAGGGCCGCAACGACGATAACACCCTCGTTTTCAGCGTGGCCGACAACGGCATCGGGATTCCTCCCGAACACATCGATAAACTTTTTACCGATTTCTATCAAGTCCAGAGCGGCCTGATTTCTAAAACACCGGGCACCGGATTGGGACTGGCAATCAGCAAACGTATCGTCGAAACTCACGGAGGAAATATCTGGGTGGAGAGCGACGGAAAAAACAAAGGCAGCCGTTTCTATTTTACTTTGCCGATAAAAAAAGGAGAACTATGTGAAGAACCTGCTTGTTATCGATGATGACCCGATGGCCGTCAAACTCGTACGGGACATGGCTACTGCTTACGGCTACAACGTGCTTTCAGCGTCAAACGGCAAAGACGGGCTGGACATAGCCGCCCGCCAAAAAACGGATGTCATCCTGCTGGATATCATGATGCCCGAGATGGACGGTTACGCGGTAGCATCCAGCCTGAAATCCAACCCGAAGACTGCCGGGATACCTATCATCATGTTGACGGCGGTGGGTTTCCAGCTGAACAAACAATTTGCCAAGAACGTGGGCGCCGCCGATTATGTCACCAAGCCGTTCAATCTCAGGGAGCTTCTGGACAAAATCGCCCAATGCGCAGGCCCGGTATTAACGCACGCTTGATTTCAGACAAGAAATGATGGCCCAAGACTGAACTTGAGCCAGGCCGGGCACGGCTGGGATGCGCGTCAAAAAACCCCCGGATTTTCGGAGGGTTTTTGATTTCAGGCGATCAACGGGTGCCCGCGTTATCCCCCCCGAAGAACTCCTCTATCTTGTGATTGAACAGGTCGCTCCCCCGGGCAATCATAAAAAGGCCGTGCGGGTATCCCCTATCGGCCCTCGCATAATGAAAACTGCGTTTTCAGGGTGTAAGATATCGGGAAAATGACAAGGAGCTTATCCGTGAAGATTGAATACTACCATGACTCCAAATACGGCAACGGGGCAGCCGTTGCGGAAGAATTCAAACACCAGATGGCGGCTAAAGGGGCCTCGGTGAACATCCACGCGGTGAAAGACTCCGATGCGAAACAGCTCCCCCCGGCCGACCTGTATGTATTCAGTTCTCCAGCCCGCCTGGGCAGCCCGACATCAAGCGTCACCAGTTTCCTGGAGGAACTTGACCTGCCGGAGGGAACGAAATACGCGATATTCACTACGGAATCGGCCCCCGCCCCCGACAAGAAAACAGGCAAGGTGCCTACCGATGAAGAATTGAGCAAGAGGCAACGCGTGATCGCTAGGATGAACTCGATCCTCCAGGGAAAAGGCCTGTCCAAAGTGGCTGAGGGAAAAGTTCATGTCATAGGCATAAAGGGGCCGCTGGAAGAAGGCTGGAAGAAAAAGGTAGCGGCATTCGCGGACAGTATATCGGGACAATAAACGGCCCGGCGCCTGCTAGCATCCCTGGCCGCGCCCGGGCATCAAACCCGGTGATTACATCTGGATTGTCGGAACAAGTCCGACAATGACACCGATGGGGGTGGGCATCCTCGGGCGGTAGACCCGGGCCTCGAACCCTGGGCTTACGCCTGGATTGTCGGAGCAAGTCCGACAATGACAACGATGGGGGTGGTCATCCCGGGCCGTGACCCGGGATCCAGAATCCGTAGGCGGCCAGGTATTCTCGTACCATTCCCCTCCGTTAGTGCGCAACTATACAGTAACTTCGCCCTTAAAACGATGGATTGTCGAATCACCCTCCTGACACCCGGTTACAGGCAAGTCAGATGATGACAACAATGGGGGGTGTCATCCCGGGCCTTGGGTCCGGCCACGGTACAAAAGTTCCTCGGAAATCGTACTGTAAAAACCTTGTTTATGCCCAATCCGCGGCGTATCCTGTCGCCATGAACCGGATCCTGAAATTATCTTTGCATCTAAACCGGGTTGATAAGTAGGAGAATCAAATGAATAAATTCTTACTTACCGCCGTCATTTGTACAATTTTGATATGTTTTATGGCTTTTATGGCCGGGGATCCACCTTTTAATAATTCAAAAAAAATCATCGTTGATTGGTTCGAAACTACTTTTTCCACAGGACAAGCCGTCCCGGCTCCAGAGTCGCAGGTTTCCTAGACGTCAGTCTCCAGCCTGAGCCGAAACGGACAGGCAGCTTCCCTTCAAGTATCTTCAGTGAACGTGGCGCCGCGGCGTCTTCCGCGTTTTCCCGGGGGTCCATTCGGTTTCGATGTAAACCCTGGTGATTTCGGGATAGGCTTCTTCGATATCGTCCTCGATGCGGTGGATGGACTCATGCATCTCTTCGGGGGTCACTTTGTCCTCGAAAGTGACTCCCAGGTTCACCAGGAGTTCATACGGCCCCATGTACATCGTGAGGATCTCGGCGGCCTTATTGACGGCGGGGTCGGACTCCACTCGCTTGCGGATATCGGCTACTATGGCAGGGTCGGCGCCCTCACCGAGCAGCAGACCTTTCGTCTGGAAGGCCAGAATGAAGGCCACGCTCATAAGCAACAAGCCGATAAGAACGGAAGCCACTCCGTCGAGGTAAGGGTTTTTCAGCAGGTGGCCGAAGAATATGCCTATGAACGCGAAGGTGAGGCCGACCAGCGCGGCGCTGTCTTCGAACACGATGGTATAAGTGCTGGGGTCCTTAGTGGTTGTTATGTAAGTCCAAATCCCCAGTTTTCCCCGGGCAAGGTTGAACTGCTTGAACGCCACGGCGAACGACGTGCCCTCGATAAAAACCGCCAGTACCAGGACGATATAGCTCACAAGGGGGTTGGCATTCAAAGCCTCAGGCGTCACATGCATGATATGGGAGATGCCCTCGTATAACGAAACGCCGCCGCCGATGCCGAAGATAGAAACCGAAACGACCAGCGTCCAGAAATATAGCGCCTTGCCGTAGCCGAACGGGTGAAGTTCGTCGGGGGGCTTCCGGGCTTCTTTCATGCCCAACAGGAGCAGGCCGCCGTCGCCCGTATCGACCAGGGAGTGGATGCCCTCAGAAAGCATGGCCGAGGATCCCGTGATGGCCGCGGCGACAAACTTGATGACAGCGATCGAGAGATTGCCTACAACCGCCGCGATGACGGCTATTTTCGATTCACCTTGCCCTTTGGGTTCTGCCATTATCGTTTCCTTTTAAGTCAATGGTTATGGATGAAAATGATACCATTTTAAGGGGTTGAATTCATCCGTCGCAAATAATAGAGCCCCCGAATTTTGATTCGGGGGCTCTATTATTTAGGGGATGGAGTAACCCGTCACTTCCCGAGATAGGCTTTCTTCAGGGTGGCGATATCGATTTTTTTCATCTTCAACAAAGCAGCCATGACCCTATCCGTTTTCTTAGCGTCTTCATCCTGCATCATCTCGCCAAGAGCGACGGGGACCACCTGCCAGGACACTCCATATTTGTCCTTCAGCCATCCGCATATCTGCGCTTTCGGGTCGCCGTCCTGCGACAGGGAATCCCAGTAATGGTCGATCTCGTCCTGGGTCATGCAATTGACGACCAGGGAGACGGCTTCGTTGAACTTGAAAACCGGGCCGCCGTTGAGGGCCATCATCTGCTGGCCGTCGAGTTCGAAAGTGACGGTCATCACGGTGCCCTTTTTCATACCCGACACCTTCGCGTTTCCTTCCCCGTAATGAGAGATCCCGTTGATTTTGGAATTGGGGAAGATGGAGACGTAGAAATTGGCAGCTTCTTCTGCCCGGTTATCGAACCACAGATTCGGGGTTATCCTTTGCATTTGTATTTCCCTCCTGTAAGGATTTTACAACGAGACGAAATCCTGCATTTGAGCGACCCAACTAAAGTCTTTAACCGTCAGAATTTCTATTCAATAAACTACACCGCTAGACTCGCGATGTTTAATAATGTACCAAAAAGTACGATTTGTGAAAATCAAACATCGTTATTCCAATTCTTCTTTTAGATTTTAGTCCCTAAAAACAACATGCTTGAAAGCAACCCCAATTTGGAATATATTCATTCTCAGACTTGTTATCTTTGCTGGGAGAGCTTTTTCCATGCCTAAGACTGAATTATCATTTAGCGTTGACAGCCAATTATTAGGCGAACTTGGTGAGCGATTGGTCACCAGGAACTATGTTGCGTTGGCAGAACTCATCAAAAACGCTTATGACGCTGATGCAACGGAAATTGTCATCAAGTTTATCAAGGCAAAAAAAGGCCCTAACCAAGGCGAAATTCACATCTCAGACAATGGGCACGGTATGTCTTTCCAAGAGGTAAGTGACTATTGGATGAGGATAGCAACGACTTCAAAAGTTCGCGCGCCCGTATCACCAAAATACGGGAGACGTAAAACCGGTAACAAGGGTGTAGGGCGATTCGCCTGTCGCAGGCTGGCAAAAAAGCTGGTGATGGAGACAGTTGGAACGACGTCCGAAAAAAGAGGTTTAGAAAAGACAAAGGTAACTTTCAATTGGGGGGATTTCAAACCGGGCACCACTCTAACCCAAATACCATGTGTCTATACACGAGACTTGTTAATAAACGGGAAAACTGGGTTAAGTTTGATTTTGACCAACCTTGTGGAGCGTTGGACTGACAGCGATTTCAACCTTCTCAGAAGACACGTTTTAGGACTTTCCATCGTTAAAGGCGTGAGAAGAGAAGGTTTTGAGGAAGACCCGGGGTTCGAAATAAAACTGGAGGCCCCGGAATTTCCCAGTGGTGAGGGAATTTTATCAAGGCAATTATTAGACGCAGGTTGGGGGAAACTTGAAGGAGAAATAAATAATCAAGGCATCTGTAATTTGAAGCTCGAAGCAAAGGAAATCGGGTTAAAAGAATTTGGACTGGATGAAGCGTTCGAAAACTTAAAAGGAATAACCTTTGAAATTGCCTGGCTTCCAATGCAAAAGAGCCTGTTAAGAGACACTAGAATTATCACAAAAACAGGTATCTTGGATCTTCTTACAGAACAAGGTGGAGTTCGAGTTTATCTCGATGGATTCCGAGTGTACCCTTATGGAGATGCAGGAAACGATTGGTTACGCATCGATGCAGACGTCGCGAGGCGCAAAGGGCGAACAGATGACAGGTTGAGCGAAATAGCTTCTAAATTGGGGGTAGACCCGCTGAGGGCAATGCTCAATTCCCCGCGAAACCAACAACTTTACGGGAATGTTGTGATAAATTCTGGTCCATCGATGCCCTTGCAGGTCAAACTCGATAGGGAAGGGTTTATTGAGGACTCATCATTCGAAGATCTTGTTACGGTTCTTCGACTTTCTATTCAATGGATGGTTTTACATTACAATGAATTTTTGCTTGTCACAGGAAGAAGAGAATTGTATAAAAAAGCCGAGGAATTGGAAGGATTGCTCGGTGATAAGACAAATTTCAGCTTTTCCCCAACCGAAGAAACGACCCCAATAGCCCTAAAAGCGTTAACATTGATTTCTGATGAAGCTAAAACAGCTCTTAAAACTTTACCTGAAGAACAACGACGCAAAGCTGAAATTAGATTGAATGCAGCAAGCGAATTCGTAAAGCAATCCTATTCAATATCAGAAATTTACCTTGGGATATTAAAAGCTGTCGCCTCTACAGGTTCTTTGATGTTCAATTTTTCTCATGAAATTAAAAACCTGATGGCCAGATTAGATACTCACGCCAACACGATAGATAGAATGTTGAACGATGTACCCAAAATATATCAGCACGATTTTTCATTATTTGCACAATCTCTTCGAAAAACCCGTGACAGGCTAGACCAACAGATTCAATTGTTTGGAACATTGAGTAGAACATCTGGCGAAACAAAAAGGCAGCTAATACTGTTAAAACCAATTGTCGATGAAGTGATGATGGGGTTCCAATATTTGATCGAAGAGTATGGAATTAACAAACCAGTCGTCGAAATCCCTGAAGATTTTAAAATCGGCCCAATCCTTGAAGTGGAAATATATTCCATAATCGTGAACTTGATTTCCAATGCGGTAAAAGCGAACCTTTCGGGTAACGGCCGTAATATTTATGTCAAAGTATACTCGCAAAATGGAAAAAAGGTTTTAGCGGTTTGCGATGATGGAATTGGGCTGGAAGAAAAATACTGGGAGGAAGTTTTCAAACCCCTTAACGCAGACCCTGCCGGAAATTTATATTCTTCATTAAAACGGAGGGTCGCAAACGATTCCCTTGCTGCGCTCGGTAGGGGTAGCGGAATAGGCCTTAACATAGTTAAAACAACTGTGGAATCCTATAATGGCTCAATACGATTCACAAAACCAGAGACCCCTTGGAAAACATGCATTGAGGTATTATTTCCATGAGCACCAAATTACTGGCTTTTTGGATTGATGATCAAGACCAAACTGAGGAATCCCAGAATTTAAGCTCAGACCTGTTGAGAATAGTATGGACACATCCAACTCGATTCAAATCATCTCTAACGACGATGAAGGGATCGGATCTCCCGGACATTTTCTTGGTTGATTTATATCTGAATCAGAAACCAAATTCCGAAAATGTTTTTTTCCAAGATCACGGGCTCACTCCAGGGGCTTTAATAAGAGAAAAATTCCCGGAACACCCAATTTATCTAGTGACAAACCAAGAAAATAAAAACGGATACGCAGACCTTTCGAAGTGGTCACAAGCAACCGAAAGTGTATTTGATAGAATTTTAACTGTTAAAGAACTGCAGAGATACCAAAAAAATGAACAATCCCTTTATTACGATGCATTGGATTACAAAACAATAAGAGCCGACACCCCGAGAGGTGACGTGAAAGCTTTAATTGATTTGTTGCGCGTACCAGACTCTTGTGAAAAGTTAATATCTTTAACTTTACCAGATAATTTAAGAAATGGGTTAACTCCCGACACCGACTCTGAAGGCGAGGGGAATACAATTTCATTTTCTCGATGGGTCCGAAGACAATTGATGGTTGTGCCAGGCATTCTCTCGGACAGTTTGCGAATCTCAACTTTATTGGGTGTTAATGAGGTGGGTTTCGAAAAAATCGCCGAAATATTTAGCAAAGCCAAATATTCGGGTGTTTTTAATGGTACTCATAAATCTTTATGGTGGGTCAATGAAGTAACTCAATTACTGTTTTCGGAACCTGGAGCCGCTGACGTGGATTCAGATGAACCTTGGTCCATTTCCAACAAAATATTCGATATCCAAGCGGAACAACGCAGTAGGTGTGCGGTCTGTTCCGAGCCATTCCCGGAGACCGTCGGGATGGACCTCGATAACAAAAAGGAATCTCCGGTCCACATAAGATGCAGTCAACCTGATATTTCGAAACAACGATACCTCTACTTTGACGGATTTAGGTCGTTCAGAAAAAATTAGGCTCGAATATGCCAGATTTAACTAATAAACTGACCAACAAAACTGAGACATGCGAAGTGGATCGTGATGAAGCCCAAACCCAACTGTTGGAATCTCTAAATTACTTACAATGCTCTGCTGAGTTTCGAAGTATCAATGAAGAACGATACGCTACAATCACCGGGAGCCCTGCTGCTTCTATTGCCGTAGCCTATGCTAAATTGAAGTCAGAAACAGGCAACAATTTCCATTGCAATATTCCACTAATCGAAATTCCCGTATTGAACAAAAAGCTAAATCAACATCACCCCACAATTATTATTGGAGGCGTAATCACAGGCGATAAGAAATCTATAACTCGGTCTTCGTTCGCGTTTTGGGTCACGTTCCAAACAGAGGGGCTTATTACTCCCGGAGATTCTTGCTGCCGAGTTTCACAAAAAACCGGAAAGAGGATTGTTAGAAAATTCCATTTTGATCTCCAACCGGGCAACCAAAAAATACCCCCTTCCCATCTTCAATACGGTGGGAATCCTCCAAATTCCATACCTAATGGCATGAATTCGCATTATTGCCTTGAGCCATTTCTAGAAAACCCGCGGATCCAATATTTTCCTATGGATTATTTATTAGTTTTGGATTTGGCTTTAAGAGAATTTGATACACCGCTAAATGACATGGTTGAAGAGCGATCTTGGAACAATTTGGTGTCCAAAAGCCAAAAAGTTTGGTGGGTGAATTATGTAAGTTTGGTTAATGCTGTGATGGCAAAAGATAAGTGCTGTCTGCACGAGATTGCATATCAATAATGACCACGTCTGAATCTCTCCCTCGTAAAAAGGATGGAATTCATTTCACACCTGAAGCCTTAGCTGACTACCTGGTATACAATACTATTAAAAACGAGCATGCGACGGTATTTGACCCCTGTTTTGGGCATGGAGCCTTGTTATTTGCCGCACACAAGCGCTTCGAATCACTGGGAACTCCGAATCCGAGTACGCAACTTTTCGGATGTGACGTCAACCTACCTCCAAAGAAAATTATGGATTTACTCAACCGAACCGTTGAGATTGGGAATTTAACTAATACAGATTTTTTTTATCTGAAGAACTGCAACCTACCAAGCCAATTTGATGCAATCATTATGAATCCGCCATATATTCGACATCATTCATTAACCAAAGAGACAAAGAAATATTTAAACACGCTCGTTAGTAGCACCACATGTGTGAGAAAAACCTGTGATTTATGGGCATATTTTATATTACATTCTCTTAAATACATCAGGATAAACGGCAGTCTTGGTGCAATTCTGCCATGGTCGTTCTTATATTCAGAATATTCTCGGCCCGTCAAAGAATATCTTTTTGCGAATTTTGGAGAGATAAGAATTGCGGTTATAGGACAACAATTGTTTGATACAAACCAAGAAAGAATCCTCCTTCTCTTTGCAGACCAATATGGAACGCGGTCTCATAAAATACAAATCGGCAATTCACGCGGGATTCCCGACAGAGATGTCAAGTGGCGCACCATTCCAGTTGGAAATTCAACAATTGAAAATCTCCAGGTATTTAGAAAAGAATCAAAGAGCTTGGAGAAACTCAGAAATCTCCTCAAATTCCAGCCATTAGGTAAATGTACGGACGTTTTAATCGGCACCGTAACTGGCGCAAATAATTTCTTCATTATTAACAAAATACAAGCCACCGAATTGGGGATACCGGATTCTTTCATTAAACCAATCGTCCGAAAAGCCCGGGATATGTATAAATGCAAAGATATTTCTGCCATTAACATACAAGATTATATTTTAGAGATACCAGAAAATATTCCACTTTCTGAATCTCTCACTAAATACATACAACGAGGCGTAGTTGAAGGATATGCCAAAAGGCTTCATTGTAAAAATAGAAATGTTTGGTATTGCATTGCACCAAAGAAATCACCCGATGCATTTCTCCCTTATATGATTAAAGAAACTCCGACCATCGTTTTGAATCCGGACAAAATATATAGCACAAATAACGTCCATGGAGTTTATCTAAAGAACACTGAAAATATTGACCTCAGTTTACGGTGGATACGGTTCTCAATGCTCAGCTCATTGTCCCAACTTTCTTTTGAAATATATTCTAAGACATACGGAAGTGGGGTGCTAAAGATAGAACCGTCTGCGGCAAAGAAAGCATTAGTCTTTTTAGGCGAAAATTTTGTTTTTCCTTACGGCATTGAATCAAGAGTCGACGACCTAATTCTGAAAGACCAAAGAGCTCTAGCTATGAAAACCGTGGACAATTGGTTCATCGAGAATTTAAATGTTCCTGCCGAAGAGATGGAAAAATGTTTCAGACAATATGAAGAATTAAAAAACATAAGACTCAGCATTTAACTTATTATCACCGAATATTTTCAATTGCCCTCGATACCGCGAAAGCAAAGCAATTTTTCATTTGCTCAGTATTAAATTCGTTAAAAGGAAATTAATATTTGTCTCTAAAAGATAAAACGCCCCTCGGCATCCTCTCCGTCCTCGCCTGCGAGGTCCTCTGGGGCTTCAGCTTCATGTTTACCAAAACGGTGACGGATACCGTATCGCCGCTTGCCCTCCTCGCGTGGCGGTTCGTGCTCGCCCTCCTGGTGATGAGCCTGCTTGCGCTCTTGCGCATCGTGAAGCTGGATTTTCGTAATAAATCACTGAAAGCATTATTATTACTGGCTGTCTTCGTGCCGGGTTCCTATTTCATCGGCGAAACCGTCGGCATCAAGTTGACATCCGCCTCCGAAAGCGGCGCTATCATCGCCTGCATCCCTGTCGGGGCACTCCTGCTCTCAACTTTCATGTTGAAACAACCGCCCACGAAACTCCAGGTTGGAGGCGTGGGCCTCACCACCGCAGGCATCATTTTAATCCTGGCAGCCAAGGGTTTGAGCGCGACCTTCAACCCCCTCGGGTACCTGATGCTGCTCATCGCCGTGGTTTCCTACGGCCTTTATTCCGTTTACGCTCAAAGGGCAACACAGTTTTCCAGTGCGGAGAAGACCTATGCCATGATGGCGATGGGGGCGGCGGTTTTTACCGTCCTCGCACTCTTGGAAAGCGCGCGGAACGATTCACTTAAAGCCTTTGTGATGCTCCCGTTCAACAACCACGAGTTTCTGATAGCCATCCTCTACCTGGGTATAGGCTGTTCCATCATCGCTTTCCTGCTGTATAATTTCGCGCTGACTGCCATCGGCACCAACCGGACCTCTTCTTTCGCGGGACTGGCGACGCTGGTGGCGATACTGGCAGGGGTCATCATCCTGAAAGAGGGATACTCGGTCGCCCAGAGCGCGGGTACAATCTTGGTAATAGGCGGCGTCTATCTGGCGAATATGACACATGGGAAAAAGGTAATCGTTGACCCCGAAAGCGAGTATTAGTTGGATAAGCACGTTCACAACAGGGTCAAGCTCGACCTGAAAAAACATAACCTGGGGCACCTTGAAGGTAAACGCACCATCGACTTGACCGACGAGGAGATCGAACAGCTGATGGATGCGGCGGCAGCCGACGATATCGCCCTCTCGCTTGGTATACTGTGGTCCCGGGTGAACGTACGCAAAGCCCTCGATGAAGGCAAGTGCGAAAATTGCGGGAGATGCTGCAACCCGAACCCGAACCGCCCCGACTCCCCCGGTGTCGAAGTGTTCGAGGCAGAACTGGATGCCATCAGCGCGGCATCACGCATACCCATAGAAAAGCTGTTACAAATGACGACAAAGGGCGCAGAAGCCAAGCCGGGCCCGACCACGAGAGAACCCACGAGATGGCTCCCGCTCCCCTGTCCCTTTCGCAACCAGGCAGAACATCGATGCGAGATACATGAATCTAATCCGGTGGTATGCCGGCTGTACCCGTTCAGCATGTCAGGGGAAATACTCGCTGTACACGTGGATTGCGCATACGGCAAAGATGTATTCCGGAATATGATTAAAGAACTAAGACACGTGATTCCTGACCGGTAGATACCTCCACAGCCGTTTACCGGCATGCTATACTCTTTGGCTGGGAGAATTTGGATATGATAGCAGCGATAGCGATAACAACCGAGTGGGAGCGATGGTTAATTTCCGCAGGGATCTTCCTGCTGTTTTTGGTCCTGGCTTTATTCTCTCACCTGTTTTTCGGCAAGTTCCTTTCTTTGCTGACCAAAAGGACCAAAACCAACCTTGACGATCATATCGTAAAAGCCCTGGATATCCCGGTTTACCTGGTGCTGGTTGCGCTCGGTATATGGATGGCACTGGTACGCCTACCTGAATTAAAAGACAATCTCGGCATCATCAACCGTGCCGGCATCATCGCCGCGATCGCTATCGGAACGCTGGCGGCCGATCGTTTTCTCGGCGCCATCTTGACCTGGTACGGCGGCGAGGTGGCCAACCGCACCCATACGGATATCGACGACAAGCTCATCCCTGTCATCAAGCGCGTGAGCAACGTGGTTGTGTACGGGATGGCTTTAGTCCTCATACTCGATAACCTGAATATCAAAATAACCCCGCTTATCGCCGGCCTCGGCGTGGGCGGCCTGGCGGTCGCCGTCGCGCTGCAACCCACCCTCAGCAATTTCCTGGCAGGCACTTATGTCATCACCGACGCAGTGATACGAAAAGGCCATTACATCTTGCTGGACAGCGGCCAGGAGGGGCTGGTCGAAGATATAGGCTGGCGCACAACAAAAATCCGCCACTGGCAAGGCAACCTGATAGTCCTGCCTAATTCTAAACTGGCAGACGCAGTGGTGACCGACTTTGAAGCAGCCGAGTTGTCTAAATTGTTCGCCGTGCCCTGCGGGGTCAGTTACGAGAGCGACCTCGACGAAGTTGAGAGGGTGGCGCTCGATGTGGCGCGTGAAGTAACACTCAGGTGCCCTGAAGCGGCCAAGGACCACGAACCAGAAGTGCGTTTCAAAGAATTCGGCGACTCAAATATCAACTTCACCGTGTTATTGAAATCGGTAGACCGCATCAGCCAGTTCGCCCTGAAGCACGAGTTTATAAAGGCGCTGCACAGGCGTTTCAAAGCCGAGGGCATAACCATCGAATATCCTGTGCAAAGAGTCCTTTTACGGCAAACTGACAACCCGGCTTAGCCCCAGGGAACGTGGTGCATGCCGCAAAGCGACAGGCCGGGTAATCCCCCGCCCAAGATCCCCGGTTACGATAGAAAAAGCCCCCTGAGATTCAGGGGGCTTCGTTATGTACTCCGCGTGCCGGGTGAAACGCGCCATACCTCAGTTTTTATAAAATCAATAAAATTTTACGCATTTTTCTATTGAATCCCTCCTCCCCCTGTAATACAATTGGCGCGTAAAGGGGTGTAATAGAGATGTATTAGAGGGGTGATACATGAAAAAAGATGCAGGCGTCAAACAGTCACTTGCAGCCCGCACCAGATGGCTATTCACCAAAGAAGGTTTCCCTGTCTTGCTCTCCATCCTCGCCGGCTTGATCGTCGGCTATTTCCTCAGCGGCATCGTCGGCCTTTTAGTGGCCACTCTGGCCGGGTTCGTAGTGTTGAAACTATTCAACCGCCTGCCTTTCCACCTCAAACCCTGGCAGGACCTGGTTAACGATCTATGCCCCGTAGTGGCCAAACTCTTTTTCTCTTTAGCTTTCCTTTTACCGATAGCCGACTACATGACGCTTCCCAGCGGCCATACGCCTAATACGATTCCGAAATACATAAGCATCGTATTCGCCATACCTAAAAATCTGTTCTCCCGCCCCTCAGGCGATATTTTCCCGGGTTTTGTTTTCATCGTTTTCATCAGCATCATACTCATGTACTGGGGCAGCATGAACCTCGAGAAGATAGACCACTGGCTGCTGGCCCTTTCAGGATTGCTTCTTTACACCTTTTCCCCGACCATCACGGGCTACCTGACCGAAAGGCCCGGGGTGCACATCCTGAAAGCTTTCTTCGGCGTGGGATATTATTTTGCCTGGATAGGGCTGGCCCTGCTGCTGGTAGCCAGGGTCCTGCCGCGCTTTCTCAAAGCTGAACCGGCCCCGGTCCGAAGGGTATCCGGCGCGATGAGCCTTCTGGCTCCCCTGGTAGCTTTGGGAGCCTTGAGCCACCTCAATGTCCCGGGATTTTCCGGGCATTCTCTCTTGTCGCAGCTATTCGACTTTGAAAGTGCTCACCATACCTTTGCAGGTATCTTTTCGGGCGGTGTCGCCGGAGTAAGTGCCGGAGTCATCGTCGGGCAGTCAGCCGAAGGCGGGGACGAGTCGGAAATACCCGAAGGTGCGGGAGAGGATATCGCGACCGGCGAAATAGGGCCGCCCCCCGAAGAACCGCCTGATGTGCCTGAAGAACCCCCTGTACCGCAGGGTCCGGTGCCTTCGACAAACCCCGATGACCCTCCCGGAACCACCGTCGAAACGAACCCGGATAAAACCCTCACGGTGCGCCAGCCGAACGGTACCGTAAGCACCTACGATGCTGACGGCAAGTTCCAATCCCAGCGCCTGCCGGACGGCTCGACCAACACGATGCAACCGGACGGGACGATCATCAACCGGACTCCTGACAAAGTGGTTACCACGATTTATCCCGACGGCACCACCTATTCGGAGGGGCCCGACGGCAGTAGTTACACGTCTTACCCCGACGGTACGAAAAAAGAGTGGAGCCCCGAAACAGGGCTGCAGGTCACAAAACCTAGCGGCGAAATAGAGATAACCTTGCCGGACGGCCGGACAGGCGGATCCACCCTCAATAAGGATGGCAGCATCGACGTAAAATCACCATATGGCGGTACACTGCATTGCCCGAAGGAGGGCTACCCTGAAGGGTCTTTAACCACATATGACGGTACCGTAATGACGATGAACAAGGATGGTTCCGCCAGCATCTCCACTCCCGGCGGCACGATGAAAATCGACAAAGACGGGAATATGAGCGGTTCCATGACCGACGAACAGGGCAATAAAATAACCATCAAGGAGGATGGCTCTTTCGAAGGCGAAACTCCTGATGGCGATAAGATCACGGTCGACGAGAACGGACTGAGGGCCAAGTTCCATGACGGCTCTTTCATCAATGCCGATGCCGACGGCAAGATGAACGGCCATATCAAAACTGAAGACGGCGGCACGATGGACGTCAACACTGACGATGCCGACAACATTCATATCAAGGACGACAAGGGCAATACCGCCGATATCAACTCGGACGGCAACGTGACCAGCGCACATATCAAGGATGACAAGGGAACGGTCGACCTCAACACCGACGATAAGGGCACCATGCACATCAAGGACGACAAGGGCAATACCGCCGATATCAGCCAGGACGGCAACGAGGCGCATATCAAGGATGAAAAGGGTAATTCGGTCGATATAAAAGGCGGGAATGTTACCGATGCACACGTCAAGGATGAACAGGGAACGTTAGATCTGACCACTGACGACAAGGGGAACATGCACATCAAAGACGACAAGGGGAATACCCAGGATATAAAGAGCGACGGCTCAGGCGAGATGAAAGGCCCCGACGGGGCAGGCTCTTGGGACGCCCAGGGCAACTCCGATATCACGGACTCGAAAGGCACCACGATGAAGACCAAAAGCGATGGCTCCGGTTACGTTCAAGATAAACAAGGCAACAGGATAGACCTGCATAGAGACGGGTCGGTCACGACCACCGAAGCCGGCGGGAAAACGGCTACCTATACGAAGGAACAGATGCAGCAGATGCAGGCGCAGTCAGGCGCCGCACAACAAACCGGCGGCAACTATGATGCCAACGCGGGAGGCAGATAAAAATGGAAAACCAGGGGAACCAACAGATCCTGAATGACCTGATGGAAGCCAAATATTCCATGGATAAATCGGTAAAAAGGGCTTCCATGGGTGAGACCATAAAAAAAGAGTTCGCGGACCAGTCTTTAAACAGGGTTTCGAAATCGATACGCAAAGCGGACGCGATGAAGGCACTGCCCAAATCAAAAATAACGCAACTGCACGACAGGTTCGCCAGTTACAACGCCTTCGAAAAATGCACCCAATTGAAAGGCGGGGACGCGCATGCGGCCCGTGAAGCGCTGTTGTCCCTGATGAAACCCAGGCAAACAACTCCCTTGGCATGCCCTCGATGCGGAGCAAAAATAACGCCGGGCAAAGCCTTCTGCGCCGGCTGCGGGGCGCAGTTAAAAACCGCCTGAATAAACATAAATGGAGTGTTAAACCAAAAGCCCCCTGAATCATCAGGGGGCTTTTTATATGATGGACAGCGGGGATTCGATTCGCTCGTTACTTTCACTAATGATCGCGGTTGCAAGACAGCTTCGGAAGTTATGATAAGATAGTTTTACGATAGAGAGGAGGGCATAATGCAGACTAAAACTCTGTCACCCGGACAACGCGAAGAATTATTAAAAGCCTTGAAAGAGCGCTTTAATACCAACATGAACCGCCATGAAGGTCTTGAATGGGTTAAAGTGCAAATAAAAATTGAAGCTGATACCGAAAAACTTTGGTCTCTCAATGAGATGGAGAGAACCGGCGGTAAACCAGATGTCGCGGGTCATGATAAAACGACTGGCGGATACATCTTTTATGATTGTTCGAAGGAAAGTCCCGAAGGCCGCAGAAATGTCTGTTACGACCCCGATGCGCTGGATTCAAGGAAAGCAGCTAAACCAAAAGACAGCGCCATGGGGATGGCGGCTGTTATGGGCATCGAGGTTTTAACTGAAGAACAATACCGCGAGTTGCAGAAACTCGGGAATTTCGATACTAAAACGTCCAGCTGGTTGAAAACGCCCCCCGAAATCAGAAAACTCGGAGGCGCTATCTTCGCCGATCGCCGCTACGACCACGTCTTCGTGTATCACAACGGCGCGGACTCTTATTATAGCGCCAGGGGATTCCGCGGCTCGTTGAGGGTTTGATTTTTAATCTCGGCAAATATCGTCAAGAAAAGAAGAAGCCCCCTGAATTATCAGGGGGCTTTATTGTTTGATTGATAGCGGGGGTTCGATTCGAACCATCACCTGTCCAAACGGAACTTATTCGAAATATCGGTTTCCATTTCGATCCGTTCCGTAACAACATCGGCATTTTGGCCTGAATAGCCAATCGGATAAGCCGTCAAGCCCGCGATTTGTAGCCGAGCGGTTCTTCCTTCTACCCCGGCAACAACCCTAAAATTGCCGGATATAGCTGCTTTAAGCGGAATGGCATCGGTAATTGCATAAGGAGAAATCATGGAAGTAAAAGGCACCGCGGTAAAATCAATCCCCGATTTCGTTCGAGCCAAACACGCAAACAGGTATGATGATTGGTTCAAATCCCTTTCGCCCCAGGCTGCGGCAATCATAAATAGCCCGATGGCCAGCAGCTGGTACCCGATCACAGAGGCAATGGTAGAGCCGATGCAGAAGATTAGCTCTATGTTCTATGGTGGAAAAGAAGATTTCGCCACGGAAATCGGAAGATTCAGTTCTGAGTCCTCCTTACAGGGTGTTTACAAGCTGTTTGTGAAATTAGGCTCGCCCGGTTTCATCATCGGCAAGGGTAGCCAGATTATGGCCACCTATTACAAAGACAGCGTCATCAAAGTAACGAACGAGCAATCCCATAGCGTGACACTAGAGATAACCAAATTCCCCGGAATGCACCGCCTGATCGAATTGAGAATCTCCGGCTGGGTGACGCGCTCTCTGGAGATCTGCGGTTGCAAGAATGTCCAACTGCAAACGCTAAAATCGATAGCTAAAGGCAACGACTGCACCGAGTTCTCTATAAAATGGAACTGAACAAAAAACCGGACTATTCGAGAAACACAGAAAAGCCCCCTGAATTACCAGGGGGCTTTATTATTTATTTGGTAGCGGGGGTTCGATTCGAACGAACGACCTTCGGGTTATGAGCCCGACGAGCTGCCACTGCTCCACCCCGCGTCAACCTTATAAGTATATGCGGACGGGGGGTGAGTGTCAACCGATGCAACTGTCAGCACTCAGCTTTCAGCATTGTTAATGCCAGGATATATAATGGATCCCGGGTCTCGGCCCGGGATGACACGGGGGAGTAGGGGTTGGAATGATAAAACTGATTATTCCCCCGGCTTCTCGGTTTTCGGCTTGTACCTTTCCGGCCACCACCCCCTGAGACGCGCCAGGACCTGTTTCTCGAACCCCTGCTCGCCCGGTTCGTAAAACTGCCTTCCCTTGAGGCTTTCGGGCAGATTTTCCTGCCTGACGAAGTGCCCTTCGAACTGGTGGGCGTATTTGTACCCCTTGCCGTAATCCAGGTCCTTCATCAGTTTAGTGGGGGCGTTGCGCAGGTGCAGGGGCACGGGCTCGTTGCGCCCTGCCGTGACTTCCTTCTTCACCGCCGAATAGGCCGTGTACAGCGAATTGCTCTTGGGGGCCGTCGCCAGGTAGACCACCGCCTCGGCCAGCGCCAGATTGCCCTCCGGCATGCCGATGAAATGCACCGCCTGCTGGGCCGCCATCGATACCACCAGCGCCTGGGGGTCGGCCATACCGACGTCCTCGGAGGCGAAGCGGACCAGCCGGCGCACGATATATAGCGGGTCTTCGCCGGCTTCCAGCATGCGCGCCAGCCAGTAAAGCGCCGCGTCGGGGTCCGAACCCCTTAAAGTTTTATGTAATGCAGAGATGATATCGAAATGCTGTTCGCCGTTCTTGTCGTAGAGGATAGCCCGGTGCTGGACTGCGTCTTCAACCATCGGGAGGGTAACGAAACGCCTGCCGTTCTCGTCGGGCGGGGTAGTCATGGCCGCCACTTCCAAAGCGTTGAGTGCGGTGCGGGCGTCGCTGTTGGACATGGAAACCAGGTAGTCGAGCGCACTTTCTTCCAGCGCGACCTTGAAGGCCCCGAGGCCGCGTTCGTTGTCCGAGATGGCCCGGTTGATAATCGTAGCGATCTCCGGGGGCGCAAGGGGCTTCAGGACGAACACCTGCGAGCGCGACAGCAGGGGCGATATGACCTCGAAAGAGGGGTTCTCGGTGGTCGCGCCGATAAGAGTGACGGTCCCGTCCTCCACATAGGGCAGAATGGCATCCTGCTGCGCCTTATTGAACCTGTGTATCTCATCGATGAACAGGAGCGTCCTCTGCCCCGACATCTTGCGCCGCTCGCGGGCTTCTTCGATTATCTTCCGCAGGTCGGCTACACCCGCGCTCACCGCCGAAACGGGGCTGAAGTGTGAGGAGGTGGCCTGCGCCATGATGTAGGCGAGTGTCGTTTTACCGGAGCCGGGAGGCCCCCAGAGAACGACGGAGGGTAGTTTGCCCGAATCGATGGCTGTGCGCAGGACGTGTCCCGCCCCGATGATATGCTCCTGGCCCACGAACTCCGCCAGGTTTGCCGGCCTCATGCGCGCGGCGAGGGGGGCTTCCTTCAGCTTCTCTTTCTCGTAATTGAAATCGAACAGGTCCATATCTACGCCTGTGAGGTACAGTGCCTAATCAGGATTGCCCCATTTCTCGACAAGGGCCGCCACTTCCTCGGGATGCCTTGTCGAGAAAGCGAAATACTTGTAGCGCCCGGGTGCCCGCAGTTCAAGGACTATCAGCCTGGCTCCCATGATATTGTAAACCAGCACGGCCCCGCCTTTTCGGTACCCGAAACGTATCCCGTACCCGCCGTAGTTCAACAGGCCCGTGCCCTTCCCCATCTCGTAACCGGCAACGTTGTCCCAGGAGACACGCTGTTTGAAAATGCCGTACGCGACGGTAAGGCCCTCGGTGGTGACGTGGATGGTGAGCGTGAAAAAATTCATGACGATGACGCCCACCAGCAGGAATATCCCAAACATCATAAGGTAATACCAGTCAGGGGCGGGCCTGTCGCCTAGCGGCCCGTGCGCCCTCTGGTAAAAATAGAGGCCCGCAAAAAGCAGGGTGACGGCAAAGAAGAGGAACACCGCCAGCCTGCCCCAGAATGAGCCCATTTTCTCGTAGTGGAGTTCGTTCACATCGCTGTAACGCATTCGCATATTCGGAGGCACTCCTCGATAGATGAATCGTATGGATTTTACCACAACGGGAAGGGATGGGATGTTTATTCTGGATCCCGGCTCGCGGGCCGGGATGACACAGCCTTCGCGCCCCGGCATTGTCGGGCTTGCTTGTACCCGGGTGTCAAGAGGGTGATCCGACAAGCCAGACGCAACAATCATCCAAGGACCCGTTATTCTGGATCCCTCGAGCCAACGCTCGAGGACAAGAACACCCGAGCCTCGAGTGCGAGAACCTCGGGGAACATCCCGAGGCCCGGCGCACGGGCCGGGATGACCCAACCTCCGAGCCGCAGTCATTGTCGGGCCAAACCCGACAATCCAGAGCATGGAACGAGGTTGTGGAGTAGTTCGGTCTAGTGGTACCGCTTCACCTCGAAGCGGAACAGCTGGACCTTTTCATTCGGGCTGATGTCCGCCTTGCGGCGGCAGATATCTATCTGTTCCTCCGCGGTGTCTACGCCCTCCAGGTCAGGCAGGAGCAGGCCGCGCCGCGCCCCACGCTGGACGATGGCGCCGTATTTTTTGGGGTCCAGCTGTTCGCTGCCTGAAATGGCCTCGGGTTCGGTGAGGACGTCCACGCTGATCTCCAGCTTGTTGAGTTCATGCTCCTCGATGGGCGAAAAACGCGGGTCGCGGGTGGCCGCGCTGATACCGTTGACGATTATCTCTTCCGCCACGTTGCGGCGGGCGGGTTCGAAAGTGCCGATGCACCCCCGCAGTTCGCCGTTCTCATGGATGGAAACGAACACGCCGGCCTTTTCCTGCATCTCGGGAGTGAGCGGTTCGGGCGGCAAAACGACCCTGCCTTCCACGATATAATCGCGGATGGCTTCGTGCGCCAGTTTCACCAGCGGGGACATGACCGGTCTGGGGATGATGAGTCCCGCGTAGCCGACCACGCTGGAATAGTCGCCTGAAGTTTCCCCCGAGGTCTGGTATTTCACCAGTTCCGCCTTCTGGGCCCCCATGGCCTTGGCCGCGGAGATGAGGGCCGCCACAGGCCCGTAGCCGCACATGGTGATATTTTCGGCGGCGATGCGATCAAGGAGGGCGTCTTCGTCGAGGTCCAGGATGGCGCCGATGGCCGAGTTGTCCTTGCGCTCGGCTTCTTTCCGCGGCTCGTAATGCGTCATGTCGCTCGAAGCAAGGATGACGACTTCGCGGCCAAGCCCTGCCAACACCTCCGCTATCTCCTGACCTATCTCCTTGTAAACTTCTCCGCCGGCGTGCGAGAGCACGATGGGCACGATTTTGACGTCTTTTTTGAAATGCTGGAGGAAAGGCAGCTGGACCTCGATGGAATGCTCCCGTAAGTGGGCGTCGTAATCTTCTGCGAGATAGGATGAACCGGCGAGCAGTTTAGAGGCGAGTGCGCCGTCGATATCGACGTTCCCCAGCGGCGTTTCCCAGGTGCCCGACGTCATTATAGCGAAGGGCTTGCCCAGTCCCGTGTGGTTCGGGCCCATGATGATGACGGTGTCCGTGATGCGGATTCGCGAGATAACGGCCCCCGCCACCGCCCCGGAATAGATGATGCCCGCATGCGGACTGACCAACCCGAACACATGGGCTTTGGCCGCGCCGTCGTCCACCATGGTCTCTATCATGGCCGCCAGTTCCCTGGCCGAACCGGGGTAGAAAGATCCGGCCACCGTCGGTTTTCGAATCATCGCTGTCATTTCGCAACCCCCTTGATATCTATCCTGAAATTCAGGTCCGCGCCGCAGAACCTGCAGTGCGTGCCGTCCAGGCCGATAACTTCGGTTTTATAACCCTGCCGGTCCACGATGAGATTACGGCAGTTATAGCAGACGGTGCTCTCGGACGAATGCCCGGGGATGTTTCCCCCATAGATGAATTTGAGGCCCGCCTTTTTACCGATGCATATCGCCCGTTCGATTGTGGCCACGGGGGTGGCGGGCACATCCGGGAGGTTGTAATCAGGGTGAAAACGGGTGACATGCCAGGGCGTCAGTTCGCCAAGGTCCGATGCTATCCAGCCTGCGAGACCGCTTAGCTGGGCGTCGTCGTCGTTCATGCCCGGTATAACGTTGGTGACCACTTCGACGTGCATGCCCCACTTATGCCTGGCGCGTTTGGCGACGTCCAGTATGCCGCGCCAGCGGCTGATACGCGCCAGTTTGCTGTAAAACCCGTCGCTGAATCCTTTAACGTCCACGCGCCACGCCGTCAGGTAAGGCCCGAGGAGGTCGAGGGCTTCTTCTGTAGCGTATCCGTTGGTGACGTAAACGGAATAAAGCCCGGCAGCGTGCGCCAGTTTGGCCGAATCCAGTGTGTACTCGAACCACATGGTCGGCTCGTTGTAGGTCCAGGCGATGCCCTGGCACCCGTAGTGAACTGCCATTTCTACGGCTTTTTGCGGGGGCACCTCGGCCTGGCGGCGGTCGCCGTTCGGGATATTTACGCACGAGATGCCCCAGTTCTGGCAGTGTATGCAGTGGAAATTGCAGCCCCAGCCGCCCAGGGAAAAACACAAGCTGCCCGGAAACAGGTGGTTGAGGGGCTTCTTTTCAACCGGGTCGACCGCGACGGATGACGTATGCGCGTAATTCAGGTTGAAAAGGGTGCCGGCTTCGTTCTTGTACATCTTGCACACGCCGGTCTTGTCGGGCTGTATCTTGCAGAGCCACTGGCACGTGTGGCAGCGGACGATGGACCCGGGGAGTTTTTCGTAGAGCCGCGCTTCGATCATATCTTTTGTTTCTACGTCTCTCGGAAACCGGCAAATCGGCCCTTTTATGCACGTTTCCCCATGCATAAAATAATTATACCGACTTGCAAAAAGCTATGGCGAGATGCGGATGGTCACGCCCGGTTCGCCCGCGTTCACGACGCCGCCGGCCGTCGCCCTGGCGGTGCTTTTCCTGACCGGCGACGAATCATCCGCCCTGACGGTGAAAAAGAATATTCCGTCTTTGGAAGGGGTACCGGAAATCACCCCGGTTGCGGGGTCGAGTGCGAGCCCGTCCGGCATGTCCCCCATTGTGATGGTCCAGGTGTACGGCTGGAGCCCGCCTATGGCTACCAGCTGCGCATGATAAGCCTGGCCCACCTTGCCCTGAACAAGGTTGAAGTTGATTATCTGGAGGGCGCCGGCGGGGGCGACCAGCAGGCTCGCCACCGGGGTGAAAGCGATATGGTCCTTCACGCTCGTATCGATCGATTTTACCGGATCGAAGTTGATGACGATAACGGTCGTGTTGTTTATCGACACCTGGTAGTTCTTTGTGAAGGAAATCGAATTTAGGGTCAATGCGGCTTTCACCGGTTTGCCGCCCGCCGGGGTCACGTCCAACCCGGAGATATTCAGCCTGACCTGGTTGTAGGTGCCCGGGTTCAGGTTCTTCATGCTTGCGACGGTTCGCTCGGTTCCGAACGCCTGGACGAGGTCCACTTTGTTCGACTGTGCCATTGCCATCTTCGTCCAGCCGGTAGCGAGGTAGATCTCCACGCTCGAGAGGGTCATATTCACCGACGTAACAGACGCATCTGCCTGGGAAGCCATCACGCGCACTTCGACGGCCCCGCTCGTCATGGTGGAGGCGACTGTAACCGAACCGACGGGCGTGCTGCCAGAGGAGGTTGAATCGGCCCTTACCTGGTTAGTCACCAGTACCAGCGAGATCAGTATGCCGGTGTAGAGAAATTTTCTCAGCATAGATTCCCACCCGCGGCCTGCGGTTGATTTTACCCTGACTCCATCATATATCACCCGTAACACAATCACAATAACCAAAATTTCGCCGTCCGCAAGGCGGTAATGCCCCCGGGGCAGTTGACCCCGCAGATTTTTGTGGCTAAACTATGCGAGAAAAAATAGAAAGGATGATGACTGTGGATATATTCAAGGAAAGCGATGTTATCGGGGTTCTCAAGCGCGGCCTCAAGCAGGACGGCTGGTCCGTCAAGGAACAGGTCAAACTGCCGGGTGGATTTGCCGACCTCGCAGTGGACAAGGACGGCGTTTCGTTCATCCTGGAAGCCAAGGGCGAGGATAAGGGCGGCTTTTCTGCAGCCGAGATGAATTTCCAGATGGGACTCGGCCAGCTGATGGCCCGCATGACCGACCCGAACAAGAAATACGGCATCGCCTTTCCGGCGACGCCTGATTTCATCAAGGCCCTCCAGAAATTTGAGCACAGCTTCGCCTTCAAAGCGCTGGACGTCTACCTGTTCGTAGCCAACGGCGACAAGACCTACTTCGTGGTGCCGCCGGCCGACATCCCGGCTTATATCCAGAACAACCGCATATAATCGAAAAATCATAACGGGCCTCCCGGAGGTACACGTATGTCCGAACCATTCGTGGCAGTCAAGGATTTGCGCAAGGATTTCAACGGGCAAAAAGCCGTCGATGGGGTTTCGTTCACCATCGACAAGGGTGAATGTTTCGGCCTGCTGGGCCCCAACGGGGCCGGCAAGACGACCACCATACGCATGCTCGCGACGGTGCTGGCCCCCGACGGGGGAGACGCCGCCATCGGCGGCTTCTCCATCAAGAACCAGGCCGACAAAGTCCGGGAGATTATAGGCATATGCCCGCAGGACCTGGCCCTCTATGAAGAGATGTCGGCCATCGACAACCTTATATTCTTCGGGAAGATGGCAGGGCTCTCCGGCAAGGAAGCCCGCGAACAGGCCGCCTCCAACCTCCGACTGATGGAACTCAGCGACCGCGGGAAAGACAAGATCCAGAAATATTCGGGCGGAATGAAGCGCCGCGTCAACCTGGCCATCGCCCTCATGGGCCACCCCCAACTGCTATTCCTGGACGAGCCGACGGTGGGCATCGACCCCCAGTCGCGCAACAAGATATTCGAAACCATCCAGAACCTGCAAAAGCAGGGGATCACGGTGCTATACACCACCCATTACATGGAGGAAGCCGACCACCTGTGCAAGCGCGTGGCCATCATCGACGGCGGGCAGGTCATCGCCATGGACTCGCCGTACGAATTAAAGAAGAAGATCGGCAACCCCGACACCGTAACCCTGGAGCACGTCTTCCTCAACCTTACGGGCCGAAGTCTGCGGGACTGAAAAGATGAAGAACGCACTGGCGATCGCGCTGCGCGAGATAAAATCTTATCTGCAGGACAGGGGGGACCTGGCTTTCAGCCTGTTGCTCCCCGTGGTCACTTTCGCGCTCATCTACGGCGCATTCGGAGGCCAGAACCTCTTTCACGGCACCGCCAACATCGTGAACGAGGACAACGGCCCTTTCGCACAATCTCTTTTGAACACGCTTGAACACAATAACAGCCTGACGGTAAAGATACTTAAAGCGAGCGACGCCGAAGTCAAACTCGGGCGGTCCGACATCATACAGTTGATGGTAATACCCGCCGATTTCAGCTCCAAACTGGCTGCAGGGCAGCCGGCCCAAATCACGTTCAAACAGCGCGGCAACGGCGGTCAGGAAGGCCAGATAGTCTACAGCATCGAAAACGCGGCTATCTCGGACCTGAATATGGGTTTCCAGGTGCAGGCTGTCGTGAGCCAGGCGCTTGACGGCACAGGGATATCGACTTCAGTGATTTTCAACACCGTGCAGCAGGCCGTGGCGACGGAAAAAACTTCCCCCAGTGTCTCGATCAGGGAAGACCTTACGGGCAGCCTCCCGGACCCGGTCGGCCAGTTCCTTCCGGGCATCATAACGATGTACGTCCTCTTCTCAATCACCATCGGCGCCAGGGCTTTCGCGGAAGAGAAACGCAAGGGGACGCTTGAAAGGCTGCTCACAACGCGGCTCACGACCAGTCAGCTCTTCACCGGCAAATTCCTGGCCGGCATGGGGCGCGGCTTCGTGCAGACGGTCATCCTGCTTGTATTGTCCTACGCGGTTTTCCATATCTTCACCCCGCTCTCCTTCCTTGAAGTGATCGGGCTCTCACTGGTTTTCGCCGCGGCCGGCGGGGCCGTGGGGATGCTTATCGCTTCGGTGGCGCGGACGCCCGACTCAGCCAATTGGATCGCGGTTTTCTTCACCATGGGCACCGTCATGCTGGGGGGCACCTTCTTCACGCTGACGAAAGGGACCGTTATTTACACTCTCAGCCGGTTCTCTATCAACACCTACGCCAACCAGGCTTTCAAGGCTCTGGTGGCCCGTAGCGGGTCGTTCGCCGACGTGGGCGTACCCTTCATCATTTTGGCGGGAGTCACCGTCTTCGCCCTTCTTATCAGCCGCAGGCTTTTTTCAGCCGTATCGGGGCAAAGGTAAAGCGATGAAACAGATCAAAAACGCCTGGTACATCGCCATCAAGGAACTCAAGATATTCTCATCCGACAGGGCGGCGCTGATATTCAGCATCGGGTTCCCGTTTTTCTTCGTGACATTGTTCTATTTCCTGTTCCAGGGGGCGGGAGCGCAGGACACCAGGCTGACCCTGTATGTCACCACGCAGGAGGCTGCCGGGAGCCTCAGCTACAATATCGTCTCTTCCCTGCAGACTGCGGACGTCGCGGCACTTCAGCCCGGACAGCCTCAGGTCATCTGGATACAGGATTACAATGACGCCCGGGCCCAGATCGACCAAAAAAAGATAAAGGGGTTCATATCCTTCCCGGCTGATTTCACCCAGAACGTTTACGCAGGCGAGGCATCCGTGCTAGACGTGGTGGTAGACCCGGCCAACCAGGACATACGCGCCGCGCTGGACGGGATGGCGGCCGGCCTTTCTGCAGACATCGCAGCCAGGGAAGTTGAAGCCAATGCCGCAGCGAGCATCCTGGCGCAGAGCGGGCGCGCGGCCGACATCCCGGCCGTACTGGCCCGGATATACGCGGGGAGCGCATCTGCAGCAGCCGGTCTGGTGCAGGCCTCGGTCCAGCAGGTGGGTGATATCAAGGCCTCCAACCCTGCCAACTGGGTCATCCCCGGCTACCTCGTGATGTTCGTATTCTTCACGGCGGCGCTCTCGGCCGAAAGGCTGGTGCGCGAGCGCCAGAACCAGACCCTGGAACGGCTGCTTTCTTCATCGGTCAGCCGTAACTCGATCCTCGGGGGGATCTACGTGGGCACCGTCCTCAAAGGACTGGTGCAGATAATCATCTTCTGGGGGGTCGGGATATTCCTCTACCACCTCGAGCTGGGGAGCGAACCACTCGTTGTTGTGCTTATCTCCCTGCTGGTAACGCTGATGGCGGCCGCCTTCAGCCTGATGCTGGGTACCCTGGTCAAAACCGAAAGGGCGGCCAGTTCCATCGGCGTGCTGTCGTCCCTGATTTTAGCCCCCCTCGGCGGGTGCTGGTGGCCGTTGTTCATCACCCCCCAATGGATGCAGAACATGGCATTGTTCACCCCGCACGGATGGGCGACCACCTCCTTCAACAAGCTCCTGCTTTACGGCGGCACTTTTCACGACGTGGTCCCCGGTATGCTGGCCCTCGCCGGGTTCGGGCTGGCCTTCGCCATCATCGCGGTGGCGCGTTTCCGCACAAGCTCGGTTTAGATTTTTGCACAGGTCGGGAGGCAACATGGACGAAATAGAATTGATGCTCAAGGAACTTACCGAGGCGAGCGGCGTCTCGGGTTACGAAGAAGAATCCCGCGGAGTCATGCGCAGGATGCTTTCACCGCTGGGGGAACTGTCGCAGGACAAGCTCGGCTCGCTCATCTGCCTGAAAAAAGGCTCGGCGACGGCGCCGCGCATCATGCTGGCCGGCCACGTGGACGAGATCGGGTTCATGGTGAAACACATAACCAAGGAAGGCTTCATCAATTTCACCACGCTGGGCGGCTGGCCCAATCAGCATCTCCCTGCCCAGCGCGTCATGATCCAGACCCATAAAGGCAAAGTCCCGGGCGTCATCGGCACCGTTCCTCCCCACGTGCTGCCCGAAGAGGAGCGCAAGAAACCCCCTGAACGCAAAAACATGTTTATCGATATCGGAGCCACATCCATCGAGGAAGTAGTCGAAGCGGGCGTGCGCGTCGGAGACCCGGTGGTGCCTGTGAGCGAATTCACTATCATGTCAAACCCGAAAAAGACCTATATGGCCAAGGCCTTCGACGACCGGGTGGGGTGCGCGCTCATCGTCTCCACCCTGCGCGCCCTGGTCGGTAAAAAACATCCGAACGCAGTGTACGGCGTGGCTACGGTACAGGAGGAAGTGGGGACGCGGGGGGCCCGCACCAGTGCCGAATCCGTAGATCCCGACGTCTCTTTCGCGCTGGACGTCAGCCCCATCGGCGACGTTCCGGGTATCCCCGACGACCAGACCAAGGAAAAGATCGGCGACGGGCCTTCCATCATCATGTACGACAAGGGCATGATACCCAACATCAAGCTGCGCGAGCTTACCGTCGATACGGCAAAAGAACTCGGCGTCAAGCTCCAGCTTTCGACACTGGATTTCGGCAGCTACGACACCAGCGCCATCCACCTCCACAAGAGCGGCGTACCGAGCCTCGTCATCGGCATCCCCACGCGGCACGTCCACAGCCACAACTCCATCATGCGCAGGACCGACTTCGATGACACCGTACGCCTGCTGGCGGCCATCATAATGAAACTGGATAAAACCACCGTCGCCGGGCTGGCCCCGGTATAATTGCATCCTGAGACTGAACGATGATAACGATAGGCATTACCGGCACTATCGGTAGCGGCAAGAGCACGGTTGCGGGGATAATGCATGAACTCGGGGCGGCCGTCATCAACGCGGACGAGGTCGGTCACGAAGTCTACCTTCCCGGGACCTCTGGATGGGACGAGGTCGTGGACACTTTCGGCAGGGACGTACTGGCCCCCGACCTGACCATAGACCGGAACAAGCTGGGGGAACTGGTTTTCAACAGCCCCGAGGCGCTTTCTAGCCTCGATGCCATCATGCGGCCTATAATTCTGGAGGAAGTACGGTCCAGGCTCGCCGAACTGCGCTCGAAGGGTATCAGGGTCGCGGTCCTGGAAGCTGCTTTGCTCATAGAAGCGGGGTGGGAGGGGCTGGTTGACGAAGTGTGGGTGACGACCGCCCCGCTGGAAGTCATCATGGAACGCATGGCTGCGAAGAAGCGATGGACGCCCGAACAGGTCAGGCAACGCATTGCCGCGCAGAACACGGTTGCCCAGCAGCTTAAATCAGCCGACATGGTTATAGATACTGACAAACCCCTTCCCGAACTCAAAGCGGAAATCGCGCAGATATTCCTTCACCTCAAACGTTGATTGCCCTGCACAGGGACGTATTTCTCAGATGTCACAATTTCGACATCTTTTCCGCGCCCGTTTTATGATTATTTAACGATGCGCGTGTTATCTTTTTACCAATCGAGGCGATTTCCTGTCGGAAATGATTCAATCGCCGAAACAGATTGGAGAAATATACAATGAACAGCCGAGAAGAACATATCGTCAAAATAACCAAGAACAACGGGGAGAAAGACCGGGACCAGCTGGTGGCCTTTATCAAAAAACACCTTGCCGAATACAAGGGGATGCAGGACGGGGGAGCCACCGAAGGGTCTCACGGCGTGCCGATACTGATTTTCAAAACGTCGGGGGAGGCCCATGTGTTCGCCAATGAAATGAGCAAGGCCACCAATTACCCGAGGGAACATATCGAAGTGAAACCGCGCAACAGCAAAACAATTTCGGGCAGGCAAGACGTCAAGGCTTAAAACCGATTTAGCCCGAAACGCCCGCAGGGTTGATTAACAGGGCTCCGCCATCAATTTGGGGGGCCCTTTAATTATTTCTTTCCGCCTCTTGGCCCCTGCTGTCCCAATGGTTTATACTTCTGTTCGGATCGTTAAAAATCGATATTTTCAGGATAATCGGGAGCGCAAGATGGAAAAACTCGAACTCAAAAAGACATTGAAGCACCTTTATAACCCGCCTTCGAAAGCGCCCGTCATGGTCGAGGTCCCGGCCATGAATTTCCTGATGATAGACGGCTCGGGCAAGCCCGACAGCCTGGCCGCCGCGGCGGCCATAGAGGCACTGTACGCAGTAGCGTACACCATCAAATTCTCGGTCAGGAAATTGAAATCGATAGACTACCCCGTCATGCCCCTGGAGGGGTTGTGGTGGGCTGACGATATGACCCGTTTCTCGACGGAAGACAAGGCCAACTGGAAATGGACATACATGATAATGCAGCCTGATTTCGTGACAGCTGAAATCGTGAAAAGGGCAGTGGACGACGTCCGCTTCAAGAAGAACCCCTCCGCGCTGCCGAAGCTGAAGTTCGAAAAATTCGACGAAGGAACGTCTGCCCAGATATTCTATATCGGCGCTTATGCCGACGAGGGACCTGCCATCAAGAGACTGCACGACCTGCTCCACGAACAGGGCTACGTATTCGACGGCGTGAAGCAGAAGCACCACGAGATATACCTTTCCGACCCGCGGCGCACCGCCCCGGAAAAGTTGAAAACGGTCATAAGGCAGCCGGGCCGCAAGCCGTAGTTTCCGGCTGGAGAAATACCCGCCAGGATACCCTGGCTGGCTTCAATTGAGATTTCCCCGCACTGGCGTCTGGATGGGCTAAAAATATCCCCCTTAAACCCCTTGACATCCTTCCGTTGCAGTACTATACTACACTTTATAATACTAGTAATCAGATAATACAATATGGTCAATCAGAGAGTCCGAAGGGGATAAGTCATGGAAGATGAAAATTCAGTCGACAAGAAGTTCCAGAAAGAGCTGAACTCGGGTGTGGCTGCGCTGGTCCTGCTGGACATCGTCAGCCGGGCAGAACAGCCGATGTACGGGTACCAGATCGCCAACATGATAGGCGAAAGTAAACAGGACGTTTCATTCATCAAGCAGGGGACATTCTATCCGGTGCTGCACTCCCTCGAGAACAACGGCCTGCTCACCAGCAGGGTGGAACCCTCGGTGTCCGGGCCTCCCCGCCGCTACTACAGCATAACGCCTGACGGCAACCAGGCTTTGGCGCGCTGGAAAACGATATGGACCGCCACGAAAAATTTCGCCGATTCGATATTGAGGAGTTGAAGATGATAAACAGCATTAACGATTACCTGGTTTCCCTCAAAGCGGAACTGGCGGGCCAGGACCCGGCCACGGTGCAGGACGCGCTGTCCGACGCGGCGGAATATCTAGGCATCGCTCTGGAAACGGCCAAAAAGACACGCCCGGCGTTGTCCGAGGCAGAGGCGCTCGGGGGCATAATTAAGAATTATGGCACCCCGGCCGAAGTGGCTACGGCCTACAGGGTGGCGCCTGTGAAGATCGAACCTGCACGAGCCGCTCCCGTTAAACGCAACAACCCGGTTGCCCGCTTCTTCGGGATACTAGGCCAGGGCAGGGCGTGGACATCTTTGCTCTACATGCTATTGGCGCTGGGGACAGGCATCGTTTACTTCACCTGGGTTGTCACGGGGATTTCACTCTCGGCCGGTCTGGCTGTGCTCATCATCGGCGTGCCGTTCTTCGCGCTGTTCGTCCTATCCGTCAGGGGCATAGCATGGCTCGAAGGCCGCATCGTGGAAGGGCTGCTCGGCGAGCGCATGCCCCGCAGGGCAAGGTTCTCGGACAACCGCAAGGGCCTGTGGCCCCGTTTCAAGGCGATGTTCACCGACAGGTACACTTGGTTCTCCATGATTTACATGTTTCTCATGCTGCCGTTGGGCGTTACCTACTTCACAGTTGTCGTCACATTGCTCTCGGTTTCGGCCGCATTTATCGCCCAACCTGTCGCACAGGCTCTCGGATGGTCGCTGATAAACATCAGCGATTCTTCCGTCTCCGGCTGGAACCATTACATGCTGAGCCCCTGGCTGCTTCCCATCATGTTCGTCGCAGGGGTGGCGCTCTTCTTCAGTACATTCCACCTCGCGAAACAGGTCGGCAAATGGCAGGGGGCGCTGGCTAAGTCTATGCTTGTCGGGGGATAGGATTTTCCCTTTATCCCGTGTCATCCCGGCCCGCGAGCCGGGATCCAGGATAAGAGTCCGTGTGCTCGTAAAAACAATAGATTTCCTGGCGTAACCCACCTTCACGCATACAGCCGGGGGAACCCCCCGGCTGTACCTTTATCCCGATCGAATATAAGCCTATTTTCCCCCGAAATACCCGAGGGTGTATTTGATCTTGTCTTCGAGGGGCAGCTTCTTGTCGCGGGGCAGTGAAGCTACGGCGCGCGACGCTTCGGCGGCGGAATAACCCAGGCTCAGCAGGGCGGCGACCACTTCCCCGTCCCCCTCCCCTACCGGCACTACCTTCGCCCCGGTCCAGCCCGTGTTTATCTTGTCTTTGAGTTCAAGTATAAGCCGGCCTGCCAGCTTTTTGCCGATGCCCGGCACCGAAGTCAGCAGTTCCTCGCTGCCTCCGGCGATGGCGGAAACCAGCTGTTCCACACTCAGGGCTGAGAGCATGCCCAGCGCCAGCTTGGGGCCGAAACCGGAAACGTTGATGAGCATCTCGAAGAGCTTGAGATCTTCCTCTGAAGCGAATCCGTAAAGCAGGATGGCGTCTTCCCTGACGTGAGTGTGGGTCTGAACGCGGACCTCTTCCCCGAGTCCACCCAGCGTTAACAGCATCGAAACAGGCATGAAAACGCGGAAACCTACGCCGCCGACATTGATGACGGCGGAATCTGGATTAAGTGCTTCAAGCGTCCCTCTCAAACTGGCTATCATAATTTGCTCCTCATACCGCGGTTATTGGCTTTCCTTTATCATCTCCGCCAGGCGGCATTCCCGCAGGTGGCAGATAGCCACTGCCAGCGCGTCGGCGGCGTCGTTGGGCTGGGGGATTTCGTCGAGGTCGAGCAGAAGCTTGACCATCTCCTGCATCTGTTCCTTGGAAGAAGCCCCGTAGTCGGCCACGTGGTGTTTGATCTTGGCCGGGGAATATTCGAAGATCGGCAGGCCGTGCTGGGCGGCGACGAGAAGCACGATAGCCTGGGCCTTGCCGATTGCCAGCGCGCTCTTGATATTTTCGCCGACGAACGGGGACTCGACGGCCATGACGTCGGGCTCGTATTTGTCCACCACCTGAGTGAGCCCGTCATAAAGAAAAAGCAAACGCTCCGACATGTCGGAGCGCGCTTTGCATTTGATCGAATCATAATGGACGAGAGTCATCTCGTCCCGGACGCTTTCTATCAGCCCGTAACCGAGGACTATAGTTCCGGGGTCAACTCCTAAAATCCTCATGGGCTGCCATGTTTACTTGGCCTGGGACTGGTATTTTTCCATTATCTCGTCGGTGAGCTCAACGTTATGAGAGACGTTCTGCACGTCGTCCATCTCTTCCAGCCTGTCGATCATCCGCAGTGCCTGGAAGGAGGTGTGTTCGTCGAGGCTGATGGTCGTCTTGGGGACCTTGGCCAGTTCGGCGCTGTCGATGGCCACTTCGGCTTTCTCAAGCCCCTTGCGGACGATCTCCAGTTCGGTGGGCTTGGTGTAAATCTCCATGTAATCGCCCTGAACGTTCACGTCTTCTGCGCCGGCGTCGATGGCCTGCATCGTGAGCTCGTCGATGTTCTTGCCTGTCGCGTCGACACCGATAACACCGCGGGATTCGAACATCCAGCCGACCGATCCTGTTTCTCCGAGGTTGCCGCCAGCGCGCGTGAATGCGGAACGCAGTTCCTGCACTGCGCGGTTGCGGTTGTCGCTGACGATATCGACCATGATGGCCGAGCCTCCCGGCCCGTAGCCTTCATAGGTGGCTTCGAACATCACCTGGCCTTCGGCGGTGCCTTCGCCTTTCTTGATGGCGCGCTCGATGTTTTCCATCGGCATGCTGGCGTCGCGGGCCTTCTGGATGGCGAGCCTCAGGCGCGAGTTGCCGTCGGGATTGCCGCCGCCGGCGCGGGCGGAAAAGATTATTTCACGTGAGAGCTTTGTAAAAAGCTGGCCGCGTTTGGCGTCAGCTGCGCCCTTCGCGTTCTTGATAGTATGCCACTTAGAGTGTCCGGACATAGTTCAACCCCTTTCCGAAAATCGGGAAGTATTTCTTTTTATGGGACATTGTAGCACGTTGTTGTCAAGAGTTGAATAGCGCAGTTATCGACGAAGTGAGGAGCAGGGGTTATCGCCGGCATCCGCATTCTATTCGCTTGTGAAATCCTTGATAATGCCCATTGCCGGGCCTCGACGTCAGGCAATCCAGTCCAGGTCGCAGATTATGCGGACTGGCCGATCACGAATGCCACCGCGTAGTCCCGCGCGTGGGAAAGTGTTATATCGAAACAGGCGATGCCCAGTTTTTCGGCTTTTTCTTTGGCTTTCCCGTAAAGCGTAACCAGCGGCTTGCCGTCCGGGGAAGAAAGTATCTCGATGTCCCTGGGGCTGGTGCCCGGCGCGTCGAGCGCTTTGATGACAGCTTCTTTCCCTGAAAAACGAGCGGCCAGCGACGGCAGTTTGCTTTTGTAGGCGTCAAGCTCGTTCTGAGTATAGATACGGTCGAGAAACGCCTGCCCGAAACGCTGTATGGCGTCTTCGATGCGGCTTATCTCCATGATATCGACGCCGATATGCTGCACCTTATCCCTCACCGCCGGATTTCAATTTTTCGACTTTTACCTTTTCCACTTTCACCGCGCAGGCTTTATACTCCGGCGTCGCGGTTACCACATCCCTGCCCGGGCTCGTGAGGAGGTTGGAGGGGGTCTCGCGGAAATGGAAAGTCATGTAGACCGTCCCGGCGGGGGTGACGTCAGTTATCTTCGCCCTGGCGGTTACCTTACCGCGCCGTGAGGCGATGCTCAGCATATCTCCGTCCCGGATATCCAGATTTTGGGCATCTGCGGGGTTGATCTGCAGCTTTTCCTCATTCATGAACCGGTTCAAGCCTCCAACCCTGCGCGTCATCGTGCCCGTGTGGTAATGGAAAAGGGCCCGCCCGGTGTCCAGCAGGAAGGGGAACTCGTCATCCGGCATCTCGAATGGGGGGAAGTAATCCAGCGGCATGAACTTGCCGCGCCCCCGGGTGAAAACGTGGGTGTGCAGGATGGGGGTGCCGGGGTGCTCAACGGTTGGGCACGGCCACTGCAAACTGCCGCAGGCATCGAGCCGTTCATAGGTTATGCCGCCCCAGCTCGGGGAGAGGCGGTTAATTTCATTCATTATGTCATACGGGCCTTTGTAATCGAACCCCTGGGCGCCCATCTTCTGCGCTATCTGGCAGGTCACCAGCCAGTCAGGGCGGCTGCCGCTCACCGGTTCGATGGCTTTCCGGACGCGCTGGACGCGCCGCTCGGTATTGGTAAAAGTGCCGTCTTTTTCCGCAAAGCTGGCTCCGGGAAGAACGACGTGCGCGAGGGCTGTCGTTTCGGTCTGGAAAATGTCCTGCACCACCAGGAAATCAAGGCTCCTGAGGGCCTTTTCGATGTGCGCCAGATTGGGATCGCTCAGCATGGGGTTCTCGCCGATGATATACATAGCCTTGATGCGGCCGTCACAGGCCGCATCGAACATCTCGGAGAGAGTGATGCCGGGCTTCAGGCCGGAGGTCTTGCCCCAGGCCAGGGCGAACTTGGCCTGTGAAACAGGATCGGTCACAGATTGATATCCCGGGTAAGTCGTCGGCAAGGCACCCATGTCGCAGGCGCCCTGGACATTATTCTGTCCGCGGAGAGGATTGACGCCGGCTCCCGGCTTGCCGATATTACCTGTAAGCATGGCCAGGTTGCCGACGGCCATGACGCCGTCGGTGCCGTGGCTGAATTCGCAGATTCCCATGGCGTAGCTGATGGCGGCGGGGGTGTTCTTCGCGTACATGCAGGCAGCGGCTTTGATGTCTTCGGCCGGCACACCGGTGATGCGGCTTACGCTTTCGAGGTCGTATTGCTCCAGTGACTCCTTGAACGCCTCTAGGTTCTCGCACCGTGCGGCCATGAACGCTTCGTCGTGCCAGCCGTTTTCGAGGATGACGCGGCACATCGCCATGATGAGCGGCACGTTGGTGCCGCTCTTCGGCCTGAGCCACAGGTCGGCATGCCGTACAAGACCCACCTTACGGGGGTTGATGACTATCAGCTTGGCCCCGCGTTTGACTGCCTGTTTCATCTCGAACCCGATTACGGGATGGGCTTCCGTGGTATTGGCGCCGATGGAAAGCAGGCAGGCGGAGTCCTTGAAATCCCCGATGGAGTTAGTCATGGCACCTGAACCGAACTGGGTGGCCAGACCGGCCACCGTTGGAGCATGTCAGAGGCGGGCACAATTGTCCACGTTGTTCGTGCCCAGCACCGCCCTTGCCAGCTTCTGCACGGCGTAAACGTCCTCGTTGGTGGTACGGGCGGAGGCGACAACGGCTATCTCATCGGGAGAGTAGGTTTTAAACCTGTCGGCGACGATTTGGAGAGCGTCGTCCCAGGACGCCTGTACCTGGCCGTTCTCTCCTTTAACCAGGGGAGATGTGAGGCGGTCGGGGTGGGTGACAAATTCGGCGATGCCGAAACGCCCCTTAACGCAGAGCTTCCCTTTATTGGATTTTCCCTCGCTGTTGCCCCTGACGGAAACAATCTTGCCGTCGCGCACCCCAAGGTACATTGAACAGCCGACAGCGCAATAACAGCAGGTCGTGAGTACTTCGGAAGAGGGGATGACCGTATTCTTGGACACGAGTGCGCCCACGGGACAGCGCGCCACGCACTCGCCGCAGGAACGGCAAATGGATTCCATGAACTGCTGGTCCTGAAAAAGACTGACGCGGGTTTCGTCGCCGCGGCTTACCAGGTCGATGGCGTTCACGCAGGTTATCTCGTTGCACGTCCTGGTGCACCGTGCGCACAGGATGCAGTAGTTGCGGTCGAGCTTGAAGAACGGGTTAGATTCGTCGACTGCCTGCGGGCGGGCGGTGCGCTGCATGGTCCGCTCCGTGACCCCCATGTAGGCGGCCACTTTTTGGAGTTCGCAGCGCTGGTTCTTGACGCAGGCGAGGCAGTCGGTGGGATGATTGGCGAGCAGAAGCTGGAGGGCGTCGCGGCGCGTCTTGTCGATCTCGGGGCCGAAGGTCTTTACGATCATGCCTTCCGCCACTTTTATGGTGCAGGATGTCGGCATGCCGCGCATCCCCTGGATTTCTACGATGCACATACGGCATCCGCCGTAGGGCTCGAGGTCCGGGTGGAAGCACAGGTTCGGTATGAAGATGCCGGCCGACAGGGCCGCTTCCAGCACAGTCGTGCCTTCGGTTGAGGTCACCTGTTTGCCGTCGATAGTGAACTTAACGGTTTGCGCCATGTTTCACCCTTTCGCGGCGGGCACTGCCGCCGGCCCGGCCGCCGGGACCTTGACCACGGCGTTGAATTTCTTCGGACAGACATCCAGGCAGTTGCCGCATTGCGAGCATTTGGAGATGTCGATGACATGCGGCTTGCCTTTTTCTCCCGTGATAGCGGCAGAGGGGCAGGCTCGCAGGCAGATGGCGCAGCCCTTGCAGCGTTCCGCAATTATGGTGTAAGAGATGAGGGCGCGGCACTCGCCTGCACGGCACACATGTGAATTGATATGCTCGTCGTATTCCTCTCGGAAGTAGGCGATAGTGGTCATGGCGGGGTTGGGGGCCCCCTGCCCCAGGCCGCAGAGCGAACCCTGGCGCATGGATTTGCCCAGCCCCAAAATGGCGGGTATGTCTTGCGGCTTGCCCTTGCCTTGTGTAATGTCGGTCAGGATCGTGAGCAGCTGTCGCGTGCCCAGCCTGCAGGGAACGCACTTGCCGCAGGACTCGCTGGTGGTGAAGGACAGGAAATAACGAGCCGTCTCCACCATGCAATTGTCCTCATCGAGGACTATCATACCGCCGGAGCCGATGTAGGAACCGGCTTTGGTAAGCGCTTCGTAATCCACCGGCAGAGAAAGCATGCTAGCCGGGATGCAGCCTCCCGAAGGTCCGCCGGTCTGAACGGCCTTGAGGGACTTGCCGCCCGGGATGCCTCCGCCGATACCGAATATTATCTCCTGGAGGGTGATGCCCATCGGCACTTCGATGAGGCCGGTGCGGTTGATCTTCCCCGCCAGTGAAAAAGTCTTGGTGCCCTTGCTCTTTTCGGTGCCGAAAGAGGAGAACCAGTCCGCGCCTTTTTCCATGATGGCCGAAACGCAGGCCCATGTCTCGACGTTGTTGATGCTGGTCGGTTTGCCCCACAGGCCGCTCTCGGCGGGGAAGGGGGGGCGGGGGCGGGGGGTGCCGCGGCGTCCCATGATGGAGTTCATCATCGCGGTTTCTTCGCCGCAGACGAAAGCGCCTGCTCCCATGACTATCCTGAGATCGAAATCGAAACCCGAGCCGAGGATGTTCTTGCCCAGCAGGCCGATGTCGCGCATCTGGGAGATGGCCTTCACGAGGCGTTTGATGGCAAGCGGATATTCCGCCCGTATATATATGATGCCTTCGGCCGCACCCATGGCATGCGCCCCGGTAAGGATGCCCTCCAAAACCGCATGCGGGTCGCTTTCGAGTAGGTCGCGGTCCATGAACGCGCCGGGGTCTCCTTCGTCGGCGTTGCATATGATGTACTTGGGGCTCCCCTTCGCCTGGCGGCAAAGCTTCCACTTGAGGCCGGTGGAGAAACCTGCGCCGCCGCGGCCGCGCAGGCCCGATTTCTCAATCTCGGCAATAACTGCTTCGGGCGCCATCTTGAGAGCCCGCTCAAGGCCTGTATAGCCGCCGCGGGCTATGTAATGCATCATGTTTTCCGGGTCGATGACGCCCGCGTTACGGAGCGCTATGCGCATCTGGGGCTTGAACATGGGCAGTTCGAATAGAGCGGGGATGCCGAACCGGCTTTCACCCCAGACGCCCAATGCAAGATCGGGGCGGGGGTTGTCTTTTACAAGGTAATCTTCGAGAAGTTCTGACACCAGTGCCGGCGTCATGCTGTGATAGCAGATGCGGGGAGCGCCGGGCTTGACGATATCCACGAGCGGTTCGCAGTAGCAGGCGCCTATGCAGCCGACGCTGTGAACGTCGGCCTCGATGCCGAGGCGCTTGAGGGTCTCGAGGATAGAATGGTTGACTTCGCCGGCCCCCGACGCCTCGCCGCACGTGGCCTGCCCGACCAGCACCTGTGGGCGTGATGGTTCGTTGACGGCCTTCCAGGCGTTATTCGCCTGCTCGCGCAATCCGGAAAGGTTCATCTTTCCCCCCGCAAAATGCTTTTTACCCTGGCGGGGGTGACCCGGCCGTAAACCCTTTCGTCGACGACGAGCACAGGGGCCAGGGCGCATGAACCGAGGCAGGCGACTGTTTCGAGGCTGTATTCCCCGTCCGCAGACGTATCCCCGTCTTTGATGCCAAGCGCCTTCTCGATCTCTGCTAGGATCTTTTCGGAACCTTTGACATGGCAAGCGGTCCCGCGGCATGCTTTGACGCAGTGGCGCCCTACGGGTTTAAACTTGAAAGCAGAGTAGAAAGTGGCCACCCCGTACACCTCGCTGGCGCTCATCCCTACATGGTCGGCAGCCGCCTGCATGGCTTCCGGGGGGATGTATCCCAGTCTGGATTGCACCTCGTGGAGGATGGGGATAAGATCGCTTCGGTCTGCGCGGTGGAAGGACAGGATGTCTGATATTTGCTGCATCAATGAAAATCCCGAACGAAATTCCCGGGGGGGTGGTAAAATTAGATTATACCTAAAAGCGCTCGGGCGGGTCAACCGCCTCAAGCGCGGGACGCGAGGCCGCCCGTGCTCGACGAGAGGCGGTTGCCTGCACGAATTGGCCTGTGCTAGTATATATTCTTTGTTAAGGAGCAGTCGAATATGACCATCGACGATAAACTCAACCGCATGGAAGCGCTGCGTAAGGGCACCAGCCCCGACGGGCGCAACGCCGCCCAGCATGCCAGGGGTAAACTGACCGCCCGCGAGAGGATAGACCTCCTGCTCGACCCCGGCACTTTTCATGAGATAGGCGGGTTTATAACCCACCGCGCCACGGATTTCGGCATGTCTGAGCAGAAAGAATTCTCCGATGCGGTGGTAACGGGGAGCGGCGAGATAGACGGCCGCCCAGTGTTCGTGTTCTCCCAGGACTTCACTTTCATCGGGGGCACCATTTCAGAAGTGGTCGGGCAAAAAGTCGGGCAAGTGATGGACCGGGCGCTTGAACGCGGCATGCCCATCATCGGCATCTACGATTCGGGTGGCGCCCGCATCCAGGAAGGTGTTGCCAGCCTGGCAGGCGTGGGTGAGATGCTGGTCCGCAACGCGCGCTGTTCGGGGGCGATTCCCCAGATAGCAGTGGTTGTGGGGCCGTGCGCCGGTGGTGCCGTTTACTCGCCCGCGCTTTGCGATTTCATCTTCACGGTCAAAGGCATCACCCAGATGTATATCACAGGCCCGGATGTCGTGAAGTCGGTGACCAACGAGATAGTCAGCCATCAGGAACTCGGCGGCGCCGAGGTGCACAACCAGAAAAGCGGCGTAGCACACTTCCTCAGCGACTGCGAGATCGACTGCTTCAAGCAGGTAAGGCGTCTGTTCGGCTTCATCCCCCAGAACTGCAACGCCAAACCGGCGGTCGTGAAAACGGACGACCCGTCCGACCGCACCGAGGAATCGCTTTTCACCCTCGTGCCGGATGACCCCCGCATGCCGTATGACATGAAAAAGGTCATCCACACCATCGTGGACAACGGGGACTTCATGGAGGTCCAGGAACGTTTCGCCCCCAACATCGTATGCGGCATGGCGCGGCTGGCAGGCAACTCCGTCGGCATCGTCGCCCAGCAGCCTTCGGTGCTGGCGGGCACTATCAACATCAACGCGTCGGTCAAGGCCGCTCGCTTCGTCAGGTTCTGCGATGCGTTCAATATCCCGCTGGTCAGCCTCGTCGATGTTCCCGGCTTCATGCCAGGCACCGAGCAGGAGCACGGCGGCATCATCAGGCACGGTGCCAAGCTTATCTATGCCTATGCTGAAGCAACCGTTCCCAAGTTGACCGTTATCACGCGCAAGGCCTACGGCGGCGCATACATAACGATGAGTTCCCATCATCTTAAGGGCGACATCAACTACGCCTGGCCGGGAGCCGAGATCGCTGTAATGGGCGCGGATGCGGCCGTAAATATCATCTTCCGCAAGGTCATAGCTGAGGCTGCCAACAAGGAAGATACACGCAAAAAGTTGATTGAGGAATACCGCGCGCGTTTCGACAACCCGCTCCAGGCGGCCGGACTGGGGTATATCGACGACATCATCGACCCCCGCAAGACCCGGCTGATGCTTATCCAGGCGCTGGAGATGCTGCGCGACAAGGTGCAGAAATTGCCGCAGAAGAAACACGGAAACATCCCGCTGTAAACCTCAATTGCGTTATGTAATGTTATTTATTGAAGCCCGGCGCCTTTCGCTTAGCAAGGTGCCGGCTTCTGTGTAAAATTTTAGTCCCTCCTCTTTTTTATAGTGTCGGAATGATATTGCCCGATGTCGCCCGGAGTATAAAAAATCGCTTTTATGATATTATATTGAACATCAATTGTGCCTATGAAAGGACGCTATGGGCAAAACATTAGCTGAAAAAATATTGAGCCAGAAGCTCGGCCGCGATGTCAGCGCGGGCGAGATAGTGGTCAGCCCGGTTGACCTGGCCTTCGTGCAGGACACGACCGGTCCGCTGACCGTGAGAGAATACCAGGCGAGCGGGTTCGGCGCAATCGCCGACAAGCGGCGCTCTGTACTCTTCCTCGACCACGCCGCGCCGTCACCGAACGCGCAGCTTTCGACCGACCACCTCTTGCTCCGCAGTTTCGCGAGGGACACGGGATGCGTCATCTCCGACGTGGGCGCCGGCGTCTGCCACCAGATAGTGGCGGAATCCATGGCCCGCCCCGGAGATATAGTAGTCGGCGCCGACTCGCATACAGTTACCGCCGGCGCCATGGGCGCTTTCGCGACCGGGATGGGCTCGTCCGACGTCGCCGTCGCTTTCGCCCTCGGAAAAACATGGTTCCGGGTCCCCGAAACCATCAAGATAGAGGTTAAAAACAAGTTCCAGCAATTCGTGACCGCCAAGGACCTGATCCTCCACGTCATCGGAATGATAGGGGCCGACGGGGCCACCTATAAAGCTCTCGAATTCGGGGGCAAGACCGTCGAAAGCATGTCGATGTCGGGCCGCCTTACCATCGCCAACATGGCAGTCGAAGCCGGCGCCAAAATCGGCGTTTTCCCATCCGACCAGACTACCGAAAAGATGCTCCGCGAGATGGGCAGGGCCGAGCAGTACCGCTCGATTTCACCAGACAAGGACGCGGTCTACGAACGGGTCATCGAGATAGACGCCTCGGAACTGGAACCTACGGTTTCCCGCCCTCACACCGTAGATAACACCGTCCTCGCGAAAGACCTTAAAGGCGTACGCATACATCAGGTCTTCCTGGGTACCTGCACCAACGGCAGGCTTGAAGACTTCGCCCTGGCCGCAAGCATACTCCGCAACAAGAAAATCAGCCCTGATACCAGGCTCGTTGTTGCGCCAGCCTCGAAACGGGTACTCCTGCAGGCCATGGACGCAGGCTACATGCGCATCTTCATCGAAGCCGGCGGCATGATCCTCCCGCCGGGATGCGGCGCCTGCCTCGGAGTGCACCAGGGTGTGCTCGGGGACGGCGAGGCCTGCCTGTCAACAGCCAACCGTAATTTCAAAGGCCGTATGGGCAACCCCAATTCATTCGTCTACCTGGGGAGCCCCGCCACTGCAGCGGCCACCGCACTGACCGGCATGGTCACCGACCCAAGGGAGGTTCTGTAAATGCTCAAGGGGAAAGCTTTTAAATTCGGCGACGACATATCCACCGACCTGATAGTGCCGGGCCGCCTGGTGCACCTGCGGTCCAATCTTCCCGAACTGGCCAAACACGTACTCGAAGATGCAGACCCCACTTTCGCCGCGAGGGTCAAACCCGGAGATTTCGTGGTCGGAGGTAACAATTTTGGATTGGGTTCTTCCCGCGAACACGCGCCCATCGTTATCAAGATGGCTGGGGTAAGCGCGGTGCTGGCCAAGAGTTTCGCACGCATCTTTTTCAGGAACGCAATCAACCGCGGTTTGCCCGTCCTCATTTGCGACACCGACCAGATCAAAGAAGGCGACGAGCTTGAGGTAGATATGGAAGCTGGGATAGTTCATGATGTCACAAATGATGTGAACCTCACTTTCAAACCCATCCCGAAAGCTATGCTGGCCATACTCGACGAAGGCGGCCTTATACCTTATATACAGAAATACGGGGACTTCAAAATAGAATAACCTTCATCCATATCAACAGTCACTTTTAATCGGCAAGGAAAGGGAATACGAATTGAAAAGCTATAATATCACTCTCATTCCCGGCGACGGCATCGGGCCGGAGCTCACGACCGCCACCAGGCGGGTACTGGAAGCCACAGGAGTCAAATTAAACTGGGATATAGTGCATGCCGGCACCGATGTAATGGCCGAATACGGCACCCCCCTCCCGCCCCACGTGGTTGAATCGATCCGCAGGAACAAGGTCGCACTCAAAGGCCCTATCACCACGCCGATCGGTTCGGGTTTCCGCAGCGTCAACGTCGCCCTGCGCAAGGAATTGGAGCTTTACTGCTGCCTGCGCCCTTGCAAGAGCTATGTCGGAACCCCGACCCTCTATAACAACATCGACATCGTTATCGTTCGTGAAAACATGGAAGACCTGTATGCCGGCATCGAGTTCGAAAAGGGCACGCCAAACAATGCCAGGCTGATATCTTTCCTCGGAGAGATGGGGGCTAAGATCAAGCCCGATTCAGGCATCAGCATCAAGCCCATCTCTGAATCCGGGAGCCGTCGTATTGTGCGTTTCGCGTTCGAATACGCACGGAATCATAAACGCAAACGGGTGACGGCTGTCCACAAAGCCAATATTATGAAGTTCTCGGACGGCCTTTTTCTGGCAGTGGCCAGGGACGTGGCGCGCGAATATCCGGAGATTGAATTCGAAGACCGCATTGTGGACAACATGACCATGCAGCTGGTGAAAAAACCACAATTTTTCGACGTTCTTGTGTGTCCCAACCTTTACGGGGACATCATCTCCGACCTCTGCGCCGGCCTTGTGGGGGGTCTGGGGGTGGCCCCGGGCGCGAACCTCGGAGACACGCTGGCACTGTTCGAACCGACGCACGGAAGCGCCCCCAAGTACAAAGGCATGAACAAGGCAAACCCGATGGCCATGATGCTTTCGGGAGTCCTGATGCTGAAATGGATAGGCGAAACAGCCGCCGCAGAGAGTGTCGAGAATGCCGTCGCCGCCGTCATCGCAGAGGGAAAGAATGTCACTTACGATCTGAAACCTGAAGGCCAACAGGACCGGGCCGTTGGCACATCTCAAGTCGCCGATGCTATCATCGACAAAATGAACCGTTTGTAAGGCTCAATATTAAAACAAATCCCGTTTCAGGAGCAAGAAGAAATGAAACCAGCTAAAATCACTGTCATCGGAGCAGGAAATGTCGGCGCAAGCCTTGGACAGAGGCTGGTCGAGAAGGACTTTGCAGACATCGTACTCCTCGACATCATCGAAGGGCTGCCGCAGGGCAAAGCGCTCGATATACTGGAATCCAGCCCGGTGGTCGGTTTCACCCATCGTATAACGGGGAGCAACGACTACGCTGATACGGCCGGCTCCGATGTTGTGGTCATCACCTCGGGCGCGACGCGCAAACCCGGAATGACGCGCGAAGACCTGCTGAAGATAAATACAGGTATCGTTTCGGGAGTAGTCAAAGAAGTGGTCAAACACTCTCCCGACTGCACCATCATCGTCGTAGCCAACCCAGTCGATGCCATGACCTGGGTCGCGTGGAAGGCCAGCGGTTTCCCGCGAAGCAGGGTATTGGGTCTTTCGGGCGTTCTGGATGGGGCCCGCCTGGCCACTTTCATCGCGCTAGAGATGAGCGTTCCTGTCACAGACGTGTCATGTTATGTACTCGGCGAACACGGCACGAGCATGGTCGTTTTCCCCCGCCTGGCCATGGTCAAGGGCAAACCCATCACCGGTTTGATGCCCGAAGAAACCGTCAACCGCCTGGTTCAGCGAGCTGTAAATGGAGGCGCGGAGATAGTCGGCCTCCTGAAGACGGCCAGCGCTTTTTATGCGCCCTCTGCAGCTGTGGCCCGCATGGTAGCCTCCATCATCGGGGACAAAAAAGAGATCATGCCATGCGCCGCTTGTCTCGACGGCGAATATGGGTTGAAAAATGTGGTGGTCGGGGTGCCTGTTAAACTGGGAAAGGGCGGCATTAAAGAGATCGTCGACCTTAAACTGACACATGACGAGCTCAAAGCGCTCGCCGCGTCCGCCGACGCAGTTAAAAAACAGATAGAATCTATCGTTCTGTAGGAATACGAGAATGACCGCTCACCATTCGATGAAGCACTACAATCACGATGGCCGAAGCCAATGGCAGGACGCACCCGCAATACTGGCCGTGATAGGCCTCAAGCCCGGCGACACGCTTGCGGACATCGGGGCCGGAGACGGATACTTCTCAATCCCTGCCGCAAAGATAGTGGGTGATTCCGGTGTTATCCTGGCCCTTGATGCTTACCCCGAAGCGATCTCGGACCTTAACGCCGCTGCTTTGGCAACAGGCCTGAAGAATATCAAAACCATTGTCGGCGAGGCTGAAACCTCGCTCATCTGCAGCAACTGCGCCGACATAGTACTAATGGCGAACGTTCTGCATGATTTCAACGACCCTGTCGCCGCCCTGAAAAATGCGCGCCTGGCACTTAAACCGGGAGGCAGGCTGATCGACCTCGATTGGAGAAAGGAGCAGGACCAGCCTTTCGGGCCTCCTTTTACCATCCGATTCGATCAGGAGAGAGCCACCACGTTGCTAAAAGAGGCAGGATTCAGAGTGTTCGCCAGCGAACTCGTCGGTCCGTTCCACTACATGCTTGTCGCCGAACCTTCCTGAATATTGACCACTTCCGTGCCTTCCCATATACTTTCAAAGTGCCCGATTTTAAAATAACGTCTGATTTCGAACTCACTGGCGACCAGCCGCAGGCAGTGGACAAACTTGTAGAGGGCTTGTGCGATGGTTTACCGCATCAAACACTGCTTGGCGTCACAGGCAGCGGCAAAACTTTCACCATGGCCAACGTCATAGCCCGTCTCGGCCGCCCCGCGCTGGTGATGAGTCACAACAAAACGCTGGCTGCTCAGCTTTATGCTGAATTCAAGGAATTCTTCCCCGCCAATGCCGTCGAATACTTCGTGAGCTACTACGATTACTACCAACCGGAAGCCTACGTTCCCTCAAAAGACATGTATATCGAGAAGGACGCCGATATCAACGAGGAAATCGATAAACTGCGCCATGCGGCTACCAAAGCCCTTCTCGAAAGGCGCGATGTGATAATCGTGGCATCCGTATCATGCATCTACGGCCTTGGCGAGCCCGAAGAATACCGCAGCTTCGTGTTAAGCCTTGAACGCGGGAAGGACTATCTGAGGCGTGACGTGCTCAAGCGGCTCGTGGACATGCAGTATGAGCGCAACGATATGGACTTCAGCCGAGGCAAATTCCGAGTGCGGGGCGACACTCTGGAGATACAGCCTGCCTACGAGGAACTTGGCCTCAGGTTCGAGTTTTTCGGCGACACCATTGAACGGATCTCGAGCCTTGACCCGCTCACAGGAGAAATACTCTCGGAGATGGAGTACGTCGATATCTTCCCGGCGAAACATTTCGTTACCTCTCATGACAAGCTTCAAAAGGCCATCCAGGGTATCAAAGACGAACTGGTCGAACGATTGGCAGACTTAAAGCAGCAGGGAAAATTGCTTGAGGCAGCGCGATTGGAAGCCCGGACCAATTACGACCTTGAGATGCTTCAGGAAACCGGGTTCTGCTCGGGTGTGGAAAATTACTCGAGACATCTCGCGGGGCGTGCTCCAGGAAGCGCCCCATGGACGCTCCTCGATTATTTCCCCAAGGATTTCATCACCATCATCGATGAGTCGCACATGAGCCTTCCCCAGATACGAGGCATGTTCCACGGCGACTTCGCACGCAAACAGACTCTCGTCGACTTCGGATTTCGCCTGCCGTCAGCACTGGACAACCGCCCTCTCAATTTTGAGGAATTCAACGCACGTATGAACCAGATTGTTTATATTTCGGCCACCCCTGCGGACTACGAACTTCAAGTAAGCCGCCAGGTCGTAGAACAGTTGGTCAGGCCGACAGGGTTACTTGAACCCACAATGGAAGTCAAACCCACCAGGGGACAGATAGACGACCTGCTTGACGAGGTCAAAAAACGCACTGGCGCTGGGCAGCGCTGCCTGGTGACCACGCTCACAAAGAAACTTGCCGAAAAACTGTCGGAGTACCTCATCGAGATGGGGGTCAAAGCACATTATATTCACTCTGAGATGGACACTTTCGAGCGGGTTGAGGTATTGCGCGATTTGCGGCTGGGTGTCTACGACGTTATAGTCGGCATCAACCTACTTCGTGAAGGGCTAGACCTTCCCGAGGTAAGCCTTGTTGCTATCCTTGACGCCGACAAAGAAGGCTATCTTCGGTCCGTTCAAGCCCTGATCCAAACCATGGGCCGGGCCGCTCGCCACATCGACGGCCATGTGATTATGTACGCCGACGTGATAACCGGGAGTATGCAGCGAGCCATGGACGAAATCAAGCGCCGCCGCTCCATTCAGGAAGATTATAACCGCGAACACGGGATCACCCCGCAGGGTATTAAGAAGGCTATCAAAGATATTACCGAGCGTGTGAAATCGGCAGCCGGGGTCGCAGAGCAGCCCATCGAATATGCGCTCGCAAACCTTTCGAAGCAGGATAAAGCCAACCTGGTGGACGACCTTGAAAAGCAGATGAAAAAAGCTGCTAAAAACCTCGACTTCGAGAGGGCTGTCCTTCTGCGCGACCGCATCATCGAACTGCGCCGCGAGATGATAACCGATGGCCTGCCACCGGCTTAAGGAGTAAAAATGCAATCGTCAGAAGGTAAACTCGGCAGGATATTCGTCCTCAGGCTGGAAGATGGTGACCGCATCCCGGATTGCATCGAAACCTTCGCCACTGACAAAAAGATTCTCATGGCTTCGGTCACCCTCATCGGCGGCATCGGCAAAGGCCAAATCGTGGCGGGCCCGCGGGATTCCGATACCTTTCCCCCAAAACCCATGCTCGTCCCACTTGACGGGGCACATGAAATCGTTGGTGTGGGGTTGATAGCCCCGGATGAAAACGGGCAGCCCAGCCTGCATATGCATGCCTCTCTCGGTCGCTCCGGTCAGGCGAAAACTGGATGCCTGCGTCCCGGTGTGGAAACATGGACAATCGGCGAAGCCGTCATCTCTGAAATCGTGGGCACTTCTGGTTCACGGCTCCATGATAAAAAAACCGGGTTCGAACTTTTAACGATAGAAGACTTGCATGCGTCGGGCACACCCAAGAAAGTCGCAAAAAACCTTACTGCAAAGAAAGCCCCCAAATAATCGACGAATTATCCGCATCCGAACAGCAACGTCGGGGAAAACGGCAGATTTCCAAAGAAGCCAAGATGGCCAAACACGGGAAATCTGTGGCAGTCGTTTACCTTGATGCTGTATTAAAACGGCTCAACTCGATAAAACATGGCAAATAATCTCAATTTCTCCCAGCCCCTCTGCTATTTGCCAAAACGGAGGGCCAGTCTGTATACTGCCTGAGTGGTTGCCTGGTAGGATCCCTCAATACCAAAGGAGATAGTAATGACGGTCAAAATCGTAACCGACAGCACCGCTGACATCCCCTCTTCCCTGGTAAAGGAACTCGACATTCAAGTAGTGCCCCAAGTCATAGTATTCGGCGACAAAACATACCGCGACCGCATCGACCTCACGATAGATGACTTCTACCAGAAATTGCTCCACGAATCGACCTATCCCCACACTTCCCAACCTACGCCGCAGGACTTTGTTGATGTTTTTAACGGCTTATGTAAAGAAAAACCGGATGGCATTGTAGCAATTCTCCTCTCTACAAAACTCTCCGGAACCGTCAACTCAGCCCAGCAAGCTAAAAAAATCGTTAAAAGTGATTGCCCCATCCATATCATCGACTCGAAAATGGTGGCCATGGGCCTCGGGATGATCGTCATCGCCGCCGCGAAAATGGCTAAAGCCGGAAAGAGTGAAAACGAAATCACGGACGCCGTCAAGAAAATGATCCCCAACACCAAACTGCTCGTCCTGTTCGACACCCTGGAATTCCTCGCCAAGGGTGGAAGGATCGGCAAGGTGAAATCGCTTGTCGGTTCGATACTGAACGTCAAACCGATGGTAATCGTTAAAGATGGCGAACTTTTACCGATGGGTCAGGTTCGCAGCCGTTCCAAAGGAAAAGAGAAGCTCCTTGACATGATCGAGGATATAAAAGACATCGAGGACATTGCAATCATATACAGCACGACACCAGACGAAGCGAATAAAATGGCTGACGACATCGCGGATTTCCCGCGTGAAAAGATCTATGTCGTCCAGATTGGTCCCGTATTGGCCACTCATACCGGGCCGGGAGTATTGGGAATCGGTATCAGGACTAAACACTAAAAACTCAACCGTTCCTTGAAACAAAATTAGTGGGCCTTGATTTCTCAAGGCCCACTAATTTTATTGATCGCTGGTTATTAAATTTCCGGCTCGTCTTTGGGAACTTCGGCCCCTCCGTCCAACCCTGTTTCCAACTCTTCTTTAAGTTTGTCGTACAACTTGGCGGCCCGCGGATACCCTATCCCCAGTTTTCGCTGTAGAAAAGATGCCGAGATCTGGTCATGTTCGCCTGAAAGCTGCCGCACCGTGTCCATCAATGGGTCTACAGGTATACTTTCTTTCTTCATCAAAGGCGGGGCTGAATCGATTTCAGAAACGTTGAGGGGGGCCGCGTCCTGTTTTTTCTGGCTGTTCCAGAAGTACACAAGGCGCTCCACCTCGGGGTCGGAGACATAGCAACCCTGCAACCGCTTGGGTTTGGCAGCGTCGGTAGGGGCGTAGAGCATGTCGCCGCGCCCCAGCAGCTTTTCAGCGCCCACCATATCGAGAATTGTGCGAGAGTCCACCTGCGAAGTTACCGCGAAGCTGATACGGGTAGGGAAATTAGCCTTGATAAGACCGGTGATAACATCCACGGAGGGGCGTTGGGTTGCCACCACCAAGTGGATGCCGACGGCGCGGGCTAACTGGGCTAGCCGACATAGTATGTGCTCCACCTCGTCGAAACCGGCCATCATGAGATCAGCCAGTTCGTCGATGACCAGCACCAGGTAGTACATCTTGTCAGCTCCGGTTTTGCCCTTGTTGTAGCCGTCAATATTACGTGCCCCGACAGCGGCCAGTTTCTTGTAGCGGTTGTCCATCTCCATGTTGAGCCAGCGCATGGTTGAAAGGGCCTTGTCGGTATCCACAATCACCGGAGCCGCCAGGTGCGGCAGCGAATTGAACTGCGTTAACTCCACTCGCTTGGGATCTATCATGATAAGTTTGGTGTCATAGGGTGTATTGCCCATGAGGATACAGCAGATGATGGCGTTAAGGCACACCGTTTTGCCCGAGCCGGTCGCGCCGGCTATCAAGATGTGGGGCATCTTGGCTAAGTCGTCGGCCACTGCTTCGCCACCCGCACCCTTCCCCAGCGCCATGGCCAGTTTGGTTTTACCCAGCAACTTTTGGAAGTTGCTGGTTTCGATGATGCCACGCAGGCTGACGGTACTGTATATCTTGTTTGGAACCTCGACGCCCACTATCGGCTTACCTGGTACGGGGGCCTCGATACGGATAGTGGGAGCGGAGAGGGCCAGCGACAAGTTGTCGGAGAGTGCCTTGATGCGCTCCACCTTGACTCGGGTACGTGAAACTTCCTCTTCACGAACGGTGATATCGCCGTCCTTACCTTTTACCTGGACACGCCGGGTCTTGACGTCCCAACCCGGCTCGATACCGAACTGAGTGACGGTGGGGCCTACGTTTATCTCAGTCACCTTACCGTTTACGCCGTAGCTTGCGAGAGCGTCTTCGATGACCTTGGCGCGCAGGCGGTTGTCGGCTTCACTGAATTCAACTTCCTGGGCCTTGTCCAGGATATCGATCGGCGGCAATTTCCAGCCGTCAACGACTACCACCTTGGAGGACTCGCCGAATTTGTGCCAAACGTCTTTCGCTACTTGAGTGGATGGCTCCCTTCCTGATGACATCGTGGCTGCAAGATCCGGTTGCTTTGCAGGTTGTTTCGTATTTTTTGCCGAAGAAATCCCCAGAGAGGGCAATCCGAGCTTCCGCCCATGTGCGTTGGATTTTTTCAGAGCTACGTCAGCCGCTGATCCTTCTTCGTCGAAAGCGTCCGAAACCAGGTCTGCCGCAACACCATGACTGGCAACAACCGTTTTTTCCGGCAATGAACCACTTGAAGCTTTGCGGAACAATCCGAACAGCCCCCCGGTAACTTTTTTAGCTATACGCCAACTGACGGCCGGAAGGAGAAGGATAAACGCAATCACGGCAAATCCGAATATTTTTAAAACTCCGAGTACAACATCATCACCCACGATGCTTTTACCAAGGCTGCCGCCGAGTTCGAAAAGTCCGAAAACGCCCCATGTCACGTAAACAAGCGCTAAGGCGCCTGCCCATCGGTACCAGTAGTTCAACGTCCAGCGTTTGGCGAAGGGTGCGAGTTGTTCGCGAAACAGCACGCTGACGGCAACTATCAAGGCCACGATGATCAGGATGAAACCCCACCCCATGGCGCCGTATGTCCCCCGTATCAGGCTGTCGATAAAATGATAGATGTTGTCCCACTGCCAGGTGAACAAAGCAACGAATAATGACAGCATGATGATGCGCCATGTCCAGACAGAGCCGAAAACCCTCCGCAGAAGACCCGGTCCTCCATCGCCCTTCCTGACCCTGACAGTTTTAGCATTTTTGGCCTCAGGACGGGGTTTAGCTTTCGAAGGCCGTTTTCCCTCTTTTTTCGGTGCCGGTTTGTTTGCCATAGTTACCTCTATACCTGGACCTGTACAGGTAAAATCATGGGGCGGCGCTTGGTTTTATCGTAGAAGTATTTGTCGAGAGCATCCTTGACTTCATTGTCGATAAACCCGCGGTCCGATGTATGCGCCCTCCCGTGGTTCAGCACATCCGCGACAAGGTCGCGTCCACCTTCAAGCATATCCTTAGATTCGATAACGTCAACGAACCCGCGGGAAACTATATCGGGCCGGGTCACCAGCTTTCCTGTCTGCTTGTTGATAGCAATGATAACAACGACGATACCATCGCGTGACAGTAACTTGCGGTTTCGAAGGATGACGCCATCCACATCCCCGACAGAAAGCCCATCGACGTAGACGTTTCCGGAACTCACTTTGGTAGTCGTTCTGCCACCCGCGGCATCCAGTTCCAGGACATCCCCATCTTCAAGTACAAAGATATGGTCAGAAGGGATCCCGATGGATTGTGCAAGTTTGGCGTGCAGGCTCAGATGCCTGTATTCCCCGTGTACCGGGACAAAATATTTCGGTTTTGTGAGGCTCATGACAAGTTTCAATTCTTCCTGGCTTGCGTGGCCGTGGACGTGCGCCTGGTGACGGCTGCCATAGAACACCTGGGCGCCTTGTTTAAAAAGTGTGTCCACCGTGCGGTTAACCAGAGATTCGTTGCCCGGGATTGGAGACGCAGAAATGATGACTGTGTCCCCGGGGATGATGCTGATATGCTGGTTGGCACGGCTCGCAATGCGCACCAGCCCGGATGTGGGTTCGCCCTGGCTGCCGGTTGTAAGAATCACAACTTTTTCCCGGGGCGTCCGAGCCAGTTCGTCGATATGGCTCATGGTTCCAGCCGGGAGTTTAAGATATCCGAGTTCCGACGCTATGCGCACGTTGTCCGTCATACTGCGTCCCACCACAAACACACGCCGCCCGTGTTTAGTGGCGGCATCGATAATCTGCTGCATTCGAGAGATAAGCGAAGCAAAAGTTGTCACAAGCACCCTGCCTGTTGCATTGCCGATGATATTATCCAATGCTTCGCCCACAACCTTTTCCGAAGGGGTATAGCCGGGCAGCTCGGAATATGTGGAGTCAGACATCAGAAGCAGAACGCCCTGTGAACCAACCTGTGCCAGCCGGGAAAGATCAGTGGGCGGGCCTGTGACGGGAGTGTAATCCAGTTTAAAGTCGCCTGTATGTACTATTGTGCCTGCGGGAGTGCGGACGATGACCCCGACCGCGTCCGGGATGCTATGGCACACCGGGAAAAATTCCACTGCGAAATGAGTACCGAGGTTGAAATGCCCGCCTGGCATGATTACATTTATTTTCGTTTGTGCCAGAACTCTCCGTTCTTTGAGTTTCACCGATATGAGTCCCTTAGCCAGCTTTGTGCAATAGATTGGGACATTGAGTTGGGGGAGCACATAGGGCAGAGCCCCAATGTGGTCTTCGTGTGCATGGGTTATCACGATGCCCCGGACCTTGGCTTGGTGCTCCACCAGATAGCTGATATCAGGTATGACCAGGTCGATACCCAGCATTTCTTCGTCAGGGAACATCAGCCCTGCGTCGATGACCATGATGTCTTCGCCGTATTCAACGGCCATCATGTTCTTCCCAATTTCCCCCAGGCCCCCCAGGGGAATGATCTTTAGTTTTTCTTTTGGCATGAAATTTTTCCTTATAACAGCTTGAGTTGCTGCGCTTCTTCCTCGCGGCCCTTCTGGGCCTCGATTAGTGCATTTTCTTTTTTTAAACCGGCCAGCAGGCCGGGTATTTTCAGCATATCGGATTCTATCACGCCGCGCAGGTTCCCCTGATGAAGGGCGGCCGCCGGATGGTACATCGCAAAATAAAGAACACCGTCTTTTTTCACGGCAGTCCCATGGACCTGCCCGATGGTTTTGCCGGGCATGAACAACCCCATCGAAAATCGCCCCAGTGTGACTATCATTTTTGGTTTAATGATTGCGAGCTGATGGTTGAGCCACGGGCGGCAATTGACTATTTCCTCTGGCAGAGGGTCGCGGTTCCCAGGGGGACGCGTCTTTATTACGTTTGTGATATACACCTGTTCGCGTGACAGGTCTATGGATTTTAAAAGCTGACCGAGAAACTGCCCGGCGGAACCTACGAAGGGACGGCCCTTTTGGTCTTCATGAAATCCAGGGGCTTCCCCGATGAACATGATTTCGGCATTCCCCGGGCCTTCGCCCGGTACCGCGTTAGTTCTCGCCTTGGATATTTCGCACTTACGGCAAGAGCGGATGGATTGATAAAGCTCGTTCAGAGCCGGCATATTGTCGTTGGCAAGGCTGGAATCGATGTGTATACCTCTCGAATAATGATAACATGGGCTATATGTCAAGTCAATCCGAGTTAGCCATAAATCAAGCGACGTTCCGGTAATAAATCGAACCACTCGGATTCGGTTTCTTGACACCCCGGAACGTCTGCACTAGAGTCATATGTGATGGACAAGTCGAAACTCGAAAACCAGCCTGACACTGTGCAACGGATGCTGATTTCCAGGCGGCAGTTTATCAGGGATGCCGGTATATTGGGCGGGGCCGTGGCTGGCGCCCTGCTTCTCGCTTCATCGTGTAAAAATACGATAACAATCACTTCTTCAGTAAGTGAAACCCGGACAGTATCTTCGACCGCACCTCCCGCTACAGTGCGCCTGCCGCCTGTCAACGGGCTAGAATATCTGGTCAACTCGGACCCCTCGAAGGTGGACAACAGCCGGTTGCCCGTAACTCCGCTTGAACTGCTCCATACCCTCAATCCAAGCCCTCAGGTAGACATTGCAGGCTACCGGTTGAACGTTCACGGCCAAACCTCCGGCACTCTCAGCTTGGCATACTCGGACCTTCAACAATTCCCCATAACCGAACAAACATCCCTCCTTGTCTGTCCCACGGTATTCGCTGACAACGAAACGCTTCGAGGGTTCAAACTGTCGTCTCTGATGAATGCAGCAGGGGTGAAACCGGGAGCGACCCAGCTTATTTTCCGTTCATTGGACAATCTTCAGCAAAATCTTGCCATCGGCGACGCGATTGGTGAGGATGTGATGCTCGCCCTGGAGGTGGACGGGCAAATCTTGCCGCGTGAGCATGGTTATCCTATCAGACTTATCCGGCCGGGGCAGATGGGTGTTTTCTGGCTGAAGTGTATCAACGATATCGAAGTGGTCTGACCGCAGACAAGAGGAACATTGCTTTACTCCAACTTAACCGGGTTATGGTAGAATAGTCGGAATGTTTACGGGAATGACGTATTTCGAAACGCTTTTAAATGACAAAATCATTTTCGATTCTTATACCCACATATAACGAACACGATAATATCACGCCCCTTGTGGAGCGAATCGCTGCTGCTATACCCGGGAACGATTACGAAGTCGTTTTCGTTGACGACGACAGTCGTGACGGAACGTCTGAACTTATAAATAGCCTTTCCCCGAAATACCCGGTCCGCGTGGTCGTCCGCAAAGATAAAAAGGGACTGGCCTCCGCAGTTGTGGACGGTTTCGGTTTTGCTTCCGCCGATACAGTCGTTGTTATGGACGCCGACCTGCAGCATCCCCCTGAAGTTATCCCCGGGCTGATAAAATCTATGCGCGATGGAGCGGACATTGCCGTCGGCAGCAGGTACGTGCCCGGAGGCGGGACAGAGGGATGGAGCACGACGCGCAAGGTTATATCAAGCGGAGCCATCGCCCTGGCCCATCTTCTTTTGCCGCACAGCCGGGGGGTCAAAGACCCCATGTCCGGGTTTTTCGCCTTTAAGAAAAGTGTGATTTCGGGGGTAACCCTTCAACCCATCGGTTATAAGATACTGCTCGAGATGTTGGTTGTGGGCAACTCAGAAAAAGTCTCTGAAGTACCATTCATGTTCCAAACGCGCCAAAAGGGCGAGAGCAAGCTTAGTGCCAAACTTGAAGTAGAATACCTGAGACACCTGTTAAGCCTGATGCGCCGCAGCGGCGAATTGCTGCGTTTCAGTAAGTTCTTACTCGTGGGAGCCAGCGGGGTCATCGTTAATGAAGGCTTACTCTGGCTGTTACACGGGAACGCTGAGATTTCGTTGTTGCTTTCTTCGGTGATTGCCATCGAAGCGTCAATAATCACGAATTTTGTGCTGAATAACCGGTTCACCTTTGCCGACCGCAGAGGAAAGGGTGTAAAATCCTACTTTACGCATCTTGGGCAATTCAATCTGGTCAGCCTCGGGGCCGTTGCAATCAATCTCGGATTGTTGTGGCTGTTCAAGACGAAATTTGGAGTCTATTATTTAATCGCTAACCTGATAGGGATAGCGGTTTCGATGCTCTGGAACTACTTCGCAAACAACTGGTGGACATGGAAAAAGTAAGCCGCGGTATCAACAGGCTGATCCACTGGCAGTATTTCCCCCTGCTGGTGCTGCTGGTCGTAATTTTAGGGCTGCACCTGGCTACTATAACGCATCCCAACGAGCCTCTCTTCGACGAACAGCATTATGTCCCTGATGCCCGGCGCATCATCAATGGGGAAGGCACCCAGCGCATGGAACACCCGCCCTTCGCCAAGCTCATAATCGCGGGCGGGATAGAGGTTTTTGGCGATAACCCTTGGGGCTGGCGTATGCCGGCCGTGATACTTAGCACGATCGCGCTAATAGCCTTCTACGATATCTGCCGTAAACTTGGGGGCTCGCATAAAACGGCTTTCCTTGCCACAATGTTCCTCGGGCTGGAAAATCTTATGTTCCTCCACAGCGGAATGGCCATGTTGGACATTTATGTGGTGGTTTTCACCATCTTCGCTTTCTGGTTTTACTTAAAGGGCACCCGGTGGTGGTGGGCCTCGGCGATCTGCATTGCCCTGGCTGGACTTTCAAAATTCGGCGGGGTGCTGGCGGTAATCCCGATTGGCCTGCACTGGTTTTTTGTCGGGTATAAACCAAACATGGGGATGCACGTCGAAGTTGAGCCCGTGGAACCTGTACCTGCGGTTACGGAGCAGGCGCAACTCCAGGTCGCAATAGAAGTATCTCCAATAGAATCGGCCGGTGAAACAATTGCCCAGGAGGCGACCCCGCTACCGGCTGAACCGCCCCTTCAGGTAAGTGAGATCAATACCGAAATAAAGAAGACATCTTGGCAGATGTATTCGAGACCCATAGCTTTTATCGCCTCGATGCTTCTTGCTCCCATCGCTTTTTTCCTGCTTTACGGCGTTTTCGAAATGATAATCTGGACCAAGTACATCCCCTTCGTGGTCTGGGGTCACTGGGACCAGGGCGTCGTTGGAGAAATCAAAAACGCTCTCACGCTGACTGATAGTATTAAATTCAGTTACTCGGGTGCATTCCCGGCAAAGCCATGGGAATGGGTGCTTTCCCCCACGGGTTCTTTTTATTTCTACGGATGGCTGGTCCATCCGGAAAATTACACGAACATCCTGCTTCCATACTGGTATACCCCCAGCTATACAGGGATAATCAGCCCGTCGCTCTGGCTTGCTGGCTTGTTTGTGATCCCCTATGTAGCAGTTAAATCCTTCATCCGCCAGCACAATCCGCAGAAGAACGCCGCGATTTTTATCGGCTGCTGGATAATAGGCACGTGGATGGTCTGGATACCGCTTTTCCTGGCGTCGGACCGCATTACATACATCTTCTACTATCTGCCGACGATCGGAGCGATAGCCCTGGGAACAGCCCTGATAATCACCGGGTTCCTTAAGCGGATTGAGAAACGCCTGAGCGGGTTTTGGAAGCGTTTCATGCAGCTTGGTGTTGCAACATTCCTCTTGTTCCACCTGCTGTCTTTTTGTGTGCTCTCCCCTCTCCATCTTTGGATTTCCATCCCGGTTTGCACGATGTTTCTCTTTTTCGCGCTCGATTACCTGGGATTCGGCTGGCGCTTCGATATCGAATTTTATATCTCTGCCGGCATTGCAGCCATCATCATCCGATTCGCTCTCTACTGGCTGCTTCGTGGCTGGTTGGTTACCGGCAACGCCCCCTGGGGCCTCCCGGAAGTTTCGATGTTATGGGTGGTCGGCTCATTGACCGGTTTTTTAATTACCTGGATACTTTTTGCTATCATTCACTCTTTCGTGAATCGGGTAATTAGAGACAATGCGCTCCCCCCTGAATCGCTTGCCCACCTGCCACAGAACGAAATCCCAGCGGTTTGACCATTCTTCCCCGTTTGCAGGCTTTTCAATGGCCCTCTACGGGATGCTTGAAACATGCCCGGTTGTCGCTTACCCGAATCTATGCTTGTTGCCATTTTATCCGGTTGCTAAAAATGAGCTTCAAGAGTTAAAATATAGGCTGCGAGATTTGCACTCGATATTCTGTTTGTCCCCTAGGAAGGAGTCCAATGAGTTCACTCGAAAAGGCCGATCCGGAAATTAATTGTGCCATCGCCCTGGAAGGAAAACGGCAGAAAGAAACCATCAACCTTATCGCCTCGGAAAATTACGCCAGCCGCGCCGTTTTAGAAGCCCAGGGTTCATTTTTAACCAACAAGTACGCCGAAGGCTACCCTGGCAAACGCTACTACGGGGGCTGCGCCAATATGGACACCATCGAGTCTATCGCGATCGATCGTGCCCAGAAACTATTCGGTGCGGAATATGCAAATGTGCAACCGCATGCCGGGGCGCAGGCCAACATGGCAGCATATTTCACAATGATAGAGTACGGCGATACCGTTCTTGGCATGGAACTGTCGCACGGAGGGCACCTTACGCATGGTTCTCCCGTCAATTTCTCGGGTAAGGCATACAAGTTCATCAGTTATGGGTTGAACCGGGAAACCGAACGCATAGACTATGCCGAACTTGAAAAAATAGCCGTCGAAAACCGACCCAAACTGATCGTCGCCGGTGCTTCTGCCTATCCCCGCATCATCGATTTCGAACGCCTGCGGCGCATCGCCGACCTGGTGGGCGCCAAAATGATGGTGGACATGGCGCACATCGCAGGACTGGTCGCGGCAGGCCTTCACCCGTCTCCTGTCCCCTACTGTGATATGGTAACCTCCACCACCCACAAGACATTGAGGGGCCCTCGAGGCGGCTTTGTGTTATGCCGCAAAGACCTGGGGCATGCCCTTGATTCAGCGGTTTTTCCGCGCATGCAGGGCGGGCCTCTCATGCAAGTGATCGCGGCAAAAGCCGTAGCCTTCCTCGAGGCCATGAAACCGGAGTTCGTGGATTATCAACGACTAGTTCTCGAGAATGCTTCTACACTCGCAGCAGAATTGAAAAAAGCAGGCTTCAGGCTCGTCAGCGGCGGCACAGACAATCACCTTGTCCTGGTTGACCTGGCAGGCACTGGCGTCAACGGAAAACAAGCTGAAGAATCGCTTGGCCGCGCCGGCATCGTGGTCAACCGCAATACCGTGCCATTCACCAGCGGGATTTCCGCCAGGGTCACCGGAGGCATAAGACTGGGTACACCAGCGGTAACATCTCGCGGCTTCGGACTGGAGGAAATGAAAGCTGTTTCCCGTCTGATAATTAAAATAATCAATCACATAGACAACCCTCTGGTAGAAAAAGAGGTCCACGATGAAGTACTGAGCATTTGCGCACGTTTCGTCGTTCCGGGTGTGGACGACTAGCAGGATTCAAAAGGTTTAAGGAGAAGCGCAATGGAAGAACTCAAGGTATTCGCAGGCCGGGCTCACCCCGCTCTGGCGCAGTCGGTATGCGACTATCTGGGTATGCCCCTGGGGAAATGCGAAGTAACGCAATTCTCCAATGAGAATATCTTCGTTCGTATTCTGGAGAATGTCCGCTCGCGTGACGTCTTTCTCATCCAGCCGATTTGTTCTCCGGTAAACAATAACCTGGTCGAATTGCTGATTATGCTGGACGCTTTCTGGCGTGCATCCGCTGACCGCATCACTGCCGTTATACCGTATTACGGCTACGGGCGAACCGATAAAAAAGACCAGCCTCGCGTCCCCATAACTGCGCGACTGGTTGCTGACCTCATCACTACCGCCGGGGCGTCGCGTGCTTTGCTGGTAGACCTGCACGCTGGCCAGATTCAGGGATTTTTCAGCATCCCTGTCGATGAACTCAGCGCACAGACGCTTATTGCCAATTACATCAAGAAAAAACAGCTTGAAAACATCGTCGTCGTCGCAACAGATATCGGTATCTCCAAAAAATCGCGTGACATGGCAGCCCGGCTGAAGGCGCCGCTGGCCATCATAGAGAAACGCAGGACAGGCAACAACGACCAGACCGAGACGCTGAACATTATTGGGGAGGTGTCGGGAAAGGTTGCTATTACTTTCGACGATGAAATCGACACCGCTGGTTCACTCGTTCATGCTGTAGACGCACTCCTCAGGGAAGGTGCGAGGGAAGTTTATGCCTGCGCATCCCACCCCGTTCTGTCCGGACCGGCAATCGAACGTATCGCCGCATCGCCGGTCAAAGAGATTATCGTCACTGATACTATCCCCCTGTCGGTCGCCAAGCGACTGGACAAGATTACCGTATTGCCCATCGCCCCTTTGCTCGGAGAGGCGATACATCGCATCCATACCGGCCTGTCGGTAGGAGCCATGTACGAAGACAACAAATAAACCTAAAATGGTTTTGTTGAGGGTTCTCCTCGCCGAAGACGCCGTTTTCCCAGGCGTCCGGAGTCTTGGACTTGTCGTTTACTTGCGGGACTATTTCTTTGCGTCTATCGCCTCAAACATTACAGGTATTCACGGGATGAGGAAGCAGGTTTAACATTGAAAAAAGAACCCGAGAATTTTATTAAGGTCTATACAGCCCATGGTGAGATGGAAGCACAGGTCATACGCGGCCTTCTGGAAAGCTGCGGGATCCGTTCGCTTATGCAGGGTAATGCGGCTTTATCAATGCAGCCATTCGTGATGGATGGCATGGGAGAGATAAAAATAATGGTTACCGAAGCGCAGGCCGACGAGGCCAGGAAGATAATAGAGGCAAACGCAGATGTTTAACTGGTTCGCTGGCGATTCCAATGAACGCGAGCTCAAAAAGCTCGCCCCGTTAGTAAAACGCATCAATGACCTGGAACCCGGGTTTCAACAACTGAAAGACGAAGAGCTCAAAGGCAAAACATCCGAGTTCCGGCAGAGGTTGGTTGAATCAGTTGCAAACAAAAAAGCGGAAATAGATAACACCAAAAAAGAACTTTCTGAAGCCCAGGACTGCCTAACCACTGTTGAGGACTTTGACCAGAAAACCGAGATATCCGTTCAATGCAAACGATTGCAGGACAATTTGCTCGAACTGGATAAAGAACTGCGGAAGCAGGAGAACGAATTTCTGGACGATATCTTGCCCGAAGCTTTCGCAGCCGTGCGCGAAGCCGCACGGCGAACCATACACCAACGGCATTTCGATGTCCAGCTCATGGGTGGCATCGTCCTGCACCACGGGCGCATCGCCGAGATGCGCACAGGTGAAGGTAAAACCCTCGTGGCCACCCTTCCGCTTTTTCTGAATTCCCTCACCGGGCGTGGAGTGCACCTGGTCACCGTAAACGATTATCTGGCTCGGCGCGACCCATACTGGATGGGCCCTGTGTTTCATTCCCTTGGCGTGAGTGTGTCCAGCATCTACCCTATGCAATCGGAGGCTGAACGCCTGCCTTCAAGACTCTACGACCCCGATTATGACAGCGGTAAAGAGAAGGATCCCTGGCGCCATTTCAAGCCCGTCCAGCGAAAAGAAGCCTACGCGGCAGACATTACTTACGGGACTTCAGCGGAGTTTGGTTTCGATTATCTGAGAGACAACATGGCCGTCGACCTTAACCAAACCGTGCAGCGAGAGCAAAATTTCGCGGTCGTGGATGAGGTTGACAACCTCCTGATAGATGAAGCGCGCACGCCTCTTATCATTAGTGCACCCGACGTCGAGTCCAGCCAGAAATACCAGGTATTTGCCCAACTGGTCCTTCAGCTCAAGCCTGGAGAAGATTACGAGGTCAAAATAAAAGAACGCAGCGCCGAACCCACGGATGAAGGGTTCGCTCACATAGAAGGGCTACTGAAACGTCAGGGATTGCTCAAAACCGAAAGTCTATACGACCCCCAGAACGCCGACCTCATGCGCCATCTGCGCAATGCCATCACGGCCAAAGAATTCTACAAGCGCGACCATCAATATATGGTCAAGGATGGTGAAGTCCTCATCGTTGACGAATTCACAGGGCGTGTGCTGGTCGGGCGGCGGTATTCCGAGGGACTGCACCAGGCCATCGAAGCTAAAGAGCACGTCAAAGTCCAGCAGGAAACCAAGACCTACGCTACCATCACCATCCAGAACTACTTCCGCATGTACGCCAAACTGGCTGGAATGACAGGCACCGCCGTCACCGAAGCTGAAGAATTTTCCAAGATTTACAAATTGGAAGTCGTTGTAATTCCTACTAACAAGCCGGCTCAGCGCGACGACCAGGGAGACCTTATATTCAAAAATGAAGAATCCAAGTTCAAGGCCCTCGTTAAAGAAGTCGAGGAAGTCAGTAAAGGAGGGCGCCCAGTGCTCATCGGCACGGTCGCTATCGAAAACTCCGAGATCCTTGATGAAATGCTCAACCGGCGCGGTGTGAAACATAATGTGCTCAATGCCAAGAAACACGAGCAGGAAGCGCAGATTGTGTCGGACGCCGGGAAACCCGGTGCGGTTACGGTTGCGACAAACATGGCCGGCCGCGGCGTAGACATCATCCTTGGCGGCAAGCCGCCTGAGGACGGCGATGAAAAAGCCATGGCCGAATGGAAAGCCCGGCACGACAAGGTCGTCGAACTGGGAGGCCTGCATGTACTTGGCAGCGAACGCCATGAAGCGCGCCGCATCGATAACCAGCTCAGGGGAAGAGCAGGGCGCCAGGGCGATCCTGGTTCCTCTCGCTTCTATGTGGGACTGGACGACGAGTTGATGCGCAGGTTCGGCGGCGAACGTATTCAGAGTATCATGAACTGGGCCGGGATGGACGAGAACACCCCCATCGAGAACAAGCTCATCTCGCGCAGTATCGAAAATGCCCAGACCAAGGTTGAAGGCTATAACTTCGACATCCGCAAACACCTCGTGGATTATGATGACGTCATCAATAAACAAAGAGAAGTCATCTACGGGGAACGCCATAAGATATTGACGGGGGCTGACCTTCGTTCCAACATCCTGGACATGGTCAAGTCAGTGCTTGAGGCCCAGGCAGACAGGTTCCTTAAAGTTTCCGGTGGAGAAGAACCGGATTTCGCCGGTTTGATGGGAGCCCTTAAAAATATCTTCCCCTTGCCTACAGATATGACTCCAGAAACCCTGGCGCAAATGCCGGTTGACGGGGTGCCGGAATCATTCGTTCAATTGGCCGAGGATCTCTACTCCAAGAAGGAGGATGAAGTCTCTCCTCCCGTTATGCGCACTCTCGAGAGGCTGGTCATGCTCCGCGTAATAGATACTCTGTGGGTAGATCACCTTACGGCCATCGACAATATGCGCCAGGGCATCGGCCTTCAAGCGATGGCGCAACAGGATCCGCTGGTGGCATATAAACGTCAGTCCAGCATCATGTTCGACGAATTGCTGGAAGGCATTCGTAACGACGTCGCACATCTTATTTTCCATGTGTCCGTAGTCAAACCGGGCGCTCCCGGCCAGACGGCCCCTGCACCTTCTTCCCCCATGACCAAAATCATGGGCAAACCCGGAGAGAATAAAAACTCGCTTCCTGGCAAACCCGGGCGCAATGAACCTTGCTCCTGCGGCAGCGGGAAGAAATACAAGCATTGCTGCGGAAAATGAGTTAACGATGTCCCAGAGAGAGCAGAATTCGAGGCCGGTTCTTGCTGTAGATGAGGCGGTCAAACGTTTCCATTCCGATATAACCTTGGGTAAAAACTGGTACGTGGCGCTTCTTGGAGCCGTTAAGGATTGGCCCGTCAGCGAAGAGACGGTAGGCGACCAGAAATACCGGTACCTCTTATCAGGGGAAGCGCTGGACGTCCTCCAGATTGCCGAACGGCTGGCGAAGGCTGTTGGCGGGCTGATTCCCGAAGTCGAACTGGTTGATTTTTTGTTCCGCAACAAGACTCCGGTTAGCCTTACCCAGGAAGAAACACGGATGGCGATGGGGGATGTGCGGTTTGCTCAATACCTGAATTTTTTTTACGGAATAACCGCCGAAGAAGCCCTCCTCCAGGCTGTAGAGGATGAAGTCCGCAAAGAAGAACAGGGACTGCATGTCCACACTGAAACACAAATTGTAGATGAAACTTACCGCAGGGTCTACGATTCCACCCAACGGGTCCTTTTGCGTCAATTCCGTAAGGAATCAGGATACCCTTCCGGCGGTGCCGTTTCACTGGAGCAGATGAAAGAATTCAGCTACTGGCGCTTCAAGTACAGGTTAAAACATTGCGACAAAGCTCGGATCGCATCGGATACCAAAAAAGCACTCGACTGGATGCGGCGTAATTCGGTTCGCTAAACATCTGGCCAGGTACGAGGAGAGATTTAATGTGGAACCTTAGGATTTCGATGATTCTCTACGCGGCCATATTGATGGCCGAGGGTATAGTTATGTGGCTGGACCCAGCCGGGGTCGCCAAATTGCTCGGATTCAACATTTTTGATTCCATGGCCGGACTCGATGCCACCAACTTTGTTTCTTACATTTTCTCCTTGATGGGCGCTGCCTTGATTGCCGGTGGTTTTGTATTCATCGTGGGGAGTGTAAACCCCAAGAAAAATGTGAACGTGGTGCGGTTCGCCATTTTATGGAGTGCCTTGACTTTGGCAGGAGAGATATACTCTATTGTAAAAGGTTATGTCACCTTCGGCTCGATCTGGTCAAACTTTGTGATAACGGCGATCTTTCTTTTGGCTTTCCTCATCTTTTTCCCATGGCCATGGAGACGCGAGAGTTACAGGTAGAAATCACGCGTTTAACAGCATAATACAAAGCCCGTTCGTTTTGAACGGGCTTTGTTGGCATTAGTGGACCGAATAACTATCCTTCAAGGCGCCCCTTATGCTCTTTGAGCCTCACCAGTTTTTCACGGGCGACGGATAGTTTCTCCTGCTGCTTTTGAACAACGGCCGCCGGGGCCTTATCGCAGAAGGCTTTGTCTCCCAAGAGGGCCTCAAGTCGCCCTATTTCGAGGACGGCTTCCATCGCCTCGTTGCTGACGCGTTCCATCTCGGTCCGGAGGTCGAACATGCTGGCCATCGGGATAATCACTTCAGAGAACTCCAGCACCAGCGCCAGCGCCTTGGGGGGCACTTCTCCCTGTCGTTCTGATTCTATAGTAACGGCCGCCTTGGAAAGGGTTTCTATGGCCCCTTTGTACGGTTTGAGCAGGGCAGCCAGTTCACCGGCATAAATACCGGCCTCGACGAGCCGGTTGGGCTCCACCTGGAATTCGGCCCGCGTGTTTCGAATAGTTCGAACTATTTCAATGAGAGAATCTATCACCATCTCGGCCCCTGCGTCGGCTCCGGTTTCGACGGCTTCAGGGTATGCTGAAATCATTATGGATTCTCCGCAGTCGAGGTTAAAAGCAACATTCAGGTTCTGCCAGAGTTCCTCGGTCACAAACGGCATGTAGGGATGCAGCATACGCAGAGATACTTCCAGAACATGCACCAGCACGGGCAAAGGAGATGATGTTGCGCTGCCAAGCCTCGCCTTTGCCAGTTCGATGTACCAATCGCAATACTCGCCCCACAGAAAATCGTGTATCTTGCGTAATGCCTCGCCGAATTCAAACTCTTCCATGAGTTCGGAAGCTTCGCCGACGGTGCTGTTAAGCCGGGATATTATCCAGCGGTCTTCCAGCGTAAGTGTCGAGGCATTGATGGTCACGTCCCTGGCGTCTCCGGCATACCGCAGCACGAAACGTGAGGCGTTCCAAAGTTTGTTGGCGAAATTCCGGCCTGCTTCCAATTTAGTGGGGGAGAGTTTACTGTCATTGCCGGGGGTCGTTCCAGTGATTACGGCAAAACGCAAGGCATCGGTGCCGTATTTATCCATCACTTCGAGCGGGTCAATCACATTCCCTTTGGTCTTGCTCATCTTTTCGCCTTTTTCATCGCGAATAAGCCCGTGCAGGTAAACATGTTGGAACGGAGGTTTTCCGGTGTTCTCGATACCCATCATGATCATGCGGGCGACCCAGAAGAAAAGGATGTCATACGCGGTTTCCATGACGGTGGTCGGGTAAAAATATTCCAGGTCGGGGGTTTTTTCGGGCCAACCAAGCGTCGAATGGGTCCACAGGCCGGAAGAGAACCATGTGTCCAGCACGTCAGGGTCCTGCTTGAGGGCTTCGGAACCGCATTTCAAGCATTTCTTAGGTTCTTCGACAGCCACTATCGTTTCGCCGCAAGAGCAATACCAGACCGGTATGCGGTGCCCCCACCACAACTGGCGGGAAATACACCAGTCTCGGATGTTCTCCATCCAATTAAGATAAACCTTGGTGAAACGTTCTGGCACGATGTTGATGCTGCCGTCCTTGACAGCCTCGATAGCGGGCGCAGCCAGCGGGGCGATCTTGACGAACCACTGGCGGCTGGCGATTGGTTCGATGATGGTCCGGCATCGCTGGCAATGCCCCACGGCATGAGAGTGCGGCTCGATTTTAACGAGCAAGCCCTCCGCCTCGAGTTCCGAGACCACGGCTTTACGGGCTGCGAAACGGTCCATACCGGCAAATTTTCCGCCGTGCTCGTTGATAGTCATATCTGCCGCAAGTATGTTTATGACAGGCAGCTTGTGGCGCAAACCGAGTTCGAAGTCGTTGGGGTCATGGGCTGGAGTCACTTTCACGGCACCTGTGCCGAACTCCATCGAGATCGATTCATCGGAAATAACGGGGATGATCCTCCCGGTGAGTGGAAGCCGGACCTGCTTACCGACGAGCGTGGCGTAGCGTTCATCTGAGGGGTTGACCGCTACCGCTGTATCTCCCAGAAGAGTCTCGGGACGAGTAGTCGCAACTGTTATGAATCTGTTCCCGTCTTCAAGCGGGTATTTGATATACCACAGGTTTGAGGGGATATCTTCGTGTTCCACTTCGAGGTCCGACAGGGCAGTTGCACACCGTGAACACCAGTTGATTATGCGCTCGCCTCGGTATATAAGCCCTTTAGCATATAGATTGACGAAGAAGGTACGCACTGCGAGGCTGGGACCGGGATCGAGAGTGAAACACTCGCGGGACCAGTCGCACGAAACTCCCAGCCTCTTGTGCTGGTTAGAGATGTTGGCCCGGCAACCGTTTACCCATTCCCACATGCGTTCGTTGAATTTCTCGCGGCCGATCTGTTGCCTGGTCAGCCCTTCTTTCGCCAGCGCACGCTCCACTACTACCTGGGCTGCGATCCCTGCATGGTCTTCGCCCGGAAGCCAGAGGGTAGGTTCCCCCATCATCCTGTGCCATCGGGCCATAATATCTTCAAGTGTGGCCGTAAGCGCGTGCCCCAAATGGAGATCACCTGTAATATTGGGAGGCGGCTGGATGATAACAAACGGTTTCTTTGACGGATCGATTTCTGGAGTGAAATATCCTTTATCCATCCAGTACGTGTACCATTTCTTTTCAACCTGTGCAGGTTCATAGGCTTTGGGAAGCTCGGAGATGGGTTGGTCGGTCATAGCACGTGTCCTTTTTTACAAAAATAGTGGCCTATTTTAGCATTTATGGCCGTGACCCGTCTGCCTGAAACATCATGAGTATCTGATGTGTGGCCTGGCGAGAGAAGGCTGGCCTGCGGCTATTCGTTCGTAACGACCCAGTCCCAAACTTTGTCCGCAACCTCGCGTTTGGTCATGAGGGGGAGGTCAGTTTCGCTTCCGTCGCGGCTTATGAGTGTGACTTTATTGGTGTCTGTTCCGAACCCGCTGCCGGCGGCGGTCACATCGTTAGCTACTATAAGGTCAAGTACCTTGTCAGCGAGCTTTTTCTTGGCGTTCGCCAGGAGGTTTTCGCTTTCGGCGGCAAAACCTACCCGGATAAAATTGCCTTCCGCATCCGCAAGTATGTCAGGGGTGCGTTCAAGCTCCATGTTGAGTGACAATGTCGCCTTCTTTATCTTGGACTTGGCCATCACTTTTGGACGGAAATCCGCGACAGCAGCAGCCATCACCAGTGCATCTGCGCCCTTAACGGCTTTTTGTACCGCTGCAAGCATCTCGGCAGCACTTTCTACCGCAAGCGTTTCTATCCCTGTGGGTTCAGGCAAACCTGCGGCGGTGACCAGGGTTACGCGAGCCCCGCGGTCCCGTGCGGATTCAGCCAGCGCATAACCCATTTTGCCCGAGGAACGGTTGCCGATAAATCTGACCGGGTCTATAGGTTCCCTGGTGCCGCCGGCGGTTACTACCACTTTTTTCCCTGCCATATCCCCGTTTTTGCCAAGCACTATTTTGATGGCGCCCATTATCTGCGCTGTTTCGGCGAGGCGTCCTCTGCCAACCGTATCGCACGCAAGGCGGCCTGTGCATGGTTCGACGATGTAGAAACCGCGCTCGCGCAACTTCTCAATATTCGCATGGGTCACGGGATTTTCATACATATTTACATTCATCGCGGGAGCTATGATCACAGGAGCTTTAGTAGCAAGCACCATAGAGGAGAGCAGGTCGTCTGCCATCCCGCAGGCGATTTTGGCGATGATATTGGCGGTTGCGGGGGCAATCACTACCACGTCTGCCGCCTGTGCCATCGAAACATGACTGATGCGGTGTTCCTCGAGAGGCTCCCACATATCTGAAGCCACCAGACGGTGAGTGAGGGACCGCAGAGTAAGGGGGGATATGAATTTCTGGGCAGCTTCCGTCATGACAACGTCCACTCTCACGCCCGCCTGTGTCAGACGGCTGGCTAACTCAGCTGCCTTATAGGCCGCGATGCTTCCGGTGATTCCGAGAACGACGATCTTGTCTGTCAACATGGCGCGCCTCCGTTATTTCCTGTTTAATTCGTTAAGGATCCGTAGCCCGGTCAGCGATAAGTCCGGGTTGAACGCATCTATGACATTGGTCTCTTTTAATATCAGGGAGGCATAACCTCCGGTTGCCACAACTGTGGCCTTCTCCGGTATTTCTGACTGCAAACGCCTCACCATACCTTCCACGAGGGAAGTGTAGCCGAATATGATGCCGGACTGCATGGCACTGACGGTGTTTGTGCCGATGGCTTTTTTAGGCGCCGCAAGCTGGACCCGGTACAACTGAGCGGGGCGCGTGAAAAGAGCCTCTGCAGCCATCATAATGCCCGGCGCAATGGCCCCGCCGAGGTAGTCGCCCTCTCCGGAAACGATATCGAAGGTGGTGGCTGTACCCATGTCAAGGATGATGCACGGCCCGTTCCACAGCGAATGGGCAGCAGTGGCATTGACGATACGGTCGGCTCCAACCTCTTTCGGGCTATCCATCCTGATGCGTATTCCTGTCTTGATACCCGCGCCGACAACCAGCGGGGAAATCCCGAAATTCTTTTTGAGCACCTCTTCGAACGTCGATATCAAGGGCGGGACCGTGCACCACATGGCCGCTTCTTTTATGTCCGATTTGGCGATCCCTGCCGCCTGTATAAGGCTGAGAAGCGTGATTGAGTATTCGTCCGGCATCCGCCGCAGGTCTGTCGCGATGTGCCAGGATGCCTCCAGTTTTTCACCGCCATAAATTCCTATCTTGATAGAGGTGTTGCCTATACCGATCGCTATCAACATTTCTTTATCCCTGTACCGTTCCAAGTTTCTTTCAGGCTCCTGATGGCTAATGGCAGCTCTCCCAGCAGATCGGACGCCATCATCCCTGCGTCCCCCAGTCTCAGGGTTGTCATCTCGCCGGCTTTTGAATGCAGGTAGGTTCCGAGGCAAGCGGCGTCGAAGAGGTTCATCCCCTGAGCGAGCAGCCCGCTGATCGCGCCTGCCAGGACATCCCCGGTGCCGGCGGTGGACATCCCTGCATTCGCAAAAGCATTGATCCTGAGCCTTCCGTCGGGTGCCGCGATGACAGTGTTAGCCCCTTTGAGAACGACGGTCTTGTTCCATTCGGCGGCCTTTTTTAAAGCGATTTCAAAGCGGTTGGCCTGTACTTCTCCGGCTTCTATCCCGCAAAGACGGGCCATCTCGCCTGGATGGGGAGTGATCACAGCGTCGAAGGGGATGCGTTTCCACCATTCCCTGTAACTTGAAAGGTGATTCAGGGAATCTGCGTCGATTACGATTTTTTTCTCAGGTCTCAGCTGGAAAGCTATTTTTAGTGAAAATTCTCTCGTTTGCGGCTTATTTCCCAACCCGCACCCGGACAGGACGGCATCGTAATCTCTCGACGCAGCCAGGACGATTTTGAAAGCGTCGGGATGCACCATGCCGGGGGAAGATTCCGCGAGAGGGAAAAAGGTAATTTCGGGAAGTCGTGAAGCCACCGCGATCTGAAGGCTTCGCGGGATAGCCAGGCTCGTTAACCCGGCCCCGACCCGCATGGCGGAGGCGCAGGCGAGGTAGGCCGCCCCGATGTAATTGGCCGATCCGGCTAATACGAGCACTTTACCGAAACTGCCTTTATGGCTGTAAGGAGAGCGTTCGGGGAGAACGGACCTGGCCCATTCCTGGTCAAGTGATCCTGAACGCAGCCCTCTCGTCAGGTCGGAGGGGATCCCGATGTCTGCCACGATAATCTCTCCCGCTCTTTCAGCCCCGGCTGGAGAATACAACCCGCGTTTAGCGATTCCGAGGGAAACGGTGACATCGGCAAATGGGGTGACGGGGTCGGTCGTTCCGGTATCGGCGTCCATGCCTGACGGAAGATCCACGGCTAATATTTTAAGCCGGCGCCCGGTATTTTTTGCCTCGCCCAGGCGCGACAGCACTTTTTGAAAAATGCCTTCTATGGAACGGTTCTTTCCGGTTCCGAAAATGGCGTCCACAACCATATCAGCATCGGCCAACAGGGAAACCAGCTGCTCCTGGTTGCTGTCCGATATTCCATCGACCGATTTTATCCCGGAAATTTCGGCTTCATCCCTCGGAGAACAGAGATAGGCTGTGACGTCGGCACCCCACACGGAGAGGTACCGTACCGCCGCCAGGCCGTCTCCGCCGTTGTTGCCCGGGCCGACCAGGACCAGTACTTGTTTATCTGGAATCCCATTGATACGCCTGACAGTTTCAGCCACAGACCGGCCCGCGTATTCCATCAGTTGAGAAATAGGAATTCCGTTCTTTTCGGCTTCGGACTCGACTTCCTTCATTTCGGCTGCCGTGACGATTTTCATTGCAATCGAGTTTAACAACAATATTGGGCATGGTCAACCATGCACGGCGTATTAAATTTTTGCTGGCTCAATTTACAGGGCATGCCGGGGGGTTCGCGCGTTTGGATTCAAGTATAACGGAGTATCTAAATTTGAATATACGGCAAACCAGGTAACTCTTTCCCATGGGTTTCAGCTATCAATTCGTTTAATCTAACGGAATGCCATTGCCACAAACCCGTTTTTATGTTAATATTTGTGATTATTCCCCGCGCGTACGAGAGGGGGTTTCTATTTTGCCTAAGATTTATCTGATCGATGTAACCAACCGCGACGGCGTTCAGACCGCCCGCCTGGGCCTGTCAAAACTCGAAAAAACCATGATCAACCTTTACCTGGACGAGATGGGCATCTTCCAAAGCGAATTCGGTTTCCCCACTACCCGCCACGAGCAGTATTATCTGCAAGCCAACCTCGAACTGGCGCGTCTGGGTATCCTGAAACACATCGTTCTGGGCGGATGGATCCGCGCGATAGTCGAAGACGTTGAACTGGCGTTTAAACAGGTGCCAGCCATCAAACACCTCAACCTCTCGATTTCCACTTCAAGCCAGATGATCGACGGAAAGTTTAAGGGCCGCAAGACCAAAGAAGACGTCATTTCCGAAATGACCGAAGCACTCGATGCGGCTCTGGCCCACGGCGCCGAAAGCGTGGGCATCAATGCCGAAGATGCCTCTCGAACGGACCTGGATTATCTTGTCAAATATGGTCGGGCAGCCAAAGCTCACGGTGCGGCACGCCTGCGTTATTGCGACACTCTTGGTTATGACAACCCTTTCTCCATTTACGAGACAGCCAGAACGCTGGCTCAAAAAGTCGAACTGCCGATCGAACTTCACTGCCACGGAGACCTGGGCATGGCCGTGGGGAACTCCATCGCAGGGGCGAAAGGCGCTATCGACGGCGGGCAAGACGCGTATATCAATACGACCCTGAACGGGATCGGCGAACGGGCGGGCAATGCCGACCTCGTTTCCGTGATACTGGCCGTCACCAAATCCAAAGATTTCAACGAAAAATACCAACTCGCAGGTGACATCAAGCTCAGCCAGGCATGGCGCCTGGCACAATATGCGGCCTACGCTTTTGGCGTCGACATTCCGCTAAACCAGCCCGGGGTTGGCAAAAATTGCTTCGCCCACGCCTCCGGCATCCATGCCGACGGTGTGCTCAAGGACCCGCAGAATTATGAACTTTACGGTTTCGAAGAACTTGGCCGCGGCGAACCGCTGATCGTCGACACAGGGCGTGAAATTTGTGCCGGCCAATACAGCGGCATCTCGGGTTTCCGCTATATGGTTGACAAGATGTCGAAAAATACGCCTGAGACCATTTCGTTGCCCGAAAGCAAAGAGAAAGCTAATGAGATACTCGAACTCGTCAGGTACGCGAACGTGGAGGCCCATAAACCTCTGGTGGAAGACGAACTGAAATTCATCTGCAGGTTCCCGGAGATTTCGAGGCAATTACTGACCATGACCCCCCTCGAATAGGCAATTCAGACAGTTAAAAATGGCCCCTTCGCTCGAAAGAGGAAGGGGCCATTTTTTTACACGGCGTTTGACTGGTTTCTGTTTCGAGGGTAAGATAGCCGGATGGATACGGGAAAAACTCAAGGCAAGATCGTTTCAGCCCGGATGTGGGTGATTCTTGCGTATGCTCTAGCGCTAGGAGCGGCTGTTGCTGCGGCCGGTCTTTATCCGGGCAAGTCCCGCATATTCACCGTGTTGATAGCCGACCTGGCCGCCACAATGGTTATCTATATTTTCGGCAGGATATTCCGCAATTCCAGCTTTTATGACCCATACTGGAGCCTGGCCCCGATAGCCATAACGGGATACTGGGCTGCTACCGGCCTGGAAAAACCTGGGATTGGACAACTTGCCATGCTTGCTGTGATTGCATTCTGGGGACTGCGCCTCACATGGCACTGGGCCAGGAACTGGGGCGGGCTGGGCCATGAAGACTGGCGCTACACGGAATTAAGGGAAAAATCGAAGAAGTGGTTCTGGCTCGTGGAGCTTGCCGGGATTGACCTGATGCCGACTCTCGTGGTGTTCCTGGGGCTACTTTCGGTTTACCCCGGGCTGACTTCCCGCCGGGATTTAGGATTGACGGATATCCTGGCCGTACTGTTCACATCCGCCGCTGTCTTCATAGAATCGGCGGCCGATGCGCAACTCGGAAAGTTTATCAAAACACCTCACGCCGACGGGGATGTTATGTCCGGCGGCCTGTGGGCTTACATCCGGCACCCGAATTATCTCGGTGAGATAATGTTCTGGTGGGGCCTATTCATGTTCGGAGCTGTCTCAGGAACAGGGCACTGGTGGATGGTCGCCGGCCCGTTGACGGTTACCGCCCTTTTTATCTTCATCAGTGTCCCGATGATGGACCGCCACAACTTCGAAAGGCGGCCGGGTTACAGGATACAGGCTCGAAAATTACCGGGGCTCCTTCCGCGTTTCTATAAATCTTGAATCCGGCCGGCAGGATGAAGCAGCCCATACAGCTCGTGGTAAAGGCATGAATGAATTCGATATTAAGCTCAAACCCATAGGCTATGTGCGCAACGGTGTCGCCGAAACGCCCCGTCCCGAGCATGACTGGAAAGACGTTATATCGGAAATCGCTGTTGAACCGGCGCTGGCCGAAGGTCTTGATGGGTTGGAGAAATATTCTCATGTAATCGTAATATTCTGGGCGCATAAAGCCACCGATAAATCCAGGATGGCGCTGCGGGTTCGTTACAGGGGTGACCCGGCGATGCCCGAGGTAGGGGTTTTCGCTTCACGTTCCCTTTTCCGGCCCAACCCTCTGGGGATGAAAGTGGCGCAGCTGCTGAAAAGAACAGGCAACATTCTGCGGGTGGAAGGGCTGGATGCCCTGGACGGCACTCCGGTGCTTGATATCAAACCGTTTATTCCACGGAATGACGCCCCTGCGGGCGCCTCTGTTCCCGGATGGAGCGGTAGGAACCCGATTGAATAATCTTGATGCAAAGGATATTCTGCCCGGGATATACAGCAACCTGTTGAAATGTTTCGGGCCGCAGCATTGGTGGCCCGGAGAAAGCCCTTTCGAAGTGATGATCGGGGCGATCCTTACCCAGTCCGCTTCATGGCATAACGTCGAATTGTCCATTGCTGCTTTAAAAGGGGCTGGTAAACTTACGCCTTCGGGGTTGAGGGAAACCCCGCTTCATGAACTCGCCGCATTGGTGCACTCTTCCGGTTACTACAACGCCAAAGCCAAAAAATTAAAAGCGCTGACAGATTGGCTGGGAAGCTATGCTGACGACTTGGGGACGGCTTTCACAGGAGAACTTGAATCAAAACGCCGCGAGATCATGGAGATACACGGTGTCGGTCCTGAAACAGCGGATTCGATATTATTATACGCCGCGGAGAAACCAGTTTTCGTCATCGATGCGTATACACGCAGGACCGTCGGACGCATCGGGATAGCACCTTCTGAAGACACCTATGATGCTTACCAGCAGCTCTTTATGTCAAATCTGCTGCCCGTGGTCCCTTATTATAACGAATACCATGCCCTGCTCGTGAAACTCGGCAAGGAAATATGCCGTAAAACTCCGCTGTGCGGGACCTGCTGTACCAGGGAGTTGTGTAGCCACGGGATTTCGGCGGCTATGTAGGCTTGACCGTTTGCCTGTCTATCCAGGCGTTGCGATCGCTGATATCCCGGTCGAAGACTAACCGGTTCAATAGGAGTTGCAAGTTCGGTACGTCCTTGCTGAGTTCCACCCGCGCCCCGATGAGCCGCTTGGCAAACCCCATCACCGCCGCTGCCGATAAAAAGAGCGTTACCGCTATTCTGGCATCCGCACCAAAGCGCGAGGACTCAAACCATCCCCAGGCGAACCAGCTCCAAAAAGGCAGCGAAATAAGGGCCACGGCAACCCCGGGCGCCATCTGCCGGATGACCGCTGGTAAGTAAGATATGAACACGATGATGATAGCCAGCAGCGGCGAAATATAAGCTATTATGCCAAGTGTGGTGACCATGCCTTTGCCGCCGTGGAACCCGATGAAAACAGACCAGTTGTGCCCGACGACAGTTACAAAACCAACGACTAATTGCTGAGCGGCTGATAACCCGGCGAGGTGGGCTATCCAGACCGCGAGCGCTCCTTTTCCCATGTCGAAGAGGGCGATAGGCACAGCCAGCACCTTGGACGTGCTGCGCGCCACATTCGATGAACCCACATTGCCTGTGCCCAGCTTGCGGATGTCCTGCCCCTTGAACCATTTGACACCCAGGTAAGCTGCAGGGACAGATCCAAGGAGGTAGGCGCCCAAAATCATCACCGCAAATTTAAGCCACATATTTAAATCCCCGCTTCGAGCCAGGAAGGCAGCTTTATCCCGCGTTCCAGCGCGACCCGTATAAGGTTTTCGCCGCATTCTCGAGGGACTCGGGCCCCTCCCAGCATAACTTCCATCGATTCGTCGATGCCGTGAAAATCGCTGCCGCCTGTAGCTATAAGTTTGTACTTCGACGCCAGTACGGACATGTCGATCCGTGTCTGGTCGGTGTAATCCTTGTAGTGCACTTCCAGACCGGCAAGTCCTTTACCGGCAAGCCCGGCGACCACTGTCTCGAGATCGTTGATATATGACGGGTGGGCCAGGACCGGCAGCCCGCCGCTCCGTACAATAAGTTCCACCGCCTGTTGAGGTGTAAGCTTTATACGATCGACGTAGGCAGGCCCGCCCTGCCCGATATATTTTGTAAACACTTCCTGAAACGAAGAAACATAGCCTTTTTCCATCAAGGCTTCGGCGATATGTGGCCTTCCAATGCTGCCGTCGCCGGCGATTTCCTGCACGCGCTCGAGAGTTATATCCAAACCGAGTTCCCTTAATTTATCGACCATAGCCTTCGCACGGTCATGGCGGGAGTCGCCGAGGGCGGCCAGTTGCTCGAGCAGTTCGCGATTCGCTGTGTCGATGAAATAACCCAGAACGTGGACTTCGCTGCCGGGCGCATGAGTGCTTATCTCCACCCCCGGGACAATCTTCAAATCGGGGAAGGCTTGTGCGGCTTCAATAGCGGCCGGGAGGCCAGAGACGGTATCATGGTCGGTTATGCCAAGGAGGCCGAGGCCTTTACGTGAAGCCAGGGCAACCAGGTCGGCAGGCGAATATTTGCCGTCGGAAGCCAGGGTATGAACGTGCAGATCTACTTTGCCGGTCATAAGTCGATCATCCGCTGGATTCGTTCGATCCGGACTGCATGCCCGGTCGCCTCGTCCGCTTCAACCAGTATCGCATTTACAACTATCCTTCTCTCGGTAGCAACGGTCAATCTCTGGGGGATCTGCGTCATGAAACGTTGGAGTACGATCTGATTATCGTCGCCGATGATAGAATTGAACGGGCCTGTCATACCGATATCGGTGACATAGGCCGTGCCCCCGGGAAGCACTTGTGCGTCGATGGTCCCAACGTGAGTATGTGTGCCTAAAACAGCGGTAACGCGTCCGTCAAGGTAACGCCCGAGGGCCATCTTTTCGGATGTCGCCTCGGCATGAAAATCCACGATTACAACCCGGATGTCAGACGACAATTCGCTGAGTACCTTATCCATGCCCCGGAACGGATCGTCATAACTCGCCACGAAAAAAGTACGCCCGATAACATTCACCACAGCGACATTTCCCAACGTGAGATAACCCTTTCCCGGCACGCCGGGAGGGTAGTTGTAGGGCCTTAATATCGGCATGCGCCCGTCAAGAAAAGGAACTATCTCTTTCTGGGCCCATATATGGTTCCCTGATGTGATGACATCAACGCCTACAAGAAGCAATTCGTCGGCTGTTGAAGAGGTCAAGCCGATCCCGCCGGCCAGGTTCTCTCCATTGGCGACGACCAGGTTTATCCCGAGTTCGCGTTTTAAGCTCGGAAGTATAGACTTTACCGCATCGCGGCCGGGTTTCCCTATTATGTCGCCGATCGAGAGTATTTTCATATGATTCGATTCTTCTAACAGCCTATTATGCCATGCGGCGGGAGTTCATACAATGTTTATAAGGTTATATTTTGAAATCAGCAGAATCGGCGCAAATAAACAGAATAAACAGAGGGCCGCCGCAGCCTTAGCTGCGGCGGCCCTCTCTGATGTTACTAAAGAGTTACTTGGCGAAATCGGTTGCCCTTATCTCGCGGATGACAGTTACTTTGATCTGTCCGGGATAGGTAAGGCTTTCTTCGATTTTCTTTACGATGTCACGAGCGAGCCTCATGGCAGAAAGATCATCGACTTCTTCGGGCTTAACGAGGATGCGAACTTCGCGTCCGGCCTGGATGGCGTAGGACTTTTCAACGCCCTTGAAACCGTCGGCGATCTCTTCGAGGCTCTTGAGCCGTTTGAGGTAGTTGTCCAGGCTCTCGCGCCGCGCACCGGGCCTCGCACTTGATATCGCGTCGCCCGCAGACACGAGAAATCCCCAGATGCTTACGTCGGTCACGTCCATGTGGTGTTCGGCCACACCCCGCACCACATCCTTGCTCTTGTCCCATTGTTTAACGAGGTCCGCCCCAATGCTGGCGTGGGTGCCCTCGACGTCGCGGTCGACAGCCTTGCCGATGTCATGCAGCAATCCTGCCTTTTTGGCTATCGTCACATTAGCTCCCAATTCGGCAGCTATCATGCCGCAGACTCCCGCAACCTCAACACTGTGGCCTAGAACATTCTGGCCGTAGCTGGTGCGGTATTTCAACCTTCCCAGCAGTTTGATCAGTTCAGGATGCAATCCGTGGACGCCAACCTGGAATGCCGCCTGTTCGCCGGCGGCCACCATGGCGGCTTCGACTTCTTCACGGGCTTTAGCGACGACCTCTTCGATGCGGGTTGGATGTATGCGCCCGTCAAGAATAAGCTTGTTCAGGGCTTGCCGCGCGATTTCTCGCCTTACGGGGTCGAAACTCGAGAGGGTTACTGCACCCGGGGTATCGTCGATGATGAGATCGACGCCCGTAGCCTGTTCAAGGGCCCTGATATTTCGTCCTTCACGGCCGATCAGCCTGCCTTTCATCTCATCGTTCGGCAGGGGAACGGTGCTCGAAGTTGTCTCGGCGACAACTTCCGAGGCGTTTCGCTGGATGACGGAAGACAGGATATTGCGGGAACGTTCGTCAGCCGAATCTTTCAGCTGCTGCTCCCATTCACGGAGGCGCCTGGCCGATTCAGCCCCCATCTCGCTTTCCATCTGGTCCAGCAGTATTTGCTTGGCTTCTTCGGTAGACAAACGGGAAACTGCTTCCAATTCTTTGAGTTGTTTCTCTTTGATTTCGCTCAGCCCCTCGCGGATATTGTCCAGTTCCTTTTCGCGGGCGTCCATCTGCCTCTGGCGGGCTTCCGATTCTTCGAGTTTGGCATCGAGATGGGCTTCTTTCTGGACCAGGCGATTTTCCTGGCGCTGCACTTCTGCGCGGCGTTCCCGGGCTTCGTTCTCGGAGGCGGACCGGCTCTTGTCGATCTCGATACGGGCTTCCGCGACGACACTCTTGGCTTCGTTGCGGGCTTCAGCTACGATGCGCGACGCCCTTTTCTGGCCGGCACGGATCTGCCTGTTTGCATAAAAACCGCGTGACAGAAGGGCTGCGATGCCTCCGCACACCACACCAATCACGAACCCTGAAAGGATACCGATGAATGTTGCTACAGGTGTCATATATTTATTAAACCCCCTTACCCTCTATCCTCCCCGGGGGATGCTTAGGGAAGACAGACGACTTTTCCTTTTCAATTATTTCAAAAAGAGTCTTCACTCTTTATGAGCTGTTTCATCCCACAGCTTTTTCAGGCTGCGGTTTATGGTGTCATATCCGAAACCGCGACGCTTGAGATATTCGCCTACCTTGCGGCGGAACTCCTCGTAGTCTGCAGTCACCATACGAGAAGCTTTCTTATACCCCGCGGCATAGGCCGCGGAATCGTCGTCAACTTGTTCGCAGGTTGCTTCAGCCAGATCAGCCGGAACGCCTTTCTGACGGAGCTCAAGTTTGACCATCCTTCCGCTCCGGGGGCTGAAACTGGCACGGTTTTCCGCCCAGTAGCGGGCGAAAGCTGGGTCGTTTACCATCCCTGATTCTTTCAAGTGAGCAAGGCATCCGGATATGGTTTGTGCGTCATAGCCCTTTTGGGAGAGCTTCTGGCGCAATTCCATTTCGCTGCGAGGGCGGAACGATAATATGTTATTCGCTGCTGCCAGGGCCTTTTTTTCCCGGTTCTCGCGTTCCAGGATTTCAATACGAAATTGATCCAATTCCTGGTTCAAGCGAAGCTTCGCCTCGAGAGCTACAGTCGCTTCTAAACTGAAGGCATACGTCCCGTCCAGGTAAACTTTTACCTGTTGGGACCTTTCCTTGCTTGCCACCAGGCGTGTTATTACAGCCACTTCAATCCCTTATAAACAAATTAAGCTGAGGCGCCCGCCCCAGCTTAATCACCACAGCCTGTATAACCAGTAGAGCCACCCGGTATGTCCGGATGGCAAAAGGTCATTCGCTATCGGTAAACCCGATATTGCTGGCGGTGACGGCTGCGGCCCTTACCTTTTGCTCTATTTCCTGCGCTAACGCAGGATTTTGCTTCAGGTAATTTTTTGAGGCCTCTCTACCCTGTCCCAGACGAATGTCACCGTAGGAGAAGAAAGCACCGGCTTTCTTTAGCACTTCCAGTTTGGCTCCAAGATCTACCAGGTCGCCCTCACGGCTGATACCGCAGGAGAACATGATATCGAACTCCGCGATCCGGAAAGGAGGCGCAACTTTATTCTTGACGATCTTGGCCTTGACACGCGTGCCGATGACCTTATCTCCCTGCTTGATGGTTTCCATCCTGCGCAGGTCGATCCGCACCGAACTGTAGAACTTGAGAGCGCGCCCCCCGGGGGTAACTTCTGGATTGCCAAAGATGATTCCGACTTTTTCTCGAAGCTGGTTGATAAAGACTACCGCCGTCCCTGTGCGCCCGATGGAAGCTGTAAGTTTGCGCAATGCCTGTGACATCAGCCTGGCCTGCAAGCCTACGTGCGCATCACCCATCTCACCCTCTATCTCCGCTCGCGGTACAAGCGCAGCCACGCTGTCGACGACGATGATGTCGATAGCATTCGAGCGAACCAGCGTTTCGCAGATTTCCAGGGCTTCTTCGCCGGTATCGGGTTGTGAGATCAGCAGATCATCCAGGTTGATTCCACAGGTCTTGGCGTAGGCAGGATCGAGGGCATGCTCAACGTCGATGTAAGCAGCCCTGCCGCCCAGCTTCTGTGCCTCAGCGATGATATGCTGGGCCAGAGTGGTTTTGCCCGTGCTTTCGGGACCAAAAATCTCGGTAACACGGCCGCGCGGCAACCCCCCTACGCCCAGCGCAATATCCAATGCCACTGAGCCGGTTGGGATAACGGCAATCTGGGACAGATGGGCGCTGTCATTAAAACGCATGATCGCGCCCTGGCCAAATTGCTTTTCGATTTGGTCGATAGCTAACTCTAGTGCTTTATCTTTCTCTGTAGTCATATTCGTCTGCGTTATATTACCATAAGTAGAACAAATGTTACAAGAAGTTGACGGAGAAAATGAGGAATATTTTGTTCTTAAATATTAGTCTGGGTCCGCCTCTTTTGCCGTCCAAAGCCCGTAATAGTGCTCTAGCAATTTCATAATCTGTAACTGAAACCGGAATTCGGCTCTTGCCGATGAATGACGGACCGAAAGGCGATTTCTGCGGGATAATATCGCTTTTTCCATTTGACCCCTTCGGGTGTGTTGAGTAAAATGGGCGCATGTCGGAAAGCATTGGAATCGAAATCCCTATTTTCCCGGCTTCCAGCGCCCTGGGATGGGCCGACTACTGGGACCATTTCCTCGCCCGATTGAGATGGAAACGCGGCGAACACCGTGTCAGGCCCGGCCTTTACTCCCTCGGAAAACCGGGGCAGGACTCGCCCGTTCTCGTGAGTGCGAATTACACACTCAGTTTCGACGCCTTGCGGTCGGCCCTTAAAGGCATCGACGCGTATATCCTGGTGATCAACACATTCGGCGTAAATGTCTGGTGCGCCGCAGGAAAACACACCTTCGGCACGGAAGAAGTCGTCGAACGGATCGAGACTTCCGAGCTAGCACGTGTAGTGCGTCACCGCACCGTCATCCTGCCCCAACTGAGTGCGCCCGGCGTCTCGGCCCATATCGTCAAGAAACAATCGGGATTCAAAGTTGAATACGGGCCGGTGAGGTCCGGGGACCTCCCTGAATACCTTAAGACCCATACAGCCACCACTGACATGCGACGCGTTCGTTTCGGAATTGTCGACAGGGTCGTGCTCACCCCGGTTGAGATGCTCGGGTATCTCCTCTATACCCTGGTGGCGGCAGCGGGGCTATTTTTCTGGGGCGGATGGGCCGCAACTCTGATGGTTGTCCTCTCCGTTGTCGGCGGGGCAATTTTGTTTCCGTTACTGCTGCCGTGGCTGCCAACACGGGATTTCACTACTAAAGGGTGGAGCCTCGGCATAGTCATCACACTGGCAGTCAGCCTCGTTAATATGCTTGTTTTGGGCACTGATGCAACCCTGGCGCACAAAGTTCTCACTACCGTGAGCAACTTTTTAATCTGGCCTCCGGTCACCGCCTATATATCCCTGAATTTCACAGGAGCCAGTACCTTTACCTCCAGAAGCGGGGTTAAAGGAGAGATGATCAGTTATATCCGCCCGCTTTTGATTTCCTTCACTATGGGCATCATCCTGAATATCGTTGCAAAATTCGTTCACTAGATGCTTGTTATGTTTAACTCGTATAAAGTCAATACGCTCGAATACAAGCCAGAACTATGTATCGGCTGTGCCATGTGCTGGACGGTTTGCCCTCACGGCGTGTTCGCCGGGGGAGAGAAGGCACAACTGGTCAAAAAGGAAGCCTGCATGGAATGCGGGGCCTGCGCACTCAATTGCCCCGCCGACGCCATATCCGTCCGGAGCGGGGTTGGCTGCGCTTCGGCCATGATTAAGGCGGCCCTCAAAGGTAAAAGTATAGACTCAGCCGAATGCTGTTAGTTTTTAGCCTGTATTTTAATTCCCCTTGCCCAACCCCTCTTCATCCGTATACAATCTTTCCAGGAGGGCTCTCTTGAAATTTCAACCTGCGCCCACCATCTGCCGCGGACGGACTTTTACCTGGGGCGAGCGCACATTCGTCATGGGCATCGTCAACTTGAGCCCTGATTCATTTTCCGGGGACGGGCTGAGCGTCATCGATGCAGCGGTGGATCAAGCCCTGCGTTTTGTTTCGGATGGCGCAGATATGATCGACATCGGGGCAGAATCTACCCGCCCGGGTTCAGAACCCATCGCTATTGAAGAGGAAATTTCACGGTTGATCCCGGCGATAGATAAAATCAGGCTTGCAATCGACGTGCCGATAAGTGTGGACAGTTACAAATACGATGTAGTCACACTGGCAATCGCCGCCGGTATCGATATAATCAATGACATCTGGGGACTGAAATTCGACTCCCGGCTTGCCGGCCTCGCGGCAGCACATCATCTGCCCATCGTCGTCACCTCAAATCAACGTGACAATCCTTGCGTGGGCGACATTATGGATGAAATCAAAAGAGACCTGTCGCGCGCCGTTGCGTTGTGCAACGATGCCGGGGTGGCGGAGGGGAACATCGTCGTCGATCCGGGTATAGGTTTCGGTAAAACCCTGGCCCAGAACCTGGAAATTATCCGCCGGCTAGCAGAGTTGGAGTCCCTGGGAAAGCCCATCCTGCTGGGAACATCCCGTAAAGGCATGATAGGCGCGATACTCGGCACCCCCGTTGATGACAGGCTGGAAGGATCCGCAGCCACCAATGCCATCGGAATAGCCCACGGGGCCGACATTATCAGGGTCCACGATGTGAAGTTTTTATCCGGGGTTGCAAGGATGAGCGATGCGGTCGCGAGGAGAGGCAAGTTATGAATACGGAACAAATTTGTGTTTATCTTGGCCTGGGTTCAAATGTCGGTGACCGCAAACAGAACCTCGACAGAGCCATCGGTTTTCTATCCGAAAGACTGAATGTTGAAAAAGTATCCTCGGTGTACGACACCGCTCCGGAAATAAACCCGGATCAACCGCGTTTTCTGAATATGGTGGCCCTTGCCCGCACCACACTGGATCCGCAAGTTCTTTTATCGCTGCTGAAAGGCATCGAGTCCAAACTCGGGCGCGTGCCTTCAACGCCTTACAGCCCACGTCCAATGGACATAGATATCCTGTTTTACGGTAAGGAAATCATCGACACTCCGTCCCTGACCATCCCCCATCCCCACATCCAGGAACGGGCTTTCGTCCTGGTTCCCCTTGAAGAGATCGCACCGGGCCTGAAGCATCCGGTAAACGGAAAAACAGTAAAACAGATGCTCTCGGACCTGAAATCGGGGGTGCAGGGAGTATTCAAATTCCTCCCGCCACCTGAGACTGTGCCCGAAAAAACAGCCGGTGAGGAGAAGTAACGATGTACCAGATAACGGTAGAGGGGCACTTCGACGCCGCACATGCCCTGAGGGGATACCAGGGAAAATGCGAGAACCTTCACGGCCACCGGTTCAGGGTGATTGCAAGGGTTCGCGCTTCTCAGCTAAATGACATTGGGTTGGCACTGGATTTTCGAGAATTGAAGTCGAAGCTCGCCGAAGTCCTGGAGCGCCTGGACCACACTAACCTGAACGAAGTTTCGCCGTTCACTGGCATCAATCCATCTTCAGAGAACCTCGCATCCACGATATACAATGAACTGCAGAAAAAACTGCCCGGTTTCGAACTCTATTCGATAGAGGTCTGGGAATCGCCCGATGCCTCCGCAGAATACAGGCCGTCAATGCGTTTGTTACACACCGTTCATGGAGAACCCGGCATTTCTGCCTGATGATGGTGGCATAGGACGAAAGAAACGTGCAAAGATTCGGTATGGGATTACTGATGCTCGCCATGGTCACATTTCCGCTGTCTGCAGCCGTCGGTATACCCAATAGCAATCATTTTAAATCGGCCGGCATGCCGAAAGGGCTTATGTACCACGTTACGGTAAACGCCAACATCTGGCCGGACCAATTTTATTCAGATTCATATGACATGCCGGAGCCGCGTAGTCTATACTTTAATGGTTACTGGACGTTCGAGCATGGCAAACACCTGTTCGCCGGTCCGTTGTGGACCTATCACTCCGGCGAACTCAAGTTGGAGGATGTAGATTACACGGTCTACCGGATCAACACCTGATATCGGGGGTACGGTTTAAATCAAGATGAATAAATTGATATCGATCACAACTGCTTTAATTTTAGTGTTTATTTTGGGGTTTGCGGCTTTCGGCGTTTTTTACAACAGCGGCGCCAAGATATCTGACATGCCCGCCGATATCAGATACGAGATAAAAACGACCAAAAATATCTGGCCCGACCGGTTCTATTCGTTCGATTATCCTACCGTCGGCGACAGGACTTTCCAGCTTGCGTCTTACTGGACGTTCGAACACAGCAGCTATGTCTTGGGAGGGCCTGTCTGGGTCTTCCATCCGTATGAACTCAATATGGCGGACGTTGATTTCAGCGTGAACGAGATTTCCCGCTAGCTTGAGCCCGAATCACAGTTTTTGAGGGTTTACAGGCCTCTTTTTTAATAAACCAACATATTTGACCCTGATACCCTCCTTTGCTATAATTAACTTTTGTCAAGCGGAGGTGTTACTATTTACGCGATAATCGAAACCGGTGGTAAACAATATAAGGTCAGCCCAGGCGAAAGCCTGAAGGTTGAGTCTCTCGAAGTTGCCGAGGGCGGCACTATCGACATCGACCGTGTTCTTGCCATCCACGATGGGGAAAACCTCATCCTGGGCAAGCCCGTCATCGAAGGCGCCAAGGTCTCTTGCACCAGCAAGGGCGACGGCCTCGACAAAAAAGTCTTCGGTATGAAGTATAAAGCCAAGGTGCGCTACAGCCGCAGGATCGGGCATCGCCAATCCTTCACCGAACTGACGATAAACAGCATCACCGGCCCCGGCATCGCTTCTGAGGCGCCCGCGGCTGAAAAGCCCGCCGCCAAGACCCGCCGCACCACCAAGAAAGAGGTAACGTAAAATGGCTCACAAAAAAGGTGCGGGCTCATCCCGCAACGGCCGCGACAGTAAGCCCAAGATGCTTGGAATCAAGCGTTTCGGGGGCGAAACTGTCACCTCCGGCACCATCCTGGTTCGCCAGATGGGCACCCATGTCAAAGCAGGCAACAGCGTAGGTATCGGGCGTGATCACACGCTCTACGCCACGGTAGACGGCGTGGTAAAATTCGAACCCGCCGGCAAGAATCGCAGAAAGGTCAGCGTTTACGCTGAAGGCTAGTATATGAAAGAAAAAATTCACCCCAAATTTTACGAAGACGCTCAGGTTACCTGCTCTTGCGGTAACGTGTTCACTACCGGTTCGACCCGCAAGACACTGAAAGTCGAGCTTTGCAGCGCCTGCCATCCTTTTTACACCGGAAGCAAGCGCATGATAGACACCGCCGGCCGGGTTGAAAGGTTCAAACAGCGCTACGGCAAAGAAGCCAAAGCAACTGCGGAAACCAAGGAAGCTAAATAGGTCGGGTCTTGCAGTAAACTCAAAAGGAGCGGGCGTTTGTCCGCTCCTTTTTGTTTTTAGGAGTGGTCATGGCAGACAAATTCAGATACGGCGGCCAGGCGGTGATGGAAGGGGTCATGATGCGGGGGGCGAAAACCATAGCCACCGTCGTGCGCAAACCGGATGGGACACTTGCGAAGGACGTCCATCCATTGCACCCCATCTACACCGGGCGCTGGCGCAAACTGCCATTCTCCCGGGGCGTTATCGCCATGATAGAAGCCATGGTGCTCGGGACGGAATCACTTATCTTCTCCACAAATGTCGCGCTTGAAGATATCGAGAAACCCAAAGCCGGGGATACAAGGAAAGAAAACACAACCCTGGGCGGGGCAACTCTTTTTCTCGTCCTGATGGTTTCCCTTGCATTTGCGGTCGGGCTGTTTTCTTTACTGCCGCTGTTCCTGACGAAATGGATAATGCCCGGGATGCAAGGCAGCCTGCCGTTCAATATAGTCGAAGGGGTTCTTCGCCTGTGTATTTTTCTACTCTACCTCGTCGGCGTGGGCTTCATGCCGGACATCCGGCGCGTTTTCTCTTATCACGGAGCGGAGCACAAAACTATCCATGCTTACGAGGCCGGTGTGGAACTGACTCCGGCTGCGGTACAGGAATATTCTACCGCCCATGCGCGCTGCGGAACGGCTTTCCTGCTGGCAGTGCTGATAATAGCTATCTTCGTGTTCAGCCTTGTCGGAAAACAGTCCCTGTGGCTCCTGATAGTGTCGCGCATCCTGCTGCTGCCGGTCATCGCGGCCATAGCCTACGAAGTGACTCAATACGGGGCGAGGCACATGGAAAACAGGCTTATCCAATGGCTGGTGGCGCCCGGCCTGTGGCTGCAAAGCCTGACCACGCGTCAGCCGGACGATAAGATGCTGGAAGTGGCCATCGCCGCCCTGAAGGAAGTTTTATTAGCGGACGGCGTTATTGAGCCGGAGCCAGCAATTAATCCTGCAGGTCCTCGGCAATAAGCTTTCTGAAAAAACAGCTACGCTCGCCGGTGTGGCAGGTGGGGCCCATCGGATTGGCTTTCACCAAGATCGCGTCGATATCGCAGTCGTACCGCACTTCGACGACTTTAAGATAATTCCCTGACGTGGCGCCTTTGTGCCACAATTCCTGGCGGCTGCGGCTCCAGAACCAGGCATGGCCGCTTTCCATGGTCAATTTCAGGGCTTCGGCGTTCATGTAACCCAGCATCAGGACATCGTTGAATTCAGCATCCTGGATGATGGCGGGCACAAGCCCCTTGTCGTCATATTTGATATTCAGCATTTAACCCCTCCAGGATAAAACTAACTTTCGACAGCAGCCAGGGCCTGGGCGAGGTTTATGGCCCCCGTATAGAGCGCCCGGCCGATGATCGCGCCTTCGGCGCCCAGTTTCTTCAGTACTTTGAGATGCATGACCGATGAGATGCCGCCTGAAGCGACAATGGGGAACTTGGTGGTATCCATCAGTTCGAAGAGCCCGGTGTAATTCGGCTCGGTAAGGGTGCCGTCGCGGCTGATATCGGTGTAAACGAAGCGACGGACGCCCAGGTCCACGAGCGACCGGGCGAAGTTCACCACCGATATTTCGGTGGCTTTCTTCCAGCCGTGAGTGGCTACAAAACCGCCCCTCGCATCGATGGAGACGACTATGGCCTGGCAAAATTTGCGGCAGGCTTCGGTTATCATTTCCGGATTATTTACAGCAGAAGTTCCAAGCACAACGCGGTCAGCGCCCAGTTTGAGCAGTTTTTCCATGGTGGCGACACTGCGGATGCCCCCGCCGACTTCGATGGGGATGAAAATCGTCGAGGCGATGGCGGATATTATGTCGAGATTCCCCGGTTCACCGGTAGCGGCCCCATCCAGGTCGACGATGTGAAGCCTTGTGGCTCCCAGCGACTGCCACTGGAGTGCCATCTCGAGGGGATCGTTCGAAAACACCGTTTCAAGATTGAAATCGCCCTGGTAAAGGCGGACGCATTTGCCGCCGCGGATATCGATGGCCGGAATGACTTCTATGGGAATCTCCTCAAAGCAGAATACGGAAATATTATAACATCAGGAGGGCGGGGTGTCATTGAAGACAAGCCAAAGCGACATCTGCCCATATCATTCCGACACTATAAAAAAGGAAAAACCACATTCCATCCCGAAGCGGCCCGACTGATCCCCCGAAACCTGGATTGTCGGATCACTCTGCTCACACCCGGCTACAAGCAAGTCCGACCATGACCGGGAGGGGTATGGGGCATCCCGATACATGAGCCGATCTCCAACAGCGGTTAAGGCCGGGGAGAAAGAAACCATATTCCTATTTGCGCAAAGTTGGGTGCTTATTGATAACTCTCCGAATAATCCGTAGTGGAGACGACTTTCACTCCTCCCAAATGTATCAACTATTTAATTATTCAACTACCTATTTTGTGATTTTGTAATGATTTATCAATATACTCAGGAAAGATCTGATCTGGCGGGAAAAATTTTTAGGCCTTCTGCCGATGGGCGTATGACTCCCCTATCAGGACAGGTAAACATGATGGTCTATCCCTCATTCGTGGAGTGGCAGCCATGGTGAGTTGGCTAAGTTTTCACAATATCCCCACCGAAATTGGTGGCGTTGTTTTGGCGCTGATAGGATTGATTTAGGAGATATCGACGATAGTTCGTTAACCTTGGCGTTGTTTTATCCAAAGGAAACAGGAGGTGAATAATGGAAGCTTTGGGATTCCCAGCCATTAACGGGCTGGTGGCAGGAATAGCGGCGGTATTCTTTGGTGTAATAGTCATGGCTTTTCCCCGCATCTTGAACTACATCATCGCAATCGTAATGATAATTACCGGTGTGGGGTGGATTGCCGGAGGTAGCCTTCTTCCAGGCATGGTATCGATTCTCTTCGGGATTATCATCATATTCTTCCCGAATGTGCTCAATTACCTTGTGGGGTTCTACCTAATACTGCTTGGCTTATGGCTCTGGTTCGGCGCTTCGGCCATGATAGCCGGGATCATCACGCTCGCCATCGGCATTGTCGTGATGTTCGTTCCTGCAATTCTCAACTACATCTTCGGGCTTTATCTGATTGTTGCCGGAATCATCGCCCTCGGCCATTACTTCGGTTGGTTCTAAAAGGATAAGTAATCTTAGCAAATAGGAGGGAATATGATTTCACTGCTGTTGATTATCGGTATTGTTCTGTTAGTCTTATGGCTGCTTGGCCTGATTTCGGGCCGCACATTGGGCGGAGGAGTCCATGTATTACTGGTAATCGCTCTAATCCTTATAATCATCTGGCTGTTGAGCGCAGCATTACACATATTTTAGCAACCGCCGAGCTCCTCAAATTTTCAGGGGGAGGCTGATCGACCTCCTGGTCTTTGAGGGGTCAATTGGGTTTACAAACATTTAATACTCTCATGCTAGTTTGCTAACTCAATTACCCCTTGTTTCTTGGTGGGGTTTGGTCATGAAGTGTAAGGAAATACGCTTGTAAGCGACGCACCTATTTCTCCGAGGGCAAAAGGAAAACTTATTTCGCGTCTGGCCGGGCAAAGTGGGTATCCTTCTTTAAAGGCCATTAATTTCCCCGCAATCCACGCGTAAATGCGGGGGCAGGTGGATATATCAGAACATACGTGCTAATATGAAATCACCTCCACCCCCGCATCTTCCGGGCCCGATCAAGGATACGGCTCGGATATATCGGATAAACGCAGATTATCGCATCCGTTTTGGCAAAACGAAGAAACGAATCGATGCCCGGGAGCTAAAAATTCAGGCACAGCAAATCGATTTGTTTCCCCGAAAAAAGTTTGCTGTTAAAGATTTATGTAAAGTAGTCAGATAACCCCGGTCGTGTATAATAAAATCAATGAACATCCTGCGGAGTAAACCATGACTGACAAAACGCCCCACAAAAGAATCATCCCGCCTCTGGCCGAACATCTCGCCCAGGAGGCCGGGCATGACCTGATAAAACGCGACATACGGCAGAGGCCTTATATGCTCGCCGGTCCGATGTTTTTCATCTTCAGCTACTGGCTTTTTCAGACCGGGGGACTGCTGGGCTACGGCCTTCAGAAGAAAATCGGACTGCTCACAAAGCTGTTATTCGAAACGGGCGCAGACCCCGCCGAAGTCGAACGATACCTGGGCGAAGAAAGCGCCGGGCTGCTTGCCAAGCCCAAAGCCCCGCCCTCCAGCCTGCTCGAGCTTTACCTGGTGCCCCTGCTGGCAAGCGTGGGCATCGATTTCCACGATAAAGACTTTATCGACGGCGACAAATCGAGCTGGGCGGCTGAAAAACAGTACGACATGGAAACTCTCGACAAGAATGCCTACCTGGCTTTGAGGCAGGGGGCTGCGGTGGGGTTCCGCCATCCCGGCACCTTCCGGAAATGCTGGGAGGAGACTTACGCCGCCGAATCCAAAGAAGAATGGGCGGAGGCTTTCAAGAAAGGGCTGGTAGACTCGCCTACACAGGAAATCGTGCTTTTCCCCGACGAGGTCTCGAGGGTGCTCCGCGAAGCGGCGGAATGGGCGGGCAAGGTCAAGGAATCAGGCCTTTCGAAAAGCGAGACAGAGGAAGTCGGCAGGGCCGCAGGGAAAGTCCATTAAAATTAAGGAAAAGAGGGACCCCCTCGATCTCCCCAAACCCGGGTTTAATATCATCATCAAGGCGGTACAGGAACGGATAGGGCATGAAAAGAACCAAAACAAGCTGCCGAGGCCGGATGTGAGAAATAACAGGATATTCCGTGCATGTATATCGCTCACAGCGGTAGTTCTTTTAGCGGCCAGTATCGGCCTGACTATCCCGTTACAAGCAAGCCAACCCGCCTCACTTTCAATCCTGCCCAGGCTCGCCGGCTATAACCTCACGAGGCCGCAGGCTTCTTATATCTACGACGAGCAAATAGCCTGTACCTTTACACAGGACATGCCCTCGCTATCTTATAACATCACAGCTGTCGCACAATCTGGCACAGACGGCTATGGCCCGGCTTACCTGGTAAATGGTCTGGGGAACACAGGTTACTGGTACCAGGTCGGGCTGTCATACAATTGGAGCCAGGGGTCGGGATTTCAGTTAAGTTACGAAGTCTTCAACCCCTCGGGTAATTCAATTTTCCCGACTGACGGCGGCGGGGGGATTGCACCGTTTTCACCCGTGAATAATGGCGACTTGATCACTCTGAGCCTGAGTTTCTCCAACGGCAATGTAATCATGAACGGCAGCGACCAGAACACCGGGGCCCATGCCCAGCAAACCTACACCGCGGCCGGGGCAACAACGTTTCTCGGGAACCCGTCTTCAGTGGCAAGCAAAGCAGGGTTCTGGACCGGGTTGATGACGGAATGGTACCATACCGCACCTTATTACGGGGATGAGCAAAATGTAACCTATTACGACAACGGGCCCGCGATTCCTTCGGCCTGGTTGTGGATCGATGAAATCGGTATCTCCCAAAATGGCAGCGTGAGACAGGTGTTTTCCGCCTCCACACCTTCTCCGCTCACTTTTACAAATCCCACAAAGTTCCAAACTCTGACTTCCAACGGGGCGACCGAGTCCATCAACGCCACCCAGTTCGTCACCGGCGGCCTGTCAGGAATCCCGTCCGCGGCATCGACTGCCGCGCTGACGTTCGCCTATTCCATCTCAGGGGGAACCGGCGCTGTTTCTGCTCCGGTGCTGACCTACATCTCCGGAGGAACCCAGAAAACCGCGACTTTAAGCACATCCAACCAGACATTCACGATCGACTCGGGTTCGACCTGGAGCATCACCAACCCCGTGTCCTCGTCCGCAGCAGAAAGATGGCAGGCCTTGCAGGCTACCGCGGGCACGGCCATCTCGCCTTTGACGATAAATATAGTGTTTTATCACCAGTACCAGGTGACATTTGATTTCAGTGTCATCGGAGGTGGAACGGGCTATTCTCCCCCGGCTTTGACCTGCCAGCAATTCGGAAGCCAGATCACTCCGGCGATGGGTTCACAAACCTGGGCAGACGCGGCCCCGTACAGCTTTTCCAACCCTTTGACCGGATCGTCTTCTTCCGAGAGATGGACCGCAGACCCGGCGACGGGTACGGTTTCGGCGACCGGCAGTGTCGTTGCTGCCTATAGCCATCAGTTTTATGTCACGACTGCGCTCAGTCCCGCTTCGGGAGGCTCGATATCGATTGGAAGCGGGTGGTTCAATTCCGGCACGGCCTTCGAGTCTGCTGCGGCAGCCGACCAGGGATGGAAGTTCGAGGGATGGACCGGTTCAGGGCAGGGTGGCTATTCAGGCACTGACAGCAGCGCTTCCGTGATCGTGAATGCCCCGTTAATGGAAACCGCAACTTTCTATCCAGGGCTTACGATCACGACTTCGGGCAAGGGGTCCGTTTCTTATTCGGCAGGAGCCACAAACGGTGAGACAGGGGACGCGCCATCCAAAACTATTTTCGCACCGCAAGGAACAACCGTTGAACTCGCGGCCAAACCTAAATCTTTCATATACTCGTTTACCGGATGGACCGGGGCAGGTTCAAGTAACGATAAAACTACATCCATCGTTTTGGATTCACCAGTAACCCTGACAGCCAATTTTTCATATAACTGGGTCATTATCGGGACAGGTTTTGCGGTGCTGATTGCCGTGGTCATCGTCCTGGCATTTTTAAATGTTCTAAAACGGTCAAAGCGGCGTATGGCAGAACAAACACAATAAAATAAATCTCTGATTTAACGGCAATCCGTTCCCGGCAATAACCGAAGCTGGCTAATGATACCGGGAGATCTTTGGCTTAATACACGTTTTTGATCACGAAAAAAGACCCCCGGATAGTTCCGGCCAGTTTAGATTTCTGCCTGGCGAATTTAAACTTCCCCAACTCTTTCGGTATCTCCATCCCCTCGGAAAGCTTGAAACCGACAGCCCGTTTCTTCGGGTCATCAACCGTATACATAACATTCAGTACAAGCCCGTCCTGGTAGATAACGTAGGCGAATCTGATGTTGTCCACCTGGAAACGCGCCGTTTCCAAAGGCTTAGCCGTTAGCTCGATGCCGCGTTCTTCTTTTAAGACCCGATTCACATAGTTAAGGGCCTCCCGGCTTTCGCCAGCCGGCACAACAGTAAAGGGATGCTGGTATTTGTTCATGAAGTAGCGGGCTTCATTGGCACGCAAACCAGCAAGCGCGCTTGCTACGGGCGAAGACTCTAAACCAACCGTAGACACATTATTAAAATCGACGATGTATTGCATTTTTATCTCCTTTCTATCTGTGTCTCTACCCTTGGGAAATTGCCGAATATTATCACCCAGAGCATTACGTAAAAATAAAATTCATATTTCTTAAGTTAAAAAAGTATAACAAAAACGAAATCGAAAATGGTCGAGTTCAACTAAAAGAATTTCAAAAAAATTTCATATTTTCAAGACCATCACTTTTTGCGCAGATGACAACCTTAAAAGATACCACCTATCACTGCAATTCGTGCCCAGCTCTGGGATTTTTGTAATAAATATTTAATATTATTCTGCAGCAAGCAATTGTTTATTTCAATTATCCTGTCTAATATATGAGATAGCAATTAAAAAAATGCTTCGATCCTGAATATACGTTATAGGCTTTGAGGTGAAAGATGAGACACAAACGCATTAACCCTCAGATGTCGTTTATGGTGCTCACGTTATTTTTACTACAAGCTTCTTTCTTTTTATCCTGTGCCACAGCAGCGGAACTCGCCCCTAAAATCACTTTCCTGGCCCCTCCCACCAATGTATATTCGATAGGAGACCTGGCTATCGCGGTTTCCATCACAAACTTTACCATTGCCGACAAGCAGGGCCAGGCTGCGGTACCGGGCGAAGGACACCTGCATTATTATCTCGACGCAGATGCCTCAACCACCCAGGGAGTTCCGGCAGGGGCCGCGCCGGGAACCTGGACTACAACAGCATCCACGACTTATACATTCCCCAACGTCGGCAGCGGTGCCCACTCAATATCCGTTGAACTGGTGAATAACGACAACACGCCGTTGAACCCTCCAATAATAGCCACGAAGCAAGTCCTGGTGGTCCCTGAACTGGGCAATCCCAGGGCCGTTATACTCCTTCCACGCGATGGCGGGCAGTTACCTCCCGGAGACGTCATCATATCGGTAGAATCCAATAATTTATTACTCGTCGCACCCACCAGGCAAACACCTGCGCCGGGCGAGGGGCACATCATATATTTCATGGATGAGGAAGCCTCTGCGGACCCGGGAAACCCTGCAATAACAGACACCTCCTTCAGCACATCGGATACAACTTATACCTGGCATAACGTGACGACAGGGACCCATACCTTCAGTATCGAACTTGTCAACGACGACGATACCCCTTTGACACCCGGGGTCGTCTCAAAAATCACCGTTACAATCAAGTGACAGGGATATCCGAAGATTTGAAGCGAACGGCAGGAGGCAAACATGGTTGAGACCGTGAGCGAATACCAAAAAGAAAGAGAAACCCTTAAAGAAGGAGACCGGGCCGTAAAATGGTGGCTCATATCCGCAGCTTTATGGTTCCCATTTTTGACTCTTTTCGGATTGATACTTGCAATAAAGTTCTTCGAACCGGGCTTTCTTGGCAACGCCGCCTGGGACTCGTTCGGCCGGGTACGTCCGGCCCACGTGAACGGAGTGCTCTTTGGGTTCGTTTCTTCCGGCCTAATAGGAGCTATGTTTTATGTGATCCCGCGGCTTTGTAAGGCCCCTCTTCGCAAAGCGAACCTGGCCAAATGGGCTGCTGTGCTCTGGAACGTTAACCTGCTGATCGGCATCATCGGCATTCTTTTCGGTTTTGGACCTTGGTTTTCCAGCCAGGGCAGGGAATACGCCGAACTCCCATGGATAAACGATGTCTTCGTAGAGATCGCTTTGCTGACCATAACATACATCGTTTTCAATAATATCATCCACCGCGCCGAGAAGAAGATGTTCTCTTCCCTCTGGTACTACGGAGTGACTTTCCTGGCCTTCCCCGTCGTGTATTTCATCGGAAACGTGATGTGGCGCCCCCCGATGGGCGCACTAAACGGCACCGTCGACTCAATCTTCAACTGGTATTACGGCCACAATGTTCTTGCTTTCTGGTTCACCACAATGGGTGTCGGCTCAATGTATTTTTTTATCGCACGCCTCCTCAAACGCCCGATCTATTCTCACCTGCTCTCTCTGGTAACGTTTTTCACATTGGCCCTTTGGTACACGGGCGTAGGAGGGCATCACCTTCTCCAGGCTCCCATACCAGACTGGCTGAAAACCAGCGCAGTCATAATGACCGGCCTCATGGTGGTACCCGTGTTCGCTTTCATAACAAACATCCTGCTGACCCTCCGTGGTTCATGGAACAAAGTCTTCCAGAACGTGCCGCTGGCCTTCGTGGTTTTTGCAGTACTGGCATATACCTTGGGCTCGTTCCAGGGATCCTTACAGGGCATGCCGTCCACCAACGCTTTCCTCCATTTCTCCCAATGGCCGGTAGGCCATTCGCATCTTACGATACTGGGTGCATTCGGGTTTTTGAGCGTTGCTGCCATATATTACGTCCTCCCCCGGATAACCGGCTTTAAAATCTACAGTAAGCGAATAATGAGCTTCAATTTCTGGCTGGCTATGATCGGTTTCGCGATATTCTTCATCGGGATGTCGGGAGCCGGACTGCAACAAAACGCCAACTGGTGGGCACATATCAATGTGGTGGAAACACTTCCCACCCTCAAAGTCTGGCTCGTCATCCGCGCTATCGGCGGCGGTCTTGTAGTGCTCTCGGCTTTCGTCCTTGCGTACAACTTTTTCATGACACTATGGAAATCACGCGAGCCTTACGATGAAACAGAACCTGCCATAGAACCGATAATGGCGAAAACCTCGCTCGCCGAATCTGCATTTCAGCGCCGCAGCCAGCAAACACTGGGTTTTCCTGCGGTCTCCGCCGGCGGATTTTCGCTTTTCCTGATAATGACTTTCATGGTGGTGGCGATGCCTTATATGTACACCGACAATATCCCCAGCGCCCTGGCTCAACCGCTCACAGCCCAGCAAACTCGCGGGGAAGCACTGTACAGGACCCTCGGATGCGAGTACTGCCATAACCAGTTCATACGTACCCAGGACTGGGCGATGGGAACGGTATCGGAAAGCGGGGACTTTTACTATTCAGTCCCTAACTTCCTGGGAACCGAACGTACCGGACCATCACTCGGGCAGATCGGGGGCAAGAGACCCACTGAATGGCATATCCAGCATGACGCCAACCCGCGATCAGTTTCCCCGAGTTCAATAATGCCTGAATTCGATTTCCTTTCCGCAAACCAGCTTTCGGACCTTGTATCATATATCCAGGGGTTAGGCACCGAAAACCTGGATACGCAGGCCTTCCAGCCATTGGTACCGTCACAATTCGCGGACGAGGCAAATCCAAATACTGCAGTCCTGGCCGAGGTCATACCCGGTTACGACCCGGTCCAGCAGGTCTATTCGGGCGATCCGGCGGCCGGTAAGGCATGGGGCGATATATTCGATATGGGGAAACAACTCTTCCTTGAGAAATGTTCTTCATGCCATGGTTGTTCAGGCAACGGGCAGGGAGCCTACGCACGCCAGGTGGTCACCCGCCCGGCAAACATCCACGAACGGGTTATCAACTATCCTGTAAACCAGGACGCTTTCCATTACTGGCGCATCCATGAAGGGGTGCCCGGAACCGGCATGCCGGCCTGGGGAATCTCTACAAGCGACACGGACATATGGCTCATCTCCAGCTACGAGGAAAGCTTCAAAGCCGGCGCCGTCCGAACAATATCCGGAGACGTGTCGGACGCTGAAGGCGACAACTTCGACGCCACCCAGCATCCAACCCCTCAGATCGCCGGCACGCAAGCCGATTACCTGAAGGGCCAATCTTTCTTCAACCTGTATTGCGCCCAGTGCCATGGGGACCTGGGCCACGGCGACGGACCGGCCTCAATCGCTGCCGCGGGCGGCTACATCAACCCGCAGCCGGCCAACTTCGAAGAGAGCAACCATGATTTCCAAAACTATGGGCGCTGGTTATGGAAGATAAGCGAAGGCGTGGAAACGACCAACATGCCGCCGTGGAAATACGCTTTTACCTCCACCGACATGGCGCAGCTGGTTTTCTACGTGCAGACCTTCGCGGCTCCAGCCGACTATACCAAGTGGGCACCGTTATATACAGACTCTTTCGCACAAAACTTTAAAGGATAAATATATGGATGAAGCGACAATAGCCCAAACAATCGAGACAGCGCTCATCTTCGCAATTTTCCTGGGATTTTTAATCTGGGGCATACGCAGCGGGCAATTCAAAAATATAGAAGAGGCCAAATACAGCATGTTCCCTGACGACGCCAACGAAACGAAAAACCCTACTGACAGGTTGAAGGAGGGTGATAAAAAGAAATGAGTAGCAACGTCCACCTCGCCTGGTTCGTCCTTCTGATAATGGGGATCGTGAGCCTATTAACCTACCTGGCAGTCCGCGCGGGGCAAGGCTATTCTGTGGAGGACACCCAGGCTCATGCAGAGACTTTTGGGGGCGTCGTGCAGGAAGGGCATGGAGGCACCCCAGCGATCGCACTGGTCGTCATCTCTACAATAATAATCTGGGCAATCATCTACCTGATAATGCACTGGAGGCAATTTGCAGTCGTATTCTTCAGATAGCCTAATCTCGCTATTTTCAAAGAGTCAGGCGAGGTTGAGTGACATCAGCTCAACCTCGCCCGGCAGCCTCTATAACCAGAGACTGGCCATCATACTGGGAATACTGACGTTTCTATCCGCGTTCGCAGTATTCGCGTCCTGCCGCGTTATACCTGTTATCTTTCGCAGACTGCACAAGGACCCTCTGAAATCACGCGTTTACAAAGCCTTCTATGACGGGCATTTCTTTACGTGGTGGGCATTCATTACCATCGCAATCCTCCACATCATGACGGCATTTTTTCATACCGGGTTTCCAAAATCCGGGGACCCTGATGCACCGGTACACTGGTGGATACTCGGATTTGCTTTCAGTTCGCTGATTTTCTTCAGTCTGGTAATCTTTTCATGCCGGCTGCTTAACCCGTTCTGGAATTTCTTCACCGGTAAAAGCCCTTTGGAAAACAAGTGGATAAAATGGGTATACTCTCATCACAGCTTCTGGTGGTGGCCATGGATATTTTCATTCGTCGCACATATCGCCATAGCTTATGCTCACACGGGCATCTGGCCTAAATAGCATCTTGTGAATCTCTCGGGCTTATCATGTTTACGGCTCGACAATTGGATAATGCTTTGAAAAAAACCAGTGAATACCTCAAACTCGCCGGGAAAGTCATCGTTTTGACGATGCTCGTATTCGCGGCGGGCTGCGGTTCGAGTGGCACTAAAACATTCAGCATCAAAGAGGGCGTTCAAGGGTTCAGTTTCGAATACCCTTCGTCCTATTCTTTAATCCGCATAGATTTAAGCAATACTTCTGATTCTGCCTATACTACAATCGGCCTCGGAGCCAGGATCGGAGATGCGATCAGCGAGATATATGTATATGTTTGGCCCGCGAGCGCTGACCTTTTAACTGCTACAGCAACTGTTGACACCCTGTTAACCAATGCCCAGGGAGTCCTCACTGATTTCACTCTCGATAAAAAAACGGCCACCACCGTCGACGGCCAAATCGCCGCAGGTGCCTCTTTTACAGCGATCGATTCAGGTTCCGGTTCAGGAAGCCCAACGGGCCCGGCTTACTACCGCATCACTTGCTTTATGTATAAAAGCCTGATAATAGAACTGGACATGACTTCTGATGTTTCTCTAAAAGCAGTTACACAGGGAGACTACGACCACCTGCTTCAGACTTTTACAGTGTTGAATTAACGCACATAATATTGACCCGATCCCCCACGTCCTGTTGTCCGAACGAAACTTCCCTACATCAGGGCTTCACCTTCGAGGTCGAAAATAGCAGTCCTGGCAGATGACCAGGAATGAAAATCGGCTCTGGATCCCGGCTATCGCGCCGGGATGACACCGGCTTATTCCCGGACTTTACCCTCGAGGTCGTAAATCGTGGCCCCGGTGATTCGGACATCAATCATCTCGCCGGCGGCGATTTCACCTTTTACCAGAACAAGCCCGTCAACCTGGGGTGCGTCGCGGTAACTGCGGCCGATGGATATTCCCTCGCCCGCGCCCTCTATCAATACTTTCAGGTCGCGCCCCACGAAAGCCTCGTTGCACGCGAGGGAGATAGCCTGCTGTTTTTCCATCAGGCGGTCGAGGCGTTCCTGCTTCACTTCTTCGGGAACAGTATCGCCCAGCGCTTCGGCGGCGGTGCCTGCCTCCTTCGAAAACTTGAACGCCCCCAGCTTGTCGAAACGGATATCTTCGATGAAATCCAGCAGGTTTTTAAATTCGGTTTCAGTCTCGCCGGGATAACCGACGATGAAAGTGCTGCGGAGAGCAATCCCCGGTATGGTGTTCCTCATTTTGGCAAGAGTCTTGTAAACCCAGTCGGTATTCGTCGGTCGCCCCATCCGCCTGAGCACTTCGGCGTCTGCATGCTGGAGAGGCAGATCGAGGTAAGGAACGATCTGCTTGTGAGTCGCCATGACTTCGATAAGTTCGTCGGTGACGTAGCCGGGGTAAGCGTACATGATGCGGATCCAATCGACTTCAGGCGCAGCGGCGGTCATCTTCGTGAGTAGTTGAGCCAGGCCGTTCTTCATCCCTAAATCGTGCGCATAGTCGGTGGTGTTCTGGGCGAGGAGAACGATTTCTTTCACTCCTCTCGCCTGCAGTGAAACCGCTTCCGCTAAAACAGTCTCGGGCGGGCGGCTGACATGTGGACCTTTGATGAGAGGGATGGCGCAGAAAGCGCAAGTGCGGGAGCATCCATCGGCAATCTTGATATATGCGCTAGCTCCCTGTACGGAAACACGCGGTACCCCTCGCTCGTCAGTCCCGACAGTCGGAGCCGCTGAAAGCTGATAGCTGACAGCCGAGCGCTTCCCGTCTACCAGTTTCTCGACAAGTTCCACAATGTCCATCCAGCGGCGGGTGCCCAAGATGGCATCGATTCCGGGAACTTCGGTGACGATTTCCTTGCCGTCGCGCTGGGGCAGGCAGCCTGTGGCGATCAAAATCTGGCCTTTTTTCTTCATACTTGCCAGTTCGGAAAGAGCATCGATGGATTCCTCTTTCGCGCTCCTGATAAAACCGCAGGTGTTGACGATTAAAACACGAGCTTTCTTTGTATTCTCGACAAGCTCGTAGCCAGCCTCGATCAGCAGTTGGGCCATCGAATCGGCATCAACCGTGTTCTTGGCACAGCCAAGGGAGACGATATGGAACGTTTTACCTTTAATCATGCCAAATAATCCTTTTACGATCCAAGAGCAACTAATATTAGGAAAATTAAAGACCCTCGACGTATTTTACTCTATATAAATGTATAAATCCTAACCAATGGCAGAGCTGTAATTGCCGTCTAATATCCGATTCAGAGTGTTGACACTGAAGTAGCATCTACCTATCATTGGAGTCAAATGCGCCTGTTTTAATAATGGAGTGAATAAGCAATAATATGCATAACGACGAAAGAATAATCTATCAACAGGATTGTGAAAGTTTTCGATATCAAAAACAACTTTTCTGGTCTAGATTTCAAACATTAATCATTATAGAGGGCGCCGCAATTGGGGTAATTTTTACCAAAACAATAACTGGATTCCCCGCAATAATTTTAGCAGCGGGAACGTTGGTCGTCGTTTCATTGATTTTAATGGTTGCTTTTAAAAATTTGAGGGATAGTGAGAATTTCATCGATAGAATCGCTGCCTATGAAAATAATAATAAAGCGAGGGACATTCGCCCCAAACAAATTTTCAAGATCCTTTTTTGGACTTTCCGATTCAATAGCACTATTTTTACGAAGGCTATTTTTATTTTGCTCGGAATTCTTAATATATACTTAACTTTATACGCAATTACCAATTATTGAAATCAAATTTATCGATCAGTATTTGAAGATAGATTCAAGGAACAATAGGGGTCTTTATGGATAATATTAACTTATCTGTCATTCGCGAAATGTACGGAAATGTCGTTTACACCCACAAGACCTACGAAAAGGCGGCAGATATGCTCACAACGCAATCCCGGTGGATGAAAGCCGCGAATGTCATTCTTCTTACCCTGACATCAGGTTCAGCGATTGGTGCAGTATTCAAGGGCGATATTCTTATTGAAATTACAGCTTTTCTTTCGACTCTCACATTATTATTTGCAGTCTATCAGATTACATTCCGGACGGAAGAATCCGTTGAAAACTATCGGGCCGTGGCCCGAAAGCTTTGGACGATTAGAGAACATTCGCAAAATTTAATTGCTGATATCTTAAATAATATATACACAACAAAAGAAATCAATGAGAAAAGAGATGCTCTTCTTTCACAGCTTTCTGGTGTTCTTGCGGATGCCCCCAGTACGAACGCTCGGGCTTATGCTAAAGCGAGGAAATCGCTGAAAATCGAAGGGGAGAAAACCTTTACCGAAGCTGAAATCGATGCCTTCCTTCCAGACAAGCTTAGAAACAAATAATGACCCCCACGCGTCCGAATCTGTGAACAACAGCGTTAGTCAGTAAACTATATAGATTAATTGGTTTCGGACTCAAAATACATTAGAATCCAAGACGAAATATCGTTCTCTACTTAAACCATCGGTAGGGACTCTTGTATCATTCCTTCCAACCAATTCGGAACTCTTGGCAGGCGAACATTTAGTAGCTCTTTTGGTTCTATCTTATGGAGCCCCCCTCCATAAACACGCCCACTTGAAACAAGTTCATCTGAACTCGTTTCCATTAACAACTCAAAGACTTTCTCAAGTACATCCGGTTGTTTCAAAATCACCTTGGCAAGTATTTCTCGCGGGTAGAGCATGAGATATGTATTCGTCGCAACAGCATCGGATTTGTTTCGTAAGAAGTATAAGGGGTCACAGTTATTTGAACCACGGCCCATATATGTGCATAAAAATGGAGGAGGTTGCCGTTGCTCCTGGTGGTACCAAGGTTTACGGCCACGCACGAGGGTGGATTTCTTTACTTCTTCCGGTGCATTCTCGAGGTATTCTAAGAACAATGGATATTTGAGTCTTATTTCTTCTAATGATAAACCGCAATCAAGTAAACAGAGCTGTGGGAATATCTTTGGGTACCCATCTGGCTCTCTTTCAATAATATTTGTGTTCAGCGCTCTAGCCTTTGGCAAAACTGGGCGCAAGGCAATGGCCGGAATGCCAAGTTGCATTGCGATGTTTCGTTCCATTATAAAGAAGGCGTTTGCTCCGGTGGCAAGTCCGCGATTCACTTTTAAGATATCGCCAATTCGCGGATAAATTGAGGACTTTGTTCCATGATTTGTCCATGGGACTTTCCATTTAGCCTCATTTATTAGCTCTGATAAAGTCACTTGTTCAGTGTGATCGGGATGACTAAGATTTCCGCCACTACTAAGTAAGACAGGTTGGTCAGGGGAAGGAGGACAATTCCGATACACCACAACAGCCGAAGACACGAGAGCATTTTCGAATTGAATCTTTGAAGGAGAAAATCGGTGAATCCGAATCAGTTGTACTTTCTGGGTTAGATATTTGCGAACCACCTCACCGTAATTGGTCTCCATAAATTCAGAGGGAATTAGCCAAGCCGCAACGGCTTCTCTTTTCATCCAACCATGGCTAAGAATAAGAAAATAAACGTAAAGACTGGACTGGCCGCTAATTCGCATTCCTAATTGAACAGATGCGCGTTCTTGAAGCTTTTGTCTGTAGGCTTTTGGTACTTCCTGGTATCGTACGTAAGGAGGATTGGCAAGAATTAGCGATCTTTGTGGAAGTTTATCCATATGAAGATAATCGCCACGTTCGACTTTCAAGCCTTGATGCGACCATCGTTTTCGGGTTTCGTTAACCCTATTTGCGTCAATATCAATTCCAATTGCTGATCTTAACTTATCCTTCGCAAGTTTGAGTAGAGTAGAAAAGAATACCCCAGTACCGACGGCAGGGTCTCCGAAATCTACAGAGTCAGTTTCTAAATTCAATTTACTGAGTGAATACGAGGCCATGTCAGTAGCGAGCTCTGGCGGAGTCAAATAAAGAATTTGATTCTTTGAGAATAATTCGTAATCGTCCCCTAGTCTTTTGTTTTGGTTGGGAGAGTAATAATCGAGTTCTTGCCCAACCAATTTGTGTGAATCCCCAACTCCTTCTGGTTCTGCTGTTGAGCGAGAAACTGATTTCCCATATTTGGAGGTTAAACTGCTCAGATACGATGCAGGGAGGTTATCCTCCCCAGTACGCGGCTCCAACTCCTTATCCTGCCCAGTATCCTCCGCCTCAGTATCCGCCGGCACAATATCCGCCCCAGCAGGGCGCCTTCTGCCCGCGCTGCGGCGGACAAAATGCGCCGGGTGCCGGTTTCTGCCAGAGTTGCGGAACCAGGATGAGATGACATTGAACCCCCTGACGGCGGTCGAAAACTACCCATTCCCGCTATCTAACTTTCCGCGAGAAGGAGAAGATGAATCAGATGATCAGGTATGACAGGGGATGGAGAAATCAAAGAAGACGGGGTGGAAACTGCGGATGTAATTTGGTAGTCCTTTTGCTTTTCATCGGGTTTATTATTTTCGTTTATTTCTACATGCATTGATAACAGTTTATCCATAATATGACGGGTGGACCAGGTCCACCCGTCGCGACTTGTAGGTTTGGTCAGTTTCCCTCAATGCTGGTACGTTTGGATCCTATCTCCCTTTCAAAGACGAGTTCATCGCAGAATCCACGGCGCATTTTTTGCAGTCCCGGACATGTGTCAGCGTATTGACCCACTCGAGATGCGCGAAATATTCTGTGCCCGTCGGCACAACCCCGCCTTTGTCTTTATCCAATGCCTTGATCAGCAGGTAATCTTCACCCACCTCTTCGAGGATCCCTTCGCAGTATTCCGCGTCATCGTAATAGGGCTCGTCGTTCGGCCCTTCGTTTTCGTTTGCCTGGAAAACTTCTTCGGGGGCATTGACCACGATTTCATGTCCGACCAGGCTGATGATTCGTTCTCGGAGTTTCATTTACAAAATCCTTCTAATGACCCTGTTTTATGAATCGATATTTGCGCAATCATTATACCAATTCCGCAACGTCAGATATAGAGTCCTCCCCCTGGCCGACGGCCAATTCCACAGAGATATCACTAAAAGGCCTCTCAGTACACGCACTGTAACCCTGTGGTCCAGTCAATTACTTCGTCCTTGCCCCGTAATCTCTTTAAGCGTTATAATTCGTCCATTGAGAGGGTAATATGAAGCTAAGCCGTGAAGAAGTACTCCACATAGCCGCCCTGGCTAAACTGGGCATGACCGAAGATGATATCCACCATTTCGGCGGCCAGCTTTCCAACATCCTTGAAAACTTCGAGGTGCTCAAGGGCGTAGACACCGAAGGCATCCAGCCCACCGCCCAGGCCAATTCGGTCTGCAACGTGATGAGGGACGACGTCATCGCCCCTTCTCTTTCACAGGAAGAAGTCCTCGCCAACGCCCCGAAACGCGACGGCGAGTTTTTCCGCATCCGCCCGGTGATGGAATAGCACTGCTTAAGGAGCTAATGTGACACACCCCGAACATCTTACTATCCACGAAGCGCACGACCTGCTCAAATCCAAGCAGATATCTTCTGTCGAGTTGACCAGATCGATGCTCAAGCGCATCGAATCAGTCGATCCGAAGGTCAAGGCCTTCATGACCGTAACCGGCGACCTCGCGCTGCAGCAGGCGGCCCAGGCAGACAAGAAGATAGCCGAGGGCGAATGCGGCCCGCTCACGGGCGTCCCCGGAGTCATGAAAGACGTCCTGTGCACTAAGGGAGTGCGCACGACTTGCTCCTCCAAGATGCTTGAACATTTCATTCCACCCTATAACGCCACCGTGATCGAAAAGCTTTACGCGAACGGCATGGTCCTGCTGGGCAAGGCTAATATGGACGAGTTCGCCATGGGTTCATCCACCGAGAACTCGGCCTATTTCACAACGCATAACCCCTGGGACCTGACCCGCATCCCCGGAGGGTCTTCGGGCGGCTCCGCAGCCGCTGTGGCGGCAGGGGAAGGCTGTTTTGCCCTTGGGTCTGATACAGGCGGGAGCATCCGGCAACCAGCCGGATTTTGCAGCATAACGGGCCTCAAGCCCACCTACGGCCGTGTCAGCCGGTACGGGCTCATAGCGTTCGCCTCATCGCTGGACCAGATCGGCCCGATGACGAAGGACGTAACCGACGCCGCCATCGTGATGAACGCTATCTCCGGGCGTGACGAACGCGATTCGACCTCCGTCGACTGCCCGGTGCCCGACTTCACCAGGAGCCTCAACAAAGATATCAAAGGCATGCGCCTGGGGATCCCCAAAGAGTATTTTGTCGAGGGCATGCAGCCAGAAGTGGCCGCCGCGATGGAGACCGCAATCGCAAAGCTCGAAGAGCTGGGCGCCAGTGTCGAGCGCGGCGTCAGCCTCCCGAGCACACCTTATGCCCTTGCGGTCTATTACATCATCGCACCAAGCGAAGCCTCGGCCAATCTGGCGCGATATGACGGAGTAAAATACGGGTTTTCATTCCAGGGCACCGACAGCATGTGGGAAGCCATGGAAAAGACCCGCCAGTTCGGTTTCGGCCCCGAGGTCAAACGCCGTATCATGCTGGGCACTTATGCCCTCAGCGCAGGGTATTATGACGCCTATTATCTCAAGGCCCAGAAGGTGCGCACCCTTATCAGAATGGAATTCGACAAGGCCTTCGAGAAATACGACGCCCTCATCACGCCAACTTCTCCCACCGTGCCGTTCAAGGCCGGGGAGAAAGGCGACGATCCGTTGGCCATGTACCTGAGCGACGTCTGCACGCTGCCCATCAACATCGCCGGGGTCCCCGCCATCTCCATCCCGGCCGGTTTCGCCAGCGGGCTCCCCATCGGGATGCAAATCATCGCCAAGCCCTTCGCCGAAGAGACCATCTTCCGCATCGCCCACGCCTATGAGCAGGCGACGGGGTGGCAGAAGATGAACCCGAAGGTGTAGCCGAGCAGTCAGCGGTCAGCTCTCAGCTGTCAGCTACGATAACACGCGATGCAAAGAAGGTGAAGGAGATTTAGAAAATCCCTCTTTTGTCTCCCTTTTTCTAAGGGAGAGGGCACGCCTCCTCCAAATTCTGGATTCCCGGGTCTCGACGCCCGGGAATGACAACCCGGGGTTGGGGCTGGGGAAACGAGATTGCCGCGCT
>CAIMVG010000020.1 GCA_903844845.1 uncultured Dehalococcoidia bacterium | reverse complement strand
TTATCCCAGGCATCCTCAGTCAAATGGCCACCTCGAACGATTCAACAGGACTGTCCAGGAGCAATTCGCATATTGGAATACTGATTCATTGGATGATACTGATGTTTTCAACCGTCTGCTTATGAAATATCTAATCTGGTATAACACTGAAAAACCTCACCGGTCCATTGGAAAATCTGCCCCTTTGCGCTACTATGTGGATAATTTCATCACCAACCCCCGAAAATCCAATATGTACTGGACCCTTACATTCTGATGATTTTTGATTGTTTGCGGAGTATAATAAGACGTCTATTTTGTCGGAGGGATGGTATGAAAAAAGCGGAATATTACGAGAGCACATTAGCAGACCTGAAAAAGGAACAAAGTCGCCAGTCCCGCGTACTGAAAAACCTTAACGAAATCCTCGTTTTTCTCCAGGTCAAGAAGTATCAACCGTTGGATGCATTTGAAGGTACCATTGCAGAACTGGAAGCTCGTCGTGTAGAAGTAAAGTTGGCGATAAAAGGTATCGAAGAACAGATCAAATAGACCGTTATTAGTCTGAAACAGATATTTTCTCAGTACACCAAAATTACCGGAGGTGAACGTGCACCCCTTGATGGTGTATGTGTATTATTTTTCATTTTGACTCGTGCTCCATTCAAATACCTTATGGTAGAATACCAAAGGGACATAGCTTTGTATTAACCTCGTCACGGGGGGGTGTCGGAATTGGCAGACGAGCAAGACTTAGGATCTTGTGCCGAAAGGCGTCGGGGTTCAAGTCCCCGCCTCCCCACCACAAAGACGAAACAGGTTATTCTGCACATTCCTCACGGGAAATGATATCCTATTTTTAATACAAACTTCGTCTGGAGACACCAAAATGAAAAACACTTTATCCAAACCGCGAGGAGGAAATTTTAGAGGCAAGTTTAAATCTGAATCGCAAAATGGGATAGCAAGGCTTAAAAAACCTGATATTTTAAGGTACTATGATGCCGATCATCTCCCTGCGATAGTACGTAAATACATCCAACATTCAGGCGCGTTCGGCAAACCCAGGGTCATAAATTTACATGCAGTATTTTCAGGTCGCATGAGGCAAAAACCTGAAGGCAAGTGGATCGAAATCAACGCATCCCAATATACCTTCTTCGATAAACCGACCAGGGTGTTTTACATATCTTCTAAAATGTTCGGAGTGCCTTTCGAAGGGTTGCATCTGTACAAAGATGATCATGCGACGATGGAGAATAAACTGGCTTCGGTTTTCAAGGTGGCGAGTTCTCGTGGACTGGTAATGGATAAGAGTGAAACGGTTTCGTATTTTAACGACATGTGCTTGCTGGCGCCGGCTACGCTTATCGATGAAAACATTAGATGGGAAACGATGGAACACCAAACCGTAAAGGCAACTTATACGAATCAAAGTAACACGATTACGGCGATGTTGCATTTCAATGACAATGACGAGTTGGTAAATTTTATCTCGGAAGACCGGTCGATGGCAATGAAAAAAAATTCCTTCATCAACTACAGGTGGTCAACACCTATTAATGGCTATCAGGATTGCGATGACAGGAAAGTGTTTTCTAAAGCTTCTGCAGTTTGGCATACCACGCATGGAGAGTATGTTTACGCCGAATTTGATTTGAACAAGATAGAATATAATGTCAGCAATTTCGACGCCTAATTTCTCGTCATTGGTCAACCACGTGAAGGCAGGCTGCCGATTTGACAGTACCTTTCCTTTGTTTTGCTATATGCTGCATCAGACCATTAGAAAATCGGAAATTATTGTCGAAAGGTCTTCGATGTCTTTCAGATAGACGAATTCTTCCTTACCGTGGATGTTATTTTCGGTTCTAATCACTCCCAGGCCAAAATCAGTGGCGTTCCATTCCCTATGTACTATGGGGCCGAGGTCTCCTGAGCCCATCTCTCCGAAGCGTCCATCGCTGCCAGTGACTTTCTTGATAACTGCGGCAAGTTCGTTCACGATTGGGTCATCGCAGGGGGGAATGGTTGGAATAGTCATCATTTTGTTCACCTCCCAATCCACTCCTCTTACCGCAGCCAAGGTTTCGATGATTTCCTTTTCCGCATCTTCCAAGTTTTCCTCCGGGATGAGACGGCGGTCGATGGAGATAGTGCATTCATCGGGTACGATATTTACCTTAAGGCCACCGTGTATCATGTTGATATTTAGACGTGGCTCCATGAAGTCGAGTCTAGTATCTGGGTGAACCGGTACCAAGGATCTCTTTTGCAGAATTTTGGTTTTCAGTCCAAGCAGTGCATTGAGGATGGGAACGGCCTGTTCGATTGCATTTACCCCCAAGTGGGATAACCCCGAATGTACTGAACGACCCTGGACTTTGATTTCCATTTGGAGCGCCCCTAGGCCTGCTACGGATACAAAACCGAAATTCGAATCAAGCGAGAAAACCCGAGAACCTTTTACGGGATTTAAGAAAGAAGTTAGGTAACGCAACTGGTCGGGTTGGCTGAGCTCTTCATCGGTTGTAATAGCGATTGAAATATCATATTTCAATCGCCTGTTTTGGAGGTTTTCTAACGCCATCAACAAGGAAACGATCGAACCCTTCATGTCTGCGCTGCCCCGTCCGAATAACCGGCCTTCCGCCACACGGGGTATAAATGCGTCCCAACCTTCTGCAGGCACAACGTCGACATGACCATAAAAAATCAAACGGGGTTTACCCGGTTCGCGACGATGGCAGATCAGCGCCATTCTCCCTTCCCGCCCTTCCGCATGTTCAGGCGGAATTATTACTTTTGTGGTGATGCAACCTGTTTTCTTGAATATCGGTTCGAGAAAATCGATCGCCTGAGAGTAATTCCTGCCAGGGGGCACGGTAGTGTCGATAGAGACGAGGTCGCAAAGAGTTTTTTCATAATCCATATGTCCTCCAACAGAATGGGTCATTCTACTGCCTGGTATTATAGAACAATAAATACAAACAGAATCGAGTAATCGAGTATTTGCAGGAGTAAGAGTCACCCCTGAGAATAGCTTATTATGCTGGGTCATACTGGTGGGCCAAGATTGCATAACAATGAATTGAGGAAGCAGTGACTATATGGTGAAATTCGGCAATAGTCCCTCAAGGTGATACTGGAATGGAGACAGATTCGCCGGGCCATCATTTCTCGTGACCCAAACAGAAGAACTGCCGGTCGTGCTACTCCTTGTGTATCAGGATTGAGGTCGTAAGAGTGTGCATTGGCTGAGGGGGATATCCGTTCGTTCGTGTTCAGCCTTTCTGACGAGCATTTTAAAAATGTCTCCTTCGACAGTGGAACTGACGAGTTCATGGCCCCTCATCCTCACGAACCTTTCCATGTTGCGTTTGTTGAGAGTGTCGCCAACTACTTCAAGGATTTCACCCGGTTTTATTTCAGGCAGTTTATCTTTGATCATGATATTGGGTACCGGGCAAATTTTGCCCCGGGTATCCAGTGATGCAACTGCTGTTGATTCAGCCATAAATCACCTCTCTTATGGTGTTCATACTAAATCTAACGCGCGGATTAGAATGTGTCAAGTGTGAATAAATGTGCTAAATAGCATTGACTTCAACCTTTGTCATCCATATAATTTATATTGTAATAAACATGCATTTATAGTCACGTCGAATAATTTCTAAACTAATGGGCAGAACGCCGCTTGGGCTATTGTCGGTGGATTGCCATTCTGTGTAATGCTGGGTTTTGTGATGCGTGAAAAAATCACGTAGAATAATCGGAATAAATATTAGCGGGGTGACCAAGTGGAAAATGTGAAACCGGATAGAATCAAGTTTACGGGCGACGGCATCATCATCTTTCATGATGTTGCAGGCGCAATGAAAGGTGAGCGGACGATACGCGCGTCCGACCATGAAGTTAAGCTCGTGGCTCCACCGCCGGAACTGCGCATGGGCTGCGACCTTGCGTTGGAATTCAATCTCGTGGAGCAAGCCGGCATTGAACGCCTTTTCAAAGAAAAAGATGTCCCCTTTGTCCGATTTTTACCGCTGTCGAAAAATGCGCCTCAGATGTGCGATATCGTTAAAGTAACTGATTTCGGCAAGTGGGTGATGGTCAAGGCGGGTAACATGAAGATATCTTTCGAGAAAGATAGCGGGATAATCGTTAACATTTCAGGAGGCGGGTGCCCCGATATTCCGTACTTGAATGCGGAGATGGTGGACAAGGCCCTCACACTAGCTCCGCATCCCAATGAATTGGGTTATACGCTGTGTGCGACAATGCTCGAGCGTGCCTATGAAGAAGCGCTGGTCATCTTTAGTGGAGGCAGCCGTTCATGATTCTGCTTTTTGGTACTGTCCCGGATAAAAACCTGCCGCTGACCTACGGTCAGGTTAGGCAGGAAGGTGACAATCTCGTTGCCGATGGCAGGCGTTTTTCTCGGACCCAGGGCACGGGAGCCATGATCAGCGCAGCGCTGGCTATCACCAACTACTTTAAAATTGAATCCCCGTATGTTTTGGTCGCAGGAGATATCGGCGACGGCAAGGGAACTCGGGACCTATATAAATACCTTACGGACCACATAGTTGAAATGAAGCCTGAAGTGTTGACCATGCATTACAGCTTGCCCATAATGGCTCTTTTGAAAAAACTTTGTGACACGATAAAAGGGTGTGAAAAACGACCTTTTATGATTGCGGATGCGGGTGCTATGTACGCTGCCAAAGGGGCCGGGCTTGCCGGTGAATTCGACATTTTCACACCTGACCCTTCGGAAATAGCTTTTTTGGCAGATCCGCAGGCTACTCATCCAGCCTATATTTCACATCATTTGTTCGATTGTGATGCAGATAAAATTCCCGGCCAGATAACGGATGCTTTTAAAAACAAAAGCGCCGCTAAGCTACTTCTGGTAAAAGGTAAAACCGACTATGTCGCTGTGAATGGGCAAATCGTTGCAACCATCATCGAACCCAATGTACCTACGCTGGAGCCTATCGGTGGGACCGGGGATACGATTACCGGGCTTGTTTCAGGGCTGGTTTTTGCTGGCTTGGATCCCAAGGATGCGGCTATTTTCGCCTGCCGGACCAATCGTATGGCAGGTGTGTTAGCCCAACCAACACCAGCCACAAAAGTTAAAGAGATTATTGACCGGTTTCCCGAGGTGGCTAAGAATAATTACTGCGCATGGAGCGGCATTTGTTATAACGGATAATGCAGGTAAGGAGTAGCTCGAAGGAGAAGAAAATGGTAACAGAACTGGATTGTCGTAAACAGACGTGTCCGTTGCCGGTGGTCAACACAAAAAAAGCCATGGAAAAGTCGACCGACGACAAATTCGATGTGTTGGTTGACAATATCGTAAGCCGCGACAACGTCCGACGTTTCGTGCAAAGCCAAGGGCACAAAGTTGAGATAGAAGATAAGGGCGGGGGTTTGTGGAACATGCATGTTACCCGTAGTCCCGTAGCAGCCAAGAAAACCACAGAGGTTGGAAGCGTTCCGACTACTGGTGGGTTGGTGGTATTTATTACTACCGATCAGTTGGGAGTGGGAGAAGAGAGGCTCGGAGGGATTTTAATGAAGGCTTTTCTCAATACCCTCCACGATTCAGAGCCAAAGCCAGAGAAAATCATGTTCATCAATAATGCCGTCAAACTTACAACCGAGGGTTCGGATGTACTAGACAGCCTGGCCGCACTGACCGAAGATGGTGTACAGATAATCTCATGCGGCACGTGCCTGAATTACTACGGCATTCTGGACAAGCTGAAGTTTGGCATCGCGGGCAATATGTACGACATAGTCAACAACCTGCTGGAAGCCGGGAAAGTCATCAAAATCTGAACTGGAGCAATCTCGGATTTTTTGCCCCGGGGTAGGAGCACCTTGGAAAACTTGCGTCTTCCCGGGGCTAATTATTATCGCCCAATGACGCATCCCAAACCGATTCGGATAAAGTGGGATGAGGGTGAAGTGTATGTCTCAAGTCATCGATGCCGGCGCCGAGCTTTATGGCGAGAGCGCACTCCGCTATCAGGTTCGAAACGCCTGTACCTACCATGTGCACACCGAGTATCCTCCCGTTTTCGCCAGCTAAGATTTTAACCAGCCCGCGCCTTTCACCGAGAATCGCAGCCGAAGCGTTTGCCCCCATTGTGGACCTTAACACCGTCACCGGAAGTGCGTCGATGATAGCTTGGCTCTCCGAGATCCCGACTGAAGCTAATTCGACCGTAGTGCCATATACACAATGCGGAATAGCGGTATACTCCATCACGGTATCGCGCCCTGACGCATTCTCAGCGGCGACGCGGCCTTCGGCCATCGCGACATAGGCGAGCATGAGGTTCCCTGTAACATCGCCCGCCGCGAATATTCCGGGCGCCGTTGTGCGCATGTGCTTATCGACACCTATTCCGCGAGATGTACTCCTTACAGAGCACTCGGCGAGCCCGAGTCCTTCGAAAAACGGCTGTTGTCCCGTAGCTACACAAACGGATTCGGCTTCCAGTATTTCCACGGAGTTGGTACAAGTGAATCGGACCCGCCTTGAATTATCGATCGTTTCCAGACTGATTATTTCGGCCCCAGGATAGATTTTAATCCCGCTTTTTCTCAACGCCCGTTCGAAAACCAGTGCGGTTTCCTGATCTTCGCGGGGAAGTATCCGCGGCATGCTTTCGAGAATAGAAACCCTGCAACCCAGGCCGTTCATAATTGAAGCCAGTTCGACGCCCACGGCACCACCGCCCACGATTATCAGGCTATCAGGGATGTGCGAGATCTTGAGAATATCGTTTGAGTATAGGATGTCGGGGTCGTCAAACCCGGGAATACTCAATTTGGCCGGAACTGATCCTGTCGCGATAATTATGCTCTCTGACTTGATCGACTGTGGTGGTTCATTATCCGGAAGAATTTCAACGCAGCGCGGAGAGAGTACTCTTGCCGAACCGAGCAAAACAACGACTCCAGCCTCCTGCATTAGCGCCTGAACCCCGTTGTTCATAAGAGACAAAATTTTATTCTTATAATTACGTAGGCCGGCAAAGTCGATGACTGCCCGGTCGGCGGCGATTCCAAAGGTCGATGCGTCGTTTATCGACTGTAATAATGAAAGCGAATGGAGCAGGGTTTTCGTTGGTATGCATGCATTGTTAAGACAGGCACCGCCGATTTTGTTTTTTTCTACCAATATGACCGACGCCCCGAGTTTAGATGCCCGAAGTGCAGCACTGTATCCAGCCGGTCCTCCGCCGATGATTGTGATATCACCTGTTAAGTCGGGCATAAATAAGGTTACCTTTGAATCATTTCGATATATTTTTTAGCTGAAAGAAGGTTTTTCAGTTCGTCAGGATCATCCGGTTTGATGATCGCCATCCATCCCTGCCCGTAGGGGTCCTTGTTGACTAAACCCGGTTTTTCCACCGCTAGGGGGTTCGTGGCAACGAGTGTACCGCTGACAGGGCAGGCCATTTCGGATGCGGTTTTTGAAGACTCAAACGAGGCGAAAGGATCCTCTCGTTTTAAAACGGTTCCCGTTTTCACAAAATCTACGTAGACGATGTTTTTCAGTTGTTCCTGATAGTGGTACGTCATTCCCAAGCGGATGTTTCCGTCCGGTTCTTTTTTACACCAGACGTGGCCAGAGCTGTATAAAAGGTCATCAGGATGCACAGGCCCCTCCTTAAAGGAGAACGTTCAAGCGAGTAAAGCATATCATAGGAGATAGGCAATATAAAGCTTTTACGAGGGTGTTTAGTATTGACATGTCTTGATACAAGTTTTAAACTTACTTCGGCTAATTCACAGCCATAAATCGACCGGGAGGTAACTAAATTGCCCGAAGAAGAAAAAGACAAAGCCCTGGTGGTTTTCGACTATATTTATCACGCGATGAGGGCCAAGCCGGTTCTCGAGGCAGCAGGTTTCAAGGTGCGGGAGGTTGCGCCTCCGGTAGAATACCGCACGGGGTGCGACCTGGCTGTTGAGGTGGACGCCACCGATGTCGATGCGGCAGAAAACGTCCTAATAGAAAAAGGCGTTATGATTTTGGATATTCTTTTTATGCCGAAGGGCGCTAAGCTTATCCCTGTTTATCTCACCAAGCTTATCAAAACCGTGGATTACGGCGAGTACGTTATGGTCCGTTGCGGAAACATGAAAATCACCTATAAGAAGAGTAACGGTATGATTGTCAATATTTCCGGAGGCGGGTGCCCCGATATCCCATTCCTTGGTATGAAACTTTACGGAACCATCATCGGCGAGGGGCCACGTCCGCGTGCGCTCGGTAAAACGGTATGTGCATATACTCTTGAGCATGCGTACGACAAAGCGCTCGCGATTTATAAAAAAGACTCAGGCAAAAAGGGGAAATAGAGATGTTACTCTTAGTCGGAACAATACCTATCGAAACTCTGCCCCTGACTTACGGCACAGTGAATTATCAACCTGACAAGCTCACTATCGGGGATTATACACTCGAAGGGCAGTATGTGACGTTGGGTACTGCTGCGATGATTTCAGCCGCTTCTGCAACCTGCCAGGCACTAGGGATTCCCGGGCCAAACGCAGCCGTGGTGGGTGACACCGGTATGGGTGAGGGGACTATGAAACTCCTCAGATATCTTACAGAAGAAATCGCTAAGCTTTCCCCCAGCGTTGTGACACTGCACTACATCTTGCCGACTCGTGATCCCTTCATCAATTTCATAAATGCGGCTCACAAAATGGAGAAACGGCCTTTTCTTATTGCAGACGCCGGCGCATTGCTTAACGCCAAAGCGGTTAAACTGGCGCCGAAATTCGATCTGTTCACTCCTGACCCGGGAGAATTAAGTTTCCTGGCTGATCCGGATGCGGCCCATCCGGCCTATGTTCAACATTTTATCTTTGATGTCGACCAAACAGAAGTTCCGAGGTTGAGCCAGGAGGCTTATGCCCACGGGGACGCGCCCCAGTATATGATTGTCAAGGCCCCTACAGACCATGTCATTGTCAACGGCAAGGTAGTTGCCGTGATAAAAGAGCCCAATATCCCAGCGCTCGAACCTATCGGCGGAACCGGGGATACGATTACAGGAGTAGTATCTGCCCTAATTTCCAGCGGTATGGATGTGGTTGAGGCCTGTATCGCGGCCAGCAAGATCAACCGCACGGCTGGAGAATTGGCTCGTCCCACCCCTGCCACAACAATAGCCCAATTTATTCCTTTCATTCCTGAAGCTGTAAAAAAGATCATCGGTAAAAAATAGATAGCAGAAGGACTGAGTCATTAAATCGGCGGGTACAAGGAGGACTTGAAATGGTAGAGGGAGAAGCGACAGCGGCTGCAAAGCCAACAAGATGGAAGCCAAGTTTTAAATTGAGCGGCAATATGGCTCTCATCACTGGTATCACGATGGGGGTCCTTGCTGCAGTTGTACAGGGTTACTTTGGTTTGCAGCCACCTGCTGGGGATGGGATCTGCGGTATTTCACATCCAGCCAATATCGTTAACTGGCTGGTCAATAATATCTTCGGAACAAAGTTCACCATCCACAGTATCTTTGTCACCGTTCCAGTACTGACATCCGTCGGATTCGTTATAGGATCTTTCATTGCGGCCGTCAAAAATAAGGAATTTAAACTGCGCCCCGGACCGGTGCGAGATAACGTGTTGGCATTTATTCTCGGGTTTTTGATTATCAATTTTGGTTTACTATGGGGTTCCTGCCCGATTCGGACAGCTATTCTGGCTTCATACGGGATGTTTTTCGCAATCCTCATGCTCGGGATGATCGTCCTGGGTGTGATAGTCGCCTGTCTTTACATAAAATGGAAGGTTAGGAGGGCATAATGACAGGAATTGCTGCCTGGAAAATAGGGATAGCCACACTATTCATCGGCACTATCGTTGGGTATTTGGGCCAGAGATCGCGTTTCTGCACTATCTCTGGGATCCGCGATTTTTTCTTCGTAAAAGACAGTTACCGGCTAAAAGGTCTTATTGGAATCGTCGTCGGAGGCGTCATCGGTTTCACACTGGTTAACAAACTCGGAGGGAGTTTATCCAGTTTTACCCCGGGCAAATGGCAGTTTATGCCAATGCTTAAGGATGGTCTTAATGTTACGCCTTCGATCCTCATCCCCCTGAGTGCTGTCGGGGCATTCTTTATGGCGTATTTTTCGGTAATGGCAGAGGGATGCCCATTTAGGCAGCATGTTATGGCAGGAGAAGGCCGTCTCTCGGGTATTATCTATATTGGAGGACTGGTGGCTGGAGTGGTATTTTTCGATGTGGTGATAGTGCCCTACCTTCAGCTTTTGACCTTACGGTTTCCTAACTAAATTTTGGCGACTGCTGAAATAACCGTTTGGAAATAGTTGTGATAGTCATAACATACAGGAAACATTCGACCAATTATCTGCTAAAAATGTGTCAATATTTGCTTGAAAACATCTTGACAGAGCGCTTTATCAAGTATAAGCTTAACGGGTTAGAAGCATAGATGACGGTTAAATCCGCACCAAGCAGAATACCCGGGGTTTGGTGCGGCGCTTCTTTTAATTGCCCGGGTTGAGTTTGTGTAAACAAAATAATATATAAAGGTAGGAAAAAGGAGGCAAGATGCCAAAGAATCCCGATGGTTCGGAACAAATGTTGAAGGTTACTGCAGCCGGTGCTGCGCCAGGTCCCCAGGTAATGATTAAACCCTTACCCCAGATTCTTGATGAAATGGAAATCAACATCAAGAAAGCTGAGGAAGCCGCTGTTGCGGCTCGCGAAGCCTCCGCGCTTGCCGCAAAAGCTTCCAAAGACGCCACAGAAGCTGCGGAAAAAGCCGCTAGGGAAGCCACCGCAGGGGCATCTGCCGCTGCTTCCCGTGCTGAAGAGATAGCAAAAGCAGCAATAAAAGCTGCCGAAAAAGCCAGCCAAGAAGCAGAAAAGGCTGAGAGACAGGTTGCGGAAGCTGTCCACAAGGCAGAAGAAGCCGCTCGCCGCGCTGAAGCTGCGGGCAAGAAAGCTGAAGATACGGCACTCGCTGCCCGGGCTGCCGCAGAAGAAGCCGCTCGCCGTGCTGAAGCCGCCGCCAAGAAAGCCGAAGAAACCGCTCGCGCAGCCAAATATGCTGCTGATGAAGCCACTGCAAAGGCAGAGGAAGCTGCACTTGCTGCCAAAGAAGCATCTTTGTTGGCGGCAAGGGCTTTGGAAGAAGCCGCCGCTCGTGCTTTGGAAGGTGCCAATGCAGCCAGATTAGCTGCGCTTGAAGCTATTAAAAACGCTACCGCAGGTGGAAAAATTGCCGACGAAAAAGCCAAACTGGCGAAAGCTGCCGCAGCCAAGGCGCTTTCTGCGTTAAATATAGAATCTGCCCGCGAAGCTGAGGCAGCCGGACGCGAGGCCAAGAATGCGGCTTCGGCCGCCTATCGTTTGGCTGAGCAGGTTGCTCGTAAGGGTGAGCATGCCGATATGGCTGGCGATAATGCAATTGCTGCTGCCGAAAGGGTTTCAGGCATTCTATCCGAAAAAGTAGATGAAGCAGGAAAAGAAGCAAAGAATGCAGCCGCCGCTGCCGCGAAATCGGCTCTGGAAACCACCAAGAAAGCTGAAGCAGCTGATATGGCTGGCGACGAAGCTCTGACCGCAGCTCTGAGAGCCATCACCGAACAGGCAACATTAAAGGCCGAAGAAGCGGCCAGAAAAGCGGAAGCAGTAGCCAAAGGTGCCAGAGAAGCTGCCGAAACTGCAATGTCTGCGGCTCAGCGAGCAACTTCGCGGGCCGAAGAAGCCGGCAGGTCATCCAGAGAAGCCACCAGTCGTGCCGAGGAAATCGCGCTTGCCGCCAAGAGGGCAGCCGAAGAAGCTTTGGCCAAGGCCGAGGAAGCCCTTATCAAGTCCATAATCAAGAGACTGACTCGCTGGGATTGGATCGCCACGCTGGTCATCATCAACCTGAGTATTATCTTTGCCGCCGTTTTGTTCTCGACTGCCGTCATTCACTAATTGGTCAAATACAAGTTATACCAGGGAGGCCCGCGTTATGGCGGGCCTCCCTCGGGATTAGAAACAGGTTTCTTTTTTGATGTAATTGATGCTGGTTGATTATTGGAATTCTCTGTTCCTCTGGCTATTATTGGGTCAGGGGTTTTTGTTTAGCCAGTAAAGGTATAAATAATGAAAACAGAAATGAATGGTAAAGATATAGATGTCGAAACCATGCGACATTCGGCTTCACATGTCCTGGCGCAAGCTATAATGTCCTTGTTTCCCGAAGCTCGATTGGGTATCGGGCCGTCGATCGAGAACGGTTTTTATTATGACTTCGAACTTCCCCGAGGTCTCACCCCGGAAGATTTACCGGTCATCACCGAGATAATGAACTCTATAATTGGTAACGATTTATTGTTCACAAGGGATGAAGTCAGCAAGACCGAAGCACGACGAATCATGGCGCTTCAGCCCTACAAACTCGAATTGATTGACGGGATAGCAGACGAAACCGTAAGCCTTTATCGCCAGGGAGACTTCGTAGACCTTTGCAGGGGGCCCCACGTTGCTTCTACGGGCGACGTGAAGGCGTTCAAGCTTACCAGCATAGCCGGCGCTTACTGGCGAGGCGATGAACAACGGCCCATGCTCCAAAGGATATATGCCGCGGCTTTCAGAACTAAGAAAGAGCTGGATGATTATATTAAACAGCAGGAAGAAGCTGCAAAGCGCGATCATCGCAAACTCGGCAAAGAGCTAGAGATTTTTACCTTTGACGACGAAGTCGGGCCCGGATTGCCCTTGTGGTTGCCGAACGGCGGAGCGATGATCGAGGAAATCGAAAAGTTGGCGAAAGACATCGAGTTCCGTCGTGGATACGTCCGGGTTAAGACGCCTCATGTGACTAAAGAAACGCTGTTTCAGCGGAGCGGCCATCTTCCTTATTATGCTGAGAGTATGTTTCCCCCGATGGAATTGGAGGGCGTTCGCTATTACATCAAACCCATGAATTGCCCGATGCATCACAAGATATATGCCAGCAAGCCGCGAAGCTACCGTGATCTGCCGTTGCGCCTGGCAGAATACGGGACATGCTACCGCTACGAGAAGTCCGGAGAGTTATTTGGCCTGATGCGCGTGCGTTCGATGCAGATGAATGACTCGCATATCTATTGTTCGGAGAAGCAGTTTGAAGAAGAATTCATGGGGGTAATCAATCTCTATCTTGAATATTTCAAAATATTTGATATATCCGAGTATGTCATGCGCTTGAGCACCCATTCAGTGGAAGGTTTGGGTAAAAAATATGTCAATAACCCTGAACTCTGGCTGAAAACCGAGGCGATGGTGCGCACGGCCATGCAGCGGAACAACATACCGTTCGTCGAATGTGCTAATGAAGCGGCCTTCTACGGGCCGAAGATAGACGTGCAGGTCAAAAGTGCCATCGGCAAAGAGTTCACTCTTGCCACGAACCAGGTCGATTTCGCACAATCCGAGAGTTTCGAATTGGAGTTTACACGCGAAGACGGGAACAAAGAGCGCCCGTTAATTATCCACCGCGCTCCGCTGAGTACTCATGAGCGCCTTATCGGTTTCCTGCTTGAACATTATGGAGGTGCTTTCCCGGTGTGGCTGGCTCCCGTCCAGGTTGTGATTATCCCCGTCACCGACAGTCATACGGTCTATGCGGTAGGCCTCGAAAAAGATCTCAAAGAGATGGGGGTCAGGGTCAAAGTAGATTCACGCTCGGACCGAATGAACTACAAGATCCGCGAAGCGCAGTTGGGCAGAGTGCCTTATATGATTGTAATTGGAGACAAAGAGATGATCGGCGGGACTATTTCTGTACGTCTTCGGAACGGCGAACAGAAAAATAATATATCGTTTCAAGCGTTTAAGCTGGCGTTACAAAAAGTCATTGTAGACAAATCTAAAGATTTCGGGTTATAATAGCTAGTTGTGTGTCCTTGTAAAAGGGCGAGACATGTACGGAGGGATCGATCAGTATAATTAAAGAATTACGCATTAATCAAATGATAAGGGGCAGGGAAGTGCGCCTTGTCGGTGATAAAGGGGAACAACTGGGCGTGATGCCCCTGTATCAGGCACGTGAAGTGGCCGAAAAAGCAGGGCTTGATCTGGTAGAGGTGGCTCCAACAGCAGTTCCGCCGGTTTGCAGGTTGATGGACTACGGGAAGTTCAAGTATATGCAGACCAAGAAGGAGCGGGAGGCTCGAAAGGGTCAGAAAGTTGTTCTTCTAAGGGAGATCAGGTTACGCCCGAAGATTGGCGAACACGATTTCGATGCAAAATCAAGGGTTGCTCATAAGCTTCTTGAAGATGGTGACAAAGTAAAAGTTACCATTATGTTCCGAGGCAGGGAGAACACCCATCCCGAACTCGGGATAAAGTTAATACAAAAGATGGCACAGTCGTTATCTGGTGTGTCAACGGTAGAACGGGAGCCAATAAGGGAAGGCGCTAGGTTGCATGCAATCCTCGCTCCCTTGCCATCGGTAAAGCCGGCTAAACCAAGAGAAGAATCCAAGGAAGAGACAGGGGAGCTAGAAAATGCCAAAACTTAAAACCCACAAAGGCGCCCGCAATCGGTTTCATGTCACCGGATCGGGCAAGATTATGCGCATGAAGGGCGGTAAAAGCCACCTTCGCCGCAATAAGTCTGACAGGAGCAAGGGACTGTTTGACGAGATGATTCCCCTCAGTTCACGCGACCGTGTGCGAATTTCGCGGCTTATACCCTACGGTGCTTAAGGAGAAATCTCATGGCTAGAATTAAGAAGGGCGTAACCGCACGCCAGAGACATAAAAAAATCCTGGACCTGATGAAGGGCCAGAGAGCAACTAGGCATTCATTATACCGGAGAGCTCACGAGTCACTGTTACACTCTCTGAGCTATGCTTATGCACATCGTCGCGAAAGAAAAGGCGATATGCGCAAACTCTGGATTGCCCGCATCAATGCGGCCAGTCAGGCCAACGGTATGACCTACGGCCAGTTTATCGAGTCGATGAAGAAAGCCAATATTGACCTGAATCGCAAGGTTCTCGCCGACATGGCTGTCCGCGAACCTGCAGCATTTGCTGATCTGGTACGGCAGGGACGCTCCGCGCAATAATTGCGCCTGAAAAAGAGTAATCTCGTTTGTTAAGGATTACTCTTTTTATATTTGAATCCGACGGAGGTTTATCCTATGAAAATGGTGATTAAGAAGACATATTGTCCTGTAGACCAAAAGCTTGTCATGCCTAAAGAACAGAAAAGCGGCGAAACTACGAAACTGCTTTGCCCCAAGTGCGCCACGGTACTTTATGTGAAAGAAGACTGGGGCTGGCGCTATCCTAAAACAGAAACAGCTGCCGTAAAAAAGTAACGAACACTCACAAGTGGTTACCATCTCAATAACCGATGGGATTCCGGCATAGGCAGTTATTGCATTTAAGGTTATATGTAAAAGAGGGGCGAAAGCCCCTCCTTTGTTTTAATGAGAAGGTTTTACCAAAAACGAGGTATTAGGATACGACGCCCTTCGGGGTAATCCTCAAACTCAGTTTTATACCAAACATGGTTCGCTTTTGCCCGGGGTACCAGGTTGGCAGCTGTCCATATGGCGAAAGTTAAACCAGAAAGCGACCACGTAGCGATGGCGAAACCAAACCAAATCGCAAGTTCCCCCAGATAATTCGGGCTGGAAACCCATCGGTAAAAACCCCCGTAGGGGATCTTATAACCTTCTTCAGATGCCCCGCGCAAGGTTCTCAGCACCCAGTCAGAATGGCGATTGACCATAAACCCGGCGATAAATAATGAGGTTCCCACGATAAAGCGTGGGTCACGCAGCCACGAGATGTTGTACACTGGTGAAAGGCTGAAAAGATACCGCCCGTTCAGGTAAGAATTAACGCTGTTAAAAAATAGCCCCAGGAAAACGACGAAAACCGGCATTCTTTTGCCGTTTCCTTTTAATGTCAGAGGGTAGATAAATGCGCGATGAATATAGTGTGCTTCCCACATGGTCAGGAATACGAGTGCCACGAATGAACCATGACGGTTACCATGGATAAAAAAGAATGCGAACAGCAGGGATGAGATGGATTCCATCACCATCCATCCGAATTTATTGTTAACCGTTGCCCCCCAACCTCTGCGTACATACCTGCCATATGGGGCAGTGACAAAAAATAGCAAAACGAACACGATCGAAGCAAGCGCGAGCCAGGTGACGATGATTACATTGAATATTTCATGTTCGTTCATCGCAGTTTCACCTGCAGCCGGCCATCTTCGACCATCCAAACCAACGTATCGCAAATTGTATTTTCGAGGGGCCTCGGATGGTAATTCAACTCTGATTCAGCTTTTTGATGGCTGATATTTTTGTTTGAATTTACAGCTATTATAGACGCCCGTGTGAACAGAGGGCGCCTTCCGCGGATATGGTCGAAAGCGGTAACGACGGGTGCGCCTGCGCTCGCCAGCCATAGTGGGCAGGTGAAAGAAGGTTGCCTGGTCCCGGTAGCCGCCTCAACTATCCCTGCTATTTCGGCAAGTGAAGCCCAGCGCCCTCCAAGTATGTACTTTGTTCCTGGGGGAGCCAGTTTTTCGGCCTGAATGGCTCCGAAGACCACGTCGCGCACATCCACCCAGTCGAATCCGCCCTCGACCAGCGCCGGCAGTTTCCCTCTGGCCATGGAGATCAGCATCTGCCCCTGGTGCGATGGATGAAAGTCGAAAGGTCCGATAACGGAGGTAGGATTCACGATGACTGCGTTCAACCCGTTTTCGATAGCCAACCTGACTTCAATTTCACCGGCAGCTTTGGACCTGTCGTAAGGCGGGTGTTTTTTAGAGGTGGCGGGGGGGCTTTTTTCGTTCACCGGGATGTTCACCGGTTTTTGTTCAACGGCATCGATAGAGCTGAAATGCACTAAACGGCGCACGCCGTTGTTCAGACAGGCGCGAGTGATGTTTCTCGTACCTAGAGTATTTATGGAGTGGAGATCGTCCCACCCTTTACTCTCAATTGAGACCATGGCCGCCAGGTGGTACACCGTATCCGCGCCCTTTGCTGCTGAGTTCAAGGAATCGGCGTCGCGGACGTCGCCATGGAATTTTTCAATATCCAGTTTATCGAAGTTGGCTGAATTGTGATGGGTCAAGATTCGGACATTCCGGCCTTCGTCCAGCAAGGCGCGGACAAGGTTGTTTCCGATATGTCCGCTGGCACCGGTTACGAGGGTAAACATCTCAAACCAGTTTTAAAGATGCAGTATTTTACTGAGAAACAGTTTGGTTCTCTCATGCTGCGGGTTCGAAAAAAAGTTTTGAGGGCTGGCTTCTTCCAGTATCTGGCCTTCGTCCATGAAAATAATTCGCCTCGCCGCAGCCCTGGCAAATCCCATTTCGTGCGAAACCACTACCATCGTCATCCCTTCGTGTGCCAGGTTTGTCATCACATCGAGGACTTCTTTGATCATCTCCGGGTCAAGGGCACTGGTTGGTTCGTCGAACAACATGATTTTGGGATTCATCGCAAGCGCGCGGGCGATGGCGACACGCTGTTGCTGCCCGCCTGAAAGCTGCATCGGGAAGGCCTCGGCTTTGTCGGGAATCCCCACTTTTTTCAACAGTTTATTGGCGACTTCTTCGGCTTCTTGTCTTGGACGATTACGAACAACGTGTTGAGCCAGAGTTAGATTTTGTAATACAGTGAGATGAGAAAACAAGTTAAAAGATTGAAAAACCATCCCGACTTCACGTCTTACGGTATTGATATTTTGAGCACTGTCGAGTGTAATCCCGTCTACTATTATTTTACCGGCATCGTATTCCTCAAGCCGGTTGATGCATCGCAGGAGAGTTGACTTGCCTGAGCCAGACGGGCCAACAATCACTACGACTTCGCTCTCGCTTACATTCAGGCTGACTCCGCGCAAAGCTCGGGTTCGCCCGAAGTGTTTTTCAACATTCTCTATCTGTATTATCGGGAGCACGGTTTACCTCTCAAAGCGAGTCCTCTTTTCCAACCATGACACAAGTCTAGAGGAAAACAGAGTTAGAATCAGGTACATTAGGGCCACAAACAACCATACGGGGATGGGATTAAAGTGCGTGGCCATGTATTCCTGACCGCGGCGGGTCATGTCAGCAACGGCAACGACACTGACCAGCGAAGAGTCTTTTAGCAGCGAAACAAATTCGTTGCCAACAGGCGGGAGGACTACCCGGATAGCCTGGGGTAATATGATGTGGCGCATGGCCTGAAAGTACGACATTCCAAGAGAACGGGCTGCTTCCATCTGCCCCTTAGGTATGCTCTGGATTCCTGCACGAAAGATTTCGCTCATATAAGCGCCGTAGCAAAAAGTCAGACCTACGACTGCCATTATCAGCGGGTTTGCCCGATAATTCATCAGAAAACCGATTCCTGTGTCATTGCCGATTTTCTGGATCACCGAGGGAACCACGTAATACCATATGATCAACTGGACTAAGAGGGGGATACCGCGTACGATTTCAACATAAAGGCTGGAAAGACCGTGGAAAATAAAATTCTTGGAGAGCCTGCCCAGGGCACCTATCATGCCCACAATCAGCATCAGAAAATATGATGCAAAAGTAACGCTGGCAGTAATTTTAATGCCGGGTAAAATGAAGTGGAAAATACTCTGGTAATCCGGTTGGGTGAAAATTAGTACAAGGGCAAGGGCTACGGCTAGTATCACCAGCCACCACCATGGGTCCATGTAGGTGCTGGGTTCGGCTCCGGGGATAAGCGCTAGCTTGCGTTCCTCTTCTGCAACGAGGGGTGGTTTTGTTTCCAATTTTGTCTTTCGTAAGGGACGGAGGGTGTTACCCCTCCGTCCCTTATGTTTTTGAATTAATTTAACTCGTGAGCCACTTGGTAACGAGAGTGTCTATGGTGCCTGCAGCTTTTACGGCCGCGAGTCCCTGATTGATCTTCTCCAGCAATTCGGTTTTGCCTTTGGCCACGGCTATGCCGTAATTTTCTGTAGTCAAAGCGTCGCCGACAATCTTCAGTGAAGTTGCATTTTTATTGACATAACTGTTGGCAATTGGAGTGTCGCAGATCACCGCGTCGATCTGACCGTTCAGAAGGTCCTGAACGGCGAGGCCGATCTGGTTGTACGTTTTAACTGTTGCCCCCTTCACACCGTTAGCCAGGGTCTCGCCTGTGGTGCCCAATTGAGCGCCAAGTGCCTTGCCTTGCAGGCTGTCGGCGTTGGTAATGGATGTGTTATTTTTCTTGGTCACTATCATTTGACCGGCTACATAGTAAGGGTTAGAAAACAGCATGGATTTGGACCTGTCGTCTGTGATGGTGATAGAGGATATGGCTGCATCATAAGTACCCTGGGCCATTCCGGCAAGCAGAGGGTCAAACGCAACATTTTGGTATTCGATTTCGATACCGGCGCTCTTCGCAATGGCGTTCATCAGGTCGATGTCAAAACCAACAATCTGGTTCTGATCATTAACGTATTCAAAGGGGGGCCAGGTTGCATCGGTAGCGATAACGTACTTGGAACTGTTCTTGCTGCATGCACCCGAAACCAATGTACTCAGCAAGACGAGCAATGCTAAAGAACTCCAGAGTAACCTTTTCAACTAATATTCCTCCTTCTTTTATCCCATTTAATATTTAGCTTCATTTGAATGTTGCTAGAGTGCCCCGAAATCTGAGGAAAGATACCCATCATTCAGGCTCTTGAAGTTGAATGGCAAGAGTGTACTACATTTTTTATCAGAATGTCCATAGGCTTTTACTCTAAAATATGTTATTCAGCCATGAATTCCATGTTATTTATTTAATGGGACAGCATATGTAGTAATGACGACCATTGTGATGGTGAGACGTGAGTTGATTATTCCGGCAATCGAAAATCTCTAAAATTGTTGAAAGGTAATTGCAGGGATTTTATCAGGTCTCCGGCATTGCGTGGCGCATTGGCTTTGTAATGGTTATTGAAGAAGGCGAAAGTTATCTTCGAATTGCCGCTCGCCTTACTCACTTGCCTGGATAATTGATCAATCTCGGATTCAGAATACAGGTACATGTATCTGGTTTCGTTATCGCCTTTCCACCACATCTCGGTATTTCTGCCGTGAAAGCGGAAATAAGAGGCATCTGATGTCGAAGGCACCTCGGATGCGATCGAAAAATCGAATTTGGGCTCGTCTATCTGCACCCAGCATGCATTGTATTCCCTGAGAAAACCGGATGTAGCCGGATCATCGCTCCAGCTTTTATTTCGCAGTTCGATTGCCAGCCGATATTCTCCGAAAGTGTTCAAGATAGCTTTCAGGATATGTTTGCCATGGGCGTCTGCTGTGAAACTGGGTGGGAACTGTGTTAAAATTGCTCCCATTTTCCCGCTCTTTGCGAGGGGCTCGATTCCTCTTTTGAAGAGTTCCACATCCGCGGATGATATTATGGCCTGCTCACCAGTTGCCGAATGGTACATCGCAGGGTGGGTAAATTTCTGCCACAGTTTGACCGTGAAGAGAAATCCATCCGGAGTATTTCTTACCCATCCTTCGGAGACGCGAGGATCAGGCGGACGGTAAAAAGTGCTGTTGACCTCCACCGTATTAAAAAAACGGCTGTAATATTCAAGTTCATGTGAGGTGCCCGGGGGGTAAAAGTATCCGTTCCAAGTGCCTTCACCCTTTGGATAAGACCATCCCGAAGTTCCAATGCGGATCAGACCTGCATCATTCATGTCGAAATCTAATATAACATATTCACACTCTGTACTGAGGTTGACAATAGAACATATGTTCTATATAATACATTAGGTTCTAATCCGGAGTCAATCTTGAAAATTCTCTGCATCCATATCCCGCATTTCCCGTTGAACTGTGAAATCCATAGGCATCCTGAGCTTGCAGGCCAGGAAGCCGCTATCGTTTTTGCCGAAGGCTCACAGAAGATAATATTGGATTATGCTTCTGGACTAAAGGGGATTCAACAGGGCATGCTTTTGCAGCAGGCACTTTCCATGTATGCCGGGATGGAGATACTTCAGGCTGATATGCAGCATTACTGGAGCGTTTTCAATCGTATTTTAGATGATCTGGAGCTCAAGAGCCCGCTGGTGGAGGGTTTGGAGCCCGGTAACATCTATATCGGCATTGATGGCATGCAGCTTATTTATCCGAGTGATGAAATGCTGGCAAAAACCGTGCAAGAAACCGTGTCGTCGGCGTTTGAATCCCGTATCGGTATCGCCGAAGGTAAGTTTGCAGCTTTTATGGCCGCGTTTCAGGGCCGGGCCGGAGATATTCGCATATTGAATGGGGAGGTTCCCTCTTTTTTTGAGTCGCTATCCTGCGATCTTTTGCCGGTTTCTCTTAAAATCAAAGAGAGGCTGCATCAATTCGGTTTGCATACTATGGGACAGATGGCACGGGTCCCAGTATCCCACCTGCAATCCCAATTTGGGCCGGAGGGGGGCAGGATCCAACAACTGGCCAGGGGACATGACGATACCCCCCTGTATCCCCGCATGAGTGAAGAAACTTTTGAAGAATCTACTACGCTGGCCTCTATTACAGTATCACTTGACCTTATCATGATGGCGCTTGAGTCTATGCTTTTGCAGGCTTTCATTTTCCTGGGACAAAAAAGGCTGGGAATCAGCCGGATTACATTGTGGACTCGCAGTTGGGTTTCTGAACACTGGGAACAGGACATACGATTCAAAGAGCCGGTTATGAACGCTAAGGCTGCTATTTCTCGCATCAGGCAGGCTGTGGAAACATTTCCCCAACCCGGGCCGGTAGAGCAACTGGGGATGAAGATAACCGGCACGGGACGACCGCAGGGGCGCCAAAATAGCCTCATATCAGGGGTCAGGGCACAGGAACGCCTGCTTGATGAGATCAAGCAGTTAGAATTCCGTTTGGGGGCCCCTCAGCTATTCCAGGTTAAGGAAGTAGAGTCATGGTCCAGGATGCCGGAAAGACGCTATACGCTGGCACCTTTAAACAACTGAATATGCCGGAGTGTTAGATGATTTATGGGATACGCTGAACTGCACTGCCATAGTTATTATTCATTTCATGACGGAGCGTCTTCACTCGAAGAATTGATGCTCCGGTCGAAGGGCCTTGGTTACAATGCTCTGGCTTTGACCGACCACGACAATCTGTGTGGAGCGATGCGTTTTTCGTTGCTTGCCAGGTCCATGGGAGTTAAAGCTATCATAGGTGCTGAAGTGACGCTCCGGGGCGGTTACCATATAACTTTCCTGGCAGAAAATAAAGAAGGCTATCGGAATCTTTCGCAGTTGATTACCTCTGCCCACAATTCAGGAAAACGAAGCAAACCTGAATTGCCGCCTGGCATCATACCGGCGCGCACTGCAGGCTTAATAGCCCTTTCAGGATGTTGCCGTGGTGAATTATCTTCTCTTGTAGACAATTCGCAACTTGCCGATGCAGTGGATCTTATCCGCCAATACTTGGGATGGTTCGGTGTCTCCAACTTTTACATAGAGCTTCAAAATAATCTTGTTTATGGAGATACCGGGCGAAACCGCATCTTGGTTGAACTCGCCCGGCAAACCGGTTCAAGCTTAGTGTTTACCGGGAATGTGCATTACCATATTCGCGAACGGCATCCACTCCAGGACTGTCTTGTCGCAATCAAGCATAATAAGTGCCTGGAAGAAAGCCACAGGGAACGCCGTACGAATTCGGAATTCTACATGCGGTCGATTAAGGATATCGAATATATCTCCAAAAACTATCCAGATGCCATGGCTAATACAGTTAAAATCGCGGAAAGATGCAATTTCGATCTTGCGCGGGATCAAAGTTATACTTTTCCTGTATACAATGTCCCTGAAGGATATACCCCCGAAACCCATCTTGAGAAACTATGTCATGAAGCGGCTGTCAGGCGCTATGGCGCCGTTACGCCTCAGGTAAAACACAGGCTGGATGAGGAATTCAAGCTGGTCCGGAAATTCAATCTCGCTGGCTTTTTGCTCCTGTACAACGACGTGATCAATCTCGGAAGGGAAGCCATGATCGACCTTGATTTGAGCGATCCCTCTCTGGCTATAGAAGAAAATCCTCCTGGGAGGGGGCGGGGTTCATCAGTATCTCTATTGATTGGATATCTTATCGGTTTATCGCATATCGATCCTCTTAAATATGATCTCTCCCTCGAACGTTTTCTGCCGGATGATGCTATGGGCAATGTGCCGGACATCGATCTCGATTTCCCGCGCAGCATTCGTGAAGAATTGATCCTGCGTACCCATGTGAAATGGGGGTGGGATCATGCTGTCCTTGCAGGAACTATCTGCACTTACCTGATCAAGGGAGCTGTCAGAGATTTGGGAAAAGCATTGAGCCTGCCGCTGGAAGAAGTTGATCAACTCAGCAAACATGTGAGCTGGGGTAGTGCGAAAGAGCTTGAATATGAAATGCAAAAGTCGCCAAAATTTCAAGAGAAAATAGGCTTGCCTGTATGGCAAGACCTGATACGACTCGCATTTGAGCTTGATGGTTTTCCTAAATACCTCGGGCAGCATCCTGGCGGGATGATTATCTCCTCGACTCCTTTGACTGATATCGTGCCGGTCCAACGAGGAGCAATCGAAGGCCGGTATGTATGCCAGTGGGACAAAGACAGCATAGATGACGCGGGGTTCGTAAAGATAGATTTCCTTGCTTTGGGGGCACTCTCCCAGATGCAGCAGGCCGTGGAGCTTATCAAACAACGCACCGGGCAGAGAATCGATATGTCCCGTATAGATTTCGAAGACAAAAATGTTTACGACATGCTGGCCAAGGGGGACACGATTGGCATCTTTCAGGTGGAGTCTGCAGCGCAGATACAGACCATCACGCGACTTCAGCCACGGAATCTAACGGATATGGCGCATGAAGTTGGCGCAGTCAGGCCGGGTGTAGGAGTCAATGGGGGCGTTCAGGATTACCTGGCCCGCCGGTTGAAACAAAAACCAGTTACTTACGATCATCCTCTGGAGGAAAGGGCCCTTGGGCGCACTTTGGGGGTGGTCCTTTTTCAAGACCAGGTCAACCAATTAGCGATAGATGTCGCCGGGTTCAATCCAAGCAAAGCCGACCAGATGCGGAGGGCTTTTGGCAGAAGACATAACACTGAATTAATCAAGGCCTTGCGAGAAGAGTTTTTCGATGGGGCAAAAGCCCGGAGGGTCGATGAACCAGCCACCGAGCGTATCTTCAAAAAATTCAATGGCCAATATATGTTTCCCGAATCGCACGCCTTTGCTTTTGGAATTACAGCTTATCAGGCGTCTTGGTTAAAGCTGTATTACCCTTTGGAGTTTTTTGTTGCCATCTTTAACGAACAGCCGATGGGCTTTTACAATCTGGAGACTTTGAAAGAAGACGCGAAACGGCACGCAGTCACTGTGTTGAATCCGGATATCAACAAAAGCAGTGCTGTTTGTGTGATTGAAGATGGAAAGTTGCGTTTAGGATTCCTGAATGTTTCAAGTCTCGGCAGTGTGTCGGCCAAAGGCATCGAAGACGGCAGAACAAGGGAAGGCTCTTTCCGTGAAATAGGAGATTTTCTGGAACGCAGCGGAATATTGGAAGAAGTTGCTTTCAATCTTGCGGATGCAGGGGCATTCGACAGCATTCAACCGAACCGCAGGGAAGCTAAATGGGAAATTGGGCTTAGATACAGGCCTGTAAATACACAAATGACTCTGCAGTTACCTGTTGAGCAGGATATGACTGCCCTGGATGCTCCGGACAAATGGGAGCGGATGAAAGAAGAGTATAACGTACTCAGCCTTTATCCGACGGGGCACATTATGGAACATATGCGCCCGCATTTTCGGGATGGGTTTTGCACCAGTGCGGAAATCGAACATATGCATGACGGTGCCGAAGTGCTCACTGCGGGGTTAGTTATCCGGAGGCAAAGACCCAGGGGAAAGGTTGTGTTTATAACATTAGAAGACGAATTCGGGCATGTCCCGGTTATGGTTTTCCCTGGCATTTATGAAAAGGATGAACTCAAATTTCGATCGTCATTCCTTGTGATACACGGCAGGCTTGCCAGGCGGGATGGGACGCACAACGTCATTGTAGATAAAGTACAGCCTTTCAATGCCTTGGACAAGGTCCCTTCCTCTAAAGATTGGAGATAAGAGATGGATAAAGCGAAGTTATCTGGCGGGGTGGTACCAGCATCATCTCTTTCTGCACGGTAACTCTTGCGGACGGTTTTTACCAGGGCATTGGGTAATCCATATAAGAGAATATGAAATAGCAGGTTTTTCTATATTTAGCCGCTTATTTAATGCTATTGCGGAATTGGGTATGGTAGAGACTAGAGTAAAGTTTTCCATTTGTCATTAATTCGCTATGTGTCCCTCGTTCAACGATCCGGCCGTGATCCATCACTAGGATCAGGTTTGCAGAGAGTATCGTGCTGAGTCGGTGAGCGATGACGATACTGGTCCTTCCCACCATAACGTATTTCAGGGCTTCCTGAATCAGGGTTTCGGATTGGCTGTCGAGGGAGCTGGTCGCTTCATCAAGAACAAGGATCCGAGGATCCTTCAAAATAACACGGGCAAGAGCTATGCGTTGTTTCTCGCCTCCGCTCAACCGGTATCCCCGTTCACCAACGATGGTCTCATATCCGGATGGCAGTCCTGCGATGAATTCGTGTATGTTGGCTGCTTTAGCTGCCGATTCCAATTCGTCCTGGCTCGCTTCCGCTTTCCCGTATAGCAGATTGACTCGGATAGTATCGTGAAAAAGGTATGCCTCCTGAGTTACCATGCCTATCTGACGGGTGAGTGACTCCAGTGTAACTTCCCGCAGGTCATACCCATCTATAAGTATCAGTCCACCGGTTGGATCATAAAGTCGGGGAATGAGATAAGTGAGCGTAGTTTTACCGGCTCCGCTAGGGCCCACGAGGGCTACAAGTTTACCCGGTTCGGCTATGAAGGATATATCTTCAAGCACTTCATTCCGCGCTGCACTGTTAGTTCCTGTGGTTGGTTTATCACCCCCGATTGGAGTGTCTGTGTTTATTCCGGATAAGGTTCCCTTCACATCCTGCATCTGCCCAAAACGACGCACGTCTTTAAGTCGAGCCTTACTTTCTTGGGTATAGTTGAAGCTGACGTTCTGGAATTCCAGGCGGCCCGATATGTCTTTTAATATGTGCGCACTTTTCTTTTCCTGAATTTCGTTCGGCAGGTCAAGTACTTCAAACACACGTTCGAAGCTGACCATTGAAGTGGCGAAATCTACTGGAGAGGTGATGAGTGTCTGTAAAGCCCCGAAAAGAGTGCCGAGGTACGCGCCCAAGGCTACGATAGTGCCTATGGTAAGTTCATGTTTGATGACGAGGTAGCCGCCCATCCCGTACACCAGTGCGACGCCTCCTGCACTGAGCAAACTGATACTGACGAAGAACAGTGCACCCGTCACCGCACGTCTCACCCCGATGTCGCGGACCTCTCCGGCGCGGGATTGAAAACGAGAATCCTCCTGTGCCGTCCGACCGAATATTTTCACCAGTAATGCACCGCTGATATTCAGGATTTCTTGCATCACAGCATTCATACGGGCATTCAAATCCAATTGTTCTCGTGTAATGTCGCGTAACCGAGTCCCGAGTTTTCGTGCTGCCAATAGAAACAAGGGGAGGGTTATTATGCTGACCAGTGCGAGTCGCCATTCGAGGAAGAACATAACGATTAAAACAGCGACCGATTGGATGAAACTTGTAGTGATGTTCACAAGAGTATTACTGATGGCCGTTTGAGCACCAACAACATCGTTGTTGATGCGGCTCATCAATTCGCCGACTTTGGTTTGCGTAAAGAAGCTCAAAGACATGCGCTGCAAATGGCAAAATAGAGCTACCCGAAGGTCATAAACAACCCCTTCCCCCACTTTTGAGCTGAACTGGCGTAAAACAACACTAAGAACCCCCGACACCATAGGTACAGCGATCAGCGCTACTATCATCAACCCCAGGCTATGTAAATCGCGGTCGGGCAGGGTCCGGTCGATGAGGTCCCTTATTATCAAGGGGGTTAATAAAGCCAGCCCCGAAGTTGCCAGAGTGATCGCCAGCATTGAGAATACGCGCTTGCGATAAGGGTGGGCGTAATGCCAAACACGTGCCAATAATGCCCGGGTAATCTTTGGTTTTTGGTCGGGCGCAACGCTTCGGGAACTGGAATAAAAGCTGTGTATCATAATCTATGCCAATTCTTGCATCATTGAGAATCCATCCCATAAACATATGGGAAGTCAGTATTCCATGAATCTGATGATAATCCTAAATTCGTCGAAAAACAGCAATTCTACGGCTTCATCGTTAATTGCTGGTGCTCCCGTCATCACCGTTGCAATGACTTTGACATTCCAAACCACGGTATTCCAGCTTTGACAACGTATTTTGTGTAGCAAACCCTATTATACACTGAAGTTTCATATTGCAATATGCGCATATCCAAAATAATGGTATAATACAAGTATAGATGAGAGCGAACAAGTGAGGGCAGTAGTATGGAAAGGAAGGTAACCATCGCTTTAGTAACACTCTTGGCCGTCCTTTTGATTACTGGTTCAGGGTGCCCTCAACCCACGGACACAACGATACAGACCGTAGCACAATCGATTATTGCGTACCCTCCTCCACCAATAACGGTGTCATACGATTTCGACGACAGCGGTAATTGGGTGGAACACTAGATCCTACCAAAGCTCAAGAGCGCCAAATATCAACACTGCTTGGCGCAAAAATTACTCAACAGTTGAACGGATTCAGTTACCGCCAGAGTGTTGGCGGACTGATCTGGCATTATTCATTAATGATTCGCACGGAACTTCTTGTAAATCCCGCTATTTTGATTGCAGGTAACCACACCCTCTTCTAAAAGATAATACACTCTCTTTGGGTGGCGCCAATAAAAATTGTGGTGACAAACCAACATCCTCCGATAGCCAATCAACATTCATTGGCCGCAAGTGTTGAATGGATTGCTGCGATTGAAACGCGCTTATTCGCAAAACATGGGGTTGGGAGTTTTGTGAGTTGACTGTGTTCTTGGAATTAGGCGGGTGTCAATTTTTAACTAGGTTAAAATAGTTGGTTAGTAAAAAAGGGGGAGAGTAGAACGTCTCTCCCCCTATCCGACACCAAGGTATACGTTGCTTTCGTTTAACCCATGTCGTTCGTTGTTGTAGTGGTGGTCGAAGTGTTAGGCGGTTGAGAACTGGTTGTTGTCGAGGACTGTGTTGGACCGCTTGTAGCCGGTTGACCGGTGGTTGTTGCAGAAGGTTGCGTGGTCAAGCTTGTCGATGGATTAGGTGTTGTGGTGGCTGCAACAGTGGAGGAATGCGCTGTTGTTGTCTTGGGGCTAGGGCATCCCGTTAACACGGTGAGGATGACGAAAAAAATAGTCGCTGCCGCACAAATCTTGCCTGCCAATTTCTCCCTCCAAAGATTCAACGTATTGGTAATAAATTATAACACAAAAAATCGCGAAGATTATATGGTTTTGTTTTTGATGAGAGTCCAATTTTGGGTTCGGATATAGTAATCCGGGTACTCTTTAATTTGGGAAAATGGTCCCGTTGCTGCAAATCCACAGAATGCACCTGAAACAATATCGTCCAGGCCGGTGAATTGATATGAATAAGTTAATCTGGATGCATCCGGGAGCGCAAAAAATGTCCCGCGATTTGATTCCCCTTGGTATGCACTTATACTGCTCCCATTAGGAAAATTAATAACCAGCTTGATCCCTTCGTTGGGGTTTATCATCTTGTCTGGGGGGAGTGGGAAGTAAGCATAGGCATTCCTGGTGTTGCTGTTGTCAGGGATGATGCCGCTTGCACCTGTACCGAACACCGGATCATTGCAAACAACGTATGTTATGCCTAACTCAACCCAATCGCGGTCTGTTGAAAACGAGATTGTTTGAAAGGTTAGCTCAAGCTTGAGAGTAGCCGAAATCCATGGGCTCACAATCTCCCCACCCGGCAATTCCTTATCTGCATCCCAAGTCAGCTTTTCGTATTCGTAATTAAAGGTTCCAGAGTAGGTTCCGTTGTATACCGAAGCAACATCAATTTCGGTTGAACTCGCCGTACTTAAAGTATTTTCGGTGTTTTGATTTACCTGAGTGATGCCTGTGGCGCACGATGCCATTATGACTGTGACGATATCCAGGGCGGATATTAACACACACAGATATTTACGAGCTTTCGCCAGCGTTTGATTAGCCTGCATATGATCGCCTGGTCACGTCATGGCGAGTCTTATATTTGGTTAGTCCCGATCAAGTGAATGCAATGAAATGCCTTGAACTTCTTGTGGCACATTAGTCTTTCATCGCGCCGGCGACGCCAAGGAAATTAACTAGACCGTCTCCAATAGAATTGACTTCAGAGGTGCTTATTTTTAATATCGGTGAGACGAAATCGCTGGCGAAGTGCACCTAATACCCGATCGCCGGGGGAAGTCCGATTCCCAAATCCCCTTTTATGCTGGTGACACCGCAATCGATCATATTTACAAGGTCCCCCTGGATCCCCTGGCATACGCCATCGAGTGTCAGTATGAAACCTACTTGCACCCTTTGTTGAGCACCTCGATAATCCAGCAGTTCAAACCGAACTGAGCCAGCTCGGAAGTAGTCGACCATCGGGACAGTGATGGCGCCGCCGCTCTGGTAATAAATGCTATGTACCTCCTCCACCGTAACCCCATCGAAAATGATCCTTTTGCCCTTATATTTTTGGTCGGCCAGAGTCGGATCAAGTTTATACTCGCTGCTGATTTGAGCGATCGTAACGTGATCGGGAAGGACAATCACCATTGGCGAGGCTGTATCCAAATGGACCTGGGTGCATCCCGGCAAGGAACCGAGGGTCAGCGAAATCAGGACCGACATCAAGATGGCTAGCGTTGAAAAGCGGCATTTGCGTCCTGAAAGGGCAAGGGCAACTCTATTCATACCTAACTACCTTTCCGGTTCTGCACAGACTCTATCTGCCCCATTATATTATAGCCAGCTACGCAACACCAGAACCTCACATGACTGGCCCCGTTTTCCGGTTGCTGTGTCCATTCGCCCAAATTGAATCAGATTAGCTGCCATGGGCCGTTGGGATTAATCTTGTATTCGATCTTCTATGCCGAAAGGCTTCAAATCATTGCACCAGACGCATCCCCCGTGCCTCAAAAACCCAATAACTCGTATAGCAGGTTCTGCTGCTCGACCTGCGAAGCCACCAGGTCATTGACTATTTCCGGATCCAGGGTTTGCGGGTCGCCGGCGGGATTTAATGCTATCTCCCTGAGCTTTAACTTGATCTTATCGGTGATAGTCTCATATTCCTCCAGTATCTGGAGGGGGCTGCGGCAATCCATAATCAATGCTCCTTCTAGTTTCCCGGATCTCCGGCTGTTTCTTGGAATGAATTTATATGGATACTGACAAATTGTCAATTAATGCAGCGGACAGGAGGCCGCCAGGCTTTTCTGCTGATTTCGTTATACGTTGACCCAGCCTGTAATTGGTATGGCAGTGAACAAAAGGATACAATATCCGGGAGGTTTCACATCGCCTCGGAATTATTGACCTGATACAAATAATGGTATGGTGAGGAAGGTACTCTACGCCCTGATAATGGTGTCGCTCATCATGGTCGCTAAACAGGTGACGGCCCAAAATGACATCGGGGAGATTGTTAAGAGCGGCGGGACGATGATTACGTCGCCTGCGGCGGCTGGTTCGGTCGAGGTCAGGATATCGGCCTCGCAAACGGCCGCCGAAGTAGCCGTGGTCACCATGACCGTATCCAGCGTGGAAATCTACCTGGCCAGTGGCTGGACCAGGATGACCCTGGGGAGCACGAATAAAATCGACCTCAAGCAGGCCGTGGAAACGCCTCAGACTATCGCCACTATTTCCGGTCTCAACCCGGGGACTTATACTCAGGTCAGAATGACTATCTCGAGAGTGGATGTGACCGCAGCCGCCGGGAAGCCGTTAAAGGCGACAATGTCCACAAATATTATTTCTTTTACACAGAATTACCAGGTCTCGGCTAACAATACGACGGTTCTGGCGATCAATTTCGACATGGTTAAGTCGATAGATTCCAGCTTGAAGGACCAGGTAAGCTTTACCCCGGTTGCAAAACTCGTGTATACCCGGGCACCCGGAGTACGGTAACCATCGAACCATGAAGGCGTGCGGTCATTCTAGGCCGAAACGCATGATCATCCGCGCAAACCCCGGAATCTGATCTAAATCTATAATCTCCGGGGGGTTGATGGATGCCCCGGATTCAGCGAGGTAAACTCTGACGATGCTCTTGCAAAAATCGTCTTTCCCTGCGCATAGCTCGGCAAATGTCCCCCACCACGGTATCGGCCAGCCGGTGGCGACGGTAATATTCGCTTTGAGTTCCGGGGACAAAACGTTTTCCTTGGTATTAACGATCTCGATGATAGATTTCAACCGGTGGCATGCTTCGGACCCGTCATGAGGCTCCCCGCAACAGCAGTCGTCGCCGTCGTCGGGTTCGGGCGCATGCAAAGTGATAAAATCCAGCAATTCCTGGACACAAGTAAACCAGTAGAAACGCCCGTTGCCATCGGGTGAATTGGGGTCAAAGGCATAAAAACCCCAGGGGAACACCCTCGGGTCCCTGGTGCTTACCATCTTTGGTGCCAATTCTGCGCCTACTGATTCCCATTCGTGCATACGATACTCCGGCTTTCGTGGGGAATGTCACTTCCAGGCGATATTCGGTTCCGACAATAAACGTAACAGCCTGGAATCGAAGGTAACCGCACCTAATTAATGGCCAGGTGAATCGCTTTTGGCGGTTAAATCGCTCTTGATCCTCTCGAGAAGATTAAGCAGGACGTCTTTTTCTTCGGCTGGTATGTCCCTGGCGAATACCAGTTTTTCTCTCCTGTGGTGGGCCTTGACAGCCGCGCCTCCAAATCTCTCGGCAATCTCGAGAGAAAGGTAGACCAGATGCTGTAACTCTCCTTGCGCATGGGAGTAGTCGAAGTCTATCGCAAGGCTGCAGGCTTTTTTCGCATTTGCGATTGCTTCCGCGAGGTCTGCCAGCGTTTCGTCAACCATGTCTTGCTCCCTTTCAATCTGCTCGGTAACATCCTGATTCCCAGCGAATGATACACTGCCAACTCAATCTTTGGCAAATAGATAATCTGTTGTTCGGAATAAACGCCCCGGTCAGTAATGCGGGTTACTCGTTATCCGGAGAGTTCCGGCCTGGGTCGGTCAGCGTTCCCATCTCGAGGTTCAATATCTTTTCCCAGATAAACCACAATTCACGTGCGAGGTCGTCTTCCAATGATCTCCGTTTGGCGCATTTTAAGATGGTCCAGCCGCTCGGTGTTTGGAAGGTGATGGATGAAGGGTACAGCACACTATGACCTGCCTCGGTTCCTGTATCTTCCGGTTTGCGATTTGAGTCCGCTATCCCTTTCAAAGTGGATTCATAGATAGCCTCATTAAGTATCCAGCCTTCGATGGGTGGCATGACGATTTGTGCCAGTTGCGGGAAACTGCTCGATAACACATCACGTTGCTTCTCCCAGGTTTTTTTAATGTTAGCCGGTTTGATCCTTGAACCCTGCGGCTGTGTCATATTTCCCGCCATCATCCCGCTCCTTTTTAATTCCCAGAGTTATGGCTCCGTGTGTATTTTCCCGGAACAGCTGTTAAGGCCTATCAGATTCACTAATAATTGGATAGTGTATACGGTGGGAGCGTTTAAAACAACTTTTTAAGCCGCGACGGTAGGGAGAAATATGGTGACATGGAGAGGAGAGGATCTATGCTGTTCCGGGGATATTATCGATCCGGGAGGAGGTTGGAGCCGAGCTGTCAATAAATGTATTATTATATCAACCGGCGCCGGATTTGAAGTGATCATCGGCGTTTGATTCAAGGTATCGTCTCGATATCGGATTGATATGTTCAAGCTATGACTGGCAGGATTATACGGGTTGTCATTAGTCTAATCATTATCATGATTATGACGCTGCCTTCAGCATCCTGTTCCCCCAAGACGGCCCAGGTCAACAACCCCATTTCCATCTGTTTTGACGGCAGCAACATCTGGACGGCGAATTACACCGACAATAGCATCACCGAGTTAAGCGCAACCGACATCAAGCAGATACGCACCTGCGAAGTGGGCGAACATCCAAAAGCTGTGCGCTTTGACGGCCAAAACATCTGGGCGGTGAATTTTAGCAGCAACGACGTGACGGTTATACGTGCCCGCGATGGCATCCCGGTTGGCACCTATCCAGCCGGGGTCAACCCCATCGCAATCTGTTTTGAAGGACCGAACGTATGGACCGCCAATGTCGGTAATAGCACAGTGACCAGATTGAACGCCGGTGACGGCAGTCTCATTGGCGAATATGGCGTGGGGCAATTCCCGTATGATATTTGTTTTGACGGGACCAACGTATGGACGGCCAATCTCGGTGATGATAGCGTGACCGAGATAAAAGCCAGCGACGGAAGCCTGGTAGGTACGTACCAGGTTGGCAGCGGGCCGATTGCCATTTGTTTCGATGGGACCAACATCTGGACGGCCAATATCAAGGGCAACAGCGTAACAAAACTGCGTGCTCAGGATGGAAGCGTATTGGGAACCTATGGTGTCGGCTTCGGCCCGTCCGCCATCTGTTTCGATGGAAACAATATCTGGACCGCTGATTCAAAGGGTAATGGCGTAACCAAACTCAGGGTGAGTGACGGCGGCCTGGAGGGCAGCTATGAGGTTGGCATGAACCCATCTGCTATCTGCTTCGATGGATCCACGATATGGACGGCCAACTTCTCAAGTAATACTGTGACCAAACTGAACGGCAACCAAATCAGTAAATGGCTGATTTTAGTTGGGCTGGCGGCCACTGCACTGGCGTTCCTGTGGGTGATAAGAATTAAGAAAGAACCCGCGGGATGAAAGAGAGTAACACGTTTTCGTCGCAGTTAAGCGGCCTGCCTGGATGAATAACTGCCACAAGCTTAAGCTATCCCGTTCAGATCACCACAGGCGCCAAAAGGAAGCAGCCGGTGATTATTAGTTTCTCCTGTTTACCCCTGCTAAACTCTGCTAACCCCTGCTAACCCCTGCTAAGCTTCGTAAATTAAACGCTGTTTCAATGCTTCTTTTTCGATCTCGACTATCCCTGTCATCCTGGATATCTGCTTGTATCCATTCACGAGAATCTCGTAAACGTATAGCGGCATGAAGAAGGCCCGGGGCCCCCGGATTTCTCCGTGATAGAACGAAGGATCAAGCGAATCTTCCGGTGGTGTCGAACGATTCACGGGGGGAAGCATCCTGTCGCTCAGGGCACACAAATCCACAGGTGAAGTTGAATAGGAACAGGCGCAGTTGAAGGGCCTGGCATCGTATATGAGGCATTCGTTGTTATATGAAAAAGGGCACATCAGGTGCTGATCAAAATATTTGATATGCAGTTCGTAATATTGGGCGTCATATTGCGCGAGTACCCGCATCGAGGACGGTTTTGCCTGCGGTTGTGGTTCAAGGAACGTTTTGTAGATTTTGTCGAATTCTTCATGCACCTCACCGCCGGCCGAAACGCCTTGCCGCCATTTGGGGTAATTCTGGATGAACTTCTCGAGGGCCTCTTCGTGGTTGTAGAGGTAGTATACGATCGCCTCGCATTCTTGAATCGTCGCTTCGATATATTCCATGCAGCAGGTCGAAAAACGGCAGCCTTTCTCGCAGGTTATGCTGGTTTTCTTCTCATCGGTTTCTCTCAGCTGCATATCCTCGATAGATTTGACGGCCTGTGCCTTTTCAGCGGTGTACTCACGGCAAAAACGCTCTCTTTCACTCCCAAGCGTGCCGCTGTAAGCCTTCTGTTTGTTCCAGAGCAACTCTGGGTTTAAATCTGACATAGTAACGTGCTCCTACTTTCCGGGATATTCTTGGACGATGCGTGGACGTTCTATCAAATAACCAGCGATGTAAATTGCCAGTACAATTTAACCGCTTGCGAACCGCCTGTCAATAGAACCAACGATGACCTGCTTTGAAAGCCAGGTTACCACCCCCCAGAACCATCGGACGGTCTAACCTCTGCAATGGTGCTTTGTGCACTCTCGACAGATCGCGGTACTCCGCAGTTGCAATCGAATTGAAAGCGCTTCTATATCGGAAAGAATGGGATATAATGTTCGCAACTAAAAGTGAAGAGGCGGCTAATAGCTATGCGGCTTCGGTCGATGGTCTTGGTTCTTTGCTTAATACTGCTGACTTCCGGTTGCTCTTCCGGCAGCGCCGGCCTCGCCTTGGGTACCACAAACACTGAGTCGCCGCGGTCCGTCCCCATCTCTGTACCCGTCCTCGCCTTGAGCGCCATGGACAGCGGCACCGAGGCGGTTTTATGGGACGTCTGGGGAAGTTCTCCAACGGATGTCTTCGCCGTGGGCGAAGGCGGGGTATTTCATTACGATGGGACCGGCTGGAGCAGGATGCAAACGGGCCCCGTCATTTTCCTGGCCGGCGTGTGGGGTGATTCAGCCACGGATGTTTTTGCTGTGGGAGGGGCCTTGACACAAGGGGGCCTGTATTCCGGGGCCATCATCCATTATGACGGCAGCAGCTGGAGCGAGGTAGTTTGCCCCGACGTGCATGTTCTCGATTGTGTGTGGGGCAGCTCTGCTACGGATGTTTTTGCCGCAGGCGACTCGGGCACCATCCTGCACTTTGATGGAGCCTCGTGGAGCGACATGGACAGCGGCACCGGCAATGTGCTCTGGGACCTCTGGGGCGATTCCTCGGACGATGTTTTTGCCGTTGGTGGAACGGGCACTATCCTTCATTACGACGGTCTGTTGTGGAGCCGTATGCCCAGCGGAACCTCGGGCTCTCTCAGAAGTATCTGGGGTGACTCCGGCGCCGATATCTTCGCGGTCGGGGCGCTCGGCAGCATACTTCATTATGACGGCCGGTCTTGGAAGGCAGAAGCCACCCCCACGGAAAACGTGCTGTGGGGTGTGTGGGGAAGCTCGCCGACTGACGTGTTTGCGGCAGGGTACCTGAGCACGATCCTCCATTTCAACGGGGAAATATGGATGGAGCAAGATACCGTCACGTCGCACAATTTTACGGGCATCTGGGGAAGCCCCGGTTCCGGCGTATTTTTTGTAGGTTCCGGCGGCACGATCCTCTATTATCGATGACGGATTTCGATTGATGCATTGCCGATTGGAAAATGCCGGCAGTATCCCGAACCCTGCCCTGTCCCGGCATATTAAATAACGGTCTGGACACAGGTGATATAATGTATGCGGTCTTGACAACGGCCCGTTTTAGCGCGGATTGATGGACCATTTGTCAGAGAACAGGCGGAAACATGAAGATTAATACTCTCCTCCGATTTGCTGGGGCAGCAACGGCGTCTCTATCGCTAACATTGCTGTTCGCCGCCGGCGCTCCGGTATCGGCGGCATCTGATCTGCTTGGGCCAACCTCATTTCTCGCCTCGCACAATGATATCACCGGCGTTCCGCAGATCGTCCTGTCTTCTTATTCTGGATACGTCGGCGACTTGATCAAGGTGACGGGCAGCGGTTTCGCCCCGGGCCAGGTGATTACCTTCAGCGTCGATGGCAGCGCGATATTATCTTACATAACGGGATGGGATAGCCGCATCCAGGTCATAACCGACCCTAAGGGAGGTTTCGGCCCGGCGGGAACTTTTAGTCCAGCTCAATGCAATTTTCCGAACGTTTCCGGCGGCGTGCATGTAATCACAGCGCAGGATGAAAGCGGTCATGCCGCCAGGGCCGACATCACGATTTTACCCAGGGTCACCATCTCCCAGCTGGCGGGGCCTGCCGGCACTCAATTAAAGGCCAGCGGCAGCGGTTTACGGGCAAACGCCGCGATCACCATCAGTTTCGACGGCAAAACCGACTCCCTGAGCAGCACAAACTCGGATGCTTTCGGTTCATTCATACAAACATGCATAGTCCCCGCCCTTCCGGATGGAAGCCACACCATCCGTATCAGCGATGGCTCCACTGCCGTTGATTTCAGTTTTTTAATCACGGGTAAAATTTCCTCGCCCACCCTGCTTTCTCCTGAAATGGGCCATGTTTCATCCGGCCAGCAGAGGTTTACCTGGGAACCAGTCAGCAACCAATCGGGGATAACCTACGAACTCCAGGTAAGCGCGGACCCGGGGTTTGGCTTCGCTTACGGCAAACTTGACGGCCAGCAGATATTGCTGGACAAAGACCACCTGGCCGCCTCCGAGTATACGATGACGGAAACCGAAACCGTCAATTTGTTGAAGTCCGCGAACGTATTTTATTGGAGGGTCAGGGCGATGGACTCCATCGGCGTCCGCGGAGACTGGTCAGGGGTGAGGACCTTCAGCATAACCTCGGTTCAATCCGGTACGACTTCGGCCAGGCCGGATACGTCTTCCGTCCAGAGCAGTGTAATCCATTTGACCCAACCATCTGCCACGAATCTTGCCACGTCTGATAATGATTCTCTCTCATCCAGCCTGAAAACTATCGGCCTCGTCGGTTTGGTGCTGGTGTTATCGGCTTCAGCCGTCTTTTTCCTGCGGCGGAAAAAAAGTTAGATTCCCGCCTTTTCCTGCGATTCGGACAAGCTGCGCCGGACCAAGTAATGCCGTCAACCGGAGGACGTTGGCGCACATTAACTGTAATTGCCAAAACGCCATCTGAAGCGACTGACCAAAACCAAGTCATTAGCAACCCGCTGGCCACATCTGAAACGGCGCCACAGGGGCTGGCATGATGCCTTGAAAAGATGGGGGAACCTATAATCATGGGGTTTTAATCGGTGAGCGGAACTTCGCATGGGGGATGAAATCTGAATCGATAGCCCGATGAACCGATCATCAGCCGCTTATTTTTTTGTAGCGTCCGCCGCCAGGGAATCACTTATGCGGCGCGCCATCTCAACCAGGCAACCGACAACCGTTTTTTCCCCGAGTTGCTTGACCGAATCTTCATCCGCAGGCTCGTCGGTCCACATGTCGAGCATATGCATCAGCTGCTCATGCTCACTGTGGTTGAGCGGGCATTCCAATGCCAGGCAATGTGTTGCAGAACTGCACTTTCCGTCATTGATCATATTGCAGCGTATGCAGGTTTGCCGCATGATGTCGTGGTCGATGGTAAGGTGCCTGACCCGGCCGCTGAAACCGCAAACGGCTATGGCAAATTCCCGCCCGTCGGGTAGACGGTATTGCTGCCAGGTAGTAGGGTATTCGGTCATATTCAGGTTCCCTCAAAATCTAATTTGCGCTAATGTTTTTCGCCCATGAACAGGAATGGGCGGGGCCAGGTCACACCTGAAAACCGCTTAATCCCCTGATCAGCAGAACCAGTCCGATTACAATTATCGCGATGCTGGCTATGCGTCTCACCCTTTCAAGCCCGACTCTTCGGCTTAACAGCGAGGCCAGGACACCGCCCATGGAAGATAGTGCGATGATCAACAGGGTAGAGGCCAGCCAGAAACAGATCATGAACAGGCTCATTGTAAACAGGCTATCAAGCGTCATGATAAACGCCAGGGCTGCGAAAAGGGGTGCGCAGGGAGTGATGCCTGCCAGGAGCCCCAGCACGAACGGAGAACGTGTACCATTGAACATTAAGCAGTAATGTTTGTTAAACGCGGGGTAACGTTTGAAGGCGCCCAGGATAAATAATCCGCTTAATATCGCGACCAGGCCCGAAGTGACATTGACGATGGCGATGGTCAGGAAATTTTCCTGGATGGTAGATTTGAGAAAAAACAGGGCCAGCATCAAGACTACATAACTTACAAGGCGGCCTGTTGAGAATGCCAGCCCCGGAGCCGCTCCCGAAAGAAAACCGGGCCTATCGGCCGTTGCCGCGTAGGGCATCACCAGCGGCACACATAAAGCCGCGCACGACAGGATGGTGCCAACTCCCATCGCCAGTGCAGCCAGGATTACACTAAGCATCTTGCCCCGGGTTTAGCCAAATTTACCCAGCAGGATGAATATGAACCAGGTATACCAGGCTAGTATGGCGACCATGGTAAGGGATATAAAAATGTTCCTGGCTTTCACGGACGTGTTGAAGAAATACAGGTCGGCCGCTTTTTCCGGGCAAACCTCGATGCAGCGCCCGCATCTGATGCAGTCTTCATCCGGTTTTAGATCCTTGTCCAGCCCCTCCGGTGTCAAGGCGTACATGCGACATTCATAGACGCAGTCCATGCATCTATCGCATTTTTTCTTGTCCATATGTACCCGGAAGATGCTGATCTTGTCGATCATGGCGAACAGGGCTCCCAGCGGGCAGATCTGACACCACCATCGTTTCTTGGTCATGAAGGGCAAAATCAGGGCGAAGACTACCATTAATCCGATTATCACCCAGAAGACAGGAAGGGAGGAGAGCCAAAATACCGGGCACAGCAGGCAGACCGCCGGGAATGCGAGGGAGACAGCCAGCAGCAGCGAGGCTAACAGCACTCCGTACTTGACGTCCTTCACCCAGTCCTGGAGACCCTCGATTTCCTTTTTATCCTCCACCACCGATTTCTTTTTAAGGAAATTCAGCGACCATCTGGTCTTGTTTCCGGTCACCATGGCTTCGGGCAATCCCCCGAAAGGGCAAATCCAGCCGCAGATGCTTCGGCCGAATAGCAGTGTCGTCACGGTGAAAGGGATCAGTATCAAAAGGAATGCGTGCAGCGAGGACGGGAAGCTCACCAGCCATGATCCCGTCGATGGGAAATAATTTGCCGCCCGGCCTAGAAAGACCTGCGACAGCGTAAGTGTGCAGGGGAAAACCGTGCTGCGGACCGTTTCGCCGATGCGATAGTACGCGATGGTATGGCGGTGGGCCCAATCCAGAAAGGCCGCCGTGTTGTTGTCTACGTAAACCACCGATAGGATCGTCCCCAAAAAAACGCCGAATAACCCGATAAATAGAGGGCGCTGCAGGCTCATCTTGCGCTTGGCATTGATAATGAGAAAAGTGAAGCTTCCGCTGATTAAAGCCATTAACACGCCGAACCAGGGCAGCGGATGGCTGTACCACCATAGGGCAAAGCCCGCCACTGGGAGGGTTAATAATAAAGCCAGTATTTTTGACCTGAAACGTGATAACATATCCACTCCTCGGCTCAGCTTCAACCACCAATCATCTGCATTAAAGCGTTTATCTGATAATCGATCTTATCGACATTTTCTTTAGGCAATGTGGTCTCTATGGAAAGCACAGGGATCCCCAGTTTGTCTTTGAGTGCATCCTTTACCAGTCTCTCGATTCCGGTCAAATGCCTTGACCCTACTACGTTGCTGAGGATGACCGCGTCCGGTTTTTGCATTTTAATGCGCAGTAACTCGAATTCGATGCGTTCCTGGAGAGGCAGGTTGTTCGGCATGTTCCATACCCATCTGGCGAGGCTGTCAACCGGTTTCTCCGTTTCATTAACCAGTCCGTAATAGAGCGGCATCCTGAAGTCGCATCCCACCAGAACCCCGCCGGCGTCCTCGATCGAGTTGTATAGATGAAGCTCCTGGGTTTCGTCTCCCATGATGTATACCCTGACCGGTGAAGTGCGTATGCCGGGGGCCGATTCATGGTTTTCCACCCTGCCGTTCAATTCGTCTATCAGGAGACTAAACTGGCTGTGCAGCCCGTCCGGATTCCTCGCGAAATCACCGAGCATCACCTGGAGCAGATAATATTCAAGGCCGGACAGCGGGACCACCTTCGCCGCCAGCAATTTATCTATCTCGGCCATGTCGCCGCGCAACAGGTTGCCGGCGTGTACGGCCCTGCTGAGGTCATGGTCGCCGGTATTATGCCCTGTATGGGCGCTTATCTCGAGGATGAATTGCTTGATCTCTTTTTTCAAAAAGTCCAGCGCTAGAGCTTCCGACGGCGCATCATGCCTGGGAACTTCCCAATCAATAAAAGCCCTGGAGCGGGCCCGGGCCATCAGCTGAAAACTCTTGGTTAGCTGATCGTCGAACTCCCCTATCGACGTGGAAAATAAATCGATCGGAATCTGGTTCTGGTCGTACAAAAAAGCCCCGAGCATCACCTGGTACCAGGGGTTGAACTCACTGCTTACCAGCATGTCAACAGCCTGCTGGCTAAGGCTATTATTGCCGCTGAAAATGGCCTGCAAGTTCTGGTGGGTGCTGAAGTCGTAGGGAAGCGCACCTGCCGCATAAATGATATCTGCCGGCGAAAGCGGCCCGTTGGCAACCACTTTTTTTTCGGGTTGTGCGACTTTCGGATTAAAATCCAGGTAAGCGGACAAAATCTCAGGAAAGGTCTGCAGCCCCCTGTCGAAGCGCAGATCGGCGATCCCGGCGGCGATCTCGAGTTGCATGGCTATATACCTCGTATCATTTCTATAAACGCTTCTATTTTGGTTCGTATGGTCCCAACGTCGGAAGGCGAATAGTCAGACTCAATCAAGAGGATGGGCATCTTCAGTTCTTTTTGCAGGTAATCTTTGAAAATCGGGTATTCGGTGCGCCAGTTATCGCAGTACTTGAGGTTGTAATAAATTACTCCCTCTACCGCGTAGTCCTGGATTATCATCGAAGTGCGTTTTAGCCTCCGGTCGAGGTCGGTCATACACGGGCAGGGCACATTATAAAGATATCTTTCTGCCAGCGCTTCCATGGTGTCTCCGATAATCCCGAACACTGTGACGTTTTTGCGGGAATTGGATATTCCGGTACAGGTGTTGTCAGTGACAATTTTACCGCCGGTTTCCTTGATCAGGTCAGGTATCTTATGGTCTCCGATTCCGAGCATGCTGCCCATCAGCAACATGCGTACCTTTCCATCGGCCTCGACCGGCGGCTTGCGCCCGATGATTGACCGCTCGATCAGTTCGAGCTCTTTAAGATAGTCCTTCCTGTTCATCAGGAAACCGGCCTGCGTTATCTTAAAACTGTCATACCAATCGAGCAAGGTGTGCCTTTGGTCCGGGTATTCATAGATAAAGCGCAATTTCTCCCGGATGTTATTGCACAGAGTGATAGCCCGGCGTATGTCCAGGTCTCTGATGGGGCGCCCGCCGAATTCGCCGAGTTTAGCCCGCAGCGACTGCAATTCTCCCTTGAAATATTCGATGGATTGCGGGCGTGAACGCGTTGAATCGCAGGTGCGGGGCAACCCGAGCCTGAATACGGGTTTGGTAAAGCGCTTTTCAAGATACTCCTGGACGTGCTTGATGTTTTCGCAGGTTTGAGTGACGCAAAAGGCGTCCACCAGGTTATAGTATTCGTTAGTGCCGGTGACCTGATACCCGACGCAGGAACGCGAAACGGGGCAACTGTAGGCTTTCAGATATTCTTCACCGGCGACTGAAGATTCTAACTCGCCGCCGAAAGCCAGACGCACCGGGAGCATGCCGCCCGCTAATATCAGTTCTTCCGGCAGGTATGGGCAGAAATAGCCGATAACCTTCTGGCCTTTTTGCTTGGCCTCAGCTATCAACGCAAGCTCTTTGGCCAGCCTCTCATCCAGGTGGTCCAGCAAACCGGCTGTGGGGTTCGCGGTATCAAACACGGCCGGTCCCGCCATTTTTCGCCATCTCCTGGGCTATCAGGGCCGCCCCGAGGGCGCCCACCAGTTGGGGGTCCATATTTGTCGGCACCACGACGTCGATGTTGAGTTCTTTCCGGAACGCGGCAATCACACCGCTGTTTTTGGCGACGCCTCCCGTCATCATCACGGTGGGCTTGATGCCGATCCTTTTTACCATGCTGGATACTCTGGCTGCAACGGCCCTGTGGAGCCCGGCGACCAGGTTTTCGACAGGTACACCGGTTGCCAGCAGGCTTACCATTTCGGTCTGGGCGAAGACGGTGCAGGCACTGGAGATGTTGGGCGTATCGGTCGCCTTGGCAGAGAGAGTACCCAGGTCCTGGAGTTTTACGCGCAGCACCAACTCGGCAGCGGTCTCGAGAAACCTGCCGGTGCCGGATGCGCATTTGTCGTTTATCATGAAGTCGATGACCTTGCCGTGTTCATCCAGACTAATCGCTTTAGAGTCTTGCCCGCCGATATCGATGATCGTCCTGGTGGCCGGGTTGAGGTAGTTAGCCCCGCGGCCGTGACACGATATCTCGGTAACCGTTTTATTAGCGAACTCGGCTGAAACCCTCCCGTAACCGGTGGCGATAACGTAGGAAACCTCTTCCATCGTATGCTGGCTGTTTTTGACAGCCAGGGCGAACACCTCCTTGCCGGCGGACGGGGGACTATTTCCCGATGGAATGATAGCGCTCCAAATGGTCGCGCTTTCGTTTAAAACCACCGCCTTGGCAGTGGTGCTGCCGATGTCAACCCCTACTACAATCATCCTGAGTCAGTCTCCTTATTTGGATTGTTTTTAACTATTTACCCCGTGACGGATTTGAAAACTGATTGCCCTGCGTTCAGCCACCCCGGCGGAGAAATCTCAATACTCAAGTATTGAACCATCAGGCTGTAGTGGATTATACGGATGATATATTGTCCGGGAATCGCGGCGACAAAATTGAAATAATGATAGGGATTTTCGTTATCAAAAGGCATGAACCTGATGGTCGCGCTGTCTATCATGCCTCCCGCCGAGTCCCATGCCTGATAAGTCCAAGGGGTACGCGAATCCCCCGGGACCTCCCACTCACCGGATAAATTGATACTACCGCTGACCTCATCGCCTGTTGACAGGACTCGAACAAAATTCGTTACTGATTGCCCGTTGGCTTGGGCTGGCTCCATGACCTGGTAGATATTCTGCGACTGGTCAGTTTTCAGGGTATCTTGTGTCTGGCTATTTCCGCAGCCAGACAGGAAAGTACTGCCCAGTATCGTTGAGACGCATAGCAAGAAGATGCCTATCCCCCTGATCACTTTAACTGTAGTCCGCATTTGCATCAGTCTTAAAATTGACCCCGAAAGACTAATTCCCGTTTTTTTCAACACCCTGTTCCGCCGGCGCAGCCGGAGGCGGGACCAACTGGGAATAATGTTCTGAATGGAGGATGGCCTCAAATATCGGTCCCAACTTTGTCTCATCATAACCGACGCTCAAAATATCGATCCCCCTTTGTGGAGCAATATCGGGCGGTTTTTCGGCGGGGGCACTGGCCGCTTTGTTGGCAGATGATGTTTCCGCCGGTTCAGCCGGGGCTTCAATATTCGCGCCACGCGGTTTAAGCTGCTGTGTCAAATCGGCCAGGTCCGCGTCTTGAATCATGTCGGGGGAGATCACGAAATTCCCTACCCGGGCTTTGAAAGCCTGGTCTTGCTTATTCAGGATTTCACGGGTAGAAGTTTCACGCAGCCTGGTTTCACCTTCGATGCTCATGATGATGTCTGGTACGGCGATGTACTGGTTGTCTGAGACTAAAACCAGGTCATTGGGCTGATTTGCCATATATATTGCGATATCGGGCCATATTTTTGTATTGCCCACTGTTTGATACACGCCCATCAAGGGCAGCCAATCCACATTTTTATTCAAATATACAACCCGTATCGGTACGTTGCGGAAATCCGACGCGATGGAAACGAACAGGTTCAACAGTTTGGAATGCACGATGACCTTGGGGAACATAAAAGAAGCGAAGGTAGCAGTGTTAAAAGAAATCCTGTTGGATTGGATCGCATCGGGGGGCATCTGCTTGGTCATGCCGCCCGAGTCGTTGATGACCGAGTCGAATTCATTGGCGAGTTCATTGAGAGGCGGCGGCACTACGTAGACCTCATCCGGGTCTAAAAGTTTCAGCAGCGAGAGCATCACCCAGCTCTGATTGGCGTGCTGGAAAAAAGTGTCGAAGGACATTTTCAATTTGGTGTTCGATACTTCTTCGAAAGCGGCAAGTCCTATTTTCCCCATCAGCAGGTCGAAGAGCGGGTCGAAAAGGAGTTTTACCGAATTAGCCACAGGGTCGCTGATGAACCCCCGGATAGTGGACCTTATCTCCAGTTCTTCAAGAGACAGTTTGGCTAACAGCTCATTTTTAATGCGTTCATGGCTGCTGCTCAGGTCGATGGCTTTTTCCAGAGGAGCAGAATAATTGTCCCTGATGTAATTTTCCCGTATGCCGTCGAACAGCGCGTAGAAGTCAGTCCTGACATCGCCGGGTATGGAAAGGACGTCAGGCTTGATCACGATAGATGGGTTTTTAGACATAAAACCCATTAGCTCGTCATATTTGACCTGCCAGCTATTACTCATTTCGTTCTCCAGTATCTATGCCCGTTGGACGGCAGACCTATTCCTTTACAATCACTTTGGCAAGGATGAATCTCCAGGGAGATTCATCCTTGCCGCCTGAATTCTGGTTAGGTAGACCTTAGATTACGCCAACCATTACGTACCTTTATGGCAGATGATGCATGATTGCTGCGCCGGTAGGGTCGGGAACCCGGAACCGTTATGCCCGGGGTCGAAACTGGGTTCAGGAGTCGTATGGTGGCATTCCTCGCACCAATGGTCGGTGGAGACTACGAACTGGCTACCTGCGGCGTTGTCGCCCATGTGGCAGGTGATGCAGTTCTCATAAGCGCCGGTGATGGCGTGCGGCACATTGGTAGGTGGGTTAACACCGGGTTTAGGATCCTGGAATGCCACGGTGGTCCCCTTGGGAGGAAGCGAGGTACCGGGCGTGGTTACATATATCGTCTTCATCACGACAGCAACTCCGGTAGTGTGGCACCCTGACTGGGTCGTGCAGGAGTCTGCGGTGCGCCCGGTATGGTCAGCGGGTGAGCCGGCGGTGATGGTATAAACGCCGGTATTTTCCGTCGAACCGTTCTTCTTGCCGTCCCACGACGGGGACATCGGGAACTGGTTCGACATCCCAGCTCCGTGACACATCAAGCACAAGCCTTTATAGCTTGCCAGTACCGCATCGGTGTGCGTGGAGATTGCTATAGCGGTCGTGGGCAAGGCACCTCCTGAACTGGAGGTAGTAGTGTTGCTCTTGGTGCTGGTGGTAGTGCCGGAGGTGGTACCGGTGGTAGCGCTGCTGGTCGTCGAGCTTGACGGCGTGGTGGTTCCGGGCGTCGTCGTGGTGCTGGAAGTGGTCTTCGTCCCCCCACCGCACGATGCAACCACCATGACTGCGATCATCAGCGCCGTCAAGATGAAATATGAACTCCCTTTTCTCATCCTTATTCCTCCTTCAAATAATTATCTTTATTAAAAATATGGACTTTTATTAAACCAGGGCCTAGACCGCATCAATTGGTCAATAGCTGTTTCCCGATATGAAGATTGAGCACCTGGGTATCTGTATTGGCCGGGTTAGAGCTGTCGGTGGCTTTAATGACAAAAGTGAAGTCGCCAGAGACGCTGGCAGCACCAGAAACGATACCTGTCGCAACGTCCAGGGTCAAACCCGCGGGCAGGTTGTTGGCCGAAATGCCCCAGGTGTAGGGTTGTGCGCCCCCCACCGCCAGCAACGTCGCCCGATAATCCCCATCCTGCCTGCCGTCAGGTAAAATCCCCGTAATTATCTGCAGGGCCCCTTTATCGGCAACCCCCATGAAATAGTTCCTGGCGGTGTTTTTTCTGTTGGGCGAATTATCATCCACCCTGACCGTGGCGCCGAAAACTCCTGAGGCGGTCGGGGTCCCTGAAATCACCCCGGTCTGGGGATCGAGGCTCAATCCGGGCGGCAGGTCGCCCATCGAAATGCTCCAACTGTAGGGCTGCACCCCGCCAAAGGCCCTCAGGTTCACCGTGTAGGGCACTCCCATTTCAGCCTGTGGGATATTGGCGGGCATCATCAGGAGCGCTCCCGGGGAGGTGTAGAAAAAATTAGCAGTAGGTTTGAAGGAGACCTGGCTGCCGGACGAACTGATGGACCGCAGGGCATCGAAATCGACCACCAGGACCGTGGTATTTCTGGCGGTTACCGGGAAGTTTTGTATAAACGTCAGCTTGGAAGCACTCACACCGGCTTTTATAGATTGACCGCCTTCCTGGGTCACATCGACCCTGGAGATCGTCAACCTGATCTGGGTGTAATTGCCGGCGGCGAACTCGGATAACCTGGCTATAGTCTGCTCTGCCGTCAGGGCTTTGATCAGGTCGACTTTGTTGGAGTCAGCCAGGGTCATCTTGGTCCAGCCGTCCCCCGTATAAACTTCTACGCTAGAGACAGTAATATCGGCAGCGGCAACCGCTGTTGCAGGATTGGACGCGGTGATGCGTACTTCTAGCGATCCGGTCATCACCGCCGTCGATACCGGGGGGGCGGTATTGGTTAGGGTAGTTGTTAGGTTATTATTATTTGCTGATAGACTGGTGCCTCGCACCTGGTTTACTACGAAGGCCAGTGATATCACTATAAGGGAATATAATATTTTTCTAACCACGCTATTTTATCCGTTCAGCCCTAAAAAATACAACGTCATAATATTGCCTTATTCCGGTGAGAATTGCAATTATGAAATGCCATGCAAGTATATGCTACCGGGAGAAAACCCTATCGGAATCAATCCGGTATGAACATTTTTCGGTATAGCCCTGAAAGACTCCACCCCGTCGCAATAATATGTTTCTAATCCTGAAAACACTAATGAGCATCGATGAGCCCTTCACTCGCCGGGAGGGAAAAATATTACCGGGGGCGGTTCGAACGTGCGTTCGACCTTGGTAATCTGGGCCAATTTGGCTTTCATGCCCTTGGCGACCAGCCATACGTTCAGGGGGGTTTCCCCTGAACCCGAGCAGGTAAGACACTCGACGGCCGCCTGGTTGACGGCAGGCTCGATGAAAACGTCGGTGGTTGAATCATAAGCTGTCTTGAACCATACAGTAAATGAATTGATGGCAGTCGATTTGCCGGGGATCGCTACCCCCATATAGGCGGTGTCGAGGACTTTGCCTGTCGAATATGCTTTGAGCTGCAACGAAATCCATCCCGTGGCGTCTTCGCTGGCATCATTGGTGAGTGTTACATTAACTTCGTATTCGTACAGGGTATAACCGATGCAGAAGTCGGGGTTAAGAAACATAAGGCGTGTATCCATGTTGCTGAAAAAAACGCGGTCCATGTTGACCGAGGTGGATACCGAGCCCGTGCCGTCGCACACGGGACAGGGCACCTTGATGAAGGCCGTGAGAACCAATATCCCGACAAGGCTGAAGAACACCATATTCCTGGCAGATAAACTGAAGATTCGACGCATCATATCATCCACCCCCTAACAAATTCAGGGTTTATTAGAAAAAGGCTCTATCGTGAGATAGCCTTCCTCAAAATTGATAGTCGTATTGAAGTGCTTTAAAAAACTGAGCCCGATAACGCCTTCTATGCCAGCAAAGCGCGGCATCTCTTTGGTCAGCACCTTTACGTTTTTGGCCACCAGGTCTCCTATAGAGATTTCCTCTACGGCTATTTCATCCGTCTCGAAGATATCGGAGATGGAAATCGCCGACCGCCCCTCGCCGGTGCGGGTAAAAGGTTCGAAAAATGCGTTATAACCCAGGTCCCTGGCATCCTGGAGCGACATAAGGCAATCGGAGCACCCGGTATTCAATACTGCCCTGAATTCCCGCGTCCCCCTGGGGCCTTTGACTTTTACAAAGAATATGATCGGATCTTCCGGTGTTATCTTTATCTTCATTAAAACATCCCTACATGGTTTCTTTCCGGGATAAGACCGGTGTACATGGTGCAGAAAGTCTGAGTACCGACACCGTCTCTAGCTGAAAAAGCGTTCACGCCGCGCTTCAGTACGGTAACCTTGGTCGGTTGACCGTTATCCGCGTCTCTTTCGACAACATCGGTTGCCAGCCATTGGTTCGGGTATTTCACTGAGAGCTCTTCGAGTGTGAAAACCCTGCCCGGCTCGATATTGAAATCCGTTCCAGAAAAATTAATGACCATAACTCAATTATACTCCGATCCCGTATATTTATACAACGATGTAATATTATGTTAATACATATCGATACGGCTATGTAGCAGCCGGGGTTCCCAGAGACCCCGGCTGCATGTCTGCGTTTCTTGGAGCTCTAGCTTAGCAGAGCTCTCTGGACCAGGCCGCTGGCCATAGCAACCTTGTATTTGTTCAGCGCGCTGATGGGAGAGGCCTTGGAGACTGCTGCCGCCCCGGCAGCGGCGGCGGTATCGGCCGATATGGATTTCCCGATCAGTGCAGTGGCGGCTTCAGCGGACAGGTAGGGCACAGTTGCTACCGCGCCCAGTACTATCCTGGCTGCGGTGATGGTTCCGGTGCCCGGTGTAACCAGTATCGCGCAGTTGGCGGAAGCGAAGTCGACAGCCCTTCTCTCGGAAGCCTTGACGAAAGCCTGTTTGCTTCCAGCGGCGGGGGTTGGGATGTCGATCTCGGTGACGAATTCTCCTGCGCCCAGGTTCGTTATCTTGAACCCATCGAAGAACTTATCGGCGGTATAGCTGCCCTTGTTGGTCACGATGGTGGCGCTCAGGGCGAGCAGTACAGGGGAAATGTCGTTGGGATTCACGGAGTAGCATCCGTTGGTGGGGCCGAAGACGGATTCATACCTGTGGTTCCCGGCAACAGCGGGGCATCCGGTTCCGCCGTTGAGCACGCACTGGAATTTGTTCCAAGTGGAGCGGTAGTACCAGCACTGCTTCTGGCAGCAGATGTTGCCGCCGATGGTGCCCATCTGGCGGATAGGCCAACTGCTGACCACTCTGGCTGCCTGGGACAGCGAACTCCAGCTGCCCAGCACCGTCGTCGAGAAGGCGATGTCATGCAGCCTGGTCAGGGCCCCGATCTTGAGGGTGGTTCCATCGACTTTGATATAGTCGAGGGTCGGCGTGATGGTCTTGAGGTTGATGATGTATTGGGGCAGGGAGGCATCTGGCAGGCAGCGGGTCTTGAGCAGGCGGATCAAGTCGGTGCCCCCGGCGATCAGTTTGGCGCTGCTGCCGTACTGGGTCAACTTGGCCCCGGCGTCAGCGATGCTGGTGGCGTTGATGTGCGTAAAAGTTTTCATTTCATGCCTCCTTTACTTGCCCAACCCGGCTAGAATCACATCCGGGGTCATGTGGGCTTGTTTAGACCTGACTCCGCAGGCGTTGTAGATGGCATTAAAGATGCTGGATGAAGCGGAAGGCATGACGGGTTCGCCCGTGCCCTTGCCGCCGAACGGACCGTAGGGCTCCAGCGTCTCGTTGAAGCCGACGCTCATCGTGGGCATGTCGGCCGAGGTCGGGCACTTGAACAGGGTGTAGTTGGGGTTGAGGTCTAGACCGGTGGCCTCGTCTTTCGCCAGGCCGGAATACAGGGCGTGACCGATCATGAAGGCGATGCCGCCCACGATCTGGTTGAAGTTGCCCTGGTAGAAGATGTTCCTGCCGCAGGCGCATATCTCTACGATGTTCTTGACTTCCACCTCGCCGGTGTTGGTGTCGACTTCCACCTCAGCGGTGGTGCCGGACTGCTGCAATTGCATCATGTTGCCGTTCCTGCCGGTGGCATAGGAACCGCGGCCGATGATGGGGCCGCCGTAGGTGTAGGTGCCGACTGCGGGGGCGGTGAAGGCGGTGGCGGTCATCAGGGCGCAGACGTCGGCGATCTTGACCCAGACCGAGCCGGCGGGAGCGGTGCCGGGCGTCCACGAGGTGGGCGCGGCCCCTGACTTCTGATAGATGTAGCCATAGGCGGTTTCGAGTTGGTCGGGGGTGACGCCCGTGAACTTCTTGGCTATGATAGCCAGTTTGAAGAGCTGCTCCTTGGCGTCGCGGCAGGCCAGGATGACGGCCGTGCCGGTGCCGCGGGTAACGGTGCTGCCGCCGGGGGAGCGGCTTTCCTGTGTGTTCTCGGTGGCGAAGTTGGGCGAAGTGACCAGACTGTAGTCGATGCCCATCTCCTCGGCGGTCATGATGGCGGCGGCGGTCCTCCAGCCCTGTCCCATGTCCTGGGAGCCGGTGACGCAGCGGCAGGAGCCATCCGGTTCCAGCATGATAGTGGCCGATTCGGGGTTCGACAGCGAGCCGTGGCTGCAGTTATGGACGGAGATGCCGATACCGCTCTTCTTGGGGCCGTTAACGGCTGTCGGGGTCTTCCAGCCCTTCCACTTGCTCTTCCAGCCGGATAAGGCGATCAGATCGTTGATGTAACCGGGGGCGGAATTGCAGCCGACGTCATAGGTCGGGAATTCCGGCTGTGCACCCACGCCTGCCTTGTCGTAGGTGTTCTTGACCAGGAAGTCGGCCGGATCCATGGCGATGGATTCTGCGGCCATGTCCATCAGGACGCTGAAAGCTACGGATCCCTGAACATGCTGTACGCAGCGCGGGATGCCGGCGCCCTGGGAGCAGGTGTAGGCGTCGTGACCTTCGAGGTACATGTTGGCGGTCTTGATGCGCACGGCGAAAGGCGCGATACCGCTCTGGGCCGCGGCGTTGCCGCGGTAGCCGCCGTTGCCCTGGCAGACGTCGGACATGGCGGTGATGGTGCCGTCCTTGTTGACGCCCATCTTCATGACGTGGTTCTGGCAGGTCCAGGCGCTGCTGTTCATCCCGAAGTGGCCGTCCATGTCCTGGTACCACTTGACCGGGCGATGCAGTGTATATGAGAAGTAAGCGGCGATCTTCACGCCGGCGCCGTCCGAGCCCTTGTTGCCGAAGCCTGTGCCCATGCGGCAGTTGAGGGCCGCGACCTTACTGTAGGGCAGGTTGAGGGCGGCGGCTACGCTCCTGAGGGAGCCCCAGGGAGACTGGGTGGAACTCCAGACGCTCATGCGTTCGTTCTCCCAGTTGCAGGTGAAGGATTCCTGCTCGACCGAGGCCACCGGGTGTACGCCGAAGAATGGCTTGGTTACGTTCCTCCAGTCAAGGTTGATGACGTTGTCCGACTTGGCGAAGGCGGCATTCACGTCGCCGCGGTTGATCGGGGCGGCGGTGCCGACTTCGTTGGTGGAACCATGAAGGATGTATGCTCCGGCTTTGAGGGCATCATCCTGATGAAGCACGAAAGGCAGGACCGTGTACTTCACGTCTATCAGGGCGAGGGCCTGCTCCGCGATGTCCTCTTCGGTAGCTACCACGGCAGCTACGCATTCGGTAGAGTTCCAGACATCCTTGGAGATGCAATAGAAGTACGGCGCGGCGTTGATCAGGTTAGGCACATCGTTATAAGTCAGGACGCCGATGACGCCGGGAAGGGCCTTGGCCTTGGTGACGTCGATGCTGGTGACGGTGGCGTGAGAATACGGGGCCCTCTTAAGCTTGAGGTAGACCAGATTGGTCATGAGGATGTCGTTGGAATAAATCTCGTTCCCCATGACCCTGGCTCCTGCACCCTGGCGCAGGATTTTGGGATTGGCGACCCATTGCAGGTTCTTGACGTTGTGGTAGATCGATTGCGGGTAATTTTCCTTCGTGACGGGATCTATGATATTAAATGATTCGTACACTATTCATCCTCCTCTGGTTACTTGGCCTGAGACTTGACAGCAGCGATGATGCCCATGTAGGCACCGCAGCGGCAGATGGTTCCTGCCAGGAACTCTTTGATCTCGGCCACGGTGGGAGAGGGTTTAAATGCCAGCAGGGCCTTGGCCGTCATGATTTGACCGGCGGTGCAGAAACCGCACTGCATGGCATCGTTATTGATGAACGCCTGCTGCAGCGGGTCGAGTGTGGCGCCGATTTTGGGAGCCAGCCCTTCCAGCGTTTCAATCTTTTTGCCGCTGGCTTCCAGGGCCAGTACGACGCAGGACATCACCGGGCGGCTGTCCATCAGTACGACGCATACGCCGCAGTCGCCCCAGTCGCAGCCGCGCTTGGTGGCGATGAGGCCGAGTTTCTCTCTGAGCACATAAGCCAGGGTCCATTCAGGAGAGACAACTCCCCAATAATCAATACCATTGACGTTGAGGTTAACCAGGTTGGCCGGGGCGGTACTAGTGGTCCCGGTTCCGGTTACGGTTACAGCGGGTGCGGTCACCGTTACGGTGGTGCCGGCGCCGGCAGTAACCGTTTTTGTTTCAGTTACCGTGCTTGTGGATCCCGAGCTGCAGGCGTTTAAAAATGCCAACGAACCCAGGGAAGCCCCGCCGACTACGAAACCGGCGTTTCGCAGGAATTCTCTTCTGGATAATCCGGATCCCTCTACTTTTTTCTCCATGAATTTTTCTTGTTCTTCTAGGTCTGCCATTTATACCTCCATAATAATTCTTTCGGTGAGATTAGCAGAAAATCTAAGGTTATTACTTTTAGAGTATTTCACCTCCTTCATTTCTTCCCTGAAATAGTCCTTTGTGATTTGGGGTTATCGTTTACTCGATATTTTGTATTTTGTTAAGGTCCCTTGTTTTTCCATTAGCCCTTGAAACTTGAATCGGATAATTGTAACTCGTTTATCGCGACTGTTCTTCAAGTTCCCCATCAGGGTTTAACGACACCCGATTACACCCAGGGCAGCACACGGGAGGGGGAGGCTAATCTTTAAGACGAAAATCTTAAATCCGTCACCCTGGTTTCCCCCGATAAATCCTGATGGGGACGATGCGTTAATTGGCAATATAATATGTGTATTTTGAAGAATTGTATATCCGTATTAGTCTGATAGTCTGTAAGGATATCCTTACATAAATACGCTTCAACGCCCATATCTTCGCAGGGGCTCCACGAAATTATGACTTTCGTCATTTTTTAAGACAAATAATATTTTGCACCGAGGATAATTATCAAAAAATGATTGCCGGTTGAGGATTAAAAGAATCTCTTTGCGCTGACGGCCGGGAAGCCGGCAATTAACTGCGTTCTGGCAACCCGGTTGGTTCTGTATCCCATGATAAGGTCAATGGATATTAGGCAGCATTTAGCGGATGTTTTTCGGAGGCAAACGGATGGGGCGATATAAGGCTAAAAATGTCCCTGGCGCGATTCGAACGCGCGACAAGCTGCTTAGAAGGCAGCTGCTCTATCCAACTGAGCTACAGGGACCAGTCCAGTACACATAATTTAACATCAAGGGAATATAAGGTCAAGGCAATTATTGACTCGTAGCGGCAAGCCCGGCACGTCGGAATAATGGCCAATGATTTTCAATAATGAGATCGGAAGCCGGTGGTAATCGATCGGGTTCAATAACACAAGGCTGAGCGATGTTTCAGGCGTTTAACCAGCCGGATTATCGAGTAAAAAAGAAAGATTCCGTTTCAGCAACGGGTAAACGTCATCATCTGCCAGACACAATGCTTCGAGCTTGGAACGGGTTTCTTCTCTTAAGCTTTCTTTAGTGACATCCGCAAGTATTTCCCCGGTTTCCGAGTCACTAAACCGGAACTGCGAATCTTCAATTTTCCCCATTAACTTTTTATTCTGCGGACAAACCTGCTGGCAAGCCATACATCCCAGCAATGAGTTGTGCCAGGAAGGCTCGATCCATGCCGGGATCGGGCCTTCCTGTTCATTGAAACGGGTCAGGCACCTTTCGGCCTGGATTAAGAACCGAGATTGCGAGATACATCCTGCGGGGCAGGCGACCGCGCACGCGGTGCACTCTACACAACTGCTCAACATCTGGGGTTCTGCCCAATCATCTGTATCGCAGGGCAAATCAGAATAAAATGCAGCCAACCTGAAGAAACTGCCCATCCCCGGGATATACGCGATGTTATTACGGCCATATCTGGCGAGCCCGCTTCTCACCGCCAGGGCCTTGAAAGGGAGGCGTGCCCTCGCCACCTTGAACCCCCTCGGTTCCAGAAAGCCCTTTACCATCTCCAGTTGATCCTTCCAGATGTTTTTGTAGATGTAGGTCGGTGGAATGATCACGCTGGTCGAACCGAAGGCCACGCGGGTCGGCAGTTGCGGACATGCGACGACGACAATCGAACGAGCATCCGCGACTATCGCCTGCCATTCGAATTTAAAGTATTTGATGATTTCGGGGTAGAATTCGGGCGCAATTTCGCGGGATGTATTGAGATCTGAAAATGCCTGTTCCATTTCAACGAGGCGGGAAACAGATACAACCTTAGCCTGACACCCGTTTTTTGCCAGGGATGCGATGAATTCTGAAATACCCGTGCCCATGAGGGTATTATTGTTTAAGGCCAGCTAGTTTTGTAGAGCAGGCAGGCGACTTCGTGCCCGGAACCCGCGTCTTTAAGTTGAGGGATCAGTTTAGAACAATCGTCAAAAGCCTTGGGGCATCTTGGATGGAATACACAGCCCGAGGGGGGATTGATTGGACTGGGCACTTCACCCTTGAGAACTATGACTTTACGTTTTTCTTCAACGGCCGGATCGGGGATGGGCACAGCCGAAAGAAGAGCCTGGGTGTACGGATGAAGGGGCGACTTGTATATCTCGTCCCTTTCGGATAGTTCCATCATTTTACCGAGGTACATCACGCCTACCCGGTCGCTCATGTGCCGTACAACCGAAAGATCATGGGAAATGAAAAGGTACGCTATACCGAATTTGTCCTGCAAATCGTCGAGAAGATTGATGATCTGGGCCTGAATCGAAACATCCAGGGCGGAAAGAGGTTCATCGCAGACTATGAACTCGGGCTGAAGAGCCAGGGCCCTCGCCACACCGAGACGCTGCCTCTGGCCTCCGCTAAATTCGTGCGGATACCTGTCTGCCATATAGGGTGCGAGCCCCACGATGTCTAAAAGTTCGGCGATGCGCCTGTCAAAATCACTGCCGCGTATGTCGCTGTTTATTTGAAGGGGTTCCCCGATGATATCGGCGGCGGTGAAGCGCGGATTGAGCGAATCATAGGGATCCTGAAAAACCACCTGGAGTTTGCGGCGCAGCGGACGCAACTGGTTTTCGTTGAGGTCGCACAAGTTTTTACCTTCGAAGATGACCTCTCCGGAGGTGGCACGGTAGAGTTGAAGAACGCATTTACCGACCGTGGTCTTGCCGCAACCGCTTTCACCCACGAGCCCCAACGTTTCGCCGCGATGGATGGCGAAACTGACTCCATCTACAGCTTTTACCTCGGCCACTTTCTTCTTGAAGAAAAGTCCTGAAGTAATAGGAAAATACTTTGCCAGGTTATTTATTTCTATTACTACGTTTTCTGCCACAATGTCTCCCCGCTAAACGCGACCCAGCAGGCCGTAAAATGGCCCGGGGCCATCTCCTGCAATTCAGGTCTATCTGTAAGGCATTTTGGGAGCGCATACGCGCAACGAGGCTGGAAAGGGCAACCGACAGGAGGGCACATCATATCCGGCGGTTGGCCTTCGATTGGTGCCAGACGGCCCTTGCGAGGTTCATCGAGCCTCGGAACCGATGCCAGGAGCCCGGACGTATATGGATGGAGGGGGTGATGATAAACTGAGAGGGCCGGTCCGTGTTCGACAACCGTGCCGGCGTACATCACATAGACTCTCCGGGCGTAACGGGCAACGACACCCAGGTTGTGGGTGATGAGTATCAAGGACATGCCCATTTCGTCCGTGATTCCCCTGATGAGTTCAAGCAGCTGTGACTGGATCGTGACATCTACTGCCGTTGTAGGTTCATCCGCGATAACCAGTTGTGGTTTGCATGAAATGGCCATGGCAATCATTACACGCTGCCGCATTCCGCCGCTGAAATGATGCGGATAATCCTTGACCCTGCGCTCAGCCTGCGGGATGCCGACAAGTTTTAAAAGGTTGATGGCTTCAGCCAGGGCTTCTTGCTGGCCCATGTGCCTATGGAGTTCGAGTTGCTCGGTCATCTGACGTCCGATGGTGAGGACGGGATTTAGGGAACTCATCGGCTCCTGGAATATCATGGATATGCGTGCGCCCCGGATTTTACGCATCTCTTCTGTTGAAAGTTTAAGAAGGTCCGTTCCGTCTAATAGGGCTTCCCCTGAAACAATTTTACCCTGGGGTTGGGCGATGAGGCGAAGGATCGAGAGCGAGGTGACAGACTTGCCGCAGCCGCTTTCTCCTACGATGGCGATAGTTTCACCTTTAGCAACGGTAAACGAAGCCCCGTTGACGGCTTTTACCACACCATCCTGGGTATGAAAACGAGTGACCAGATTGCGTACATCTAACAAGGTTGACATAATTACCTTCTAGACCTCGGGTCAAGGGCATCACGCAGGCCATCACCAAGGAAAGTAAAAGCTAACATGATAAGAGCGATGGCCACGGCCGGTACTATCACCAGATGCGGGGCGGTGAACATCACATTATATCCGTCGTGTATCATAGCACCCCAACTGGGGGTCGGCGGTTTGACCCCTATGCCGATATAAGAAAGCGCGGCTTCCGTAAATATCGCACGGGGGACACCGAATGTGATAGACACGATAATGGGGCCGAGCGAATTAGGCAAAAGATGACGCATAGTAATATAGGTACCCTTGCCGCCCATCGCCCGGGCTGCGGTGACAAAATCCCTTTGTTTCAGGGACAATATTTGTCCCCTCACCAACCGGGACACATTTACCCAGGCTACCAAGCCTATGGCCAGGAATATCACGAAGATACCGCCGCCCATGTTGCCAAAAACAGTTCCCCGCAATACAGCACTGAGCAGGATGATCAGCAGGATGTCGGGGAACCCATACATGATGTCTACGAAGCGCATCAGGAGATTATCTACTCTCCCGCCTTTGGAACCGGCGAAAGCACCGATCGGCAGTCCGATTAACAGAACGATCAACTGAGTGAAGATGCCGACGGCCAGCGAGGTTCGAGCGCCGTACAACATGCGGGCGAACACATCACGCCCGAGCTCGTCAGTACCAAGCCAGTGTACGCCGCTTGGCTGAAGGAAAATAGAATCAAGATCCTGTTTGGCGAAATTGTATTTGGTGATTAAGGGAGCAAAAATAGCTCCTAGAGCGAAAATCAAAATAATAATGGCCCCGGCCACTGCCAGGCGATTGCGCCTCAAGCGTATCCATGCATCGTTCAACAAAGTGCGATGCGGACGGGCCTGAGTTACTTCGGCCATTTCCGATGGATTGGGTTGCTGTGTATCAGTCATACCTGATCCTCGGATCTATCATCCCGTAAAGAATGTCTACCACGAGATTGATAATGGCTATGGCAAAGGCATAGAAAAGTACAGTTCCCATAATCAAGCCGTAGTCGCGCTGAGAAACAGACTGTACGAACAGACGGCCTATACCCGGCACTGAAAACAGGCTTTCCACAATAAACGAACCGGTGACCAACCCCGCCAGTTCAGGACCGGCAATCGTGATGACAGGTATCATGGCATTACGTAAAATATGCCTGACAAGCACTACACGTTCAGTCAGACCTTTGGCACGGGCGGTGCGGATATAATCCTGACGCGTAACATCCAACATACTGGCGCGGCTGATGCGTGCCATATAGGCTGCCGGTAAGGCAGCCAGAGCGAATGCCGGCATGATAATTTGACGGATAGAACCCCATCCGCTGGTGGGGAACCAGTGCAGGGTGACCGAAAAAATTATCATTAAAAGAATGCCAAGTACGAAATTCGGCATGCTGGCGAAAATGGTGGCGAAAATTACAGCGAAATAGTCGACAAAAGAATTCTGTTTGATCGCCGCGGCAATCCCCAGGGGTACGCCGACCAATATGGCTATTAAAAACGCTACCAGGCCGAGAGTCGCGGACACAGGGAAACCGCCCATTATTATGGATGTAACCGAACGGTCCTGGTATATGTAAGAAACTCCCAGGTCGCCTCGTACCGCATTGAAAATATAATTCTTGAATTGAATCAAAAAGGGTTGATCCAAACCGTATTTTCTGTTCAGGTTGTCAACTACGGTTTGCGGGAGCGCCTTGTCACGGTCCCATGGCCCCCCGGGGACGAGATGCATGAGGCAAAAGGTGACAAAAGCCACCACGAAAAGGACCAATACCATCCAAAGGAGCCGACGAATTACATATTTGCCCATGAACCTGCCTATCAAGCTGCAAGGGATTGGCTTCCCAATCCCTTGCAGCAGATTTTAGCACAACCAGAAAAAGAGTTCTACTATTTTTCGATGGTTACGTTGGTCCAGAACTGGTCGCCCATGATCTGGCCATCCATACCGGTGGGAGTCAGGCCTTTAAAGTAGGGCTTTACCAGGTTGAAGCGCTCGCGATAGAACATGGTGACGATAGGGGCGTCAGCAATGACCATCTTCTGCGCGTCAGCCCACTCCTGGAGCCGTTTAGTATTATCGAGTTCTTTCCCGGCCGTCTTGCATATAGCATCGAAAGCTGGGTTGGAATAAGTGGTGTGGTTGTTGCCGGCGCCCGTTCCAAAGAGCTGGGGCAGCCAGTTGTCGGGATCGGGATAGTCCGCACCCCAACCGAACCATGCCCAGGTGTGCTTGGCAGAGTTCACAGTTTGAGTGAAGGCCTTTGATTCCATCGGTTCGAGGGTCAGGTCGATGTTCAGGTTGTCTTTCATCTGGCCCTGCAGGAATTGAGCGATGGTTTTGTTGCTGGCCGTATCGGAGAACTGGAACTTGAGGGCCAGCTTGCTGGCATCTGCAAGTTTGAGTTCCGTGAGAGCGGTCGCCAGCAAAGCCTTGGCTTTGGTGACATCGAAGGAATATTCGGTTCCAAGCGTAGCATCGTAGCCAGGCATGCCCGGCGGGATCCATGAAAGGGCTACTTTGCCGACGCCGCCGCGAACTTTGTCTACGAAGGAAGCGCGGTCAACGGCAGTGGAGATAGCTTTGCGTAAGTTCAGATTGTCGTACGGGGCAACATGTACGTTGAACTGGAAGGCAAAGGTAGTCAGGTCAGCGTTGCGTACGATTTCGGGGCTGAGAGAGGCATCACCCATGGTGGCTTTCTCAGTGCCTACGGGAACGCCGCTCATGTCAAGCTCGCCGTTCTTGTATGCGGCTAATGCGGCATTGGCGTCCGTGATCATCTTATAGGTGATTTTGGTGAGTTTGGGTTTAGTCCCCCAGTATTTGGGGTTCTGCGCAAAGGTCATGTGATCCTGGTGTACCCACTCGGTCAAAATGAACGGGCCGTTGCCGATATAATTGCCGGCCTCGGTCCATTTATCACCCTGGGCGGTGATGACATCTTCGCGTACGGGGTAAACCGGCCACAAAGACATGAGCTGGAGGAATACAGGGTAGGCGTCACCAAGCGTGACCTGAAGAGTATAGTCGCCGGTGGCCTTCACGCCGACAGCAGCCTTGAGTGCGGCTTTCTCGGCGGCGGTCTTTGTCCCTGCGCCGTTATAAGCTTCAGCCCCTGCGATGGGATAGTAGAACGAAGCGTATTCGGTCGCGAGGTCGGGATCAAGCATGCGCACGATACTGTAAGCAAAATCCTTGGCCATTACCTTCGTGCCGTCGCTCCATGTGACGTTATTTTTCAAGTTAAAGGTGTAGGTTTTGCCATCGGATGAAATGCCCTTGTTGGCTACGGTCGGCAGTTCTTTGGCAACAACGGGGATGACGGTGAGGGTTTTATCAAAACCCAGAAGCCCTTCGAAAACCTGGCTGATGACCGAACGCTCGGCAGCCCATGAAGCCCGGTTGGGGTCGATCTGAGCGGGTTCGCCGGCTAGATTTACGCTTAACTCCTGAGCCCCGGCGGGTGCGTTGCTCTTGGAACAACCGGTCGAGAAAATGCCCAGAGGTATCGAACTGCCAGCGGCAGCGAGAAGACCGAGAGCGCCGGCGGTCTTAAGGAAATCTCTCCTGGAAACTTTTAAACCATCATTGTGTTTTACCATTCTTCTCTCCTTCTTATTAGCCATCGAATAGTTTTGCAGATAGGATCCAACGCGCAGGTTCTTGGCTTTACTCCTCCTTCTTAATTTATTGGGGGGCAATAACCAATGAGGAGCGGTTAATTCACCCCTCCCTTTTGAAAGGAGATTATGATACTGGTCGTGGTCAATGTCAATAGGAATCGGGCACGCTAATGGTAAAAATTTACCAATCTGGAGTGTAAACACGTATAAATATCAGCCCTGGCCAATGCGTCAAGGGATATATCGGCACAATTTGAAAAAACATGAACGGACCCAATCGTTTCAAGGATAAGTATGATATATATAATGTATATGCGGTATGCGGCAATTATCTAAAAACAGCCTCCTATGCCCTTTGTCGCGAGAGCATCCTCTATCTGACGGCAAGCATTTGCCGTTACCTGCTTTTTAAGCTAAAATATCCATTATTGTCTCTGGCAGAGTCCATAGACGCGGGAGACGTTCGAATGGCAACACTCATCACGGACACAACTCTCAGGGACGCTCATCAGTCTTTAATCGCTACCCGCATGAGGACCAGGGACATGCTGGATATCCTCGGCGAACTCGACAAAGTCGGGTTTTACTCTCTCGAAGTGTGGGGCGGCGCTACCTTTGACAGCTGCATCCGTTTTCTGAACGAAGATCCCTGGGAGCGGCTCAGGGAAATCAAAAAACGGGTTAAAAACACCCCCCTCCAAATGCTGTTGCGCGGCCAGAACCTGGTCGGGTACAGGCATTATGCTGACGACGTTGTCCGCGAGTTTGTTCGCCTTTCGGTTAAAAACGGGGTAGACATATTTCGTGTATTCGACGCTTTGAACGACATCCGAAACATGGAGTCGTCCATCAAGGCGATCAAAGAATTCGGCGGCGTCGTACAGGGCGTGATCTGTTACACCACCAGCCCTGTGCATACTATCGAACGTTTCGCCGAGATGGCGGTTGAACTCCAAAACCACGGATGCGATGGTCTGTGCATCAAAGATATGGCAGGACTTATTTCTCCGCATGCAGCCGTTGACCTCATCTCCACCATAAAACGCAGGGTCAGCATCCCTGTTGACTTACATTCACATTGTTCCAGCGGGATGGCCCCGATAAGTTATTTCGCCGCGGTATCTGCCGGCGCAAACATCCTCGACACCGCTTTTTCAGCATTTGGCTGGGGGACCTCCCAACCGCCTACCGAAAGCATGGTGGCGGCACTTCAAGGCACCCCTTATGATACCGGCCTGAATCTCGCTAAACTTAACGAGATCAATGAATACTTTCTGAATCTGACAAATAAATACAGGATGTTATTCACCGCCGAGGCCACTCGCCCGAATGCGGCCGTGCTGCTGCATCAGATACCCGGCGGGATGATCTCGAACCTGGTAAGCCAGCTCAAGGAACAAAAAGCACTCGACAGGCTGCAAGAGGTTTACTCCGAAATACCCAGGGTCCGCGCAGATTTAGGATATCCTCCGCTCGTAACCCCGACCAGCCAGGTGGTGGGTACACAAGCGGTCCTTAATGTACTCAGCGGACAACGTTACAAGCAGGTAACCCGCGAAACAAAAAATTATCTCCTTGGACTTTACGGGGCTCCTGCCGGTGAAGTAAACGAGGAAGTAAGACACTCTGTAATAGGCGACGAAAAACCCATCCTCGTACGTCCTGCTGATCTTCTTCCACCCGAAATGGGCAAGGCAACTTCGGAAGCCCAAAAACTGGGGATCGTCCGCAAAGAAGAAGATGTGATGACCTACGCTCTTTATCCTGAAGTGGCTTTGAAGTTCCTCCGCGGGGAACTAAAAGAGGAAAAACTGACCCAACCTGAAGCTGCAATGCCTGCCGTTCAATCCGGGGCCCAGTCCTCTTCTTTCCCGACCGAATTCAGCGTTGATGTCGACGGAGAAGTTTTCGCCGTAAAAGTATCGGCAGTCACCGGGAAAGTAACGGAGGCATCAAAGCCCAAAAAGGCCAAAGCCGATCAAAAAGGCGCTGTCTTGGCCCCTATGAACGGGATGATCCTCTCCATCCGCGCAAGAACAGGGGTAAAAGTAGCGCAAGGTGAAATAGTGGCGACCATAGAAGCGATGAAAATGGCCAGTGAGATATGCTCGCCTGTGGCCGGAACCGTGGCTGAAGTGTATGCCTACGAAGGCGAACTGGTCAACGCCAAGGACGTCATAATGGTTGTGGAAGCAAGTGATAAATAAGATTCTTGTTGCCAACCGGGGCGAGATAGCGATTCGCATCATGCGAGCCTGCCGCGAACTGAATATCAAATCAGTCGCGGTATATTCAGACGCGGACAAGAATGCACTTTTTGCAAAATATGCCGATGAAGCCTACCACATCGGACCTGCCCAGGCGTCTGAAAGCTACCTCAACATAAAAAAAATAATTGAAACCGCCAAGATTGCCGGGGCCCAGGCGATCCACCCGGGGTATGGCTTTCTCTCGGAAAATGCGAATTTTGGTATCGCTTGTGAAGAAGCAGGGATAAAATTTATCGGCCCGTCAAGCAAAGTCCTGGCGCTCATGGGAAACAAGATAGCGGCAAGACTGGAAATGAAAAAGGCCGGGGTGCCTGTTGTGCCCGGCAGCGAGGAACTGGTCACAAGCCTGCCCCAGGCAAGATCGATCGCGGGAGACGTAGGATATCCGGTAATAGTAAAGCCTTGCGGGGGCGGCGGCGGTATCGGCATGAAAGTAGCCACCTGTGAAGCAGAACTTGAGGAGGCGGTCGCGGGTTCACAAAAAATGGCAGGGAAAGCATTCGGCGTCCCAGATGTTTATATCGAAAAATTTATCAGCCAACCTCGTCACATCGAATTCCAGATCATGGGTGACAGTTTCGGAAACGTGGTCTACCTCGGTGAAAGGGAATGTTCCATCCAGAGGCGCTATCAAAAGCTTATCGAAGAAAGCCCGTCTCCGGCGCTCAATCCCGAGATGCGAAAACGGATGGGAGAGATAGCCGTTAGAGCCGGTAAATGGGTCGGCTATGAAAGCGCCGGGACAGTAGAATTCATTTTCTCTAACGGCGAGTTCTATTTTATGGAAGCCAATACCCGTGTTCAGGTAGAGCATCCCGTCACAGAAATGGTGACCGGCATAGACATCGTTAAAGAACAGATACTGATTGCCCAGGGCCACCCGCTGTCTTTCAAACAGGAAGACATTCGACTTAACGGGTGGGCGATCGAGTGCCGTATCAATGCGGAGGATCCCCTGGCTGATTTTGCGCCGTCTACGGGCAAGCTAAGAGGATATCGTTCCCCGGGAGGGACCGGAGTCCGGGTCGATTCCGGTGTCCACACGCGATATACGATCCCTTATATGTACGATCCGATGATTTCGAAACTTATCGTATGGGGAAGGGACCGTGCTGAAGCGATCGCACGAATGAAACGTGCCCTTTACGAATATATCATCGTCGGTGTAAAAACCAACATCCCCTTCCACAAAGCGGTCATGGCTAATCCCCGTTTTGTATCGGGTGATTTCGGCACTCACTTTATCGATCGTGAAACTACTTTATTGGAAGATATGAAGCGTATCATGGAAGAAGAAAAGCCGCTGGAGGAAAAATTATCCGGTATTTTCGATGACGCCAAGCGCATCGCCGCCATAGCTGCGGTTACCGCTGTCACTCAGTCCAATCTTCCCGGAGCTACTTCGGAAGAAGAATAGAAAATAACCGCTTGTCTCCCGTTTCTTATAGACGGCCTGAAAAAATTTAAATGAATAACTCCCTGCATGTTATAATATTCCGATGACTCATACTTTCTGGAATGCCCTGGTCCTCACTTTTGTCCCGTTATTTGTCGTACTGGACGCCCCGGGCAACTTGCCCATGGTTGTGTCCTTAAGCGATGGGATGACCAGCAAAGAAAAAGTGCGGGTTATCAACGTAGCGACCGTTACGGCCGGTTTGGTTGGCCTGGGATTCCTGTTTTTCGGCCAATTTCTCCTTCATGTCATGGGTATCTCGGTAGGAGCCTTCGCAGTGGCCGGTGGAATCATCCTCATGGTGTTATCCATCAAGTATATGACAACCGGGCACATGGTCGATGCATCGCGCGAAGATATGGTTGCTGTTGTGCCGATCGGCACACCGCTGCTAACCGGCCCGGCGACAATCACGACACTCATCTTCCTCAATACACAATTCCCTACATATATTGTCCTGCTGTCGTTCGCACTGAATATCCTGATAGCGTGGGCTGTGTTTATAGCGGGCGACAAAATCATCCGCTTGATGGGGCAGGGGGGTATCAAGGCAGTTTCTAAAGTATTCAGCCTGCTGTTGGCTGCGATCGCAGTCGATTTGATAATCCGCGGTTTGAATCTCCTCACGATCCTCCATACCGGGACGTGAACGGGCTTTATCCCAAAGACAACACTAATCTTGCCTAACTGTTTAGGTTGGGGCGCGCCATGAGATATTCTGTTGTTTCAGCACGCCTGAACGATATGCTCCTATGTCTTGCGAGGGGCCAGGTAACGCGAGAACCACTCGGCCGCCAGGTTAGCTACCCGAGGCAGCATACCCTGTTCTTCGAAAAGATGTGTGGCACCGGGAACCAGTACCAGTTCCCTGACGGAATGAATCGATTCCATGGCTTGCCGGTTGAGTTCAATCACCTGTGTATCCAGGCTGCCTACAATTAGAAGGACCGGGGCTTCCACTTGAGCGAGATGGGAAGTTGCCAGATCGGGCCTTCCTCCGCGAGAGACAACTGCTTTAACAATTCCAGATCGTTCAGCGGCTGCGACCAAAGCAGTTGCGGCCCCGGTACTCGCACCGAAGCAACCGATACCCATATTCCGCGTGTCTTTGTTGGACTTTGCCCAGTCAATCACTCCGACCAGGCGCCTTGCCAAAAACTCGATATCGAAACGAAGTTCGGCAGTCACTGCATCGATGGACTCTTCCCTTGGCGTGAGCAGGTCGAAAAGCAGAGTTGCCGAACCGGTATGCTTCAAGACATCAGCGACAAAACGATTGCGAGGACTCTTCCGGCTGCTCCCCGACCCGTGCGCAAAGATAACGATGCCCGAAGCCTTTTTAGGGATGGCGAGGCTGCCTTCTAAAGGCACACCACCAACCACAACCCTTATCGCGCGCTCAGATTCCATGCGACGACTCATTCAGCCGTTTGCGTCTCGCTTCATCCCCGAGCATGGAAACTACTTCATCATCCTCGACCTGCGCGAAATGAATATAAAACTGGCCCACGGCCGAAAAATAGTTAGGGACACGGGATACATACATGTCGTCGCAATCTGCTGAAAGGTGTCTTACCGTTTCTTCCGGTCCAACAGGTACCGCGGCCACCAAACTCGACGGGGATTCATTGCGGACCGCCCACAATGCAGCTTGAAGAGTCGATCCGGTAGCTACCCCGTCGTCCATGACAATGGTATCGCGGCCTGAAAGGGGCGTTTTCGGCAGAACGGAGCGTACCATCGCCATCCTGCGGCCTATTTCAGCCATCTGGAAGTCTTTTTCTTGGGCTATATACTGTTCCGGAACGTTCAATAATTCAACGAGCGAGCGGTCGAGGAATACTTTTCCTGTTTCACTGACGGAACCGATGGCGAGTTCCGGGTTATCAGGGGCGCGGAGTTTTCGTGCCAACACTATGTCGAGGTCTCCCCCCAGCATGCGGGAAACCTCCCGGGCAATCACGAGCCCCCCGCGCGGAATGCCGAGCACAACTGGCTTTTGCAGGCGCAAACTCTTGAGGCTGTAACCAAGAAGCCTCCCGGCCTCCACCCGATCGCGGAACGGTTCCCCACTTCTTGAGAGGATGTGTAAATTACCCATAGTGCTCATTTTTATTATAGCAGTCAAAAATGATTGAAATCACGCAATTATATAAAAAAGTTATTAAATTTCGTCCTTTTACACCATTAAAAGACACTGAGGGAACAGAGTGAAGGTAAATTTTCAGCATAAGCGATATGGATGACTCGCAAGAACTCATGCATTAATAGCGTTAAGCAACCAAGGCTGTTAAAATACTTTCAAGCTTTTGAAAGAGGTTAACTCTTCCAAAAGAGTAGATGATACAAGCGGAGAGCAATTATGCGTTCATTGCGGCTCGGAATGGCACAGATAAACACGACCGTCGGTGATTTTGACGGAAATCTAAAAAAAATGCTGAATATAATCGAACAAGCAAGGCGCATGAAGGTCGACCTCGTGACTTTCCCGGAGCTGGCGATCTGCGGATATCCCCCTGAGGACCTTTTACTTAAACCGCATTTCATCGACAAGAATATCGAATATCTCAACAAACTGGTACGGGCATCAACCGGGGTCACAGTGGTAGCCGGTTTCGTCGAGTCTCAGGATGACCTTTATAATGCTGCTGCCGTCATACATGACGGGAAATTAATCGGTACGTATCGTAAGGTATACCTTCCGAATTACGGGGTCTTCGATGAAAACCGGTATTTCCGCGCCGGCGATGAATGCCCTGTTTACGAAATCGGAGGGTCGGTCATCGGGATAAATATCTGCGAGGATATCTGGTACGAAGCCGGCCCTGCAACAGCCCAGGCCTATGCCGGCGCCGAGGTTATCATAAACATCAGCGCTTCCCCTTATCATTACGGCAAAGTCGGAGAACGGGCCAAGATATTGACAGCGCGCGCCATGGATAACGTATCCATCGTAGCTTATACCAACCTGGTCGGGGGGCAGGACGAACTGATTTTTGACGGGAACAGCGTAGTTATGGATGAAAACGGAAAACTTCTAGCCATGGGCAAGGCATTCGAAGAGGATTTTATAGTAACCGATTTGGATATTGAATCGGTATTTCGTGCGAGGCTTCACAATCCGCGTTGGCGCAAGAGTGCTGTTTATGACGACCTGCCGGATTGGCTTGCCCCCAGGATAACGGTCTCAGGCCCCACCTCCGGAGTATCCAAACCGGCACTTGAAAAAAGAGATGTGGCTGGAATCGGAGTTACAGAAGAAATCTACAAAGCTCTGGTTTTGGGCACTAGAGATTACATGGCTAAGAATGGATTCAAAAAAGTGGTGATAGGACTTTCAGGAGGTGTTGATTCGAGCCTGGTGGCGCTTATTGCCACGGATGCTTTGGGGAAAGAGAATGTAATCGGTGTTTCGATGACATCCAGGTTCTCTTCGCCCGGAAGTATTACAGATGCCGTTTCACTCTCCAACAACCTTGGAATCAGACTATTGTCTCTTCCGATCGACAAAATATTCCAGGTTTACCTTGACGGTCTTCAGGCTGTTTTCGCGGGAACGAATCCCGATACCACCGAGGAAAATCTCCAGGCTAGGATCAGGGGCAATTACCTGATGGCTCTCTCGAATAAATTTGGTTGGCTGGTGTTGACCACCGGTAATAAAAGCGAAATGGCCACAGGTTATGCGACGCTGTACGGGGACATGGCGGGAGGGTTTGCAATTCTTAAGGATGTTCCCAAAACCATTGTTTATCAATTGGTTGTCTATCGAAATTGCAAAGCGGGTTTTGATATTGTGCCCAAAACTGTAATCGATAAAGCTCCTTCTGCCGAGCTTCGTCCGGACCAGCGTGACAGCGACAGTCTTCCCCCTTATGATCTGCTGGACCAGGTGTTGAAAGCTTACGTGGAAGAAGATAAAAGCGTCGACCAGATGCTGAAAATGGGGCTTGACGAGTCAGCTGTGCGTAAAGCTGTCAAACTGGTCGACGGCAGCGAGTACAAGCGCCGGCAATCCCCGCCGGGTATCAAAATAACCACAAGGGCTTTTGGACGGGACCGGAGGTTGCCAATTACTAATAAATTTAAAGGGAGCGACCAGTAATCCGGTTTCCGGGAAATCATTTAGTCTCTGACCCGCAATTGAGGGGCTGCCAGGAATTTGCGAAGCGCAGCCCGATTCGATAGACTTGTTGGGTAAAAATCAGACCTGGATAGAACGATAAGGCGGTGCTTAAATGGTGGAAGAACACACGGGAGACGGTGCCCTGGACAAGTACTGGGCATTTTTAAAAGAAACGTACCGGCAAAAGTATTCCGAGGTGGCTGCGGACCACATGGTTTTTCCGCGAAACTCAGGTGAGCTTGCCGACCATTCGAGTTTCGGTATTGTTTTTGACGACTACAGTCAGACGATGGCAATATGGCTCAAGGTAGAAAACGCCAGAGTTACCGGCGCCTCTTTTGTTTGCGATGACTGCATAACGTGTACCGCATGCGCCAGCGCAATAACCGAGATGGCCAGAGGCAAAACTCCCGCGGAAGTGCTGACTATTACACCCGAAGACGTCATTGAAAATCTCCAGGGCTTGCCGGATGAAGACCACCACTGTGCGAAACTGGCAGTGGATACGCTAAGAGCATCCGCCAATGATTTTCTTGGAAACTAAACAACATCGTTGCCTCCCGGAGTATTCTCCATATCAGCTAACATAAAATCCTGCCGGGCAATGGCAAGCCTAAATTATGGGATGAATAAAGTAAAAAGCCAGTAACATCAATGCAACGTTGTGTTATAATTTTTTGATGAAGAAACTGCTCTCAGGAAATGAGGCCATAGCCCTTGGAGCTTATCAGGCGGGATTAAAAGTTGCCGCAGCTTACCCAGGGACTCCAAGTACCGAAATACTGGAGAACCTTGCTGCCTATAAAGACCTCCATGCCGAATGGTCCACTAACGAAAAGGTGGCTATGGAAGTCGGGATGGGCGCTTCTTATGCGGGTGTACGGGCTCTGGTTTCGATGAAGCATGTGGGCCTGAACGTCGCTGCGGACGCTTTTATGGCGGCATCGATGACGGGGGTGGTGGGCGGGTTGGTGGTTGTGAGTGCCGATGACCCCGGGATGCACAGTTCACAGAACGAACAAGATAACCGCTATTTTGCTAAATTTGCCAAGGTACCCCTCCTTGAACCTTCAGACAGCCAGGAAGCATATGACTTTATGGCCCTGGCTTTCGAAATGAGCGAGCATTTCGATACCCCGGTCCTGTTGCGAATGACAACAAGATTGTCCCACAGCAAGACGGTAGTTCAAATACACCGCGAAGACCGGCAAATTACCGGCCCCGGCGGATTTAACAGGAACCCCGGCAAATTTATTATGTTGCCGGTCAACGCCAGGCAAAGACATCCCCTTGTTGAGACAAGGTTGGCCAAACTGGCCGTGTTTGCCGAATCATTATCAATCAATAGAATAGCAGAGGGGACAAAGCAACTCGGAATTATTACGAGCGGGGTTTCTTTCCAGTACGCTATGGAGACGGCACCGGGGGCTTCGATCCTGAAACTGGGATTGACATATCCGCTGCCTGAAAAAATGGTTCGCGAGTTCGCCGCCGGCGTAGAAAAACTGGTGGTGGTTGAAGAGCTTGAACCATTTCTGGAGGAACAGATCCTGGCGATGGGTATCAACGTTAAAGGGAAAAGTTTGATTCCGCGGGTAGGTGAATTAAACCAGGATATCGTGCGAGATGCATTTGAAAGCGCCGGCTGGATAGAGACTATCGAAAAACCTGTTCAAGACGGCCTCATCGATGAAGTAAAAACCCTTCCAAAGCGCCCTCCTCTTCTTTGTCCCGGGTGTCCCCACACCGGCATTTTCTCTGTGTTACACAGCCTGGGTTTGCGGCGGAAAACAACGATCGGCGCTGAAGCGGGGCTGGTGATAACGGGGGATATCGGTTGTTACACTCTGGCAGCTTATCCTCCCCTGGAAGCGATGGATACCTGCGCCTGCATGGGAGCGGGGATAGGGCAGGCTCTGGGCATGGAAAAAGCAGGTATAAATGACAGGGTTGTTGCCATAATCGGTGATTCAACATTCCTACATTCCGGAATCACGGGGCTGATAAATGCCGTGTATAACGGTTCTGCTATGACACTCCTGATCCTGGATAATCGGACGACCGCTATGACCGGACACCAGCAAAATCCCGGTACAGGATTCACAGCCCAGGGCGCTCCCGCGCCCTCAGTTAACTTTGCAAATCTCGCGAAAAGCTGCGGTGCATCTGATGTTCAGGAAGTCGATGCATTCGATATTAAAGCATTGCGGAGCGTTTTAAAGAGTGCGCTCGATAGCCGGTCCCTGAACGTTATCGTGGTCCGCGGTTCCTGTGTCGCGATAACCCCGGGAGGCGGCGAGGCGCTCACTATCGACACCGAGAGATGTACCCAATGCGGGACGTGTTTAAGCCTGGGGTGTACTGCTATCCGAAAAGGTGCCGAAGGTGAATTGACTATCGACAATCAGCTTTGCCGTGGCGGCGCCTGCCGGCTCTGCCAGCAACTCTGTTCACACCAAGCGATTGAGCAAATCATAAAAAAGGTTGTTTAGATGGTCAAAATGAATGTTTTGATTGCCGGGGTCGGGGGCCAAGGTGTTGTTTTGGCCAGCGATATCCTGGCGGACGTGGCGCTTGAAGCTGGTTTGGATGTTAAGAAAACAGATACCCTCGGGATGGCTCAAAGGGGCGGCAGTGTCGTTACGCAGGTCAGAATCGGAGAACAAGTCGCTTCACCCCTGATCGGGGACAATGATGTTGATCTGTTGCTGGCATTCGAAAAATTAGAGTCTGGCAGGTGGGCCGATCGTCTTAAAAAAGGAGCTACAGTCGTTTTGAACGATTATTCGGTTCCTCCGCTGTCAGTTAGCCAGGGGGCAGAGGCTTACCCCGGGGACAGTGAAATCAGTCACCTATTAAAACACCGCGGGGCGGACTTGATTACAATCCATGGTTCTCTCCATGCGGCAGAAATGGGGAATCCGAAGATTCTAAACATATTGATGCTCGGGGCGCTGTCCATGCTGACGCCGTTCAACCCGGAACTTTGGATCGAAGCTATCTCAAAACGTCTACCGCCCAAGATTATCGAGATCAATCTGAAGGCTTTCCAGAGAGGCAGGAAGGACCTTCTTTCTATCCTGGCGGAGATGTCTGCTGAATCCGGACTCGAAATCGACGGCCACGGGGATGATTGCGGCTGTCACTAATCCGTCTGTTGACACCACTCAATAAAATCGGGCATAACAAACCAATAGGCAATAAAATTTGAATGCCGGCGCAGGGCGTATGTTCCCGGGCCGGTTCGTTACTATAAGCCTTTCAGTTTTTTACCAACCTTAAAAGCAGGAGCCAGCACTTCGCCTAATGCCTGGTAAGCCGAGGGATTGCCGTGTGTGAAAGCGAAGGGTTTGATTTTACAGACATCGGGCTGTCCGTCTGTCAGGCATTCCCGGGTCACGTGCGTTTCCATAATTTGGCCGATTATTAAAGCGTGGCTTCCAAGGTCGATGATCTGAAAAACGTTACACTCCAGATTTACGGGGCACTGTTCGATCATGGGGGCAGTTTCCCGTTTCCCAAAGAAAATCCTGAATCCGCAAACCGGATTTTTATCGATCTTGGAACCTGACACCACCCCGCAGTAATCGGTTTCGGTGACCATCTCTATCGAAGGGATATTCACGGAAAATGTTCCATGCTCCTTGATTCCTTTGTATGTATAACGGTGATGTTGCAAAGCGACAGTGAGCATCGGAGGATTGCTGCACGCGATTCCGCCCCAGGCAGCCGTCATAAAGTTGGGTTTGCCATTTACAAGCGCCCCGACTAAAAAAGCCGGCATAGGATATACCAGGGTTTGGGGGCCTAAAGCAACTTTTTCGGTTATCATTTTATTTCCTTACTTTCTTCCTGGCCGGTCATCTTTCGCCATTTATCTTCACCAAGGCATTGCCTGGCTGATGGGCACCACTCGATGCACGACGCGGTCTTTTCTCTGTTTACATAATGGCCACATTGTTTACAGCGAAAACGCGACTCATCCGAAAAGATTTCGACTAAATTTCCGCAACTCTCGCATTTATACATCGCGGAGCGAATATTTCTACTATCTTGACCCGGACAATTCCCAGAGATGGCAAGACCTCCTAAATAATATTAGCCTCGATATAGCATCGACGGTTTAAACCCACATACTTCTGATAGATTATTACAAATTTGCAACCGAAGTTCCAAATTACCCATAGACAAACATAGAATTGTGTTATAATCCTGTATTCATACGATTATCAAATACGAGCATCGGGAGAACCTATGAACAGGACTGAGTTTCTCGACCAGGATTTTAATCTTTGGATCCTGCTGGCTCAAACACGCGCGTTGTTATTCAGTGCCGGTGAAGTAGAGCTTTCCAAGTGGGGCATATCATTGATGCAAGGGTGGACCATATTTACCATTAAAGCCATCGGCGAAAGAGCAACGCCCGCTGAAATAGCCCGTTGGTTAGGAAGGGAACCTCATACGGTTTCCAGCCTGTTGAGCCGCATGGTGGTGCAGGGATTGGTCATCAAGGAAAAGAGCCTTGACAAAAAAAATCTTATACGTATCAGCCTGACGGAAAAAGGCGAAGAGATTTATCACCAGGCAATCGGGATGAAGCCGATGCATGAAATAATTTCAATACTGAGCAAAGAAGAACGGCAGCAACTCAAAACCCTGCTGGGTAAACTTCGCGACAGAGCCCAGCAGAACCTCGGAAGAAAGTACAAACTTCCATACGAGGCTTTAAAATAATATCTCTCCAGAACTGCTTCGCAATGAAGAAAAGCCCTTTCGAAAGAAAGGGCTTTTAATTTTAATAAGTAAAAGGTCTGCCAGTGAGTTTTGATACTACCTCGAAGAACCTGAGGTTACCGGTAAAGGGCTCAAAGGCATAATGAGCTGCATCATCGCCAGGCGATCGAATGTCTCTCCCATTTTACGAGGCGCAGGCGAAAGCGATAATTTCACGGCTGAGTGCATCGGTTCACTTTTAGTCAACCAATAAAACGGAGCGCCGTGGCCGGGTTTTATTTCCAATAGTTTATGTTTAGCCAGGTTCTCGAGAGCTGTTTCAATGCGCCTGCTGTCGCTCAAACCCAAGCCACCCATGAGTACCTGTTTATCGAAGCGGGCATACGGATGGCGAGAAAAAAAATGCAGGATTTCGCTGGCGTATTGGTCCCTGCATAATTCCTCGATCATCTGAGCATTTTTTTTGAATTCGATTTCCGGCATGTGCCACCTCCGTGAAAATTGAGACAGGAGTAGTGGTAGGGAGGTTTGACCCTCCCTACCACAAGAGCAGGGCAAGTTAGCGAGTCGGGCGGCGTCCCATCCCCATACCAATGCTTTTTCCATTGTTAGGAGAAGTTGCATTGGTTAAAGGAGCCGGGCGGCGGCTGGCGAGCATGCCGCGCTGGCGCATGAAAGAAGGCACTTCCAGTTCGTCTTCCGACTTAAGATTCCTAAGTGCGCGGAAGATTTCTCTCTCACGTGCGGCCCCTGCCATTCCCTCTTTGGTGGCGAATCCGGTGGCGATAAGGGTCAGGCGTACTTCACTGTTCATGTTGGGATCAACCAATACGCCAAAGATAACGTTGGCATCCGGGTCAACTGCTTTGCGGATGATGTCGGCGGCCGCGTTGACTTCGTAAAGGGTCAGCGAGCTGTCGCCGGCGACGTTGAAGATGACACCTTTTGAGCCATCGATGGAGACATCAAGAAGAGGGCTCTGAAGAGCCTGCTTGGCAGCATCAACGGCGCGGTTCGAACCCTTTCCATGACCGATCGACATCCAGGCCGGTCCGGCATCTTTCATGACGGAACGAACATCGGCGAAGTCGAGATTGATAAGGCCTGGCACGGTGATTACTTCAGCGATTGCCTGTACGCCGTTGCAAAGAACTTCGTCGGCAAGCTTGAAGGCACCGTCGACGCCGGTTTTCTGGTCGCAGATGTCGAAAAGGCGATCATTCGGGATAAGCACCAAAGTATCCACGTTGGGAGTCAATTCGGCAATGCCCTCTTCTGCAACTTTCATGCGATGGGTACCTTCAAAACCGAACGGTTTTGTAACGATCGCGATTGTGAGGGCGCCGGTTTCCTTAGCCATCGCGGCGACAACGGGCGCAGAACCTGTTCCTGTTCCCCCGCCCATACCAGCGGTGATAAATACCATATCGGCACCAGCGACGACCTGGCGTATCTCATCCCGGCTTTCTTCCGCAGCGGCATGGCCCATCCGGTTATCGCCGCCGGCACCAAGGCCGCGGGTATTCTTTTCACCCAACTGGATGCGGATGGGGGCTTCGGTGATAGCGAGCGCCTGGGCATCGGTGTTCATGGCGACAAACTCCACTCCCCGGATCTGCTCCCGAACCATGCGGGTGATAGCGTTGCACCCGGCGCCGCCGCAACCTATGACCTTTATTTTAGCTGCACTCTGGATATAAAGCGTTTTTGCCACTTATTGCTCCTTTCGTATTTTAATCTAGTAAATTTTGTTATGACGTTTGATTTCGGCCGAACAAACCGCCCAGGTCGGACATGAAGCCGCGGCTGGCTCGGGTGTTTCCTGACTTGGTTGTGTCAGGGTGAGATTGTTTCCACAAGAGCAGGCCTACAGCGGTAGAGAACGCCGGATCGATGAGGCTGTCGGAGACACCGTAGAGTTGAGGGGGTGTCCCGATGCGAACCGGCATATGCGTCACATCCAGACCGAGTTCGGCCATGCCGGGAAGGTTGGTTGTACCTCCGGTAAGCACCATACCAGAGCGGATATATTTGCTGTAATCATTGGGGAGCTCAAGAAGTATCAACCGCACAAGTTCTTCAACGCGTGTGCGGATTATTTCGTAAAGCTCTGCGTAGGGTACTGTTTGCCCGTCTTCGGTGAGTGTTCTGTCTGAGATCCGTTCTTCACCCGGAATAACGCTGCCGTATTTTTGCTTCATTTCTTCGGCAAGTTCAATAGAGACTCCAAGCCCGACCGAGATGTCGTGAGTTATCGAATTCCCGGCGACGGGCAGGACCGAGGTATGGAAGATATTATCGTCTTTATATACCGCCACGCCTGTTGTGCCTCCGCCGATGTCAGCCATTATGACCCCGTTTTGCCTTTCGTCTGCGGTCAAAACGGCCTCGGCGCTGGCGAGGGGGGCGAATATCAATTGTTCAATTTCAATCCCTGCTCCGCGTACGCATTTGGTCAGGTTTTCAACGGAGGCAGTAGCTGCGGTGACTATATGAGTATCGACGTCTAGCCGGAAGCCATGCATGCCGACCGGATTTTTAATGCCTTCCTGACCGTCAACCGCGTATGTCTGCGGAATTAGGTGGAGAATCATCGATCCGGAAGCGCTGGTAAGGGCGACGTTCTGAGCGACTTTTAGAACGCGATCTACATCTTCCTGGCGTACCATCTGTTTATTGGAAGTGATGGCGATCACACCGCGGTTGTTGACCGAACTGATGTGGCGGCCAGTGATGCTGATCATGGCGGATTCCAGTTTGTAGCCGACGGCCTGTTCTGCCGTTTTCACCGACTGACGAATCGACTCCCTGGCGTCATTGAGGTTAACGACCAGCCCTTTTTGCAGCCCGTTAGAAGGGGCTACACCAACCCCGAGAATGCGCATATCTTCGCCGTCGGTATCCGCCATCACTGTGCAGATTTTGGAAGTTCCGACATCGATGGATGCGATCTTTCTTCTTTTCATGATATAACTCCCGTAACCCCGAAGTTATTTTTCATCCTTTTCCCTGCTCTCTCCTGTTTTTATTTACCTTGTTTCAAACGCTTATGCTTATATAATTGTAGGTTTCTGTGCGTCATCACCTGGTTTGGCGGTAGTGGACGTTCCATTTGAGGCACAGAGAATTCACATAATTCTTCACTTCCTGGCTGTCGGTCCGGTAAAGGTCAGCCAGGAAGCCGTGCAGAAGTTCACCGCCGCTCATTCCGGGGGTTGGCTCCGCCGGCCCTGGAAGATTGATGTGTACGATTTCTGTCATCAGTTTCTGGTACTCGATTGCTGCTCCCATGCTCCTACTCCTTTCCTAATTTATTGAATATTTATTGAACTTGTGGGAAATATTATTCTGTGCCAAACGTAGCCGTCAAATACTGTCCAAGATTGTCCAGTCTGATGCCAAAAGAAAAACATATTTGTCCAAATGCTATATAGCCTAAGTCCTATTGCATTTTGGAATGGAATTAACCTACAATATTAAGGATGCTATCCAGTTCTTCCAAGAAACTTTCGCCTCCCTATGTTTCCTACCGTACCTTTTTAAATTTTATCGAAGGGCTTCAGCAGACGATGCCTGCCCGTATCGACCGCAGTTACTGGGGCGACCGCTTCTCGGGTAGTACCGGGACCCAGCTGGTATCAGCTCTTCGTTTCCTTGAACTTATCGACGTGAACGGGTTTCCAACCGTCAAATTGCGGCAATTGGTCGGTGCCCGCGGCAGCCAGCGTGTCGATATCCTCAAACAGATCACGCAAGAATCCTATAATTTTTTCTTTCTCAGCCATGTCGACCCGCAAACAGCTACATATTCGCAGCTTGAAGAGATTTTTCGCGATAATTACCAGATAGCCAGCGATGTGGCTCGTAAGTGCATCAAATTTTTCATCGGGCTGGCAGACGACAGCGGGATGAAAGTGTCTCCGTTCGTTACCAAAAAGACAAGAAATTCTCGCCCTCCGGTTACTTTAAAGAAAACGATCAAGGTCGCAGACAAAAAAGAAAGGACAGAAATTCCGCAAATATCTGGACAAAATTCCAAGGGAAATGGTTTGGACAAAATATTATTCGATAAATTTCCCGGTTTTGATCCGGGTTGGCCTGATGAAGTAAAACTTAAATGGTTTTCAGCATTCGACGAACTGCTCAAAAGAACCGGGGGATAGAGGGCAGTTGAACGCATCCTACCTCTTCATTTGTTGACAAAACACTAACTAAATAATACTATCAATTAAATGAAGGTGAACATAATAAGCACTTAAAAACGAATTGACTCACGCCTGCAAAGTTCAAAAGGCTGCTTGGCAGCTATTTTTGTCTAAGCGTCTTACTGAGGAGGAATAATATGGCAACAAAGAACATCGGACCAGATAAGCAATCTGTCGAACACATGAAGATAATGAGCAAGCCGCTGCCCCAGATCCTTGACGAGATGGACAGCAACATTTCAGCAGCGACCGAAGCGGCGCGCAGGGCAGAAGATGCTGCCAGGCTGGCGCGCGAAGCCGCCGTTTCCGCCACCAAAGCATCCAAAGAGGCCGAAGCCAGGGCCATCGAAGCACGGCAGGCCGGGGAAAAAGCCGCTGAAACTGCGACGCGCGCTGCTCAGGAAGCTGCCGCGAAGGCTGAAGCCCAGGCAAAGGCCGCCAGACTGGCCGCAGAAGAGGCAATTCGCAAAGCGGATGAGGCAAGCAGGCAGTCACAAGCCGCGTTGGAAGCTTTTAAAAAGGCTGCCGACGAAGCCGCCAGGCGTGCCGAGGAAGCCAGCCGTAAAGCCATCCTGGGCGCTGAGGAAGCTGTAAAAGCCGCGCGCGAAGCTGCGGAAGCTGCCAAAAAAGCAGCCGCAGAAGCCATCGCCATGGCGCGTAAGGCCTCTGAAAGCGCAACACTTGCTGCTGAGGAAGCAGCCAGGAAAGCCGAAGCTGCCTCAAAGAAAGCTGAAGAAACAGCCCGCGGAGCGAAATATGCCGCCGAAGAAGCCGCACGTAAAGCGGAAGAAGTTGAACTTGCCGCCAGGGAAGCCGCCGCTGCCGCCGCCAAAGCCGCCGCCGAGACTGCCGCCAGGGCAGAAGCAGCCGCAAATGCTTCAAAAGCCGCAGTACTGTTAGCGGTCGAAAAGGCAAACAAATCGGCGAAAGACGCTGAAGACAATACTAAAGACGTTAAAGCCGCCGAGGCGGAACTGGCTGCCAAAATAACGTCATTGACGGCTATCAAGGCCGATGAAGCCGGAAGGAAGATCAAACGGCTCGCTTCCTTGACTTTCCAGGCTGCCGAGGACGTTCGGCGCAGGGCTGCATTGGCAGACATCGCCGGAGATGAGGCGGTCGAGGCATCCGTCAGGGTTGAGGGCAAAGTCGCCGATAGGGTTGAGACTGCAGGGCTTGAAGCTAAAGCCGCAGCGGCCAAAGGCTACGATTCTGCCGAAAAAGCGTTCAAGAAGGCGGAAGCCGCAGACGTCCTTGGCGACGAAGCCATTCAGGCTTCAGCCCAGGCATTGCATAGATTGGTCGCAATGGCTGAAGAGATGGCCAAGGCAGCCGAAGCCGCGGCCAAAGCTTCGATTCAGGCATCTAAAATGGCAACTGAGGCAGCGCAATTGGCTGGCAGAGAGGCTGCCGCCAGTGCCGCTACGGGCGTCGAGGAAGCAATCCGCGCCGCCAGGGAAGCTGCCGAAGCCGCCAAGAAAGCCGCTGAAGACGCCCGCAAGGCGGCTGAAGCCGCCGCTGCACGTGCCGAAGCCGTTGCCAAGGAAGCAGCAGCCAGTGCAGCCAAGGGCGTAGAAGAAGCGATCCGCGCTGCTCGCGAAGCCGCCGAAGCCGCCAAGAAGGCGGCGGAAGACGCTGCCCGCCGTGCGGAAGCTGTTGCGCGTGAGGCCAAGGATGCAGCCAATTCCGCCCGCAGTGTAGGCGAAGGTGCGTCTGCCAGGGCTGCCGATGCCAAGAGGGCGGCTGAAGAAGCCGCCCGCAGGGCGGAAGAAGCCAGTGCGAGGGCCATGGCCGCCGCTGAACGGGCTGCCAAAGAAGCAAAAGAAAAAGCCGAGGAAGCTCTCCTCAACGAGGAAAATCTAAGGCGGTTGATCAACAGGATCGTGACTTCTCCCGTGTTGATCCTGATTTTCCTTGGAGCTGTCGTTGCCTCGGTAGCTCTGAGCGCCCTGTTGCTGATAAGATAAAACAGAGTTTTATCGACAAAATGAAAGGACGGGCTGGCCCATAAGCCGCCCGTCCTTTTATTTTGGGTTGTCGGATTCCGCGAACGTTTGACAAGCTAATTCAGCCTGTAGTATAGTGAATTCACTTTTTCGGCAACCGTATGCCGTATCCCGTTTTCTTGACAGTCCGCTGTGTGTCAAAACTTCAAGAATTCTGCCGCTTTTCTTGTTGCAGCGCAGAGGGTGACATAGGGAATGAATAGAAACAAGAAATGACTAGTAACGACGAACCAAAAATCTATATATTTTATTGCGTAAACGCCTTTAATCAGGGCGTTTTTTCGCCTCCCGGAACGAAAGCCGCATATTTCCCTCAGGATTTGAAAATGGCGTGTTCTTCTATGATCAAAGACATCTACCTGTTAAAAGCCTTTGAATCCGGAGCCGACGGGGTCATTGTGGTTGGGTGTCCTGCAGGCAAATGTAAACGTGTCGACGGCGACACGCGCGCCGCAAAACGTGTCGCCCGGGTTCGTCAATTACTGGATGAAATCGGCCTCGGGGGCAAAAGACTGGCTTACTCAACCGCCGATGAGATGGAAACCACCGCGGCGGAACTGGTTAAACAACTCGGTGAACTGCCCCCCGGGCGCTAGGCAAAGCGCCGTATTCCGAGCCTGAATTGAGACCATAGTCACAGCTTCAAAATGTCCTATTCAACTACAATGGAGATACATCTATGATAGTCGCTAAACAGAAACCCCTCGCCGAGATAAAAGAGATGCTGCGGCCTTTTGAAAAGGTCCTGATACTGGGCTGCGGCACATGCGTCAAAACATGCTTTGCGGGCGGGGAAGATGAAGTAGCCATGCTCGGAGCGGCGTTGCGCCTGGCTTTCAGACAGGACGGCAAGACTATCCGTACCGAGGAACTTACCGTTGAACGGCAATGCGAGGACGCCTTTATTCAAGAGTCGGCGCAGGCAGTAAGCCGAAATGAAGCGATACTGTCTCTGGCCTGCGGGGCGGGTGTTCAGGCGATGGCCCGCCGTTTCGCCAGGGCGGTGCTTCTTCCAGGCCTTAATACAACATTTATGGGCGTGCTTGAAAAACCTGGGTTGTTCACCGAGGAGTGTGCGGGGTGCGGAGATTGCGAACTCGATACATTCGGGGGAATCTGCCCGGTAACTCGCTGCTCAAAACGCCTCTTGAACGGACCCTGCGGAGGGTCGAAAAATGGAAAATGCGAAGTCAGCCCGGATATAGAATGTGCCTGGCAGCTGATCATCGACCGGTTAACCCTGCTCGGGCAGTCCGATAATTTGAAACGATATATTCCCGCCAAGGACTGGCGGCCCAGCCTGTCAGGCGGCCCCCGCCGCCTGGTCAGAGAGGACCATGTAATATGAAAACAGACGGGCAGAGCAAACTGAAAAGAACCCTTTCAGGTGGGGGATTCGCCGTGACGGCCGAATGCGGCCCGCCCCGCGGAGCGGACGCAAGTGTGATCCGCAAAAAGGGGGAGACGCTTAAGGGTTGCGTCGATGCGGTAAATGTTACCGACAACCAGACCGCGGTAGTCCGCATGAGCAGCCTGGCGGCTTGCCTGCACCTGATAGACATTGGCGTTGAGCCCGTGATGCAGATGGTCACCCGCGACCGAAACCGGATAGCACTTCAATCTGACATCATGGGGGCCTACTCGCTCGGCATACGCAACCTGCTCTGCCTCTCCGGCGACCACCAGAGCCTTGGGAGCCAGCCGGAGGCTATGAACGTGTTTGATATCGACTCCTTAAACCTGGTGCATGCCGTTCGGGTGATGCGCGACGAGGGTAAAGATATGAGCGGTTTCTCGCTCATCGGGGCGCCGGAGATGTTCATCGGCGCCGCAGAGAACCCTTTTGCAGACCCTCTCTCTTATCGCGTGGTGCGCCTTGCCAAGAAAATCGATGCCGGAGTCGATTTTATCCAAACCCAGTGCGTGTACAACCTGCCGCGGTTCAAGGAATGGATGCGCCAGGCTCGCGAAGAAGGACTCACAGAAAAAGTATATATCATGGCGGGCATAACCCCGCTTAAATCAACCAGGATGGCCCAGTTCATGGCCGCTAAAGTTGCAGGGATGGACATACCCCAGGAAGTCATCGATCGCATGTCCGCTTTTACAGGCCAGCGGGCGATCGAAGAGGGTATGAACATAGCACTCGAAACCATCGCCGCAGTAAAAAGCATCCCCGGCGTACGCGGTATCCACATCATGGCCATCGAGGCCGAAGAACGCGTTCCTGAACTGGTCAAGGCGGCAGGACTTTCACAGCGCCCCGCAAAATAGGTATCTTATGCCGAAGAAATATCATATCGAAACCAAAGTAACCGCACCGCGTTTTCCCGCGGTAGGTAAATTTTCTACCGTGGAACGCCGCGAAGACTGCGCGGGAAGCTGCAGTAAGTGTGTCAAAAAGAAATGCGTTTATAACGTCTTCAAGGACAGCTACCAGCATGTCATCACGATGGACGAACCGGAATTTCTTTATCTCTGCCAGAGTTGTTTCCGATGCGTGCAGGAATGTACCAAAGGCATCTTCAGCCGCGTGGTCAACCCTGACTATATCTTGATGGGTGACGAATACTGGCAACCCGAGATAATCAACCAGACATGGTTTCAGGCTCACACCGGACGTATCCCGGTTTCGGGTGCCGGGTACAGGGGTGTGTTCTCAGGCTCAGGATTCGACGCGATGTGGACGGATATGTCCGAGATCGTGCGGCCCACCCGTGACGGCATCCACGGGCGCGAGTACATCAGCACCTCGATCGAGCTTTCACGGAAGCCGATGAGATTGACTTTCGATGATAAAGGTTCGCTTCCCAAATCCCTGCCTGAAATAACCGAGATACCGATCCCCGTACTCTTTCAGCCGCCTTCTTTCGGGGTTTTCAGTGAAAAAGAAGTCGTAGCCATGGCATCTGCAGCCCAGAGGCTGCAGACACTGATGCTTATCGACGCCAAGGATTATTCGTCCGCATTTTACTGTTTCGATGGCACGATGGTACCGAGGGTGACGGCCCGGGATTACAAAGAATACGTTGACATAATATGTCTCAGTAAAATGTTGGAAATCGCAGACGCGCCCGGGGTGGAAGACGAATTCCCCCGCCTGCGCGGATTCAAACCCGGACTGCTCATCGCTGTCGGTTTGCCGCTTGACTCAAAAGCCCCCTCGAGGGCGCTCGAGTTGACGATCGCAGGTGTCGATACCATCCATTTTTACGCCGATGACAACGGGCGCGAGATCGGTTCAGGTTCACCCAGGCCGTTGCGCGACCTCATCCGCGAGGTCCACAAGAAGCTTATCGACAGCAAACTCCGCTCGACGGTTAACCTGGTTTTCTCCGGCGGGATCGCGATGGCCGAACACATGGCCAAGTCCATCATCTGCGGCGCTGACGGCGTGGTCATCGACATCCCCCTGCTGGTTGCACTGGAATGCAGGCTTTGCGGACTCTGCAAGACCGGCGGTTCCTGCCCTGTCGCCATAGGAGAAATCGAAACCGCCTGGGGCAGCCAGCGCATCGTCAATCTTATAGGCGCCTGGCACAACCAGCTTCTTGAAGTCATGGGTGCCTGCGGCATCCGCGAAGTACGGCGCCTGCGCGGCGAAGTGGGGCGCGCCCTTTTCCTCGAAGATCTTGAACGCGAGAGTTTTGCCCCCATCTTCGGACGGCGAACAGTTCCCTGCGAGTAGAATTATGAATACGGTCCAACCTGAAAAAGCACTGCCCGAAGCCGTAGAGACACCTTCGCGCTTCAGAAACCCCATAGGCAAATTTGTCGTCACACGCAATTCGCGCTGCACCGGATGCGGCCTGTGCGCCAGCCTCTGCCCGCACGGGGTCCACATCAAGCCGGAAGGCTATGCAAAACCCCTTCCACCGCGCTCGGAACGATGTGTCGGCACCGCTTGCGAGAAATGCGAATATTACTGCGTCGCCCGCTGCCCGAACAAAGCCCTCAGCGTCAGCTTTAATTCGACCCTTGAGACCATGGGCGATTACCGCTGGACCCCTGAGATGCTGATTGCCCACTGGCATATGGCAGAGACGGGGAACCTGCCGGAAGTTGACCTTGAATACAGCCTCGGTTCATCAGGAGGCGGTTTCGACAAGATGCGTTTTCGGACACCTGTGCCTTCCGAATATATAAAGATCAGCGACGAAGTTATCGATACCAGCCTCGACCTGAACCGCAGGGGCGACGAGAGGCCACAGAAAACGCTGTCTTTGCCCTGCTACGGCGGGGGCATGTCTTTCGGATCGACAGCCCTTAACGTTATCGTGGGACGGGCCAGGGCGGCCAAACGGCTTAATACGATGACCTGCACAGGGGAAGGGGGCTACCCGCCCGAATTCCTGCCTTACGCCGAGCATGTCATCACTCAGGTAGCCACGGGCCTTTTCGGCGTGCGCGAAGAAACCATTCAAAACGCCCCGGTCGTGGAATTCAAATACGCGCAGGGCGCCAAGCCCGGGCTCGGCGGGCACCTGCTCGGCGATAAAGTGACCCCTGAAGTCGCGGCCATGCGCGAGACGGTGGTCGGCAGTTCGCTGTTCTCTCCGTTCCCTTTCCACAGCGTATATTCCGTTGAGGACCACAAAAAACATCTGGACTGGATAAAAGAGATAAACCCACGGGCGTTGCTTTCAATCAAGGTGTCCACTCCGAGCGATGCCGACATGGTGGCGGTCGGCAGCTATTACGCGGGTGCCCATATCATACATTTCGACGGCAGCTACGGGGGCACCGGCGCCGCGCCGGATATCGCAAAGAAGAATATCGCGATGCCCATCGAATACGCCATCCCGCGCATCCATCGCTTTCTCAAAGCCGAGGGCGTACGGGAGAAAGTGTGCCTCATCGCGTCAGGGGGCATCAGGAACGCCGTTGACGCCGCCAAGGCCATCGCTCTCGGGGCTGACGGAGTCGTTATCGGCACGGCAGACCTGGTGGCGCTGGACTGCATACGCTGCGGCAAGTGCGAGAGCGGGCGCGGTTGCGCGCGCGGCATCGCATCGACGGACGCGGAATTGGGCCGCATGATCAGCGAAGAATATGCCGAACAGCGTATCGTTAACATGTACACGGCCTGGCGCAAGCAGTGGTGCGAGATACTCAGACAGTACGGCCTGCGAAGCACCAGGGAACTGGTCGGCCGCAGCGACCTGCTTGTGAACATGGATTACCTCGACGAGGCGGAAAGAGCCAAATACAAACCCGCCCCGCAGAATAAACTGGTCATTTAGGGAAAGCTATGCCCCAAGAAAACAATTCTATAATAGACGACCTTTTAGCCGCGCGTGCTTGCCTGCCTTTGTCCGGCCTCGATGAAACCGAAGCCGCCGAAGAAGGCGGGTGCGGCGTCACAGGTTTCATCGCATCCGTGCCCGTCAGCGGCCGCCATATAATGGAGCCCTCTTTCCAGATGCACAACCGCGGCAACGGCAAAGGCGGCGGTATAGCCGCAGTGGGGCTTTCAGCCGTATCCCTGGGCGTAGCCCAGGATGTGCTGGACAGCCATTACCTTATACAGGTCGCCCTGCTAGATCCCTCGTTGCGCCAGGCTGTCGAAGCCGAATTCATCACGCCTTTTCTCGACGTTCATTCGGCGTCGGAGGTGCCCCACCTTGCCGATTTCCGCGAGGTGAAAGGCCTCGAGATCAAACCGCCTGACGTGATGCGGTATTTCGCAAGGGTCAAGCCGGCGGAGCTGAACCGTTTTATCTCTGAAAACAAACTGGGTGCCATGGATGTTCGCAAAGCTGAGGATGAGTTCATTTCGCAAAACTCGTTCCGCCTGAATCAGAAATACTATTCGTCGCTGGTTGATAAAAAAGCGTTTGTGCTGTCCCACGGCCGCGATATCATGATTCTCAAGATTGTAGGGTATGCCGAGCAGGTGGCCCAGTATTATCAACTTGAAGATTTCAAAGCCCACGGGTGGATCGCGCACCAGCGCTATCCCACCAAAGGCCGGGTATGGCATCCGGGAGGGGCCCACCCGTTCATCGGCATGGATGAGGCCCTTGTGCATAACGGGGACTTCGCCAACTACTATGCTATCACCGAATATCTCAGGCAATTCAATATACAGCCCCAATTCCTCACGGACACCGAGGTTTCGGTCCAGCTTTTCGACCTCTGGAACCGCACGTTTAATTACCCGCTGGAATATATCATCGAAGCCATGGCGCCAACATCAGAGTATGATTTCGACCAGTTGCTCCCCGAGAAACAGCGCATATATAAACACATCCAATCCACTCACCTTCCTGCCTCGCCGGACGGGCCGTGGTTCTTTATCATCGCGCGCAACAATCCCTATGAACATTACAAGCAGCTGATCGGCATCACCGACACCTCCATGCTCAGGCCGCAGGTGTTCGCCCTGCAGGAAGGCGAGGTCCAGATCGGCCTTATCTGTTCGGAAAAACAGGCAGTAGATTCTACCCTCGAAAGCCTGTCACGCGAAGACCGCAGGTTCCGCCCGGTGGCCGACAAATACTGGAACGCCCGCGGGGGCAGCGCCAGCGACGGCGGGGCATTCATCTTCACCATCCGCGATTCAGGCAAGGGCGACGGCAGCAAAAAGCTGGTTTGTACGAACAAGTTCGGGGACGCCGTCAACGTGCCTGCGGGGCAGAAACCGTTCAATCCTCCCGCCGATTACGACGCTCCAGTGAGCCGAAATGCTATTTCGCAGGCTGTCAGGAGCGCCCTTTCGGCAGCAGACAATACCGATTTCATGCGTTATTTTATCCACGGTATGGCCAAATGGAATTACGCGTCTGTCATCTTTCTCTGCCATGAATTAACCGACATCGGTCTGAGCGATAAAGCCCGGTCGGCAGCGATCGAGATCCTCACTGCGCTGAACGATCTCAGGTATCCCACCGGCGACAAGAAACGCAGCTCGGTGCTCCAGATCATCAGGGACGCTTTACACCGCCTGTTCGAAGGGACACCGGATTTTACTACTGGATCCGTCTCCGGTTACCGCAGATTGGACTGGTTTGGCAGGGGGGATCTCAGGGCACCCTCCGGGAATGAAAAAGTACTCCTCGTAAACGCCAGGGATTTCCCTCCTGAAGGCGCGGAATGTGATGCCCGCTTTATCGTCTCTGCCTTCCAGCTGGGCTGGCGCCGTTTTATCTGCTACGGATACCGCGGGCAGCGCTTCACTGGGTGCGGCCTGGGCAAAGAAACCGACGGAGTACGGATAGATGTGTATGACAGTTCCGGCGATTACCTGGCGTCTGGTATCGACGGCATGGAAATCAGGGTCCACGGGAACGCCCAGGACCAGCTCGGGCAGATAATGAAACGCGGCAAACTGGTCGTTTTCGGAGACGTCGGCCAGACCCTTATGTACGGCGCCAAGGGCGGAGACGTATTCATCATGGGAAATGCAGCCGGAAGGCCTTTAATCAACGCTGTGGGCCGTCCCAAGATGGTTATCAACGGGACCTGCCTGGACTTCCTGGCAGAATCCTTCATGGCGGGCGACCCGCTTAAAGGTGGCGGTTTCGTCATCCTGAACGGAATCGAATTCGACGAGGAAGGAAAAGTGCGGGAGCTTAACTCTCCGTATCCCGGTTCCAACCTCTTCTCGCTGGCATCGGGCGGGGCGATATACATCAGGGACCCGCACGGCCAGGTTGTGGGCGAGCAGCTGAACGGCGGTGAAATAGTTGAGCTTTCCCAGGCTGACTGGGACCTTATACGGCCGTACCTGGCTGAGAACGAAAGGCTTTTCGGGATATCGATAGAAAATGACCTGCTTTCGGTTAAAGGTCAGCAAAAGCCCTTCACCGAGGTCTACCGCAAGGTGCAGCCGGTGAAAACGGGTGCCCCCAAGCCTCCTCCGGTCAAAGAAAAAGCCTGCAAGCCGGCTTAATTGAGGCACGCAACAAAAAAAAGAGCCGCCATCTTTAGATGGCGGCTCTTGGCTTTCAGGAGTATTGCCCGTTTACCGGATCACAGACCAGATAAGGCAGGCGATCCAGCCGATGCCGGTCCAGCCGAGGAAGAAATTGACGAGGAAGATGGCCAGGGTGTTGCGGTGGTGGCGGGCGACGGCGATGATGGTCGGCAGAAAAAATACAGCCAGGCTAACAAGAAATCCCACAGCGCCGAACGCGCTGCCGAAGAACCACCCGAAAGGACCCCAATGCATCATGAAAATCTCCTCAAAAACAGCGTTATTCCGATAGCCCCTAGATTATAGCACTTCAGTACACGGGGACAAGACGGCGGATTTCCGCATTTTGACTATAAAACGGAAGGAAAGCGTGCCTGTTTCGATACTTCTATTTCCGCATCGATCGATGGGCCCGTCAACCGCCATTTGCCTGAATCGTTATCCGCAAACCCCTTGTGTTTCAGGCCTGACAGGGCCATGTTTACAGTTTGCCCGGGATGTTTTGTAAATGCAGTTAACCCAGCGTTGTCCGCCGCCTGTTTCACTTCTGCGAAACTTCGAGGGCCAGGGCCTAAAAAACCTATGATAAAATCGCTCAGGGGTGTTGACGGACGGCGGGGGGCATCTATGGACGGGAGTACTTGGACCGCCTCAAGTTTAGCCTCGCCGGCTGCCTGTCGGCGCAGCATCCTGGCCAGGGCTTCCAGGTCGTTTAACTCGGTCCTTTTAACAGCGATGTCGTGTTCGGTTTCTTTGAGCAGCCTCATGACCGATTCGTTTTTCAATTGGCTCACCTAACCCCGATTTAATCTATTACTAATAATAATACAACCATATAATCTGCATTGCAATAGATATGCCATTGTAATAGTAATACGTAATATGTAATAGACGTTGATGTAATAGCGGAAATAAGCAGATATGGCCTTATATCTCTATCCGACAAGCGAAATGGATTTACCGTACTGGTTTTATTGCGCTGGTTTTCAGTTCGATGTTATACTTGGCTGATTTTCAGGCCAGAAAGATTATTATTATGAAACGAATCGACAGCCGCTCTTTCGACGAATTACGCCCCGTCAGCATCACTCCCGGGTTTCAAAGTTTTGCAGAGGGGTCCGTCCTTATCGAACTCGGCAAGACCCGCGTTGCCTGTTCGGTGAGTGTTGAAGAGAAAGTGCCTCAATTCCTGAAGGGCGGCGGGACCGGCTGGATCACCGCTGAATACTCCATGCTGCCCAGGGCCACGCTGACCCGCAGTCCCCGGGATTCCACCCAGGGACGGGTGTCCGGCCGCAGCCATGAGATCCAACGGCTCATCGGCCGTTCCCTCAGGGCGGTCACAGACCTGTCCGAACTCGGAGAACGGAGCCTTGTCGTGGACTGCGACGTGCTCCAGGCCGACGGGGGGACCCGCACCGCTTCGATAACCGGGGCTTATGTTGCCCTTTACCAGGCCCTACAAACGCTGGCGAATATGGGCGTGATTTCCTCGATCCCTCTCAAAAGCGCAGTCGCAGCGACCAGCGTGGGGATCGTCAGGGGCACCATGCTGCTGGACCTGTGTTATGACGAAGATTGCGTCGCCGAGGCCGATTTCAATGTGGCGATGACTAAAGAAGGCGAACTGGTGGAGATACAGGGGACTGCCGAGACCAAGCCTTTTTCACGGGAAAGCCTGGACGGCATGCTGGGGCTCGCCCAAAAAGGCATCAAACAGCTGTTTATCGCCCAGCAGTCAGCCATAGACCGGCTGAAAGTAAGATAGCTAGGGCCTTACCTGGCCGCTGCCGAAAATTATCCATTTATACGAGGTTATTTCTTTCAGGCCCATCGGGCCGCGCGCATGCATCTTCTGCGTGCTGATACCGAGTTCCGCCCCCAGCCCGAACTGGCTTCCGTCGGTAAACCGCGTGCTGGCGTTGACATAAACTGCCGCGGCATCGACTTCATTTAGGAAGCGCATCGCAGAAGTGTAGTCCTCGGTGATGATGGCTTCCGAATGGCCTGACCCGTACTGCCGGATATGCTGGAGTGCGCCGTTGAGGCTGTCGACCACCTTCACGGCGGCAACCAGGGCCAGAAATTCCTTGCCCCAGTCTTCCGGCGCAGCAGGTACCAGTTTCAAACCGGCTGTATTCTTCAAAATAGCCAGAGAGGCTTCGTCACAGCGAAGTTCTACGCCCGCCCGCCCGAGTTCGGCAGCCATTTTCGGGAGGTATTCCCCGGCGACTTCCCGGTGTACCAGCACCGTGTCCAGGGCGTTGCAGACCGTCGGCCTCTGCACCTTGGCGTTGAAAACTATGGCAGCCGCTTTTTCCTGGTCCGCGCTGCGGTCGATAAACGTATGGCAAACACCTATGCCACCCGCTATGACTGGCATGGAGGCATTCTCGCGGACAAACTTGATCAGACCGGCGCCCCCCCTCGGTATCACCATATCGATGACGTCCCTCATCTTGAGAAGTTCGTTGACCAGGGCGCGGTCGGTGCCTTCGATCAACTGCACTGCCCCGGCGGGTATCCCGGCAGTATGCAAAGCTTCGGCCACCGTTTTCGCCAGTGCGATATTGGAACGCAGGGTTTCTTTACCTCCGCGCAGGATCACGGCATTCCCGGATTTGAGGCACAGGGCGGCTATGTCGACCGTCACGTTGGGCCGGCTCTCGTATATAGCGCCGATGACGCCCATGGGCACGCGCTTTTTGCCGACAAGGAGCCCGTTGGGCATGGTCCGCATATCGAAGACCTCGCCCACGGGGTCGGGCAAGGCCGCCACAGTTTCAACGTCGGCCGCGATGGCCTTGATGCGCGCTTCGTTGAGCATCAAGCGGTCCAGCATCGCCGGGTCGAGCCCGCTCTTACTGGCTTGGTCATAATCCCGGCGGTTGGCATCGAGGATTTCCGGGGCAGACTTGATAAGCCCGGCTGCAATTTCTTTCAATGCGCGGTTTTTTATCTCGGTGGACAGGCAGGCGAGTTTCGCGGAGGCTTCTTTGGCCAGCCTTCCCTTTGATGCCAGTTCGTCGAATTCTTTTACCATGGTTTTTCTCCCCGAAGGCTTTTTGCGCCGGCAGCCGCCCCCGGTTTTCACCCGCCGGTCAACATACGGTCAGACATTACTTAGGCTGCCGTTTCCGCGGAACCGGAAACAATGCAGCGGTAAAAGCCCCGAGATGGCTTTGTTGACCTTGCGCGTCATCGCGCAGCGGCCTTTACGGCCGTCGGCCAGTTCGAGGATATATCCGTTGCCGTCCGGGAGCCGTTTGTAATCGGTAAGGGTCAATTCTCCCCACCAGTTGTTGTCCGTTTCGTCGAATAGCCGGTAGTCCACGCCGACCAGCAGTTCGGCGTTGTGCGCGTCGTACAGTTTACCCAGTGCCATCGGCCCTCCTGTGGATCAATACCATATTGTTGCGGTGTATTATTTCTGCGCCGTAGTCGTATCCTAATTGCTGGGTGATCTGTCCGGAATGTACCCCTTTCAACGAAAAGGCGTCGCGGGAGCCGTAATTGGTAATGCCTGTCGCAATCCTGGCTCCGTTCAGGGTGCATATGTCTACGATTTCGCCGCGTTCCCATTCGCCCCGGACCTCTTTGACACCGGCCGGGAGGAGGCTCTTGTTCTGTTCGGTGAGCGCCGTGACGGCGCCGTCGTCGACGACCAGGCAGCCGCGTGTGCACAGCCCCGCCAGCATCCACCGGGCCCGGCTTTCCATCTTGCTTGCCGCGGGGATAAAGCGCGTGCCTATGGCCTCGCCCCGTGCAAGACGGGTTATAACTTCGAGTTCGCGGCCGTCCGCGATGATTACGGTCACCCCTGATGCCGTCGCCAGGCGGGCTGCCTCGATCTTGGTGGACATGCCCCCGGTGCCCAGTTTTCCGGCTGAATCCCCTGCCATCGCATCGATGGCCGCATCGATATTGCACACTTCGTGGATCAGGCAGGCTTCAGGGTGAACATGGGGGTCTGCGGTGAAGAGTCCAGCTATGTCCGTCAGGATCACCAGAAGGTCTGCGTCCACCAGGTTTGCAACCATCGCGGAGAGGTTGTCATTGTCTCCGAAGCGTGATTCGACCAGTTCATCGACTGCCACGACGTCGTTTTCGTTGACTATGCCGACGATGCCGGTCTCCATCAGGCTCATGAAGGTATTGCGCGCGTTCAGGTAACCCGAACGGTCCGCGATGTCCGCCCGGGTCAGCAGGGCCTGTGCCACGGTGATGTTGTGCCTGTCGAAAATCTCTTCATAGGTTTGCATCAGCCTGGCCTGGCCGACGGCGGCTAGCACCTGGCGGAGCGGCACTCCCTTGAGAGAGTGATTGGATTTGAGACAGTGCCGCCCGGCTGCCACCGCGCCGGAAGTTACGATAACCACTTCAGCCCCGTCGTCATGGATGGCCGCCACCTGGCTGCCCAGGCGGGACATGATTTCCTTGTCCAGGTGGTCGCTGCCTCCGGTCAGGAGACTGGTGCCTAATTTAATAACTATCCGTTTGTATGCCTGAGTTCCAGTATTCATATCGGTATTGTGGGTTATTATAGCAATCTTGTCGATGCCTGAACAACAGGGGCCGTCCCGGGCGTATCACTACCCGGGAGGCGGCCCCTTGTGCTCACCCGCATTTTGTGCGCACTCTCCGGGGTTCTGGTAGAATATGTTTATCGGCCGGTCAGTTTCTGAGCGGTCTTTACGTATTTGGTGATTTATTGAAGATAGGCAAACTCGTTGAACTGGCCCGGGAGATGCCCTCCTACAGGCGCCTCCTTGAAAAGCTTGCAAAAGAGAGCGTTTCGGTTGAAGCGGCTGAAGGGGCGAAAGCCTACCTGCTGGCGGCTATCTACAGGGACCTGAAGCGTCCTCTCGTTATAATAACCGCCCAACCTGACAAGAGCCGGCGGCTTGGTGAACAGATCGCCGCCTGGTGTGATTTACCCAATATCCTGCAGCTGCCGGAACCCGACGGCCTCCCGTATACCCGGCTCAGTTCCGACCCCGCGGGGGAGCTTGACCGACTGCGCGTTCTTTCACATCTCTCAAAACCGTCGCCGGATGGTCCGCCCCTCCTGGTAATCACTTCGGTACCTGCCTTTCTTCAAAAATTGCCCGCGTCGCAGTTGTTCCGGACAGGCTGGATAACACTCGGCAAGGGTATGGAGGCAGACCCCGTCAACCTGGCAGCCCGCCTGGGGGCCCTCGGTTATCATACCGAGAGCCTCGTAGAAGTGCCCGGGAGCCTTAGCCGTCGCGGGGGGATACTCGACGTGTATCCACCGACCCTGGAGATGCCGGTCAGAGTGGAGTTTTTCGGCAACAGCGTCGAAAGCCTGCGGCTGTTCGAACCGACAAGCCAGCGTTCTTTGAAGCAGGTCGAGTCCATAGAAATAGGCCCGGCCTCGGAGATGGCGCCGTTTTTCGTCGGAGACGGCTCCAGTGTCAACAAAAACCTCGCTCCGGGCATCCTGAATGAGTTGAATGACGAATCGCGGCTCGCCTTCGAGAGGGACATCGAACTCTTCAACGCCGGGCATCTGCCGGAATCACCTTCCTTTTACGCGGCGCTTTTCAACGAAGACACTTTTTTAAGTTACCTGCCTCCGGGCTGCCTTATGGTCCTGGATGAACCCGGCCGTATCAAAGAGGAAGCCCGTTTTCTGGACGACGAAGCTCGCCCGGTGTTCGAACAGAGGCTGGCTGCCCGGGAATTGCCCTCGAATTTCCCACGGCCCTATTTCACCTGGGACGAACTGGAAACGGGCCTTATCCGGTCCAGAAGGCTGGAATTCTCGGACCTCGCGCCCGCCGCCGGGAGCGAAGCCCTCAAGATCGATTTCAGCCCGGCGCACAGTTATGCCGGCCAGCTTCCTGCATGGATAGAAAGGGTCAAAGGCCTCATCGCCGACAAAAAGCGGGTGATCGCCGTCAGTCACCAGGCGGGGCGCCTGGCGGAATTGATCGCGAAAGAAGGCCTCAGCGCCGGGGTGGTCGATGAAATAGACAACCTGCCCGTCAAAGGTTCCTTAACTCTGGTCCAGGGGCTTCTCGCACACGGCTGGGAACTGGGCAGCAGTGTTTTTCTTTTTACCGACAGCGAATTATTCGGGTTCCTCAAACAACAGAGGCAGGCGAAGCGCAGGCCCGTCGCGCATCACAAGCTTTATGTTGACATAAAACCGGGCGATTACGTGGTGCATATCGAACACGGCATAGGGAAATTCTCCGGTGTTATAACCATGAGCGCGGGCGGCATGACCCGGGAATACATGCTGCTCGATTACGCGTCCGGCGACCGCCTCTACGTGCCTACCGATCAGATAGACCGGGTAGGCCGTTATATCGGGGCCGGGGACCATCCGCCTTCACTGAGCCGCCTGGGCAGCCTGGAATGGGTCAAGAGCAAGGAGAAGGCGCGGGCATCGGCGGAAGATATCGCCGAAGAATTGCTCAATATCTATGCGGCACGCGAGGTTGCGCCCGGTTTCGCTTACTCGCCGGACAACACCTGGCAGATCGAACTTGAGGCTTCTTTCCCGTATGTGGAAACTCCCGACCAGCTGACCGCCATCGTCCAGGTGAAGGAAGACATGTCCCATGCGCGCCCCATGGACAGGCTGATATGCGGCGACGTGGGATACGGAAAAACCGAGGTAGCCCTGCGCGCCGCGTTCAAGGCGGTCATGGATGACAAGCAGGTGGCGATACTGGTTCCGACCACTGTTCTGGCCCAGCAGCATTACACGACTTTCAAGGAACGGCTGGCCGCATTTCCGGTGCGGATCGAATCCCTTAGCCGCTTTAAAAGCGCAGGCGAACAGAAAGAGATAATCGCCGGGATCGCCGACGGTTCGGTGGACATAGCCATCGGAACACACCGGCTGATTCAAAAAGACGTCACATTCAAGGACCTCGGCTTGCTGGTCATAGACGAAGAGCAGCGCTTCGGCGTCAGCCATAAAGAGCATTTCAAGCGGATGCGCCGGGAAGTAGACGTGCTGACCCTCTCGGCCACCCCTATCCCCCGCACGCTTAACCTTTCGCTCGTGGGGGTCCGCGACATGAGCGTCATGGAAACGCCACCGGAAGAACGCCTTCCCATCAAAACCTACGTTGCCGAATACGACGACCAGCTGGTCCGTGAAGCCATCGTACGTGAGATCGAGCGCAACGGGCAGGTGTTTTTCGTCCACAACCGTGTTCAGAGCATCGGCATACTGGCTGAAAAACTCAGGGTTCTGGTGCCTGAAGCCCGGATCGCGGTGGGACACGGCCAGATGCATGAGGACGACCTTGAAAAAGTTATGGGCGATTTTGCCCAGGGCAGCGTCGACGTGCTGCTTTGCACCACGATCATCGAGAGCGGGCTCGACGTTCCCAACGCCAACACGCTTATCATCAACCAGGCCGACCGGCTGGGGCTGACCCAGCTTTACCAGCTCAGGGGGCGCGTCGGGCGCGGAGCCAACCTGGCCTACGCCTATTTCCTGTATGACAAGGCCAAGCGCCTGACCCCGGACGCCGACCAGCGCCTCCGTACCATTTATGAGGCCACTGAACTCGGAGCGGGTTTCGGCATCGCCATGAAAGATCTTGAGATAAGGGGGGCCGGCAACATCCTCGGGGTCAGACAGAGCGGGCACATAAATTCCGTGGGTTTCAGCCTGTACACCCATCTCCTTTCCGAGGCCGTAGACGAACTCAAATCGCGCAGGAATGCCGATAAGTTGGGGAAATCGTTCGTTCCCAGCATGCGCCTCCCGCCTCCCACCATCGATCTTCCGCAGCCTGCTTTCATCCCGGAGAATTATGTGGCGGATACGGACACCAGGCTCAGCCTGTACCAGTCCCTGGCCGGATCAAAAAATACCGAAGCGGTCGATGTCCTGGGCAAGGATTTCAAAGACCGTTTCGGAGAACTGCCTGCCGAGGTCCAAAACCTGTTATATGCGGTAAAGATCAAGGTGCTGGCGTCCAAAGCCAGGCTTGAATCGATTTCAACCGAGGGAGGCCAGATCGTCCTGCGGCGGCCGAGCGGTATACAGTTCGATCCGGCCATGCCTGGACTGCCGCGGGCCGGCGTCAGGGTCAGCCTGAACCAGGTCAGGCTCGATACTGCCGTACTTAAAAATGACTGGCAAAAATCCCTGCAGGAAGTCGTGACAAGGCTGGCCCCCGGGGGATAGACCGCCGGATCCCCGTTAAATATAAAAAGAGGGAGTTTTAACTCCCTCTTTTTGTGTATGGATAAATCTTTATCACGCCGGCGTGCTGCCCGGCCCGGGCGGGTTGCGGGGAGGCTGGGGAGCAGGCGGGGGTTGCTGCGGCGGTCTCGGCACGTTGTTGGGCCGGGGCAAGTTCCCCTGGGGCCGGTCTCTCCGGGGGCGGTTGTCCCTGCGCTGGGGCTGGCCTCCGCGGGGCGGGTTTCCGGCGGCAGGCCGGTTTTGCTGCCTGTCCTGGACCTGGGGATTGGGTTTGTTCAACGGAGGCCGGCTGATGTTGGGCCTGGGCAGATTGATCCTCGGAAAACCGGACCTCTCCGGGATTTTCGGGGGCGCTTCGAAGTCCGAGACCCCGATGCTTTTCAAAAAATCAACCGCGTCTTCCACGGTCAATATCTTTTCGCCTTCCTCGTCCGGGATGGTTATCTTTTTATCGGGAGTACTGAACTCTTCTTCCAGGGCCATGAGCAGTTCAACCTGGTCAAGGGAATCCGCGCCGAGGTCGCCGGCAAAATTAGAACCGGATGAAACTTCGCTTTCGGTGACGCCAAGCTGGGCAATCGTAACTTTTTTTACACGTTCTAAAATAGTCGCCAATTGGACCTCCAAGCTACCTGCTAGCCAGATTGCTGATTGAACTCAGAACTCCGTTGATAAACCTGGGTGAACTGTCAGCTCCAAAACTCTTGGCAAGTTCCACGGCTTCGTTAATGGCCACTTTCACAGGCACTTTATTATTGTGTAATAATTCATAGATTGCAAGTCTCAGGATATTCCTGTCGACGATGGACATCTGGTCAAGCGGCCAGGCGGTGGCGAAATGCCGTATCTGTTCATCGATTTTTTCCCGGTTGCCGATCACGCCTTCCAGCAGTTCGCGTGCGAAGTCCGCGCCCTCAGGCGTGAGGCCGTTTTCTTCGATCGCCCTGGCCATCACCCTGTCGGAGGCATGCGCGGTAAGGTCGATTTCATAAAGCGCCTGAAGCGTTAACTCGCGGGCTTTGCGTCTTTCACCTGTCATATAATTTCAACCGCATTCAGGCGCCGGTCATCCCGCCGTCGACGGTGATGACCTGGCCCGTGATATACCTTGAAGCATCGGAGGCGAGGAACGCCACGACCTCGGCGACATCTTCGGGTGTCCCGAGGCAGCCTGCCGGGATGCGCGACAGGAGTTCCTGTTTCTGTTTTTCGGTCAGCCTGGAGGTCATGTCCGTTTCGATGAACCCGGGCGCGACCGCATTTACGTTGATACCGCGCGAAGCGACCTCTCTTGAAGCCGCCCGCGTGAATCCTATAATTCCGGCTTTCGCCGCCGCATAATTGGACTGGCCGGCATTGCCGATCAGCCCGACAACGCTGGAAATATTTATCACCCGCCCTTTGCGCTCCTTGACCATGTATTTGAAAGCCTCCCTCGTGCACAGGAACACGCTTTTAAGGTCGGTGTCGATGACTTCGTCCCAATCTTCGTCGGTCATTCTCAGCAGCAGCTGGTCCTTCGTGATGCCCGCGTTGTTGACGAGTATGTCTATCCGGCCGTATCGGGAGATGATTTTACCGAACATTTCGAGGACATCGGCGGGCGAGCTCACATCGGCAGCCATACCGTCAGCCTGGCCGCCTGAGGCGACTATTTCGGCGACTGCGGCGTCGATATTCGGCCGGGAAAGGGAGTTTACGATCACAGTCGCCCCGCCCGCGGCGAGTTTAAGGGCGACGGCTTTGCCGATGCCGCGGCCGGCTCCCGTCACGAGGGCTATTTTTCCGGTGGGGCTCATGCCGTAAATCCGTTGGCCAGAAAATCGTCGAGAGACGCGGCGTCGCCGATATTGACGGTCCTGGCTTCTCTTTTCGTTCTTTTGATGAGTCCCGAAAGTACTTTGCCCGGCCCTACCTCCACGAAAGTTTCGACACCGCGCGACAGGAGGTATTCGACGGATTTTTGCCACTGGACGGGATGGCAGAGTTGCTGCAGGAGTTCATCCTTGGTTTCCCCGATGGATACCAGCGGGCCTGCGCTTGCGTTGCCGATAACAGGGACTTCGGGCGCGTTGAAAACGACTGTCGCCAGGGCTTCGTTCAACCCTTCGGCGGCGGGTTGCATCATGTTCGTGTGGAAAGCGCCGCTGACCTGCAGCGGTACGACTTTAAGCGCCCCGAGGGATGTCGCCAGCCCCATGGCTTTTTCCATGCGCTTGGCTTCACCGCTGATCACGATTTGCCCGGGGCAATTATAATTAGCTATGTGGACGCCTGTTTCTCCGGCAAGCTGTCCAACGGCTTCTTCCGAAAGCCCGAGGATAGCTGCCATGGCTCCCGGCTTGTTTATCCCGGCCTGGTACATCAGTTGCCCGCGTTTGCGGGCCAGCAGGATAGCGTCAGGAAAACTCAAAGCTCCCGCGGCGGCCATGGCGGAATATTCGCCGAGGCTGTGTCCCGCTGTAAAGTCGGGCGGCATGAAGCCTTTGCCAGTGCGCATCACAGCCAGCAGGGCAAGGCTGAAGGTCACTATGGCCGGCTGAACGTTGACCGTCAGGCGGAGTTCCTCGGCGGGGCCTTCGAAACAGAGGCGCGAAAGTTCGAATCCCAGCGCTTTATCGCTCGCGTCGAATACGGAGCGGGCCGCCTCAAAATTTGCGTATACTTCTTTCCCCATGCCCACGAATTGTGAACCCTGGCCGGGGAATACAAAGGCCGTTCCGGGAGAATGATCCATTATCCTTCTCTCTCGAAGCTCACCGTCTTAACCGGTGTTAAGAAGTCTTTTTCTTGGGGGCCTTTATTTCAATCACTTCGCGTCCGTTGTATGTCCCGCAATTGGTGCAGGCATGATGAGGAAGCTTGGGGGAATTGCACTGGGGGCAATTCATTACGGCTTCGGCTTCAATTTTCATGTGGGCGCGGCGCTCGCCCTGTCTTGCATGTGCGATTTTTCTCTTAGGTAGAGGTGCCATAACTCGTTCTTTCTCCTTAAAAATTTTGCTTATATGATAATGCCCGGACATTCGGTCCGGCAAAGCGGCTTCATCGGAACCGCCATCAAAGTGTACTGGCGAACTGCTTCGGACAGGTCGAGAATCAGGTGTTCGTCTATCACGAAAGCCCCGGGTTCCTCATCGGGTTCGGGAAGGGGAGCGCCCGTATTGACGTCCGCTACCGGGAAATATTCTTCTTCGATGTTAAGGACCAGCGGGCAGTCGTACGGCTCAAGGCACCGCGCGCATTCGGCTTTCACGCTCGTTTTCAGCGTTCCCTTCACCAGGATGCTGCGGTTCGTGCGCGTTAACTTCACGCTCCCTTCAGCGTGGGCCGCCCCGAAACCCGTAATTTCCACTTCACCGCTTACCTGGACGGACTTCTGTGTCCCGATAGTGCCCTTCAGGATCTGGGATACGTTAATTTCAAGCATCGGTATTTTCCAAAGAAACCTTACTATTATACACGTAAAAACTCACTCGCGCCACAAAGGCCGGGCGAGGCAGGCGATCCCCTGTTTCCGGGGGCGTTTCTTGGCCGGAAAACCGGACGCTCAGCCCGGTTTGACAGCATCCCGGGGGGCATCTATAATCCTATCACCCTTAAATTTACGCAGTAACACCACGAGGAGGAGTCCTATGGCCGCAAAAGCGTTCGTCCTTGTTGAAACCGCCGTTGGTAAAAATAAAGAGGTGGTTTCCACCCTGCATAAAATGAAGGGTGTCAAATCAGTCGATACCGTTACGGGGCCTTATGACATCATCGCGGTGGTAGAAGCCGACACGCTCAACGAGATCGGCGATATAATCACAAGCAAGATACACGCAGTCGACGGCATTTCACGCACAGTGACCTGCCTCGCTGTTTAGGCTACATAGTTTCCGGCGAAGTCATCCCCATCAGGCCGAGGGTCCTGGCCAGTATGACCTTGGCCGCGGCCACGAGTTTCAGGCGTGCCTTGGTCTGTGCGGAGTTCTCGTGGGAAATCACCCTGCATAGTTTATAAAAACTATGGAAACTCGTCGCTAGGTCCTGAGCGTAGTGCGGCAGCCCCTGCGGTTCAAGCGTCCGGGCTGCGAATTCAACGATTTCAGGCAGCTGCAGCATCAGGCGCACCAGCGCCAGTTCAGGTTCTCCTGTCAACAGGGACACGTCCCCGTCCGAGAAATCTAACCCCTCTTCACCGGCCAGCTTCAGGATGCTTGCGATGCGTGCATGGGCGTACTGGACATAATAAACAGGGTTTTCGGAAGATTCCTTCTTGGCCAACTCCAGGTCGAAGTCCATCTGGCTGTCTGCGGAACGAGCCAGGAAGAAGAAACGGCAGGCGTCGACACCCACCTCGTCTATCACGTCACGCAGGGTGATCATATCACCGCTGCGTTTTGAAACGCGCACGCATTCCCCTCCGCGCTTCAGCGTAACCAGTTGGGAGATGATGACCCGCAGGCGTTTAGGGTCGACCCCCAGGGCGCCCATGACCGCTCCCATGCGGGAGACGTGGCCCTGGTGGTCGGCGCCCCAGATATCTATGACGCGGTTGAAGCCGCGCTCGATAAACTTGTTGTAATGATAGGCTATATCCGTGCCGAAATATGTCGAGGTGCCCGTTGAGCGTATAACGACATTGTCCTTGTCTTCGCCCAATGCCGAAGAGACGAACCAAGTCGCTCCTTCTTTTTCATTCAGGTGCCCGGCCGCGCGCAGCAGCGCCGTCACTTTAGCGAACTGCCCGTTGTCATAAAGGCTCTGTTCGGAAAACCAGCAGTCAAATTCAACCCCCAGCTTTCCCAGGTCCGAACGTATCAGCGCCAGCATCTTGGTGACCCCGATTTTACCAAGTTCAGACTCTGCTTCTTCGGCGGGGAGATGTATGAACCTGTCCCCGTATTCCGCCTTCATCTCCCGTCCGAGGTCGATCATGTACTGGCCGAAATATCCTTCCTGCGGCATCTCGACGTCGATCCCGTTGGCCTGCCTGTAGCGCGCCAGCAGGGACCGGTAGAACGCGGTCATCTGGCTGCCCGCGTCATTGATGTAGTATTCTTTTTCGACGTTATAACCGCTGGCTTCCAGGACATTGGCGATGGTACTGCCGAGGACGGCCCCTCGCCCGTGTCCGATATGGAGCGGCCCGGTCGGGTTGGCGCTCACGAATTCCACCTGCACGGATTGGCCCTTGCCGATGTCGATGTCCCCGTAATTGTCGCCTGCTTCCAGGATCGAGTCCACCTGCCGGTTCAGCCACTCGGGCCGCAGCGAGAAATTGATGAACCCGGGCGCCGCGGCTTCTACCGACAACATCTCGGGGGTCGCGGGTATCAGTCCTGCGATGGCCGCTGCGATCTCCATCGGATTTTTTCCGATAGAACGCGCCAGCTTCAAAGGCAGGTTGGAAGCGTAGTCCCCGTTTTCTGCCTTCTGGGGCCTTTCGACGGATATTTCGGGCAGGGCAACCTCGGGAAGCTTGCCTTCCCGCTGGGCCTGTTCAGCCGCCTGTTTAAGCAGTTCGGCGATACGTGTTTTGATCTCAAGCAGATTGTTCAAATAGGTACTCCGCAGCTTTTAATTCAGATTTACGATTATACCATGAAGCCGTTCACCGTGCCTGAAACGAAGGGGGATTGACGGTTCGGGGGCGGTGCCGGGCAAGCGGTCCGGCTAACTCCACTCCCCGGTTTTCAGTCCCCACACCCTGACCAGCTCTTTTGCCAGGGCGGCGTTCTGCGGTTGTTTGAGGCCGGGGTCCGTTTCTATGAGTTTGATGGATTCGCTGCGCGCAAGCTCGAGGAGCGCGGTGTCGGACAGTTTAGCCATGCGCAGGTCCGGCAACCCCGACTGCCGCGTGCCGAAAAACTCGCCCGGCCCGCGCAGCTTCAGGTCTTCGTCCGCCAGTTTGAACCCGTCCTGGGTGGTCTCTATGATATCGAGCCTTAATTTTGCGATGTCCGAAGGGTTTTCCGTCATGAGCATGCAGTAGCTCTGGGCAGCCCCGCGTCCCACCCTTCCCCGGAACTGGTGCAGCTGTGAAAGCCCGAACCGGTCGGCGCTTTCGATCATCATAACAGTGGCGTTCGGGACATCTATGCCGACCTCCACCACCGCGGTAGAAACGAGTATGTCGGTCTCGTGCAGGTTGAATGCCTTCATAACGGATTCTTTCTCGGCGGCCGGCATGCGCCCGTGCAGGAGCGCAAGCCGCAGGTCGGGATAGACCTGGCTGGAAAGCCTGGCAAACTCCTCTACTGCCGCTCTTGCCTGGACAGAGTCCGATTCTTCAACCAGGGGGCAGATGATGAACCCCTGGTGCCCTTCGGAAACCTGCTTGCGGAGGAACCTGTACGCGGATTCGCGCTGGGCCGGCGAAAACCATTTGGTTTTTATAACCTGCCTCCCCGGCGGAAGCTCGTTTATGACGGAGAGGTCGAGGTCTCCGTACAGGGTCAGCGCCAGGGTGCGGGGGATCGGGGTTGCGGTCATCACCAGCATGTGCGGGTTGAAGCCCTTCTGCCGCAGGGCCGACCGCTGTTCCACGCCGAAACGGTGCTGCTCATCTATGACCGCAAGGCCCAGCCTGGCAAACCGGACTTCCTTTTCTATCAGGGCGTGTGTTCCGATTATGATGTCGATCTCGCCCGCGGACAGTTTTTCCTTCAGTACTTTTTTGGCCGCGCCTTTTACGTCCGATATCAATAAAGCCACGGTAAGGGGTTTAGCGGTTATCCCCGTGAAAGTGACCGTCGGGTCTTCCTGCCGTTCCGCCGTTCCGAATACTGCCAGCATGCGGCTGATGCTTTTGAAATGCTGCCCGGCCAGGATTTCCGTGGGGGCCATGAGCGCCCCCTGGAAACCATTGGTCGCCGCCATGAGCAGGGCTTCCAGCGCAACTACGGTTTTACCGCTGCCGACCTCTCCCTGGAGCAGCCTGGACATGGCGACGGGTTTCTGCAGGTCTGCCATTATCTCGCCTGAAACCCGTTTCTGGGCCGGCGTGAGGGTAAAGGGGAGCGAGCCCGTGAACCTGTTCAGCAGCTTGTCGTCTATGCGCAGGGGAACGCCTGGCTGCTCGGTCTGCCACTTGCGCTTTTTGGCCATGACCCCAAGTTGAAGAAGCATCAGTTCATCGAAAGCCAGGCGGACCCTTGCCCGTTCTTTGAGCGGGTAGTCAACAGGGAAATGCGCCTGGGAGATGGCTTCCGGCAGCGGCAGCAGGCGGAGGCGCTCCAACATAGCGGCCGGCATGAATTCAGGAAGGCGCCCCGCCCATTCCTCAACAACGTTTTTGATGAGTTTGCGGACGCTGCGCTGGTGCAGCCCGGAAGTCAGCGGATAAAGCGGCACCAGCCTGCCCGTGTGGATCAGTTCCCGCTCGTCCGCGATTTCCCATTCGGGTGATTCGTAGACCAGCCTTCCGGCGAACACTTTCACCCGCCCGCTCACGACTATCCGGTCGCCAGCTTTCATCTGGCGGGCGACGTAGGGATTGTTGAACCAAACCGCCCTGATGTTGCCGCTCTCGTCCCCCAGGGTTGCCTCGGTGCTGCGCCTTCCGCCGGGCATGGTGGGACGCACCTCCCAGACATTGGCCATGATGGTCTGGTCTTTGCCTTCGGTCAGCTCTGAAACCCTCAGCAGTTTGCTGTAATCAAGGTGTCTGGAGGGGAAATAGTAAAGCAGGTCACGCACCGTGCGTACACCGAGCCTGGCAAAGCGTTCAGCCAGGGCGCCGGCGATCCCTTTAATCGTGGTTATCGGGGAATCTACGGCCGCGGGCGCGGGCGGCGTTGCCCTGGCCGCGGTGCCGGCGGTTTTCCTGGGTTTTTTGGGAGGCAGTGCCGGTTTGTCAGGGGTAGCCGGAGGCGCTTCAGGAAGAAGGACGAAGCTCAACAGCGCCTCGGTCCATTTTTCACGTTCAACAGGAGACAGTGCGGCGTAACGGAAAGTGACGGGGCATATCTTCCTGAGGGCTTTGAGCCTTGCGGGCTGTGTTATCTGGGCTGTTGCCTGCCCGAGCCAGTTGGCCAGGAACAGGTCGAGCCCTCCAAAAACGGATTTATCGGTGTAGCCGCATTTTTTTTCCTGCTGGAAGATCTGGCGCAGGCGGGTGTTATCCAGCGTCAAGGCAGTCCTCCCGGGCGGTTAAGAAAGGGGCAGGCAATTTAATTTGGGAGAGCGGAAAGAAGGCAACTGGATGCGTTTCCGGGCTTTTTCTATGGCGTCTTCCATGCTGGTTCTGGGGGTATCGCTGGCGCGGAGGGCCAGTATCAGTGTCCCCGGGCCCCCGTGCACGCCAAGCGCCGGGCCCAGCTTGGACACGTATATCCTGTTTTTGTCAAGAAGTGCGCTCAAGCGGCACCGCAGCGTTTGCGCTTCTTCGGGCGTCGTGCTGTGCACGATGCCGATGTCCTGCACATTCTGGAATTTTCTGACGTAGTCCAGGAGTTTTTCCATGCCGCGCGCCCTGGTACGGACCAACCCTGCGGGGTGCAGTATGCCGTCTTTCATGGTCAGCATCGGCCTGACGGTGAGCATCGTGCCCAGCAGGGCCGATGCTTTACCGAGCCTGCCGCCGCGGAAAACGTATTTCAGGGTGTCGAAAAAGGCCCAGATATGCACCTGTTTGATGGCCTGGTGGCTTTCTTCGAGGACCCCGGACAGGCTCACTCCTGCCTTTGCCAGCCTGGCGGCAGCGATGGTCACCAGACCCAGGCCCATCGATACCGAGGCGGAGTCCACCACTTCGATGCGCCCCCTGGCGTTCACCATTTCCCGTGCCTGGACCGCGGATTGGTAGATCCCGCTGAGCCTCGAAGTCGCCTGGATGGAGACTATTTCGTCGGCTTCTTTCAATACATGCTTGTAAGCCGTGGCGAAATCGTTCGGGGTCGGCTGGGAGGTCGTGATGGGTGAGTCGCTTTCCACCAGTTTTTTATATACCTCGTCCTGGGAGATGTCGACGCCGTCCCGATAGCTGCGCCCTTTGATGCTTATATAGGCAGGGACCACGGTGATGTTGAGCTCCCTCACCAGTTCCGCGGGCAGATCGGCGGTGCTGTCGGTAACCACTCTGACTGTCATACAGGTTTTACCGCTATTTACTTTCGATGAACGAAACCGCCAGGATGTTCGGGCCCATGTAAGTGCCGAGGACCGGGCTGAGCACCGATCGGTAGATGTTCTCTTTCGGGAAGATCTTGCCCAGGCGGGCGACGAGTATGTCCGCTTCATGCGGTGTTGTGGCATGTTCTACTGCCAGCGCCTCGACTTTGGGCATATTGGCGATATGGTTATAAAGGTAATCGGAGGCGGCTGACATCGAGCGCAGGCGCGTCATAGGCGCCACTTCCCCATCTTTCAGGGTAAGGACAGGCTTCACCGCGAGCAGTGAACCGAGCAGGCCCTGGGCCTTGCCGATGCGGCCGCCTTTGGCAAGGTATTTCAGGGTATCGAACGCCACCAGCGTACTGGTGTGCGGCAGCTTCGCCTTCACGTTTTCGGTGAGCTGGCGGAGCGTCATCCCCGGCTGTGCAGCCATTTTAGCGGCTGATATCACGGTCAGGCCGAGGCTCATGGCCGTCAGGGAAGTATCGATGACTTCTATGCGTCCTTTGCCTTCAACCATCCCGACCGCGTTGACTGCCGACCTGAAAGTGCCGCTGAGTCGGCCGGAAAGGGAGAGGACGAGGATCTCATTATTGCCTTTGAGCAGGTTTTGATAGGCTTCCGCGAAAAGGCCCGGGGCCGGCTGGGTGGTGGTCGGGTAGATACTTTCCTGGCTCAGCCTGCGGTAAAATTCATCGGTACTGATGTTCACGCGGTCCTGGAAGGATTCATGCCCGAAAAACACGGTAAGGGGGACGACCGTGACCCCCAGTTCCTGGGCGAGTCTGGAGGTGATGTCGGATGTGCTGTCAGTGACGATTTTAACGGTCATTATATTACCCTCCCTGACTGTCTATTCCACTGAACCGATGAAATTGTAGTGCGGCTGCCCGCCCCTTACCACCTCTACCTGAAGGTTATGGTACTTGGACGCTATCTCATCCTTGGCCTGTTGGGCTTCTTTCTCGTCAGTATCCTCGCCGTAATACAGCGTGACCACTTCGGCTTTTTTCAGGCCTGCTTTTGTCAGTGTTGTGCGGAGCACGTCGAGCGGCTCGTCGGCCACCGCGACGATGGTCCCGTCGAGCAGGCCGATGGCCTGTTTTTTCTTGATCGCGAAGCCGTTGAACTGCGTTGCCCTGACTGCCCGCGTGATCTCCACCGTTTTAACCGATGAGAGCGCCTCGGTCATGATCCTGGTATTGGCATCGAAGTCGGCTTCGTAATCGAAAGACAGGAGCGCCGCGATGCCCTCCGGGATGGTGCGGGAAGGCACCACGTGAACGTGCTTTTCCGTGAGGGACTGGACCTTTTCGGCAGTCAGCACGATATTTTTATTATTGGGGAGTATGATGACCTTGTCCGAGCGCAGGCTGTTGACGGCCTGGAGGAGGTCTTTGGTGCTCGGGTTCATCGTCTGGCCGCCAGGGATCACGGCGGCGACACCCAGGCTGGTGAACACGTCCGATAAACCGTCTCCGGCAGCCACGGCGACTATCTCGATATCGGCAACGGGCGTCCGGGACTTCTGCATCTCGAGGAAATCCTGGTGCTGTTCGTCCATGTTGCGTATGCTCACGCTGTGGACCGTGCCGAGGGTGGTCGCGAAATGGATGATAGCGCCGGGGTCTATGGTATGCACGTGGACCCTCACCGTGGTGTCGTCGCCGACGACGATGAGAGATTGCCCGCGTTTCACGAGCCTGCGCTTCAATTTTTCAGGTTCGAGCTCTTTGCCTTTCAGCAGGAACTCGGTGCAATAACCGAAGGGTATCTCGTCAGCCCCGACTTTCTCGGGAGCGGTGACGGTGATAGGAGTCATCGGAACGTTGCTTTCGACGAGCTGGGGTTTGCGGAAACGCATCAGTTCCGCTTCGCCTCTCATGAACCGCAATGCGCCGTCGAGCAGGGTAAACAGTCCCTGGCCTCCTGCGTCCACCACCCCGGCATCCTTGAGCACGGGAAGAAGGGTCGGAGTATTTGCGACGGATTCGCTGGCGGCATTGACGGCCGCTTCCATAACAGAGAGGACGTCACCTCCGGCCCCATTTTTGGCCGCTTGTTTCTGGCTGGCTTTGGACACGTCCTTCATGACGGTGAGGATGGTGCCTTCCACCGGGTTGCTCAACCCCTTATAGGCGGTTTCCGAAGCCTGCTCCAGCGCATTTGCGAGGTCCTTGCCGTTGAAGGTCTCCTTGTCGCAAAGCCCCTGCGCGAGGCCGCTCCATATCTGTGAAAGGATCACTCCGCTGTTCCCCCGGGCCCCCATGAGGGCGCCGTTGGCCATCGCCTGGGCAATGGCCGATACGCTCGTATCGGTTACCTTGAAGCCCTCTTCGACGGTGGAGCGCATGGTGAGCAGCATGTTTGTGCCGGTATCTCCGTCCGGCACGGGGAAAACGTTAAGGGCATCGATATCCGAGGCGCTTTTTTCCAGCCAGGTGGTCGCTGCGGCAAACATATCACGGAATTCAGTTCCGTTAATCGAATTGGACTGTTTCATGATTCGTTACGCCATCCTCTTTCAAGATGTCTTTAATGATTGTACCCTGCTTGTCAAGCGTGGTTTGGATGTGGTAATATTCTATGTTTGAAACAAGGCATTTTACACCAAAGCTTATTAACCAGTCAAAGGAAAGGACTACTACAATGAAATGTGATATCTGCGGAAAATCGGAGCAGTTTGGGCATAACGTCAGCCATTCCAAACGGCGCACCAACCATCGCTGGGTAGCAAATATCCAGCAGGCTAAAGTTATCCGGGCCGGCAAAAATGTCAGGATGACGCTTTGCACCAGGTGTATGCGCACCGAACGAAAAACGGTAAAAACCGTTTAAAACGGGCTAACCAACCTGCCCGAGTATCTTTTTACACCTGATTATCTGTTTGGAAACTTCGCCGGGAGCAGTGCCTCCCGGCACATTTTTTGACGCGATCGACGTTTCGGCGGTTATGCCGCGGACGTCTTCCCCGAACAGGGTGCTGAACTCCCGGTATTCTTCGGCCGACAGGCTTTCCAGCGTCTTTCCCTTGCCGATGGCATAATTCACCAGCCGGCCGGTCACTCCGTGGGCTTCCCTGAAGCTCATGCCCTTTTTAACCAGGTAGTCCGCCACGTCCGTGGCCAGGATGAATCCTTTGTCCAGGGAGCGCCGCATGTTCTGCGCTTTAAACTCGAGGGTGCCCACCATACCGGCGAATACTTCCAGCGATGCGGCCAGCGTATCGACCGTATCGAACAGCCCTTCTTTGTCTTCCTGTAGGTCGCGGTTATAGGAAAGCGGCAGGCCTTTCATCGTAGCCAGCATCCCCGCCAGGTGCCCGAATACCCGCCCGGTTTTTCCCCTGCCCAGTTCCGCCACGTCAGGGTTCTTTTTCTGAGGCATGATGGAGCTGGCGGTGGCGTAAGAATCGTCCATCTCCACGAAACCGAACTCGGATGAAGACCAGATGACCAGTTCTTCAGCCAGCCTTGAAATGTGCATCATGCATATGCTGGCCGCCGCCATGTATTCAATCACGAAGTCGCGGTCGGAAACGGCGTCGAGGCTGTTCTGGCTTATGCCGCTGAACCCCAGTTCTTTAGCGACGAACTCGCGGTCGAGCTTATATGCCGCGCCTGCCAGGGCACCGCTGCCGAGGGGCATCACATCGGCCCGTTTGAAACAATCGCCGAACCGCTCATAGTCCCGTTGCAGCATCTCGAAATAGGCCAGCAGATGGTGGGCCAGCAAAACCGGCTGTGCCAGCTGCATGTGCGTGTATCCCGGCATGAGGACGGCGGTGTTTTTCTCCGCCTGCTCCACCAGTGCGAGCTGCAGGTCCCGGATGCCCTTCATGGTTTCGGTGACGGCGTCCCGAGTATAAAGACGCATATCCAGTGCCACCTGGTCGTTGCGGGAGCGCGCGGTATGAAGTTTCCCCGCTACGGGCCCGGCAAGTTCCAGCAGCCTGGATTCGATCGCCATATGTATGTCTTCCAGTTCAGGCTTGAATATGAACCTGCCTTCGTCCAGTTCCTTTGTGACCGCTTTCAGGCCTTCTTCCAATACCTTGGCGTCATCGGTTGAGATGATGCCCTGTTTTGCCAGCATGCGGGCGTGGGCGATGCTTCCCTGCGTGTCCTGGCGGTACAAGCGCCGGTCAAAAGGCAGGGACGTGGTGTATTTCACAACCGCCTCGGCGGCATCTTTCTGGAAGCGCCCGCGTATATGGCTCAATTATTTTCCTTTGCCTTTGGATTTCTTATCCGTTTCCGATTTGAAAAGCGGCTGTATCCGTGACTGGGTTTTCACGGGCAGCCCGAAGATCTGTATGAAGCCGGGGGCGGCGCTCTGGTCGAACTGGTCGCCTTTCTCGTAAGTCGCCAGCCCGTGGCTGTAAAGCGAATACGGCGATTTGCGGCCCACGACGGTGCATGAACCCCGGAACAATTTCAGGCGCACGGTGCCGGTGACGAAGCGCTGGGTGCTGTCGACATAAGCGGCCAGGTCCTGCCGGTTGGCGGTGAACCACAGGCCGTTATAGATGAGGTCGGCATATTCCATGGCCACTCTGGCTTTGAACCGCGACTGGTCTTTTGCCAGCGTCATGTCTTCGAGCGACTGGTGCGCCGTCAGCAGCAGAACGGCGGCCGGGGCTTCGTATATCTCGCGGCTCTTTATGCCTACCAGCCGGTTCTCGACGTGGTCGATCCGCCCTATCCCGTGCTTGCCGGCGAGTTCATTCAGCTTGGAGATAAGGGCCACACCGTCCATCGCGGCCCCGTCGCAGGCCACCGGGATGCCCTTGTCGAAATCTATCTCGCAGTATTCGGCTTTGGCCGGCGACGCCGCGGGGGACTTGGTCCATGCGTAAACTTCTTCGGGAGGTTCGGCCCAGGGGTCTTCCAGGACACCGCACTCGACGCTCCGGCCCCAGAGGTTCTCGTCGGTCGAGTAGGCATGGCCGGTCTTGACCGGGACGGGGATGCCGAATTTCGCGGCATACTTGATGGTGTCTTCGCGGGTCATGCCCCACTCCCGGGCGGGAGCGATTATCTTGACGTCCGGGGCCAGCGCGTTGATGGCTACTTCAAATCTCACCTGGTCGTTGCCTTTGCCGGTGCAGCCGTGCGCTACGGCAACAGCCCCTTCGGCCAGGGCCACCTCGGCCAGGAGTTTGGCCATAAGCGGGCGGGCGATGGAGGTCGCCATGGGATAAACGCCCTCGTACAGACTGCCGGCTTTCAGCACCGGGAACAGGTAGTCTGTCACAAAGGCTTTTTTGGCGTCGATGACGAGCGCCTTGACGGCCCCCACTTTGAGGGCTTTTTCACGCACGGCGCTGAAATCTTTTTCATTGCCGACGTCGATGGTCACGGCTATGACGTCATAGCCGTATTTGTCCTTTATCCATTTGATGGCGACCGAAGTGTCCAGACCGCCGCTGTAAGCGAGTACTACTTTATCCGTCATTTTCTTTCCCTCTCGATTTATTATACATTAACCCGTTCAGGCGGAAGGGCTTTTTACGATGCCCGAGACAAAATTTCCCACCTGCGAGCGTACCGCCGCATAATCCCAGCTGTAATAATGCCCGGGCGCCCCGATGTAAAGCAGGATGTTCCCCTGGGCCCCCTGATAGGCCCCGAAAGCCGATTCGGCGTTGGCCCGGATTATTGTGGGGATGTCGCCGTTTGAAAAAGTGTCTGCCTGTTCACCGTTGTTTCTGATGATCAGGGAACGGGAGAACCGGAGGCTCGGATGCCACACGGGCGGGCCCGTCTCGATGGCGAATACCCGCGGATTGTCTTCCAGCAGGCGCAGGGTATCGTCTGCCATGGTCGCTCCGTTGCTTTCACCCGTAAGGATGACGCGCAGGCCCGGTATGTTATCGGTCAAAAAGCTGACCCGCGCCGCAAGCTCCTGCGCTTTCGCGGGCTGGACGTTGAGCAGGACTTCCGTCTCTCCGACTACCCCGTCGAACCCGTGGCGTGTCCTTTTGTAATCCAGCAGGAGGGAATTATATCCGTATCCGCCCAGCGTGTCGCTGATGCCGTTCATTATGGATTCCCAACCCGGTATCTCGCTCAGCGGGTCCCAGCCCCAGCCCCCCGGATTGAAGATGACCACGAAGTCTTTATCGGCCGCGGCAAGGTAGGTCCCGATGAGCTGGCCCGCCAGGTCGGCGGCTTTGGCTTCGTCGCCAGGGAAGAATTTGCGACCGAGTTCCCCTGCGCTGGCAGCCACCTGTGGGGGAACGCCGTTAAGATCTGAAGACGACAGGACTTGCCCGCCGACTTCGGCGCACATCAAGCCCGGCACGAACGGCGACGGCGCAATGAGGGTGAGGGTCAGAGCGCCCGCGAGGAGCAGCGTAAATCCTCCGAGCCACAGCGCCGCCGGTTTTTTTACAGACTTCATGCCAGGTTTGCCGACGCCTGTTTCAAAGAATATTTCAAAAGGCGCAGGGCCTTTGCGATATCTGCCGGCTGGACTACCAGCGGCGGGATGAGCCGGATCAGGTCAGGCTTGAGGTTATTGACGATGAGCCCCTGCTCAAGGCATAAAAGTGCCACGCCCCTGGCGATGTCCTGGTCGAACTCGACAGCCTGCAGCAGTCCCTTGCCCCTGACGTCTTTGATGAATTTGAACTCTTTTTTAAGTTTGGTTAACCCTGCCAGCAGCAGTTCGCCCATGTCTTTTGCGTGCGAGGGGATATCGTTTTCGATGACATATCTCAGGACGGCTGTCCCGGCGGCGCATGCCAGCGGGTTCCCGCCGAACGTCGTTCCATGGTCCCCCCTGGCAAAGACCGACGCTTTGTCGGTCGCCAGCACGGCGCCGATGGGTATCCCTCCGGCCAGCCCCTTGGCCAGCGCCATCACGTCAGGTTCGATACCGTACTGTTCATAGGCGAAAAGCGTGCCGCAGCGGCCGATGCCGGTTTGAACTTCGTCCAGCACCAGCAGGAGCCCCTTCTGGTCGCACCATGCCCGCACCTGTTTCAAATAGCCGGGCCCCGGTATATTGACCCCGCCTTCGCCCTGTACAGGTTCCAGCAGGACGGCGCAGGTTTTATCGGTCGTCGCTTTTTTGATGGCGTCGATGTCGTTGTAAGCTACATTTACAAATCCCGAGGGCAGGGGTTCATAGGGTTTTTGGAACTTCGGCTGCCCGGTTGCGGCCACCATGGCCAGGGTCCTCCCGTGAAAAGACCCGTTGGCGGTGATCACTTCATACGCGCCGCCAAGTTTCAGCTTGCCCCAGCGCCTCGCGAGTTTCACCGCACCCTCGACCGCTTCGGCCCCGCTGTTGGCAAAGAAGACTTTCTTCATCGCGCTGTGGTTTACGAGCAGTTCCGCCAGTTCCAGCTGAGGAGCCGTATAAAAAAGGTTGGAGGTGTGTATCAGCGTCCGTACCTGCTTGTTCACGGCCCTGATTACGGCTGGATGGCAATGCCCCAGGCTGTTCACCGCGATGCCTGAAACGAAGTCGAGGTAGCGCTTGCCGGCGTCGTCCCAGACGTTTACGCCTTTTCCGCGCACAAGCGTTACGGGCATACGCTCGTAAACGGGCATATAATACTTTTTTTCAGACTCAACCAGGTTCATATTCATCTCTCCTCGGCGTTTACGGTGCTGCCGGTGAAGTGCCCGGAAACCGCGCCGGCCGCTGCCCCGGGAAAGCGCCCGTCCGCTATGCGGCAGGTGGTTCCCGCCCGTGCGGCCCGCAGGCAGGCTTTCAGTTTAGGTATCATGCCCCCGTAAGCGGTCCCGCTTGCGAGAAGGGATTCGATCTCGTCCGTACCGAGCTTCGGGATGACCTTTCCGGCGGTGTCCTTCACGCCGTCGACGTCCGTCAGGAACACAAGCTGCTCGGCCCCCAGCGCCGCCGCGATCTCGCCTGCCACGGCGTCGCCGTTGACGTTGAGCAGCAGGGGATCGCCCGGCAGCCTGCCGAAAACGTTGAGGCTGACGGGTGAAATCACAGGGATAAATCCGTCTTTGAGGAGTGTTTCCACTAACTGCGCGTCCACCTTGACCACGTCCCCGAGGAAACCGAGTTCCGGGTCACGGACTTTGCCCTTCACCATCCCGCCGTCCGCCCCGCTTATCCCGGCCGCTTTGCCGCCGGCATCGAGGATCGCGGCGACCGTTTCCTTGTTGGCGAGCCCTGCCAGCACGGCGGTGACGACTTCGAGGGATTTGGCGTCGGTTATCCTTTCACCCTGCCTGAATTCGGAGGTAACGCCCTGGGCTGCCAGCCATTTGTTGACCAGGCTGGCGCCGCCGTGCACCACCACAACCCTGCGGCCGGACTTTTGGAGTTCGACGATGCTCTGAACAGCGGAATCCTTGCTGGAAATCACCGAACCGCCCAGTTTGATTACTATGACACCCGGTTCTTTATTCAAAATAGCCTCTTTAATTTCAGGTGGTGTAATCGGCGTTGATGGACACGTATTCGGCCGAAAGGTCGCAGCCCCAGGCTGTTGCGGAATAAGGCCCCAGGCCCAGGTCGAAATTGATCTGGACGTCGGGAAGCTTCAGCGCCGCCACCAGTTTATCGGCGTCGAAAGGCAGGGGCATCCCCTCGCTTACGACAGGTATGCCGCTGATGTCGAGGCTTATTTTATTCTCGACCAGTTCGGCCCCGCTGCGCCCGGCTGCCACTACTATACGGCCCCAGTTGGGGTCGTTGCCGTGGACGGCCGTTTTGACGAGCGGCGAAGTGGTGATGGTGCGCGCCGTTATCCTGGCGTCTGACATGCTCGCGGCGCCCCGGACGTTGACTTCTATGAGTTTCGTGGCGCCCTCGCCGTCGCGGGCCACCGATCTTGCCAGGTGCACGCAAACGGCGTTCAAAGCCGATTGAAAAAGCCGCGCTCTTTCGGAGCCGCCGCGTATCGGTTCGCCTCCGGCCATACCGTTGGATAAAAGGATGAGGCTGTCATTCGGTGAAGTGTCCCCGTCCACCGATATCATATTGAAGGACAGGTCTATCGCCTCTTTCAGGCTGGAAGAGAGGAACCCCTGTTCGAGCGGCGCATCGGTCGTCAGGAACGAAAGCATCGTAGCCATGTTGGGGTGGATCATACCGGCGCCTTTGGCTATACCGCCGATGATGAACCCCCCGGCTTCTACCGCGATCTCTTTCGGGACCGTGTCCGTGGTCATGATGGCCTTGGCCATATCATGCCCGCCGTCCCTCGAAAGGTTGATGCGGCTTATGGCCGAGTTGAGAAGGTCTACGGGAAGCCTCCGCCCTATCACTCCAGTACTGGCGACCAGGACTTCACCGAGGCGGGCGCCCACCTGCGCCGCGGCAGCCGACGCCATGTTTGAAGCATCCAGGTGCCCCTGCTCTCCCGTGCTGGCGTTGGCGCACCCGCTGTTTGCCACGACGGCCCTGACGGACTTGGAGGGCAGGATTTGTTGACATAATAATACAGAGGCGGCCTTGATCTTGTTGGTCGTGAATTCGCCGGCAGCCAGGCAGGGGACGTCGCTTGCCAGTATGCTCACGTCGAGGTTAAACCTGGCATGTTTGTTGATCCCGCCATACGCGGCCCCAGCCTTGAATCCGAGGGGCGAGGTGATGGTGCCGTTCGGGATTATTTTATAGTCGGTATCGGTTTTCATAAGTGTAAGAAATATATCATAGTATCCCGAATATGGGCAATTTGGAAAGCTGGATTGGACCAGTAGACGGGAAGAGGTGAAGGGGAATAAGGAGCTAGGCTACTGATTCGGCCGGCTGGTGACGGCGGCGTTTCCAGCCCAGCATGACGAGGAGTTCCCCGACCGCAGCGTCGCTGGCTTCGTCAGCCAGGGGCATGTCAGGGTGGATGGTATATTTGTTTTTGCGGCCGACCTTGGTCTTGGTGATATAGCCGGCTTCTTCGAGGTCGATGATGATCTTGTGGGCGGTCCGTTCGGTGACTCCCACGGCGTCGCCGATGTCACGCGCGGTACTGCGCGGGTGTTTGGCGATGTCGGCAAGCACCAGCCCGTGTGTTGTGATAAAGGCCCATTCTGACATATTTTAGCCTTAGAAAGACGAATATTGTTTCCAGTATTGCCTTTCTGTTTCTGAGAGTAGTTTTGCACAAACCCGTATCTGTGTCAAGGTTGAAATATATTTTGTTCGTTCCCCACCCCCTACTACCCCATGTCATCCCGTCCATATATTTGTCATTCCGGCGCGACAGCCGGAATCCAGAGCCGATTTCAACCCCAGGGTCATTCCCGGGCGTCGAGACCCGGGAATCCAGAACAATGGTTCGGCGTGTCTGGATTGTCGGAGCAATTCCGATCCGCCTAGGCGGAACGCGGGGTATAGGGGAGATCCTGCCATTGGTTGGTTTGTCATTCCCGCGAAGGCGGGAATCCAGGATCGTTTACTCTGGATTGTCGGAGCAAGTCCGACAATGACGTGGGAATTTTATTGATCGACAGACAATTGTGGTTCATTGTCACTAAACATAATTGTCATCCTCGGGCGTGAGACCCGGGGATCCATTTCCACTGCCTTGTCGAGCGTAGCGAGACAATACTAAATGTCGTTTAACGTGATTTGAAGGATTGTCGGGCCGAAGCCCGACAATCCTTCAAACGTTACTGACAGCTGAGTGCAGAAAGCTGATAGCTGATTCGCCTACGTCTCAATGATCGTAATGGTCTTGATGGCGGGGGGCGTCTGGGGCTTGCTCATCTCCCCGTTGCTGAACGAAACGGGCACCGACGCTATCTTCTGCACGATATCCATGCCTTCGACGACTTTCCCGAACTGGGTGTAATTCGGCTGCTGGTTAAGGAACTTGGAATCGCCGCCGGTGCAGACGAAGAACTGGCTCCCGTTGGTATTGGGGCCCGAATTCGCCATCGCCAGGACACCCGGTTCATAGGAGTGTTTGACGGGCAGTTCGTCTGCGAACTGGTATCCCGGGCCGCCGCATCCGGTGCCGGTGGGGTCGCCGCCCTGGATCATGAAAGTCTTGATTATGCGGTGAAAAATCACGCCGTCGTAGAACTTTTGCTTTGCCAGAAAGACGAAGTTGTTAACTGTCTTCGGCGATTCGTCGGCCAGCAGTTCTACCTTGAAAGAACCGAGGCTCGTCTCGAAAACGGCATGGTATTTCTTGGTCTTGTCCAGTGTCATTGCAGGAGCTGAACTCCAGCTCATCGGCATCCCTGGGTTTCCTGTATTGATCGGCATCTTTTCTTCCTTCCTAATTAAAATGTGCTTATTAAGATACTTCTATGGTGATCGTTTTGATGACCGGCGGGGTTACAGGTTTGCTAAGTTCCCCGGAAGATGACGCCACGACGGACACAGCGGCTATCTTCTGAACTACGTCCATGCCCTCGATGACTTTCCCGAATTCGGTGTAGATCGGGTTCTGGTTAAGGTTGGCCGCCACAGTTCCCGTACAGATGAAGAACTGGCTGCCGCCCGAGTTGGCTCGTCCTGTGTTCGCCATGGCAACGATACCGGGGTCATAAGAGTATTTCACAGGCAATTCGTCGGGTATGGTGTATCCGGGCCCGCCCATGCCGGTGCCGGTGGGGTCGCCGCTCTGGATCATGAAAGTCTTCATTATGCGGTGGAATATGGTGCCGTCATAGAATTTTTGATTCGACAGGAAAACGAAATTATTTACCGTTTTGGGTGCGAGGGAAGTGAATAACTGGACCTTAAAAGTGCCCAGGCTGGTATCAAAAACCGCGGTGTAGGTTTTTGAAAGGTCGATCTGCATCGCAGGTGCCGCGGACCATGTCTGGGTATGGACACTCGTGGTGGCGGATGAAGAACTTTTGCAGGCTGATGCCGCGATGGCCGTGATACAAACCAGGAGCACGGTCAGTAAAGAGAAAATTTTGAAAGTTAATTTTTTCATCCTTAAACAATATCCTTTCGGGGAGCTTTTCGTCAACCCTATTGGCGGGTAGTGACCTTCTGAGGGGATTTCATCCAAACCAATACAAATGTCATCCTCGGGCGTGAGACCCGGGGATCCATTTCCACTGCCTTGTCGAGCAAAGCGAAACAATACCAAATGTCGTCGCTCAGATGTCTGGATTGTCGGATCACTCGAGCCTCGAGTACAAGAACCTCGGGGAACAACCCGAGGCAAGTCCGACAATGACGCGAGAGAAGAATGGATTGTCGAGTCATGGGCTCTTTTTGATTGTCAGGGTAGGGGCACGGCGCGCCGTGCCCCTACGATCGGCTTCCGCCGCATGTTGTATATATGTCAAAATGTGTTGATAATAAATTTCCCGGAGACTAGACTAAAGGGAAATTCACCCGCAGCAGATTATCCGCCGGTATCAGGGGGGTTAGGGACATAAAGACTATCTACAAGGTTGCCATATCTGTTTTGATAGTTGTTGTTGCGGGTACTTCCGCAGGCTATTTTACCGTCAAGCCTGTTGTCAATCTTATCCCACTTTGGAGCAATGTCAAAAACGGGCCATGGTCTACCAACTTTTCCATGGGCAGCACCGGGGCAAACCCCTATGTCAGGGCGTGGGTCGCCGAAAACGGGCTGATGGCATTGAATAAATCGGAGGTTATTTATTTAGATGCGTACTCCGATGATGACGCCAACCCGCTGGTGAGCAGTTGCGACTATATCATACAGGGCCGGGCGCCTGACGCCCGATGGTGGGACATCACTGTTTATGATCAGGATGGTTTCTTGATAGCCAATGACCAGGACCGCTATTCGTTTAGTTCAACCGATATTACATTCGAGCCTGACGGCAGTTTCAAGATACATCTGTCAAATACCTATCAGCAGGGAAACTGGCTGCCCTCCGGAAACACCAAAACGATGTCAATATACCTTCGCCTGCATAACCCCGGGCCCGCTTATTTGGATGCCAGGACTTTGCAGACGATGGAGTTGCCGCATATCATCAAGGAGAGCTCCCAACAATGAAGAAGCGGATACTGTGGATAGGATTGATGATCCTGGGGGCTGTCGCGGTGGCCTTCATCGTAAATCTTGCCCTGGTAATCAGGATACCCAATACTCAAATGCAAGTAACGATGACCGAGAAATTCAACTTTCCCAGCAATCAGTGGGTTTTCTCACCGCCGTCATCAGCCGCTAGCAAAAAAGTGATCAGACCATCAGCCGACCTTCTTTACTCGATCCTTTGCTATGACGTCAGCCAACATCCGCTTCGCGTGACTGCTATGCTATCCGAATACTCGTCTATCTCCGGTTTTTCTATGAATACAGATAATTTCTTCGTCATCGATGATAACCAGGCGAAGTCGAATCCCATTGAGGTTGTTTTGATTTCCAAAGGAATGACCTACCAGGATACAACGGGAAAGGCATACGTGATAACCGCGCCGAGCCCCCAGGGGATACTCATGATCGGGGCGGTGGTCACCAGTCAGGCTGATTTGCCAAATCTTGCGCAGATTCAAAAGCAGGCTACCGCTGAACTGGTCAGGTAACTCCTTACGAGCGGGCCTTGTCCTCGCATTTAACGACCATCGCCGACTATTCCCTGCTATCGATTATGGATGGTGCCATCCCGCGCCGCCGTCGTTTGGGTCAAATCGATAGTCGAATTGCAGTCACTTAACATAAGCGCAATCAAAGCATCTTTTTAAGGAAACGAATCGGCGTCGCAGGCATGGCCTCATTCGTCGATTCGTTTTTCGTTCAAATAAAACGAACCGATTTTCACAGGTGGGTGAAAGAGAGTTTCCCCGGGTGTCGCTGAGGGCAGAGGTGAGGGGCTTTAAGAAACCAATGGATTGTCGGATCTGGGTAAGGGCACGGCGCGCCGTGCCCTTACGGTCCCGCCGGGAAGGTTTTGTGGTTGTCATCCCGGGCCGAGACCCGGGCCTCGGGCGATTCCCCGAGGTTCTTGTCCTCGAGGCTCGAGGGATCCAGAATAAGTGACCCTCCCTCTGGTGTCTGGATTGTTGGATTGAATGTGGCTCTTTTTGATTATCAGGGTAGGGGCACGGCGCGCCGTGCCCGTGCGATCTGAACACTCTGGTCTTTCTTATTCGATATATTCAGTTCGTGTTGTTAATCGGCTTGCCATAAAGTGCCGAAGGGGCATAAATCAATAGTAGCACAAATGTTCTGATTACACAAATTATGCGCACGGAACAGGCACAATCCTGCCTTATTGCGCTGCGCCTTTTCATGACCGTGTGAATTAGATTAAAATGTTCCATGCTTTCTAAGGACGCCCCGGTTAAAATCCTCGATTTTACGCCTGTTCAACTGGCGGAGTTTGTAAAGTCTTTCGGTGAACCCGTTTCACAGGCTGACGTCCTTTTGAAATCCATCTACCGTGAGTGCGCCTCGACCTTTGAGGAAATGACGGGCTTGAGACATTCCCTGAAAGAGAAACTTGCGGAGCAAGCCGTTCTCGGTTTGCCTGAACCTGTCGACGAAAAAGTGTCGGCCGACGGTCAAACACGCAAAGTCCTCTTTCGGCTGGAAGACGGCAAGACCATCGAATCGACTTTGATGTTTTCCAAAATCACCCGCACTGGAAGGGTCCGGCATACCGTTTGCGTATCCAGCCAGGTGGGTTGCGCGGTCGGATGCAACTTCTGTGCGACGGGCCGGCAAGGTTTCGATCGCAACCTGGAGCCGGGAGAGATAATCGGGCAGGTCCTGTACTTCACCCGGCGGTTCGGGTTCGGGGGCTCCGGCGAAAGTCAAAAATCTGATCGGAGCTGGTTGACCAACGTGGTTTTCATGGGTATGGGGGAACCGCTCGCCAATTACGATAACGTGCGGCAGGCTCTCGCCATGATCAACTCCCCCAAAGGTTTTGGCCTGGGCCTTCACCAGGTGACGCTATCCACCTCCGGCCTGGCCCCCCAGATGCTTCAACTCGCCTCCGAGGGCCTTCAGTTCCAGATGGCGGTTTCTCTCCATGCGGCGAATGACGAATTGCGCGGCCGCCTCGTTCCCGTTAACCGCAAATACCCCCTGGGGGTGCTGATCCCGGCCTGCCGGGAATACGTGGCCAAAACAGGACTGAAAATCTTCATCGAATATGCACTTTTCTCGGGGATAAACGATTCGATGAACGACGCCGACGGACTCATCCGGTTGCTCAATGGCCTTTCGTGTTCCGTTAATCTGATAGTCGGCAATCCTGCGGGCTCGAACGAGTTTAATCCCTCATCGATGGATGCGGCGCATGAATTTCAGAAAAGATTGATAGCCGGCGGGGTCAGGACGATGCTCAGGGTGTCCCGGGGGGCCGATATAGATGCGGGATGCGGGCAGTTGAAAAGCCGGTGGATCAAATTTGAAAAGGATTGAAGCGGGGACCGGGAATCCGGAATAACGAGATCATATCCCCCCGTCATCCCATAAAGGCGGCCAGGACCTTTTACTCTGGATTGTCGGATTGAATGTGGCTCTTTTTGATTGTCAGGGTAGGGGCACGGCGTGCCGTGCCCCTTACGAACATGCCCCAATGTATCGAATCGGGCCTCGGGCGGTTCCCCGAAATTCTTGCTCTGAAAGATTTTTACGGGCAGGGGGCACGGCGCGCCGTGCCCCTACGAACGGCTCCAAACTCGAGGGATTCAGAATAAGGAACCTGAACCCTGATGTCTGGATTGTCGGAGCGAGTCCGATCCGCCTAGGCGGAACCCGAGGGACGTATGGATTGTCGGATTGAATGTGGCTCTTTTTGATCGTCAGGGTAGGGGCACGGCGCGCCGTGCCCCTACGAACATGATGGTGGCATCTGGATTGTCGGAGCGAGTCCGACAATGACAAATAAAGTAGCCTGTCATCCCCGAGGGGCGACATAAATGCGGGTTGGGGGCAGCTGGAAAGCCGGTGGACCGATAAAGCCGGAAAAAATTAGTCGAAGCCGGTTTGGGAAATTTCGGTTTGCGGCTAGGGCGGCCTTAGATGAATGCGTGTTTATCGCGGAAATGGTTCCCGCCCCGGAAAATATTCTTTACCGTCGTAAAGAACGCGGCAAACAGCCACAATATTATGCTCACCGCGCCGAACTCTATCAGGACATCTCCCGCTGAATAATAACCGTCGAACACAAAATTCTCGATGTAGATGATATCGCCGAGTATCTTTAACCTGGTAGTTTCGTTCATGAAAAAACGCCCCGCGGGCAGAGCAAACGGGGTATCCTCTGTAACTTCCAACTCGTTTCCCTCACTGTCGACCAGCGTGAAGCAATCGTCTGTATATTCAAGGCTGGTGGGCATCTGCATGCCGTTTGAGGCAACTACTAAAAAGTTGAGCGAGGCACCGAGGACCAGGATGAGGATCCCAATGAGCAGATATTCGAAACTATGCTTACCCATCGGGGAATATTGTACCACGGTAAATCAAGCCCTCAGGTGAACTGCATTGGTTAAAGATTTGATGCCCATTCCCCCGCTATAAGGCGGTCACTCTTCGTGGTGGACGGGCCCCCTGACCCGTTTGTTCTCGGCACCCCGGCGTTTGCTTTCCAAACGGCGTTCTTTCGATGCCAGCGTCGGCCTGGTCTTTCTGCGGATTATCGGCTTTTGAGCGGCGCTGCGGATCAGCTCTACAAGCCGGGCAGTTGCATCTTCGCGGTTACGGGCCTGGGTACGGAACCGCCGGGCTTCGATGATAAGGACCCCGTCCGCGGTTATCCTGTTGCCCGCCAGCACAATGAGGCGTTGCCGAACTTCCTCGGGCAAGGAACGCGAGTTGGCCGCGTCAAAACGGAGTTGAACAGAGGTGGCGACTTTGTTGACGTTCTGTCCCCCCGGCCCTGAGGCGCGGACAAAGTCTTCGTGGATCTCGCTTTCATCGATAGAAAGGCTGGCGGTTATGGGAATCATGCCGAAAGTTTACACTCACGCAGCCGTAACAGGCAAACTGAATATCGAAGCGGGGAAGTAAACGGATATGTCTCAGCGTTTATTCATGGGCGACGAGAGTTGCGTATTGCTGCGGAGTGAGTAATTTGCCGAGTTCGGCGGGTTTGCTCAGCTGAAATACAGCCATCCATCCGCCTCCGTAGACATCCGCCAGAGCGGCCAGCATACTATCACCCGCGCCCTGTCCGCCCGCATTCCCAATCACTAACTTGTTAAGATCTGTCACCGTCCCGCTGACAGGGCTCAACAGGTCGGTAGTCATTTTATAACCTTCGATACTGCCGAATGTGTCCTCGGCAGCTAATTTGGTCCCGATCGGAGATAACGAACAATTGTAGGGGTTGTACAGGATATGATACATGGTATAGGTGATGCCCACGACAACAAAACTGTTCGATAAAGATTTGACCCAGATATGTCCCGGAGTATACAGGCGGTCTGTGGCAACCGAACAAGTGGTGCCTTCGATTATTATGAGTCCCGGTTTTGTGGTGGGCGGAATATACGGAACATATGTTGAGGGGTAAACATCTGTAGATACAGGGGGCGTGGTAGCGGAATCAGTGGTTGCGGGTTCAACGGCGGTGGTATCGGAAGTGCTCCCGCCACTCGACTTGCAGCCGATCGGCAAAGAAACGATCGCGGCCCCTGCCGCAACCAGGCCAAGACCTGTTAAAACCTGTCGTCTGGAAAATTCCGTGACTTCAAGCGGTGCTTTCTTTTGCTGAATTTTCCGGGATACTCTTCCAGTCATATTATCGCTCCCATGGGCAGACAACGCGCAAACCCGCTCATCATCCTTTTATGCGCATATCTACCTTTAATATAAGCATGATGTAAGGAAATGTCAATAGTACCGCGGACAGGGTTATTGTTGTTAAGCTTTGATATATATACCGGCCGTATCGTTCGGGAAAGCCTGGTCCCAAACATTCCAGCTACCGGCATTGATAAAAGTAAATTCAAAAATGCCCCCGCCGGGGATGGTTGTTTGAAAAGGATAGTCGCTAACCAGCGTGATGGAAGATGGAGACACATTGAAAAATTTTACCGTGGTAGCTGTATTGATGATATAAAGCTGAGGATCAAAGGCCCCGGCTGTGTTTATGGTCATGGTCACCGGAGGATTCGAAGTTAAGGGAACGGTGAAGGTAGGATTGGCGGCTGTTGTCTTGTTCGTGCCGGATGCAGTGGCAGCAGTGGTAGCAGTAGTAATTGCAGCCGTTGTGGAGAGCGGAGGTGTGGCGATTGAGGTCGTAGAGGGCATTACCGGCGTAGATGCTGAAGAAGATGTTTTAGGTCCGCAACCGAAAGTCGACACCATTAAGACGAGGGACATCGCGAACAGAAGATGAATGGCATATTTAGTATTCATCGAGATTAATTTCATTTATCCTGTTTTTATTATATCATGGCTATCGGGTCGTTTCTCACCCCAGTATGAAGAATGGCTTCTGGGTTGTGTTTTTCTGGTCTGGGGAAGTGACCTGACCCCTTGACGCTACCATCAAATAAGCCAGGAGAATTATATGGCGTTTTGTGCTAACTGCGGCATCAGCGTTGCGGATAATGCCAGGTTTTGCGGGCAATGTGGTATGCAACGCTTCGCTCCCATCGTTGAACAGAATCAATATATCCCTCAACCTCCAGGATTCGCGCCGATGGCGGATCAGTCGAGAGTTATTGCAATTCTTTCTCAGGCTAAGATGATAATGCCGACAGTGACATCGGATATATATACGATTGTCTTTACTCCAAACCAGGCAATAATGGCTAAACTCACAGCCGAGGTACTCCAGGATGTTCAAAAGAAGGCTCAGGCTCAAGGTAAAGCCGATGGGAAAGGGTGGCTGGGTAGAGTCGGTGATCAGATGCGGGTCTTCAGTACCGCCCACCTGCGCTACTTCGAGATGATTCCCGAGCAAATACTGGCTGAAACTCCTGGCAACTTTGCTATTGCCCACGCGGCGGTGAATGCCGTGAATATCCGGCTTGTAGATGAGCCGGCAAACTATGAGAGACCCGCAGATCCATATGATGTGGAGGTAGTATTCAATACGTCAATAGGTTTGTTTAAATATCTTCTGAGCATGCGAATCAAAGAGGTAGTGAAGATAATTAGCGGTATTTATCCCGGGAGAGTAACGGAAAAGAAATAGGATAAGCAGGATATCTATGCCTACTTAGGCCAAGCCCAACCAAAATCACAAAAATAGAGCTGGCTGAGAACCCCAACAGCCAGCTCTTCTATCCCCGATAACTATCAATTGTTATTTAGAGAAATCCAACGTCAGCGCAGAGCTATTCGGTGCGGGGGCGTTCCAGTTTATGGAATCCTGAACATAGGTCAGTTCATTTTGCGCTACACCAGCCAAATAGGCGGAGATGTGGTATTCCAATTTAGTCAGGTAATTCTTAACTTCTTGCCCCGATTGTGCAAAATGGAACGTTGAAGCCAGGCCGCTGGCGAAAACCAGGTTGGAGACTTGGATATTCTTGAGTTCGATTCTGATGGCGCTATCGGATGTCGAGATGCCGGAAGCCGTGGTTATGGTACTCTTCCGGCTGTACGTCCAGACCAGCGAGGTAATGGTTTTACCGTCACTGGAGACAGAACCGCTCAACGTATTGGTTTCTGCGCCGCCGACGACGGGTATTGCATTGGTACTTCCGAAGGAAGTGCCGTTCCAGGAGATAGCGAAGGACTCCGTCAAACCGCCATAGGGCATGGGCAGAGTGATAAACCAGGCTCCTGTCTTTTCTTTGTAGCTGCACTGCCCCTGGAAATTGCCTGAAAACGTTTTCATCTGCTGCAATGCCATAAGGTTGCTGCCGGCAACGGCAGCGGTCGTGGAGGCAACCAGAGAAGGAACGTATTTAACGTTGATGTACTGGAAGTCTATGTATTCGTCCTCGGAACCCACCTTGCCTGTGATATAAATACCCAGTTTATTATCTCCCTGGACGAGATCGATTACACCTCCAGCTCCCCGGGGAAGCAGCGCCCCATCACGATACACTGCGGGTTCCGCCATCAACGACGTATCCCCCTGAGTGGCGCCGAAATAAACATAGATATTAATCGCTTTTGTCGCCGTACTGAAACCACTTCCGGTTGGTGTTATCTGCCCTAGTTGGTCTTTGTAATAAAGCTCATAACTTGGGAATACACCGATTCCGATATTCCTGTTCTTGACAAGCCACCACATTTTGGCAATCTGGTCCCAGCGGAATACTGTGGTTTTAGCAAGGTAAACGATTTTACTGTAAGACTTTCCACCTCCGGCATCAATCAACTTTTTATTTTCCGCCGAGTTATAGGGTTGAAACTTGCCATCGGTGTATTCAATGGCTCGGTCAGGGATGCCCGGATAATTGGGATCGGCTACACAGAATTGCCCCGGATCGATAGCGTAACATACCATCTCATGCCCCGTACCTGCTTCAGTCCATACACCGACAAGCTGAGGTTCATGCGTGGCTTGCATGGAGTAGGCAAACAGGTTCCATGTTACTTCGTCACCCAAAACCACCGGGGTATCTACAAATTTCAAGTTATTACCGGCGTCGCGGACCCAATTTTTCCCGGCTAATGCAAGCCAAAAGGCAGAAGTAGGATGGCCATGTGCTTGAACTACCGAACAGAAACGGTATCCCAGCGAGTCGTCCTGCCAGAAATCCGGCGTCATCGGCTGGTCGCCGTTGTTATCATAGCGCTCGTAGAGGCTGGAGTCCTTACCATCCGGGCGGGTGCAGTAATACCACATGGCGGAGACGGATTGCCCGTCGCAATGCCCCTTGGGAGCGGCGAACGAGCCGTAATTGGTAAATTGCCAGTCGTCCACGCCCGGAAGGAACCCGGAGTCAAGGGGTCCGTGGAGCAGCAGTTTGTCTATCATGCTGATGAACATGTTGCAGAAGTGACAGGTGGCCAAAGTGATCGAATCACTATCCACCGCTACCAGTGGCATGCCTTCCAATTGCTTCGTCTGTTCATCATAGATGAAGCCCATGGCGAAGTAGCCGTCGGGCACTTTGACCGGAACTCTGACGTACATGATGTCATCGGTGTATTCACCGCCGTTATCAATAGATATCATCGGTGATATGGGTTTGATATCGGCACCGAACGTCTGGCCGGTGATTGGAGCATAGGAAACTTTGAACGAGGAGTTGCCCGGGTAGGTATTGGGCGGCACGTAAATGGTGAAACCGTCCAGCGGGTCACCCGACTTCCATACGCCAACATATCCGCCGGATGAACCAATTGTTTTGGTGACAGCATCTACTTTTGCTCCGACACTGATATTGCCTGTCCTGGGAGTGCGGGATCGGGTGCTGTTGCCAGATGCCCCCGGAAGCATTTTCTTCACGGTGGTCCATGTCTTCCAGCCGTTAAGCAGATACAGCGAGGCTCCCCCAGCGACCAAAGCTGCATTCCTGAGGAATGTTCTTCTTGACAAATTAGGGCGTCTGTCATTTTGCTCGTCGCCTTCTATCATCGCGAACCTCCCTTGACGCTACTCAATGGATCTTATTGCCGGTGCTCTGTCAATGGCAGTATTTCCGATTAATATCCCGCGTACCATTCCGGTCTTTTCCTCAAAGTAACTACCAGAGGCCAAATCCAAAGTATTATCGAGAGCGCGAGAGAATAATACGAGAACTTTGAAAATACGTAGTAACCTGTGAAAGCCGCGATTGCCAATACCAAGGCGATAAAGAATTTGGTTCTGTCTCTTTTAAATGTGTAGAGCCATGTCCAGTAGCTGAATAGAATTGATAGTATGAGTGCTACGGTCTTGCTCCTGGCGCCAAATCTTTGCGGGAGTTGCATATTGCTGTTGGTCACAGGTTGAGGCGGAGCCGCGTAAACGGGATAGGGGGTCTGCACAGGCGAAGGAGCATAGCCGCCGTTAGGAGCGGGTTGAGGAGAGGGGGCATACCCCGGGTTCATTGGTTGAACAGCTACGGGAGCGCTGCAGCCGGGACAAAAACGGGCGCCTTCGTTGTACGGTGTGCCGCAACTACCACAAAAAGCCATATCCACTCCTTGCCGTTTTAGACTTCGGTAGCCGGCAGCGTTTTGGAGCCAATCGATTCTGCCCTGTTTGTTGATACCGATGATATACCCGGATTATCGGGTTGTAAAGACTATAAAATGTTATTAAATGACAATTTTCTACCCCCGCCTGGTTGGCCAACTACGCCTGATCGCTCCCCCAAACACCTTCAGGCTATCCTCAAACTTCACTGATCTCCGCATATCTCACTATCATATAAACAGACTGTTGAAATAAAAAAGCCCGGAATTTCCGGGCTCTTATGTCGATGGGGTTTGCTAGCTTTTTGTCATCAGCGCGACGCCTATCCCGCCCGGCCCGCCGTGGGCCCCCAGGCCCGGGCCCACCCGGCTGATAATAATGTTGGCTTTGGTGACCGCCGAAACTCTGGAAGCCAGACTGTTGGCCTCGTCGAAGAGTGTGGTATAGCATATCCCCACCTCTTCGATATCTTTGGCACGCTTCACGAAATCCAGCAATTTTTCCATCCCTTTGGATTGGCTGTGCACCTGCGTCACGGGAACGATTTCGCCGTCATTGAGCGTAAGGATGGGTTTGACGTTCAACATCGAACCGAGCAAGGATTTGGCCTTGCCGATGCGCCCGCCTTTAGCCAGGTATTCCAGTGTGCCGAACAGCATCTGCAATTTGGTCCTGGACACCATACTGTTGGTGGCAGCGACGATTTCGCTGAATCCTTTACCGGCTTTAGCCATCCTGGCGGCAGCGATGACTATCAGCCCCATGGCCATGCTTATGTTCCGGCTGTCTATAATTTCAATGAGGCAATTGAGTTTTGCGTCTTTGCCGGCTTGTTCGGCGACTTTGGATGTACCGCTCAGTTTGGAGGATACATGGATAGAAATGATCCCGTCGGCCTCTCTGGCAAGGCTGGTATATACATCCGTGAAATCCTTCAGTGTGGGCTGGGAGGTGGTGGGGAAAACAGGGCCATTCAGCAGCTTCTGATAGAACTCTTCATCCGACATATCCACACCGCTGCGATATGAGGTCCTGCCAAACATCACATATTGCGGTATCACCGTGATATCCAGGTCTTTTGCTAACCGGGCGGGAACGTCAGCATCACTGTCGGTTACTATTTTGACGGACATAGTTAACCTCCTCATTCGCTTGGGGATTTACGTTATCCCCTTACCCTGGTCGAATAATTTGTGGAGTTCCTCAACCTTGTCCTTCGTTTTTTGAGCAAGCTGATTTTGAGGGTCAACCAACAGCGCCCTTTCTGCATACAACTTGGCCTTGTCGAAATCAAATATCATCAAATAAGCATTCGACAGGTCCAATAGCACGTTGACATTCGAGGGGCTTAACCCGTTGGCCTTGTGAAGGTATTGCAACCCCTTTTCTTTATCCCCGCTGCTGAATTGTGCCCACCCTAGCCCACACAGATACTCAGGGTTATCAGGTTCAACCTTGATAGCAGCCTGGAATTCCTTCACGGCGCTCTTCCATTTCTCGCGTTTTGAATATACGAACCCCATTAAATAGTGATAATCGGGTTTCCTGTGGTCGCAACTTATAGCTTTCTTGATGTAGATTTCCGCGGAATCCAATTGCCCCATGGTAAGGTAAATATCGCCCAAGTTGGCGTTGGCGCATTCAACGGCGATGGGGGTATCGCCGTATCTGACGAGGATGTATTTGTAGGTTTCGATGGCCCGATCGAAATTTCTCTGTTCGATGAAGGATTTGGCTTCAACCCATATGGTGTCGATTTCTGGTTGGATGTTATCGTCCATCGGAACTCCTGTGGAGTAGATGATAACATATCGGCGATTATTCACGAATACCCGTGCTACCCTGACTCCAACGTCATTAACCAAAATATACGCGAACTGGGTGTTTGCCTCCACCATTCATCATCGAGATGCGATTGATTGTTGATTGACGTGATGGGTTGCTTACTGAAAGAGTTTGTGTTGGCCATGTTGGAATATGGCAGATTTATTTAAATAAGGATATAAACTTTTGAAATGCCCTTTGAAATGGATGAAATAGGGTGAACTTTTGTTGGGCTGCCATCGATTCCCTCATATATGATTTCTCTTTTATCTGTTGTCTTATCTTTCTCTGAGTCATTGCCTGGATTCTCTTGCTTAACGCTTGGCTTCTTGTTAGGGATTTCCTGAGAAAGAAATCATATTCACTTAAGATCCTGCTATTTTTTAGAAGAGTTGCTCGTGCAAGATAGTAATGTTTACGGGGTTGCTCAAGGCGACTAAGATGGTTCATGACTCTGGTAAGTTGCGGTCTGTCCAATTTCATGGCGATTGTGGCATGTGGTGTGTAGAAATTTCGAGTCGCGTCATAATTCCGGTCGAGGTCACAGTAACTTCTGAGTCGGTTGATTAAATCCCATCTCAATTCGAGCATTTTTTCTGATGGAATAATGTTGATTTTAGCTACGCCATTAGCCGGGAAATTATCAAAATGGCCGAAGCCGTTAAATTGGAACTCCATAGCGGGATACCTTGCACATACTTCATTGAAATCGGCGATAAGCCTTCTTTCATCCCTCTTGCCGCTACTAGGGGTTGGGCTAGAAACCAGAGAAATATGCGGCACAGGTTTTGCCCCTCGCAGGTTGCAGTTTTTCCGAACCTCGTATGTTATGGCTTTGATATCACGTTTCATGGGGCCCATTATTCTAAATTCAATAAAATATTTATCCAATTAATACCTCTCTGGAATTGAATCTATGGTATCCATGCGTTTTATTTTATTCAGGTCTAGCGAAACTAAGAATTCAAGGCTAATGGGTCTATATTTGGTCAATTCTAAGCTGACGTTTATTGTCTTGAAGCTTCCATTGATAAACGGATATTCCCCCATTTCATTGTTGTGAGTGTGTCCGTGAATAATCCAGTTACACCAATCTAGAGGAATCGGACTTTGCCCATATTTTGGATTACGCCTGGGGTTGTGAACTAGAAAGAACTTATAGCCTTGATATTCCAATATTTCATGACTTAGGCCAAAATTCGGTGGATCATGACTTCCTTGAATTCGAATGATATCGCCGTTAAGGCGCTTTAGCCATTGAAGTAGTTTGGGTGTCGCTTGGAAAGGGGCTAAATCTCCAAGAAAATATACCTTATCATTGGTTCCAACAAGGCTGTTCCAATTATTTATGAGTGTTTCATTCATCGACCGGGTTGTTTTAAAAGGTCTATGGCAATAACGGATAATATTTTTATGATTTAGGTGTAAATCGCTGGTAAGAAATATTGTGCCATCTCTCGTTGAAGAAGCCTCGGGGCGCTTTAATTCCGCGTGATTCTTATTGGCGTAGTATCGCTCAATGATTTCTCTAGTTGTTGAGGAAATCTTTAGGTGACAACCCGGGGTATAAAAGCCAATGTGCCTAATTTCGTGATGCGGTCTGGGTTCACCTTTGGCTTTAATGAGGAACACTTTATGGTGATCTTGCCATCGTTTGCCACTTATTGTCCGGTGAGTATGGCCTAGATGCTCGAATAAGTACTTGTTGGAATAAGCCTTGAGGCTAGTTTCCTCATATAACTCTCTCTCAGCCGCTTTGCTTCTGGATTCATGCCCATTTGCACCGCCTCCCGGGAGTAAGAACACACCTGATCTTCCGGCAGCAACCACGATGCCATGTTCTGTTTCAACAATGGCGGTTCCCCTTCTGCGTTTCGAGATGTTGAAATAACTGAGCGCCATCTAACTATCAGCAAAAATCGTTTTTGGATCAAATGACTTTTGAGGCTCATCACGCTCTTGAGTTTGAAAAGTTAGATAATCAAACTTTTGGAAATGGTGTATTTTGGCCACGATGTTCCGAGGGAATTTCATTACTCTTTCATTGTATTGTTGAGCAACCAGATTATAGGCTAACCTAGTTTCGCGAAGTCTCCGCTCGATACGGGAATCACTGTCCATCAGGCTGACATGGAGTTTGTCAGCTTTGAGCTCCGGGTATTTTTCAAAAACAGCCTGTACCTTGAGATAGTTATTCTCCACCTCAGAGGTGTTCATGATTTTTTCATTCAAAGGAGTGTCTTTTGTCCATCTACTACGCGCTTCTATGGTTTCTTTAAGAGCTTTCCATTCATGGATATCATACTTTTTGACGATTTGAGATAACGCCTGGATTTTATCCATACGTTCTTGCATGATGATATTGACGTCTGCGAATTTTCTTTCAGCTCGATTGATCCAATATTGGAATTTGTTATAAATGGTAACCCATTGTCGGGTGATGAACCCCAATATTATGAGAAGTACCCCAGTGATGATTATCGCTATTATGGATCCAGTACTCATTTGGCCTCCTATGTTGAGTAATAATCCTTTTCTTCAACGTTCTTTGGTTTTATTTCTACCTTAAAATACTGGACCATGCGTTTAATGGCTTCCTGTTTGGTTTTCAGATTGTTCATGAGCTTATAGACTTCGACTATTCTATCTTCCTGAGGCGATAAATCAACTTGTATTTTAGCCATAGTGAACCTCTATTCCCATATAATACAATATATCATGGTGTTATATGATTTGCCAATAGTCAATTCTGAAATTTCATAACCGCCGGCCAACAAGACAGCTTTGATAACCTCCTGATACCACCTCTAGTGTTTCCCACTCTTTCAGACCTTAATCGCAATTTTCGATATCGATGGTGGTGTTCCATTTGAACCAAGCGCAGGGCAGTGCTAGCATGTTGCGCGATGTGTATGGACGGGAATGGATGTTTTAGGGTGGTCGATTGACCAGCATACAGTGGGATTCATGGTCTGCTAAAGTTAATATAGAGGTAAGATGGAGAAGTGTTATGAATAAAACTTTCGAGATGATTCTTACCCAGCAAATCAACTGGGCTGATTCAAATCAAATCCACTTCGTCATTAATCCATTTGGTGAAGCCCATACTTCTACTCTCCCAGCTAATATATTCTACCCTGTGCTTTCCACCAGCAGCGTTGGCGAATATTCGGCGGGGAAAGGGAATGAATTTCAAGATCACATGAAATCTCTTTGTTCTTCTTCTGCTCTTGTAGTCAACGTATTTGAATACTGGAGACAAAACGAACGGGTATCGAATATTGCAGCTGCTTGTGGAAAATATTCACAAGATGTTCAAATGTCGTTTGAAAAAACCCACCCTATTTTAGAATTTGGCACCCCTCCTCATCTTGATATTGAGTTTATTGGTAGCGGGACAAAACCGCTGGCGGTTGAGTCCAAATTCACTGAACCTTATCGTTCAAAAATAACCAGGCGAAATGGAACACACCTTAACAAATATCTTGAAATAGACGACGTATGGCGTGGGTTAGATGATCTTAAACAGGTCGCACAGGAAGTGCTTGCTCAAGAAGGGGAGAGAACAAGTTGGGGTTATCTCGATGTTCCTCAATTGATTAAACATATTCTTGGATTGAGCCGGGAATATACCCCTCAGGGTTTTACGCTTCTTTACTTATGGTACGATCTCGATTCGGAAGCCAAAGAACAACAGCAGGAAATACTAAAATTCCAACAACGCATTTCAAGTGAGGTCGATTTTCGGAGCATGAGGTATCAAAGTTTGTTTGACGAAATACAACTGATTCCTAAAGTTGACTTCGAATATATCGAATATTTAAGGGAGAGATACTTCAATGAGGGGTCTTCCTATTTGAGGAATTGCGATTTCTAACCCCAAAATGGACACTACAATCTTATGGCGAACGCTAACATTGTTATAGTACAAATTTCAATACCCGCTATCTAAAACAAAAAAGGCGGGCAATTTTGCCCGCCTTTTCTACAACTTAATTTTCAAACTACCACTGAACGAACATCGGCATTATAACGTGTAAATAATTGTCTGCGCCGACGGGCTTGAAAACACCCGGGCTTGAGGGCGTCGTCATCTCGATGGCGACCTGCGATTCTTTCAAGGCCCCCAGCACGTCCATCAGATATCTGCCGTTGAAGGCTATCTTGGATTCCGCGCCTTCCACGACCGTATCGATTTCACCGGTGTCTTCACCGATCTCTTCCGAACGGGCGGAAATCGAAAGCTTGCCCGGCATCGAGTCGCTCTCTCCGGGGGTGATTATCAGCCGTACGATGCCGCTGCCGTCGCGGGCGAAGATGGCGGCTGTCTTGGTGGCCCTGAGGAACGATGTAACGTCCACCACGGCCCGCGTGTTGAAACTCTGGGGGATAAGCTGGCTGTACTGCGGGAAATTGCCCTGGACCAGCTGGGATACCATCTCCGCGTTGTTCAATTTAAACAGTATCTGGCTCTTGGAGGCGTTGACCCTGATCTCGACGGGCTCTTCCTGGTCGCCTGCCAGCCTGTTGAGTTCAGCCAGCGTGCGCGAAGGGATGATAGCCGTCGATTTTTCTTTGACGGCTTCGAGCAGGGGCAGTTTATAAACGGCCAGGCGGAACCCGTCCGCGGCCGCCAGGGTAAGTATCTTCCCTTCGAATTCTGCGCTGACGCCGGTGAGCACGGGCCGGGACTCGTCGCTCGCGGCCGCGAAAACCACCTGGCTGATGGCCTGCCGCAGAGCGGCCAGTTCTACCTTGGTGGTGATGCCGTCATCCACTTTGGGGATGGGCGGGAATTCTTTGGCGTCGACGCCGCTGATGCGGGCTTCGAAACGGGCGCATTTAAGTTCGAGCGTTTTGCCTTTGGGGGCCAGTTTAACGTCGATCTTGTCGTTCGGAAGCGTGGCGACAAATTCGGTCAGGAGTTTGGCGGGGACCGTCAGGGACCCTTCTTCGTCGATCTTGGCGCCGATCCAGCAGCTGACCGCCATCTCGAGGTTGGTAGCCACCAGCTTCAGGCGGCCCTGTTCGGTGGAAAGCATCACGTTATTGGTGATGGGCAAGGTCGTGCGGGTCGCAGCGGCGCGCCCCACAAGGCTCAGCCCACGGTTCAGATTTTCTTGAAGGCAGGATAGTTTCATATAGTCACCCCCGATTTAAGTTGTGGTCTAGTAGTATATACCAATAATAGGCCGGACTCAATAGGTTGAACGTACACGGGCGAGGCTCAGCCGGCCCTCCGACGAGGCACTGAAACCGCTCAGCTTTCGAGCTAAAGATTATTTTGGAGCAAGCCTGCGAGTATCTTTTTGGCCCTGGCCGCGGCCTTGGCCCTGTGGCTGATGCGGTTTTTGATATCGGGAGGCAGTTCGGCCATCGTCTTGCCGAGGTTCGGAAAATAAAACACGGGGTCGTATCCGAATCCGTGTTCACCCCTGGGAGCCATCCCGATGAGACCGGCGCAGCTGCCCGAACACATCCTCAGCCCTCCGCGGGGCGAGGCGATCACCATCGTGCAGCAGAAATGGGCTTGCCGGTTTTTCATGGGGACGTCTTTGATCTTGGAGAGGAGGAAATCGATTCGCTGCCGGTCGGTCGCATGCGGCCCGGCCCAGCGCGAGGACATGACCCCGGGCGCACCGCCCAGCGCATCGACTTCCAGCCCTGAATCGTCGGCAAGGGTCAGCATGCCGCCGGCGCGGGCAAAAGCGGTGGCTTTGAGGCGGGCATTGGCTGAATAGGTCCCGCCGTTCTCTTCCACTTCCAGATTGAGCCCCAAATCTGCGGGGCCGACCAGTTCGAAAGGTATACCGGCGAGTAGCAGGCGAAGCTCCTCCAGCTTGCCCCTGTTAGTGGTAGCCAGGAGGAGCTTCGCTTCGGTCATAGTTTAGTCACCGATGGGGATGAAGCGGTCTTTAAGCTTGTTCATCACCTGGGGCATGGTGGTGTATTCCATCTCTTCGAGGGGCAGGCGATGCGGCTCGAAGGGGCCGTGGGCGCGCATGTAGTCGGCGACGTCGAGGGCCTTCTGGCGGGCATTGTCGAAGCTCTTGTCGGCGAACATGTCGCGGGGGCCGATCAGCTTGCCGTTAGCCAGTTGGAAACCGCAGGCTATGACGCGCGGGGGGCCGTCGAAGCGGGTGGGAGTACTGTCTGGGATGGAAACCGGCATGAAAGGGCCGACGTGCGAACCGCGCATCCAGCCCTCTACCAGGTAGGGGGTGGTGAAGGGTTCCAGCACCTCGCCGACAGCCGGGAAGATGCCCTGGCAGCGCACGATGCATACCGGGTCGTCCTTGCCGACGTAGCGTCCCGCGATGAGCGAGAGCTTCTGGGTGGAGGAAACGGCGGCCACGTCGCCGGTATCGCGGTGATACACTGCTTTGACGCAGTAGTGGGAAGGCGCCCCGATGAAGACCAGCATATCGTAGATCTCGTCAGGGCTGTTGAAGGTAATCTTCTTGCCGTGCATCACATCGTGCACCTCGAAAGCGTAGCCGTGGTGCATGTTCTCGGCGATGACGAGGCCGATGGTGTTGAAGGGGTCGGCGAACATCTTGTAGAGGGGCAGGTTCCAGGAACCGGAGGAGGTCTTGTCGGCCATGAAGATGACGACGGGTTCCGAGCCGCGCTCGGTGATATCCATCTCTGCCAGGCCGGGCCCCATGCCGCGCACGTTGCAGGAGAAGGCGTCCGCCAGCAGGTCCTGGCCCGCGCCGTAGAGTTTAAGTTTCTTGGCGACTTCGGTGCAGCCGACGAAAGTATTCCATGCCAGTTCGTGGATGGTTTTATTGTCCACGCCCATGGTGTGGGTCATAACCAGCTGGGCGTCGTCGCCGCACTTGGTCACATGGAAGTCTACCAGCAGGCCGTCATTCTTGGCCTTCAGCATGCACCCGTAGGCATGGGCCAGCACGTCGGGATGCGATTCCGAATGCCCTACATAGCCGCCGATATCGGCCTTGATTACGCTTAAAGTTAGTTTCATGACTTCTCCTCCGTCAATATTATTTTCAATAATCAAAACCTTCGCGGGCGGGAACGCCCCGTTCGAAGGCATGTTTAATGTTTACCATTTCGGTCACCACGTCGGCGGCCTCGATGACAGCCGGGTTCGCGCCGCGCCCCGTCAGTATCAGGTCTACATTCGATGGACGCGAAGCTATCAAACCGATGACGTCTTCCAGGCTGACCAGTCCGAAATCCAGTGCGCTGTTAACTTCGTCCAGGATCACCAGGTCGTAATCGCCGCTTTCAAGGGCTTTCCCGGCGGATTCAAGCGCTTTTTTCGATTGGGACCTGGCCTCGGGATTCTCCGAGCCTTTTTTTACCCACTCGCTGGTCCCGTAAGTCTCGGTTTTGACGTTGGGGAACTTCGCGAAGGCCCGGACTTCTCCCTGCGTGAACATTTTTCCCTTCAGGAAGAATACGATGAAAACCTTGAACCCGTAGCCTGCCGCCCGGAGCGCAGTCCCCATGGCGGCTGTCGTTTTCCCCTTGCCGTTGCCGGTGAAAACGGCAACCAGACCCTGTCTCGGCAGCGTTGCACGGTCAGAGGGCGGTGAAACGGCATCAGTCATCGAATTCTCCAACCGGCGGCTATTGGACGGGATAGTACAGTTTAACAATCCGGCGTCAGTGGTGTCAATACTCGAATGCGCCTGCCGGGATGTTTTCATTTGATGGATTGCCGGATTGAATGCGGCTCTTTTTGATTGTCAGGGCAGGGGCACGGCGCGCCGTGCCCCTACGAACGGCGCCCCAATGTATCGAACCGAACCTGGCGGTTCCCCGAGGGACGAATGGATTGTCGGATTGAATGTGGCTCTTTTTGATTGTCAGGGTAGGGCACGGCACGCCGTGCCCCTACGAACGACGCTCGAGGAATCTAGGATAAGGGACCCGGACCCTGGTGTCTGGATTGTCGGAGCAATCCCGCCAACCCATTCGTTTGAAAATACAGGCAGGACAAGATGTATAATAAAGCCCACCGGATAACTGGATGGAGGACGAAATGTTCAACAAAATTATAGTGCCGCTCGATGGTTCCAACGGGGCTGAAATCACTTTGCCTTACGCGGCGGAAATCGCCGCCGCTTTCAAATCCGAGGTCATCCTGGCGACCGTTTCCGAAACGGGAACACCCGATAAAAGCCATCTTTTCGAGGCATACCTCAAACGTATCTCATCCGACCTCGAACGGTCAGGCATCAAAACTAGAACCTGCGAACTGGAAGGCAAAGCCGCCGACGAGATATTGAAGCTTGGCGCCAGTGAGAAAACGGACCTGATGATAATCGCAGCCCACGGCGCTACCGGGGGGAACCCTCAGATGCCGGGAAGTATCGCCGGGAAGATACTTTCGGGCAGCGGCAAACCCGTGCTGCTTGTCCGTACCAAACGGGAAGCAGGTAACGGAAGGCTTATAAAGCGCATCCTCGTGCCGCTGGATGGTTCGCCGATGAGCGAACGCTCCCTCAAGCTGGTCGAACCTGCGGCGGCCGGGCTCGGGGCGGAGGTCATACTGTTCCAGGCCGTCGAGCCTGTACGCTATGTCCCCGGTTTTGAAACGATGGTGCCTAACGTGGTGTTACCCAGCGACGACGAGATCAAACGTTCCGCGGGAAAATATCTTACAGATTTTGCAGCCCCCTTCAAAGCGCGCGGCGCAAGACTTTCCACCGCCGTGGTCGCCGATGCGCCGGCCGAAGCCATCATCGACTATTCGGATTCGGGAAACATCGACCTCATCGCCATGACTACGCACGGATTCTCCGGCATCAAGCGCTGGGTTTTCGGCAGCACCACACAAAAAGTCCTGCAGGCGGGGGATAAACCCATCCTCGTCATCCCCACCGATAAAGACTGAAATTCTTATCGTTACGTTGGGGCACGGCCCGCCGTGCCCTACAGAGGGATTTGGTAAGCCGCTTGCCAATTCAATTCCAATTACCAGAAGTTACTAAAACAAAAGCAGGGAGTGTTAGAAATCTCTATGAAAATCGTACGATTCACCGCCTCCGGCCGCAGGCATTACGGGATACTGAAGGGCGACAAAGTTCAACTCATAAGCGGTAACCCTTTCGGCGGGATCAAACTGCTTGAAGATGCATTTAAACTTTCAGAGGTCAAACTGCTGGCGCCGTGCGTGCCCTCAAAGATAGCGGCCATCGGTATAAACTACCGGGGACATGCGGCAGAGTTCAAACACGATCTGCCTGCCTCGCCGCTGATGTTCCTCAAGCCCTCCACCGCGGTCATCGGCCCGCTCGCAGACATAGTTTATCCGTCTATCTCGAAACAGGTGGATTTCGAGGGCGAGATGGGCATCGTTATCAGCAGGAAAGCCCGGCGGGTCGAGCCTGCGGAAGCCCTGGATTTTGTCCTGGGCTACACCTGTTTCAATGATGTTACGGCCAGGGACCTGCAGAAGATCGACGGCCAGTGGACCCGCGCCAAGTCATTCGATACTTTTGCGGCGGTCGGGCCATGGATAGAAACGGAACTGGACACTTCGGCATTGAAGATCGAAACCCGTCTCAACGGCGAAGTGAAACAAAGCGGGAACACGAGAGACCTGATCTTCCCTGTCGCCCGCCTGGTGGCGGCGGTTTCCCGCGTTATGACGCTGCTTCCCGGGGACGTGATCGCCAGCGGCACGCCCGAAGGGGTGGGGCCAATGCAGCCCGGTGACATGGTCGAGGTGCGTATCGAGGGCATCGGCGGGCTGGTCAATCACGTGGCGACCGAAAAATAATAAGCGAGGGCACGGCGCGATAATTGCGTATGGGGCACGGCACGCCGTGCCCCTACACCAACGACGCGAATAACGTCAGAGCATTACGCAGGTTCAATGTGCGATCATACACGTAGGGGGCACGGCACGCCGTGCCCCTACACGAACGACGCGAACAGCCAAGAAGTCCAATCATTACGCAGGAGCACGGCACAGGTAAGGGCACGGCACGTTTTCAACAACATGACGATCAACACGTAGGGGCACGGCGCGCCGTGCCCCTACGAACGACGCGGACAACCAAAAGCGGGGCAAGTCGCGAACTTCCCCTACACGACCAACGCGAACATCGTCAGAGCATTATGCAGGTGCAAGGCGCAATCATTACGTAGGGGCACGACACAATTGGTACGTAGGGGCACGGCGTGCCGTGCCCATTCAAACGGCGTGCCCCAAATGAGAAAAGCGATTTATGATATATGATCCCAATGCCGGTCACAGACGCTCTTCACGTCTTCCGCAATACGATTATTCTCAAAACGGGGCCTATTTCATAACAATTTGCACATTCAACCACGAACCTATATTCGGGCATTATGCAGGGGCACGGCGCGCCGTGCCCCTACTCGTATTAAATGAACCAGGCAGATTTGCACAAGAACAATGGTTGAAAACGGCGGTTCTCCGGCAAAATGTGACGCTTGATAGATTTACCGTCATGCCCAACCATATCCACGGCATAATAATTCTTGATTCGTTACATGATGGTACGGCGTTGCATTGGGGCACGGCACGCCGTGCCCCTACGGAAATCCCGAATGGCTACGAACGCCGTGCCCTTACCCCAGAGGGATTTGGTAAGCCCCTTGCCGATTCGATACCGACCATCGTGCGCGCATATAAATCCGCGGTAACAAAATGTATCAACGAATCCCGCAAAACGCCGGGCGCACCCGTCTGGCAACGGAATTATTATGAACATGTTGTGCGGGACGAAGATGATTTGAACCGCATTCGTGAATATATCGAATATAACCCCGTCCGTTGGGAAGAAGACGAAGAGAATCCGTCCAGGACCGGTAAATAGGACACGGTGCGATTATTATATCGGGGCACGGCCAAATACGGTATGTAGGGGCACGGCGCGCCGTGCCCTCACCCGGCATAACCAAATGGATCAAAGAAAAAGGCACGGCCATTTTCAGCGTTTGAAGTACGCAAGGGCATTGGTGCAATCGGTACGTAGAGGGGCACGGCACGCCGTGCCCCTACCTGAACAACGCGAAAAACCAGAAAGAACCCTCCGTCGAGGATCATTACGTAGGGGCACGGCGCGCCGTGCCCCTACACCACGTTGTAATAAGATGCCGGAAGAAAAAGGGACAGGCATTTACAACGTTTGAAATTTGTTTGTTTTTCTCATTGCTTTTTGCAAAACTTATGTTATAATATACCGCCAATCAAAGAGTCAGCCCTTGAAGGGCACAGGATAGGATGCAAACTGAATATGCTTAAAAAGGGTGATGTTGTTTCGGTCAGCTATCGCAGCGGGTATGACAAGCAGGGAAATCCGGTCATGGAAACCTACGACAAATGTATCGTCGAGGACATCAACGGCAGCCATATCAAGGTGAGTTACCGTGTCATAGGGCAGTCGGAAAACGGCAAAGACCTGGTGGAAGTCCACGAGATGAGTTTCAACGTGAACTCCCCCGATTTTATCAGCGTCACACCGCACCAGCAATAAAGACCCCCTATAACATTACATAATAAAACCACCGGGCAAAGCCCGGTGGTTTCTTTTTTATAGTGTCGGAATGATATCGGGCGATGTCGCCCGGTGCAATCCGCCCGCGGACCGGGTTCAGGCTTCCCTGGCCCTTTTTTGAAGCTGGTACAGCTTCGTCAGCGCATCCAGGGGCGACAGAGTGTCTACTTCCAGCTCTTCGATCTCCTTGAGTAGGTCCGTTTTCGGCGCGAAAAATGAAAGCTGCGGAGACGGCTCGCCCGCCCGCGATCTTTCCTGTGCATCACGGGTTACGCCCATGCCCCTGTTTTCAAGCTCTCCGAGAACTTCGGTCGCCCTTTTTATTACCGGCCGCGGCAGGCCGGCCAGCTTGGCCACGTGGATGCCGTAGCTTTTATCGACGCCGCCCTCGATTATCTTGTGCAGAAAGACGACGTCCCCCCGCTCCTCCGAGACAGCCACATTGAAATTACGGACCCTCGGCAGGTAATCCGCGAGCGCGACCAGTTCATGATAATGCGTCGCGAAAAGTGTTTTTGCCCCGAGGCCGGGAGCGTTGTGTATGAATTCCACGACGGCCTGGGCTATCGCCAATCCGTCATAGGTGCTGGTGCCCCGTCCTATCTCGTCCAGTATCAGGAGCGACCTGGGGGTGGCATTGTTCAATATGTTGGCTGTTTCAACCATCTCGACCATGAAAGTCGATTTCCCGGCAGACAGGTCTTCCCTGGCCCCGATGCGCGTGAATATGCGGTCCACCAGCCCGATGGAAGCTTTATCCGCCGGCACGTAGCTGCCCACCTGCGCCATCAAAACGATGATGGCGATCTGTTTCAGGTACGTCGATTTGCCCGCCATGTTGGGCCCTGTCAGTATGATTATCTGCGAGTCGTCATTCGAAAGAAAAACATCGTTGGAAACATATTGCCCGGCCGGGAGGGATTTTTCCACCACGGGATGTCTTCCGCCCTTGATGTCGATGGCACCTTCCGAATTCAATTCCGGGCGGGTGTAGCCCGAACGCGACGCGACCTCCGCCAGTGAAGCGAAGACGTCGATCTCTCCCAGGACCGCCGCGAGGGCGCTCACCTGTTCCGCCGCCATGGCGATCTGCTGGCACACCTGGCGGAAAAGGCGGCTTTCCAGTTCGCCCATGCGTTCCTTCGCGTTAAGGATAAGGGACTCGTGTTCCTTCAGTTCCGGAGTGTAATAGCGTTCGCACCCCGCCAGCGTCTGCTTGCGGATATAGCGGTCCGGCACCTGCGCGAGGTTGGACTGCGACACCTCGATGTAATAGCCGAAGATGTTATTGAAACCTATCTTGAGCGATTTGATGCCTGTCTCGTCTTTTTCTTTGCGTTCAAGGTTCGCCAGGTAGGTGCGCGCGTCGTGCGAAACTGAAAGCAGGGCGTCCAGTTCATCCGAAAAACCGCGTTTGATGACGCCCCCCTCGCCGGGATTGGCCGCGGGTTGCTCTTCGATGGCCGTGGCTATGAGTTCTACAAGGTCCTCGCGGGGCGCCAACCCCTTTTTTAACCAGGCCGGTTCATCCCTGAGCAACCGCAACATCGCGGGCACGATTTCCAGGCTGTGGCGAAGGGCGATCAGCTCGCGGGGCATCACCATGCCTGCCCGCACGCGGTTTATCAGCCGCTCCAGGTCCGCGACCTTATCGAGCAGGACCGCGGTTTCGCGCCTGGTCAGGGAATCGGAGTAATACCGCGTAACGGCTTCCTGCCTGCGGGCCAATTCGGCGATATCCAGAAGGGGTTGGCTCAGCCATCTTCTGAGCAGCCTGCCCCCCATCGAGGTCCGGGTCGCGTCCAGTACCGAAAGCAGCGAGCCCTGCGGCGTACCCGATACCAGGCCGCGGAACAGCTCCAGGTTGTCATGCGAGATCCCGTCCATCGCCATGAACGATTCGGTCGAATATGTGGAAAGGCGGGTCACCTGTTCCAGCGCTTTTTTCTGCGTAATCTCAAGATAATGCAGGATGGCCCCCGCCGCTCTTATCGCGGCAGGCAGGCGGGCGCAGCCGTAACCTTCGAGCGTGGTCACGCCGAAATGTTCGAGCATGAGGCGTTCCGACCCGTCGAGACTGAACCATCGGGGTTCTATCCTGGTCAGGGACGAATTAGTTCCCATCTCGGGCAGTTCGGAGTTCTCCGGGATTATTATCTCAGCAGGATTGAGACGCCCGATTTCCCCGCGCAGCCTTTCCATGGGCATCTGCGTACACATGAATTCGCTGGTGGTGATATCGATATAAGCCAGCCCGGCCTGGGCCCCTTCCACGGCCACCGACGCCAGGTAGTTGTTGGCGCGCGTCTCAAGCAACCCCGGCTCGATTATCGTTCCCGGCGTCACGATGCGCAGAACTTCTCTTCCGATAAGCCCTTTGGTTTCCCCCGGCTTGTTGAGCTGTTCGCAGATGGCAACTTTGTAGCCGCTTTTGATAAGCCTGCCGAGGTAATCGTCGAGGGCATGATAAGGGATGCCGGCCATGGGGACTTGCACACCCTTGCCCATGCTGCGGGAAGTGAGGACGATATTCAGTTCTTTTGAGGTGATGAGCGCGTCTTCGTCGAACGTTTCGTAGAAATCGCCGAGCCTGAAGAGCACGATAGCCCCGGGGTGCTGTTGTTTTATACCCAGGTACTGGGCGCGTATAGGCGTCAGGGTTTCTTTCATATCCGTGGTCTATTCTAACGGAATCAACGCCTAAAAGGAAACCCCCGGCACACCGTGCGGAACGTAATTATTCTTGCGTCAACACGCCCGACTGGATATAATCTGCGTGAGCGTTTTCTATTCCGGAGGCCAATTTGAAGTACAAAATGGTGGCTATCGACCTTGACGGGACGTTGGTAGACAAAAACGGGCACATCGCCGAAGAAGACAATCTGGCAATCAAACGCCTTATCGCTTCAAATGTTACCGTTACGCTGTCCACGGGACGCGTTGTCAAGGCGACCCTGCCTATCATCGATGAACTGGAGTTGCATGGGTTCCATATATTTTACGACGGCGCCCTGATATATAACCCGGGCAACCTTGCCACTTTTTATGCCAAACCCCTCGATCAGTCAGTCGTGCATGAGGCCATCGACTTCTGCCGGAAAAACAATATCTACCTCGAGTTGTATTCGAGCGAAAAATTCTTCTCTGAAAAACCCAACTGGTCCGACGACATCCACCGCAAGTTCTTCCGCGTCGAGCCTACGACCGTGAATTTCGACGATATCTGGAACAAAGAACGCCTTTTGAAGGCGGAAATCGTGGTGCATGACGACGAAGAAGCGGTCAAGGCCAAGAACTTCAAAGAGAAATTCGGCGACAGGCTGCGCTATTCGATTGCGCGTTCTCCGGCGTTCCCGGAAATAGATTTCATCAATATAATCGATCCCCAGGTTTCCAAAGGCGAAGCGCTTAAAAGACTCATGGAATTCAACGGATACCTGCCACCTGAAGTCATCGCCATAGGGGACGGCTTGAATGACATACCGCTCCTCGAGATGGCGGGGGTTGCGGTCGCCATGGGAAACGCATTCCCCGAGGTGAAGCAGGTTTCGGATTACATCACACTCGACGTGGAACAGCAGGGCGTCGCGGCGGCGGTAAATTTCTTCTTTTCCGTTTAACCGGCCTTGTTGGTTTATAAGTTATCCCCTCGCCTTTCGCGGGCGAGGGGATATTTGTTTAACAGGCGGGAAATGCCGATCAGGGATTTACCCTGTAAACTCTTTGATCTTCTGTGCGATCAGAGGCGTGATGCCGCTTACTTTCGTCAACTCTTCAATCGAAGCCAGCCTGATATTCTGGAAGGTCCCGAAATGTTTCAACAACGCCCGCTTTCGGTGGGGACCTATCCCGGGAACGTCGTCCAGCACGGAGGTCAGGGCTTCCTTCTTCCGGATGTTCTGATGATAGCCGAGCGCGAAACGGTGGGCCTCGTCGCGCACCCGCTGGAGTAATTGCAGCCCCGGCGACGTTACCGGCAGGCTGATGGGTTCCGACTTCCCCGGCAGGAAAATCTCTTCGTTCTCCTTGGCCAGGCCGAGGGTGGGGATGGCATCAGCGCCTGTTTCCTCCATGGCCTCCCTGGCGGCGGAAAGCTGCCCTTTCCCTCCGTCGATGAGCACCAGGTCCGGGAGGGCCCAGCCCTGGTCGTTCTTATGCTCGGGAACGCGGGTGAAACGACGCCGCAGGACCTCCTGAAGCATGGCGTAGTCATTGGCCTGTAATACGCCTTTGATGCGGAAGCGCCGGTAGCGCGCCGGGGCCGATTTGCCTTCTTCGAAGACCACCATACTCCCCACCGCCATTTTACCCTGTATATTGGAAATATCGTATCCTTCGATGCGTGCCGGCGGAGACTCAAGGCCCAGTTGTTCTTTAAGTTCGTTAAGGGCCGCTTCCAGCGCGGAAGGCTGGGAAAGGTTCTTTATCCTCAGTTGTTCTACGCCTTTAACGGCGTTTTCTTCAACCGTCTGCATCAAAGCCCGAGACGGGCCGCGCTCAGGCACCCGCAGGATGACGGGTTTGCCGCGGCGGGACGAAAGCCAATTCTGAACGACTTCTTTTTCCAGAACAGGGAATTGCACCAGGATGAGGGGCGGGATACTGGTGGTAGCTGAATAATACTGCTGGACAAAATCGGTCATTATCTGTTCGGGTTTTTCTTCAACGACTCCCTGCAGCGTAAAAGCTTCCCGGCCGATGAGTTTCCCTCCCCGAACGAAAAACAGCTGAACCAGCGCCTGGTCTTTGTCGGGGGCGAAGGCGATGACGTCCTGGTCGCCTTTCACTTTGGCGGCCATCTTCTGCCAGGCTATCACCTGTTCCACCGCTTTGATCTGGTCCCGTATCCAGGCTGCTTTTTCATATTGCATAATTTCTGACGCGAGGTGCATCTGCTGATGCAGATGCTGTTCGAGCGGTTTCTGTTTTCCTTCCAGAAACAGGATAAGTTCATGGATGATCTCCATGTACTCGCCGCGGGTTATCTTGCCGGCGCAGGGAGCGACGCAGTGGTGCATATCATGTTCCAGGCAGGGCCGGCGTGTGTGCCCGTCAAGTTTTATCTCACAGCTGCGGAAGGGAAATATCGACTTCACGACATCCATGGCGTGCATTATCGAACGCTGGTTCGCGAAGGGGCCGAAATAACGCGCCCCGTCCGATGCGATGTGCCTGACTACCTGTACCCTGGGCCACTCTTCGGTTAGGTCTATTTTAAGATACGGAAAACCTTTGTCGTCTTTGAGCCGTATGTTGAAATGAGGGCGGAATTTTTTTACCAGGTTAAGTTCGAGGATCAGCGCTTCTTCTTCCGAAGCCACTATGAAAAATTCAAAGTCTGTTACGTTGGCCACCAACTGCTCGGTTTTCGGGTCGTGGCCCGTTTTCATGAAATAGCTTTTGACGCGGTTGCGCAGATTGACCGCTTTGCCGACGTAGATCACCTTGCCCGCGGCGTTTTTCATTATATAAACGCCGGGGTCGGTAGGAAGCTGTTTGGCGCGGACCAGCAGCGGGGTATCGTTCTTGGAAGCGGACATAATGATAAATATATATTATCATAAGTGCGCGTTACCTGCGGTTCCCGGAACCAGATGTGCGGCTTGCAACATACTGGAGCAGATGCTAGTTTAATATGATTATGCGACGCGCAACCATGCACAACAGCCTCACCCCTGCCGCTTTTCTGGTGGCGAACCTGAAATTGTTGCCGAAAGGACGCGTCCTCGACCTGGCGATGGGGTCAGGACGCAATTCCGTATACCTGGCACGGGAAGGATTCGATGTCGAGGGCATCGACATCTCGCCAGAGGCTGTTTCGAAAGCTCAAGAACTGGCTTCCGGCGAAAAAGTCAATATCAAAACAAGCGTTGCCGATCTCGAGACCGGCTTCAGGATACCCGCCGACCGATATGACGTAATCATCTGCTTTTATTATCTGCACCGTCCGCTCATCCCCGAGATAAAACACGGCCTCCGGCCGGGCGGCATCGTCGTTTGTGAAACCTACAACAGCGACCAGGCGGAATGGGGCCGCCCTAAAAATCCGGAACACCTGTTGAAGCCCGGGGAACTCCTGAATATGTTCTGTGAATACCGCATACTCAGGTATCGCGAAGGGATCATCGAACCCCGCAAGGCCATCGCCAGCATCATCGCCCGCAAACCGTTAGGGGAGCACTGACGTGGAATATTTCAAAGGGAAAGCGCATATGCCCGGGGCTGACCATGAATCTCTTGTTGAGCTCGAAATCAACTGGGAAGAAAAGGATGTAACGGTCCGTATCCCCGAAACCTCCGGCGGGTTTAAAGAATGGCCGGGGCTGAGTGTCCAGACTTTTGGCCCGATGCAGGAGTTAGTTTTCCGTACCAGAGGGATACCCCCTCTTTTTACACACTGGTGGCATTTCGCGCGCGGCGGGCGTGACGAGCTTGCCGGCATGGTGCTGGCCTTGCCCGATGTAAACGGCGTGTGGAGGACTTGCCCCCTGGAGATGGAAAAAACAGGGGAATAAAAAACAGGCGGGGAGCCCATCCCCGCCTGCTTAAAGAATCCCGGTATTTACTTTTTGCCCGGTTTGGTTTCCTTTTTAACCGCGGTCGGCGCCGGCTGGGTGGCAGATTGCAACCCCTTGATGCGGGCCCCGGTTTCGTCGGCTTTGGCCTGTATGTCTGCCATCAACCTGTTGGAAAGTTCCGTCATCTGCTTCACAGCTTCAACCGTGTAAGAACCGAAGGCAGCTATCTCGGCAGCCGCCCGGGTTGCCCGGTCGGAAGCCAGGTCGCCCGCCCTGCGTACTTCATCAGCCTTCTGGCTGGCCTCGGCGACGAGTTGTTTGAATATCTCGATGGCATTTTTAGCGGCTTGTTCAGATTCGTCGGCCCTCACCACCGCTCTTTCCGACACCTCGATGGCGGCTTTAGCGGTTTTTTCCGCTTTGCCGGCCGCGTCGCGAGCTGCCCGGGTGGCCGTGTCGGCAGCTTCCTGGCCCGCCCTTTTGGCCTCATCTGAAGCTTTGGTGGCCGCTCCGGCTGCGGCATTCGCGCTTTTAGCGGCCGCTTCGGCTTTGCGCGCGGCCTCGGCGGCCGCCTCGATATTGGTGTCCATCTCGTCCAGAATCTGGGGGAGCGGTTTGGTCAATATCTTTGCCCTCCGGACGAGGGCTTGTTCAGCTATCGCTTTTTCGGCTTTGTTCTCAACCTCTTTACCAGCCATAGTTACCTCCGTTAGATGATTCAAGTATCGCCCAAAGAAATCTGGGCGTCAAATACAATCACTATAACGACGCCTGAGCATAAGATGTTAGTTTCTTGATGGATCTATCAATTTTACGGCCGTTCGGAACATGTAAGCGACTTTCCCCAAACGTTCGGGGGAGGGGTTAAGGCAGATCTGGAGCCGATGCAAAATTTTACCGGGACCATAAATAATCGCGGCCAAATGCCGCTTGCATTATCTTTGTGTTATGTTAAAATAGATGCAATTCGGAGAGAGGTGACGCGTGAGAGAGGATATTGACAGCTTTTTGAACTACCTCCGAGTGGAGAAAGGTTTTTCGACCAATACTACCTCGGCATATGCCAACGATCTTAATCAACTGGCTACTTTTGCCGAAGATACAGCCTCAAAAAATGGCAAAAGGCTGACCTGGAATGCTTTCGACCGTCCCGAGATGCTGAGCTACCTGCTCAACCTCAAAGAACGGGGATATGCAGTTACCACGGTGGCCCGCAAAGTGGCGGCCGCCAAATCATTCTTCGGATTTCTTATCGCCGAAGGCAAGATCAAAGCCGATCCCATGGCCAACATAAGCTCGCCGAAGGTTGGCAAGGCCCTGCCGGATACGTTAACTGTGAGTCAGGTGCGGTTATTGATAGACCAGCCGGCTAAAAGCCAGGCCCCGGAAGCCAAGCGCGACCGGGCCATGCTGGAGCTGCTTTATGCCAGCGGGATGAGGGTCAGTGAACTTGTCGGTCTTAACCTGGGAGACATCGATACCAAAAACGGTTTTGTAAGGCCTTTCGGTAAAGGGAAAAAAGAACGCATGGTGCCCGTGTATCCCCAGGCGGCGCAGTCAGTTGAGATTTACACAAAAGAAGTTCGCCCCCAGTTCGTCCACTCGACGGACGAGAAAGCCCTTTTTGTCAATCAGCGCGGAGACCGGTTGACGCGCCAGGGCCTCTGGCAGATCCTGAAAGGTTACGCGAAGGTCATAGGGCTTGAGAAACAGGTCAAACCGCACACCCTTCGCCACAGCTTCGCCACTCACATGCTTAACGGGGGGGCGGATCTGCGTTCGGTCCAGGAACTGCTGGGCCACGCCAACATTTCCACAACCCAGATATACACTCACCTAACGTCGGACCACATCCGCCAGGCCTATGACAAGGCCCATCCGAGGGCGAGACAGGCCGGCGCGGGATAACCAGCGAAAAAAACTATCCAGTGAAAGGATTCTAGATGGCCCACAGGAATATACACCAGAGTAAAAAAAGCCGTTCGCATAAGCCGGCTGCAGCGGTTAAACCGGCTGCCCAGGCGCCCCAGGTTAAACCGGCGGTTGCGGCAACCCCGGTAAAACTTGCCGGTTTTAAAACACCTGTGAACCAGGAGCCCGCGGCTGTGAGATTTGCGGAACTTCCCTATGAACTAAAACGCATAGCTTTGTTCTCCGCTTTTGTAGTTTTATTGCTCCTCGTGCTGTGGTTTTTCCTCAAATAGCGGAATATCCGGCAAAGACTAAATTTATCCGTTCAACTCGACCCCGGTCGCGCGGTCATCATGCATTCAGGGCATCCGGCGATGAAGAGGGTAAAGACAACAGGTTAGGCGTTGGCTAAGTAAATTGTGGCTGATCAGGCAGTGCCTGTTTAGACTAATAAACAAAGCTAAGAACTAGCAAAGAGAGGTTGTTAGATGAAACAGTTCTCTCCAGAGCATCTGAGGAATGTCGTTCTCCTATCCCATAGCGGCGCCGGAAAAACGACATTGGCCGAAGCTATCCTTTTCAATACCGGTACCATCAATCGCCTCGGGAAGATCGAAGCCGGCAACACGACATCAGACTATGATCCCGACGAGATCAAACACCACATCAGCATCAACCTCTCGCTGCTTCCATTCGAGTGGCATGAAACCAAAATCAATCTCCTCGACACCCCCGGATATTTAGACTTCGTAGGTGAGGTCAAAGCCGGAATAAGGGTCACAGAGGGCGCCGTTATGGTGGCCTCCGCCGCCTCAGGGCTCGAAGTCGGTACGGAACTAACCTGGAATTTAAGCCATGAGACCGGACAGTCCCGCATTATATTCGTAAATAAAATGGACCGGGAAAACGCCAATTTCATGAAAACCGCCGAGGAGTTTCAGGCCAGGTTCGGCGGCCGTTGCGTTCCTCTTCAAATGCCGATCGGCACCCACACAAGTTTTACCGGTATCATCGATCTTATCTCGATGAAAGCTTATACGGGTACCCCGGCAAAGGCAGGCCCTATCCCTGCTGAGTTGATGGACCAGGCCAAATCTTTGAGAACTAAAATGATCGAAGCTGTGGTTGAAACGGATGACGGGCTCATGGAGAAATACCTTGGAGGGGATGAACTCAGCGAGGCCGAACTGAAGAAGGGCATCCAACAGGCGGTCCCTGCCAGAAAACTCATCCCCGTCCTCACAGGTTCAGCTCTCCAGGGGATCGGCATCACCCAGCTGCTGGACGCCATAGAGACTTACCTGCCGTCGCCGCTTCAGCGCAAAGTTGCATTAGCTGAGGACTCAAAGGTGAAAGAAGCCCAGCCGGTCTCTAGCGCCCCGCTTGCGGCCCTTGTTTTCAAGACCACGGCTGACCCTTATGTGGGAAAGCTCACATATTTCCGCGTGTATTGCGGCACCCTCGAAAGCAACACGCATCTTTGGAACGTCAACCAGAATGCCGAGGAACGTGTCGGTCAGCTATTCACCATCAGGGGCAAAACCCAGGAAGCGGTGGTCAAGGTCGATGCCGGAGATATCGGCGCTGTCGCCAAGCTTAATGCCACGGTCACCGGGGACACGCTTGGCACTCAGGACAAACCCGTAAAACTCGCACCCCTGACTTTCCCCAAGCCGGTTTACAGCGCTGCAGTGCATCCCAAAACCAAAGCCGACCTGGACAAGATGGGGGCTGCCCTTTCCCGCCTGGCTGAAGAAGATCTTACCCTGCACATACACCGTGACCACGATACGGCCGAAACGATCATTTCGGGCATGGGGGACACCCAATTAGCGGTTGCCGGGGAAAAGATGCTGCGTAAATTCGGAGTAGGCGTGGATCTCACCCCGCCGAAAGTGCCCTACCGCGAAAGCATCACCACCGGCACCAGGTCCGAGTACAGGCACAAGAAACAGAGCGGCGGCCACGGGCAGTTCGGCCACGTGGTGCTGGAACTGGTTCCGCTGCCGCGCGGAGCCGAAAACGTTTTCGAAAACAAGGTCGTAGGAGGGGCGGTTCCCAAGAATTACATACCCGCAGTGGAAAAAGGTGTCCTCGAAGGTTTGAAAGAAGGGGCGCTCGCGGGCTTTCCAGTCGTAGGATTGAAGGCGATCGTCGTCGACGGCAGCTACCACCCCGTCGATTCCTCGGAAATGTGCTTCAAGATAGCAGGGGCAGGCGCGCTTAAGCAAGGTATGCAGGACGCCAAACCCATCCTGCTCGAGCCTATCGTCACCATGAAGATCACTGTCCCGAACGATTTCACCGGCGACATTTTGAGCGATCTCAATACCAAGCGGGCCCACGTGATGGGGATGAATCCGAACGGCCCCATCAACGAAATAGATGCTGAAGCGCCGATGGCCGAGGTGCTGCATTACGCAACGGACCTTAAATCCATCACCCAGGGCCGCGGGACGTATACCATGGAAATCAGCCATTACAAGGAAGTCCCTGCCCACATCACGCAGAAGATCATAGCCGACCGCCTGGCCGAAAAGGAAAAAGAAGAGGTCAAATAGGAACCCGGTCAACAAACGTCGAATGGGGGCGGTTGAAACCGCCCCCATTTTTTGTTACCTTCGTCTTGGTCACAGCGGAGATGTAATTTATTATCATCAGGCTGGATTTGTGTTTACCTCAAATTCGTAAAGAAAATCTCAGCCGGTTTGACCCCACACTACCCGATCAATCCCGGCGAGATCTTTAATCGTTCCTACCCGCGCATCCGGCAAGGCTTCCCTTAACAGGCGTTGTACGGTTTCTGCCTGACCCTGACCAATCTCAAGGAGTACCCATCCGCCCAGCCTTAATTTGCCCTCCAGGCTGTTACAGAGGCGTTCGATGGCATCGAGCCCGCCAATCCCTCCGTCAAGCGCCAGTTGAGGTTCAGGACTGGCAACACAATCGGCTGAATTGACATAAGGCAGGTTGGCTATCAGGACATCCACCGGTCCGGGCAAGGGCTCCGCCAGATCGCCGTAAAGAAAGGTGATGCTGGACTCGACTCCCTGGCGCCTGGCGTTCAACCTCGCAGTATCGATGGCGGGGTCCGAGATATCGACGGCAAAAACGCGGGCATCCGGCACTTCCGCGGCGAGGCTGACCGCGATTGCCCCGCTGCCTGTTCCGATATCTGCGACGACCGGATATTTTATCAGGGAAACGATTTCCAGCGCCTTTTCTACGAGGTGCTCGGTTTCAGGTCTCGGGATAAGGACATGGGGATTGACATGGAATTCTCTGCCGTAAAACTCGCGCTTGCCTGTGATGTAAGCGACCGGTTCCCCCGAGACCCGCCGGTCCACCAGCAGGCTGATCAATTTTACCTGAGAGGGGCCCAGTTCTTCGTCGTGTTCGAGAAACAGACCTACGGAGCCCAGGCAAAGTGCGTGCCGCAAGAGAAGTTCGGCTTCCAGCCACGCTTCTTCTATTCCGGCAGAATCGAGGCGCCCGCGGACGGCTCCGAGGACGTCTTTTATTTTCATACCAGTTCGGATTCGAGAGCCTTGGCCTGTTCGCTGGCAGCTACTGCGTCAATCAGGTCGTCGAGGCCGCCCTCCATGATTTTCGGCAGGTTGTGCATCGTTATCCCGATCCGGTGATCGGTCACCCGGTCCTGCGGGAAATTGTAGGTGCGGATTTTTTCAGACCTCTCGCCGGTGCCAACCTGGCCGCGCCGTTCCGCGCTGATTTCGCCTTCCTGGCGCGTTCGCTCGGCATCGAGAAGCCTGGTTTTCAACACAGCCATGGCTTTTTGACGGTTACGCAATTGGGAGCGCTCATCCTGGCATACGACCACCAGTCCGGTCGGGAGGTGGGTCAGCCGTACCGCGGTCGATACTTTGTTGACGTTCTGTCCCCCGGCGCCACCGCTGTGAAAAATGTCGATGCGGAGGTCTCCGGGGTTCACATCCACCTCCACGTCCTTGGCCTCGGGCAGAACGGCTACCGTGGCCGTGGAAGTATGGATGCGGCCGCCTGATTCGGTGCTGGGGACGCGTTGGACCCGGTGCACTCCCCGCTCGTATTTGAAACGTGAAAAAGCGCCTTTGCCTTTGACTTCAAATATTATTTCCTTGATACTGCCGATGGCGGATTCATTGCGGTCTATGACTTCGATGTTCCATCCGCGGGTCAGCGCATACCGGCTGTACATGCGGAAGAGTTCACCGGCGAAAAGGCCTGCCTCGTCGCCTCCTGCGCCCGCCCTGATTTCAACGATCACGTCACGGTCGTCGTTGGGGTCCCTGGGAAGAAGAGCGGTTTTAAGCGATGCCAGAAGTGATTCGAGGTTTGTTTGAAGGGACATCAGTTCTTGTTTTGCCATGCCGCGCATCTCTTCGTCGGTTTCTGTATCAAGCATGGCGCGGGCTTCTTCCATCTGCTTTTCGGTCGATTTGTATTGCCTGTACAGCGTCACGACATCCTGGATGCCGGATCGTTCCTGTGCCAGTTCCTGCAAACGTTTTACGTTCGATACTATGTCCGGATTTGCCATTTCCAGTTCTATATCGTTAAAACGTTTTTCCAGTTGGGCCAATCTATCTAACATAACATTTTCCTTATGATGTCCATTGTATCATATGCCTGATTTTGCCCTCAAATAAACGGAGGGAGGGACTTACATCCCTCCCTCCGTTTCGAAAAGCCGGAATCGCTACTCTTTGTGGTGCAAAGACTTGGCTGCGGCCGCCTTCAGATCTTCGTAAGCCTGAAGGGCCTCTGCCACTGAGGTCTGGTCGTCCAGAGTCGTGACGTCGCCGATGCTTGCCCCGGCAGCGACCGCTTTGAGTACCCTGCGCATGATTTTGCCGCTGCGGGTTTTGGGCAGTTTGTCTACAAAAAGAACTTCCTCGGGGGTCGCCACGGTGCCGATAGCGGTCCTGAGATGTTTGACCAGTTCTTTCTTGAGTTCCACGGACGGTGTCTGGCCCTTGCGAAGGATCACGAAAAGCACGATTGCTTCTCCTTTGACTTCGTCGGGTTTCGAGGTGGCGGCGGCTTCAGCCACCGCGGTATGCCCCACGACCGCATGCTCGAGTTCGGCTGTGCTGATGCGGTGGCCTGAGACCTTGATCACTTCGTCCGCCCTGCCGAGTAACCACCAGTATCCGTCGTCGTCTTTCATGGAATAGTCCCCGGGAGCGTAGAAGCCGGGGAAGCGGGACCAGTAGGTTTTCTGGTAAATGTCGGGGTTGCCGTAAACATCAAGCAGCATTCCCGGCCAGGGTTTGCGGATGGCGATAAACCCTGTGGTATTAGGGCAGTTTTCTTTACCGTCAGCATCCAGTACCACCGGGTCGACACCGGGCATGGGCAAGGTTGCGGAACCCGGCTTCAGGGGGTAAGACTGGATACCCACGCAGGGTGAAATCATGAATCCGCCGGTCTCGGTTTGCCACCAGGTGTCCACGATCGGGCAATTCTCCGCGCCGACGAATTTATAGTACCATTCCCATGCTTCGGGATTGATGGCTTCGCCCACGCTACCGAGCACCTGAAGCGAGGAAAGGTCGTGTTTGGCGAGCCAGTCTTCTCCATTGCGCATGAACATACGTATCGCGGTGGGCGACGTATAGAATATGGTGACGCCGTATTTTTCAATGATATGCCACCAGCGGTCGATGGCTGGGAAGTCCGGGGCCCCTTCATAAATGACGGAGGTGAGGCCCAGCGCGAGAGGCGCATAAACTACATAACTGTGACCGGTAATCCAGCCGGCGTCCGCAGTGCACCACCATATCGAATCATCCTTGGGATTGAAAGCCCACTGAAGGGTTTTAGCCGCATACAGCAGGTATCCCGCAGTGCCGTGCAATATGCCTTTGGGTTTGCCGGTTGTACCCGATGTGTAAAGGATGAAGAGCGGATCGGTAGCCTCCATCGATTCGGGTTCGACATGGATGCCGGCTCCGTCCATAAGGTCGGAAAGCCAGACATCTGTTTTTGCGTCGAACGCCGCTTCGTGCCCGGTATATTTCACCACCAGGACTTTTTCGATGCCCGGGCTCAGTTTAACCGCTTCGTCGACTATCTCTTTAAGCGGCAGTATCTTGCCACGGCGATAACCCCCGTTGGCGGTGATGATGACTTTGGCATTGGAATCATTGACGCGGTCGGCGATAGCCTGCGCGCTGAAACCCGAAAATACCACACAATGGATGGCACCGAGACGGGCACAGGCCAGCATGGCTATCGTCAGTTCGGGAATCATGGGAAGATAGATGACGATGCGGTCGCCTTTTTTGACCCCGAGCTTTTTCAATGCAAAAGCGAAGCGGTTGACTTCGTGATAGAGATCGGCATAACTGAGCGTCCTTGTATCGCCGGTTTCGCCTTCCCAGTATATGGCCACCTTGTTTTTACGCCACGTCTTCGCATGCCGGTCAACGCACTGTGTCGAGACATTCAAACGTCCTCCCACGAACCAGCGCGCATATGGCGGTTTCCAGTCCAGTACCTTGTCCCAGGGTTTGTCCCAATCGAGAAGCTTGGCTTGTTCTCCCCAGAAACCCTCAGGGTCATCCAGGGATTTTTTATACATGTCGAGATATCTTTTTAACGGCCAAAAATAGTTATTGGTAGGCAGATTGCGTTTTTCCCCGCTTTTGTCGATGGTAGGCATAGATCCCTCCTGCAAAATTATTCTGTACTACCCCTTGGTTACTCCCGGTTCGACGCTTTCGCCGGGCTTTAACACGTACCCCTGAGACACTGTTACATTGTCCCCCAGGACAGCCCCGTGGGCCTGGCTCGATTCCTCAAGCCGGCATCCCCTTGCTGCGATACTTGAGATAAAGCTGCAACCGCCTCCGATCGTCACCTTTTGCCAAAGGATGGAATCGGAAATGGTTGCCCCTGCCTCAATCCGGCAATCCGGTCCGATGATGGTCGGGCCTGTGATGATAACATCTTTCCCGATGGTACAGTTATCGCCCACCATCAATGGCCCCTTTAACCTGGCGGTCGGATGGATGTGGCTGCCGTGACCTAGAGCAATCTGGTCGCCGCGGTTGAAGCCGTATTGCCCACCCTTGCCAGATAATAGATCGAAATTGAGTTGTTTGTATTTTTCCGGGTTGCCAATGTCTATCCAGTAGCCTGAAGACGGGAAGGCAAAAACCGCGTCCCCTGCCTTTAACATCGAAGGAAAGAGCTGCCTTTCAAAACTGTGTTCTTCAAGGGCCGGGATTTTGCCGAGCACATCGGGTTCCATAAGATATGTTCCCGCATTTATCAGATTAGTGGTTACCTCTTCCGGGCGCGGTTTTTCAAGAAAGCGCGTAACCCGTTGATAGCCGTCGGTTTCAATCAACCCATAACGGGTCGGGTCGTCCACAGGAGTCAGCGCGATGGTAACTTTTGCCCTGTGTTGCTTGTGAAATCTTAGCATCGCGCTGAGATCAAGGTCGGAAAAAATATCGCCGTTGAGCACGAAAAAGGTGTCGGATACCATTTCTGCCGCGTTTTTTACCGCGCCTGCAGTCCCCATGGCAGATTTCTCGGTGACATAACTTATATCGAGCCCAAGGCGCCGCCCGTCGCCGAAACACTCTTCGATGAGAGGCGCCAGGTGGCTCAACGCCAGCACAATCTCCCCGACGCCGTGCTGTTTCAGTTTGAGCAGGACGTGCTCAAGGAAAGGCTTGTTCAGCACGGGTACCAGGGATTTTGGAGTGTTATACGTGAGAGGTCGAAGCCTGGTACCCAGACCGCCCACCAGAATTACGGCTTTCATCACATCGTCTCAAAAAAATAAAACAAATAGCCAGTGTATAATACCAATTCCGCCAGCATATTAAAAGTATTTCCGGGGTCTGAACCCCAATCTAATGTGCATGGCGCTTATGTTCTTTATTTCACGCTTGCAAGCGTGCTGTCCCTTTCGAAATCAAGGCCTATCCACAAGATGAAAAAGTTCAGAAACATATTGGACTCTCTGGGGGGTGAAGACAGGGAGTCCGATTGAAGCAGATCTACCTAGAAAGTTATTACCGAAGCGGGTATATTCGCTTCATGCATTACGTCAATGATGTTCTCGACAATCCCAAACGTACTACCATCGAAAAACGCCTAGAGATAATTCAGTT